>CAJFTY010000060.1 GCA_904420045.1 Candidatus Metaruminococcus caecorum | reverse complement strand
TGTACCTTTCGTGTACCCCGAGGCAAAAAGAAACCCCGGAAACCCGCATAAACACTGGGTTTCCGGGGAGATGGCGATCATTCCCATTCGATGGTTGCCGGGGGCTTGGTGGTGATGTCGTACACGATCCGGTTAATGCCGTTTACCTCATTGATAATCCGGCTGGACACCTTTTCCAACACGTCGTACGGAATGCGGGCAAAATCTGCGGTCATAAAGTCGGTAGTGGTCACGCCACGCAGCGCCAGGGTGTAATCATAGGTTCTGGCGTCGCCCATCACACCCACCGAACGCATGGAGGTGAGCACCGCGAAATACTGGTGGATGTTCCGATCCAGGCCGGCATTGGCGATTTCCTCCCGGAAGATAAAGTCCGCGTCCCGCAGAAGATCCAGCTTTTCTTTGGTTAGATCCCCGATGACGCGGATGGCAAGGCCCGGACCAGGGAACGGCTGCCGCCACACCAGATAGTCTGCCAGGCCCAGTTCGGTGCCAAGCTTGCGGACCTCGTCCTTAAACAGCAGGCGCAAAGGCTCAATGATCTCTTTAAAGTCCACATAATCCGGCAGACCGCCCACGTTGTGGTGGCTTTTAATCACCGCCGCGTCGCCGGATCCCGATTCGATCACATCGGGATAAATGGTCCCCTGGGCCAGATAGTCCACCGCGCCGATTTTTTTAGCCTCTTCCTCAAAGACCCGGATAAACTCCTCCCCGATGATCTTGCGCTTTTTTTCCGGCTCGGACACGTCGGCGAGCTTGGTCAAAAACCGCTGTTCCGCGTCTACCCGGACAAAGTTGATATCCCAGTCTTGAAAGGCGGCGACCACCTCGTCCCCCTCGTTTTTCCGCATCAGGCCGTGATCCACAAAAATACAGGTGAGCTGATTGCCCACCGCTTTGGACAACAGGGCCGCCGCAACTGAGGAGTCCACGCCGCCCGAAAGGGCCAGCAGCACCTTGCCGGAGCCCACTTTTTCCCGGATTTCTGCGATAGCGGTTTTGGCGTAGTTGCCCATGGTCCAGTCGCCGGTGCATCCGCACACGGCGTACAAGAAATTGTGCAGCATCGAAAGGCCGTTTTCGGTGTGCATGACCTCTGGGTGGAACTGGATGGCATAAAGCTTCTTTTCCGGATTTTCCATGGCCGCTACCGGGCAGTCCTCTGTGTGGGAAACCGAAGAAAAGCCCGCCGGAAGCTCCGAGATATAGTCGGTGTGGCTCATCCAGGTGACGCCCTTTGCGGGAAGCCTTTTAAACAAAAGGCTTTTTATGTTAAATTCCGTGTCAGTCTTGCCGTACTCCTTGGTCTGGGCCGTGGCGACTTTGCCGCCCAGGGTGTGCGCCATCAACTGGGCGCCGTAGCAGATGCCCAGCACAGGAATGCCCAGCTCAAAGACGGCGGGATCAATCTTTGGAGAACCTTCCTCGTACACACTGTTGGGGCCGCCGGTAAAAATAATTCCGGCGGGGTTCATCGACCGGATCTCCTCCATCGTGACCCGCTTGTAGGAGCGGACCTCGCAGTATACGTCGCATTCCCGGACCCGCCGGGCGATCAGCTGATTATACTGGCCTCCGAAATCCAGAATGAGCACAAACTGATGAGCCATGTTTCACGTTCCTTTCTCCGCCGGAAGCGACAGGGGCCGACGGCGCCGTCTAATAATGTTGATTAGTATTATTTTGCCATCTTTTGCGTTTTTTTTCAAGGTTTTCGTGAAAAAACGAGAAAAAAATTCCCCGGTGGCACGAAGGAATTTTTTGTGGAGTTCGCATAGGGAAAAACAACTGTTTTTCCAGGAGAAAACCCGGTAAAAACGCTGGTTCATCCTTGGGGGTTATGCTATAATCAAACTGTATCTTTGTTTACTAAGAAAAACAGAATCCCCGGATGGCAAATTCCAAACAAAAAGGAGTCCTCTATGAAGATGAAAACCCTTTCCGCCCAGGAATTCCTTCAAAACGACGACGATATTTTTATCATAAAAGAACGGGTGAAGGGCCGGTGCGCCATGCACGCCCACGAGTTTATCGAGATCGCCTACATTGCCGAGGGGAAGGGAAGCCACACCGTCTGCGGGGAAACGTCGGAAGTGTCGGCGGGGGATTTGTTTCTGCTAAACGCCCATGTGGCCCATGAGTTTCGATCCGATCCGGACCGGCCCCTGCTGGTCTACAACTGTATCTTTCAGCCCCTGTCGGTGGACCGCTCTTTGAAGGAGAACGACAATTTTGTGGACGTGGCCTACCGGTATTTAATGCACACCCTGGGGGAGGAGGATGCCCCTGGAGACTATCTGCGACTGCGGGACGGGGGGCGGCAGCCGTTAAAACCGCTGCTGGAAGATCTGTTTTCCGAGTTTAAACACAAGGAAGCCGGCTACCGGCAGGTACTCAAGGCGGATTTAATTAAACTGCTGATTGCCTGTTTCCGACTGTACCGGCAGCAGCCCGGTCAGGAGTCAGCGTTTGCAAAGCTGGTGGCGGAGCAGGCGCTGGACTATTTAAAAGCACACTATTCCCAGCCGGTGCGATGTGAGGATCTAGCGGCCCGCTGCTACCTGAGCGTGAGCTACTTCAGCAAGATTTTTAAAAAGGTCACCGGAACCACCATGGTGCAGATGCTGCAAAGCATCCGGCTGCAAAACGCCATGGAGCTTTTAACCCGGACCGACCTGCCGGTGGCACAGGTAGCGCAGCGGGTGGGATATTCCGACGTCAAGTATTTTTACAAGCTGTTTGAGCAGTCTCAGGGGGTTTCTCCCGGCGCATACCGGAGCGCCAACCGGAGCCGCTTGCCCGCCTCTGCAACAAAGGACGGTTTTTAAAAAAATTGCCGTCCTTCTTTTTGTGTATGCCTTCCTGTATACTGTATGGGAAAATCCGGTTAAGGATACCGGGAAAGACCATCGGACACCTGTTTTGCAGGGGGAAATCTTTTCTGTCAAAACGCAGGGAAAGGAAGCGTGAACAAAATGGGAAAGCAGTACGACGTGGCGGCGTATGTGTGGCCCGCCTACACCGGGGACGAACCCCGCACCCGCATCTTCTGGCCCGAAGGGATGGGAGAATGGCAGTCGGTGAAAAATTCCGTTTCAAAGTTTGACGGGCACACCTGGCCCAGAAAGCCCTTGTGGGGCTATGTCAACGAGGCTGATCCCTATGTGATGGAGATGGAGATCGAAGCCGCGGTGGATCACGGCGTCAACGTGTTTATCTACGACTGGTACTGGTACGACCGCCGGCCGTTTTTGGAAAACTGCCTGAACGACGGATTTTTGAAGGCTAAAAACAGCCACAAGATGAAATTCTACCTGATGTGGGCCAACCACAACATGGAAACCATCTGCGACATCCGCACCTCGGACGAAGGCGGCGCGGTGATCTGGGACGGTGCGGTGGATCGGAACGAGTTTGAACGGATCTGCATCCGCCTGATTGAAACGTATTTTAAGCTGGACAACTATTATACCATCGACGGAAAACCGGTGTTTATGATCTACGACACCCCCAACCTGATCCGAGGGCTGGGCGGCCTGCGGGAGACCCAGGAGGCGTTTGACTGGTTCCGGGCGGAAGCCGTCCGGCGGGGCCTGCCGGGACTCCACTTGCAGATGACCATGTGGAGCGAAAACGCCATGAATTTAAGCGGGGTGGACAGCGGAAAGGATGTGGACGCTTACGGGCTGATCGAAGCGCTCCGGTACGACAGCATCACCCACTATCAGTTTGTCCACTTTGTCGACATTGACAAGGATTACGCCGACATTCTCCCCGGGGTGGAAGCCGAGTGGGAAAAGCTCCAGAATAAATGCCCGGTGCCATATTTCCCCCATGTGTCCTGCGGATGGGACAACAACCCCAGGTTCCGCAAGCTGCGGCAGGGGATTGTGAAAAATAACACGCCTGAGATGCTGAAAAAAGCCTTTTTAATGGCCAAAAAATACGCCGATTCCCATCCGGATCAGCCTCCGCTGATTACCGTCAACAGCTGGAACGAGTGGACCGAAACCAGCTATCTGGAGCCGGACGACTTGAACGGCTACGGCTACCTGGAAGCTTTGCGGGACGTGTTTTTGAAAAAGTAAGCGAACTGGTTAAAAAGTCCGCCCCGTTGGGGCGGACTTTTTGATCGGTCGGATACTAGCAATCAATGTCATACAGGAAGGACAGGAAAGCTAAGGCAAAAAAATACCTGCCGGGTCACCGAGCCGGCAGGTATTTTTACAAGGAACGTTCGACCCGGACGTTCTATGACAGGAAAGCTAGGGTATAGAACATTCGACCCGAACGTTCTATACCCCTCGTTTAATCCTTGCCACCAGCACAGTCAGATCGTCAGAGCGGTCGTCCTCGCTGCGGGCTTTGGCCTCTTTCAGGATTTCGTCCGCCAGCTCCCGGGCGGTTTTGCCCTCGCAGTGCTCGATCATTCCCTCGATCCACTTGGAGCCGGTCATCAGCACCCCGTCGGACACCATGACCACCACGTCGCCGTTTTCGATGTTCAGTGTGGAGGTGTCAAACTCCACGTTCTGTAAAATCCCGATGGGCAGGGAGCCGGAATCAATTTGCAGCACATGCCCGCCCCGTTTGACAAAGGAGGCGGCGCTGCCGGCCTTTAAAAATTCCACCTTGCCGGTGTACAGGTCGAGTCTTGCCACGTCCAGGGTGGCCAGCGACTCATCGTCTGACTTGACCAGCAAAGAGGCGTTGATGAGCTTTAACGCCGCCTGGAATCCAAAGCCTGCTTTGATAAGCTTTAAAATCAGCGAACAGGTCATCACCGAGTCGATGGCCGCCCGGCCGCCGCTGCCCATGCCGTCGCTTAAAATCATGTGGACAAAGCCCTTGGAGTCCATAAAATATTCATAGGAGTCCCCGCAGATCTTGTTCCCCTTGTTGGCGGACTGGCTGGCGGAAAAATCCACCGTGTAGTTGGCCCGCTCAAAAAAGGCCAGCTTGGTGCGTCCGTCCACCGTCATCACGCTGGGCAGGTCAAAATCCCGGGACAGCGCGTCGGACACCTTGTCCGCCACAATTTTGATGTCCACCCGCAAAGGCTCGTCCAGATAGACTTCCAGCCCCATGCGGCCGAACTTGTCGATCAGGCAGCAGATCTCCGCCGGGTGCAGGCCCAGCACGGTGAGGATTTCCCGTGCCTTGTGGGCTGCCCGGTCGTCGTACTTGGCCACGTCGCTGATCTCCGAGCTGATTTCGCACAGCATGTTGGCAATTCCATTAAACTGTTCGATGGCCACGCTGCGGGAGTCGCTGACCCGGCGCATGGCCTTTTCCTTGGCCAGAAAAGTCTGGTAATTGTGATTGATGGTGGAGGTCAGCTCACTGAGCTTGCAGCATTTGTTCTGAAAATGTGCGGGAACGTCGTTCTTTTCCAGTTTCCCCTTTTGCCGCAGGATGGGGGTGGCGCTGTGAAAGGCGTTCATGGTGTCGTTGTAGGCGGTCTCCCAGCAGAACATGTTGAGCCCGCACCGCCGGCACACCATGTCCGCCGTCTTGTCATACACCGAGCTGATATTGGCGCCCGAGATCTGATCCATCTTCTCAGACACCGTCTCCACCGAATCCTTTAGGTCCGACAGGGTTTTGGAGGCGAACTGGAGCTTGGAGGCGATGGTTTTTCCCGGATCGTCCGAGGCGTTTAAGGCCCTCTCGCTTTGAAATGTGATGGCGATCCGGGATAAAAACCGCTCGGGCACCGCCATAAACAGCACTGTGGCGGCAAACACGTCCACCATTTGCAAAAGGGCGGTTTCCCCCGCGCCGACGATCAAGATCCCCGCCGCATGGGTGACCACAAAGGCCGCCAGCTGGGCGAATTTCCCCAGAGGCTTAAACAGACCGCTTAAAAAGCTGGCGGTGATAAGAATTCCCGCGGCGGCGGCCATGTCCGGATCGTACAGGGTGGCGCACAGCGCGGCGATTACCCCGCCCACCGCGCCGCCGGTGAGCCCATAGCTATAGGCAAAGACCAGGCAGATCAGCGCTCCTGCCGTGCGGCCGACGCTCACAAACCCAATGGACAGCGGGAACAAAGAGAGCAGCAAAACGCTCAGCACAATCGCGGAGCTGGCAAGCTCCGGCACGGTGGCGGTGGACAGGGGCTTTTTGGAGGTGAACAGCCGGTAGGCGGTCCCCATAAAATAGGTCATGGCGGCGCATAAAAACGCCTCGGCCACCTTTAAGGCCGTCCCTGCAGGGGAAAGGCTGATGGTATAGGCGGTCACTAAACCCGTGGCCAGCATCACCAGGCCGGACAGTACGCTTAAAAGCCCCAGGTTGTTTTTAAGCTTTGGAAAGGATGACAGCAGAAATTTGAGCGCCAGCATCACCAAAAGCCCTATCAGATAGGACAGATTATCGGTGATTCCACCGAATACAAGGCACCCCGCCATGCTGCCGAAAAAGGCCAGAAAAGACAGGTTGGAGGGCAGTGCGGCCATGGCTGCCAGCCCGAAGGGGGATAGGGCGGACAGCACTTTGGCTCCTGTCGCGCAGAAGGAAAAGAACACGGTGAGCGCGTAGGTCAAGGCCCGTTTTGCGCTGTCCGCCGTCTTTTTTCCGCCGGTTTTTATTTCTAGAGAAGCGGATTTCAATGTCGACACCACCAGTTTGGAATATTTTTTGGTTCCGGGGCATAGTATGACAGGTTGCCCAGGATGGACCGGTACCCTCATTATAAAAGTGGGGATTCAAAAAAAATGTCGCAAGCGGCAGACAAAATAACAGATTTTACCATTTTTAGAAAATATTATGTTTGCATGCAAAAGAAAAGCCCTGTCCAATCAGACAGGGCTTTTTCCACAAACGGGCGGTGGGAATGTGAAAAAATCAGCTCCGGTTTTTTTCCAATGCGGTGACCTCATCGGCGATCTGACGGAAGATTGGGCTGGCGGAGGTGTTTCCAAAGTCGCCGTCCTCCACCAGGACCACCACCACGTATTTGGGCTGGTCCGCCGGGAAAAAGCCGGCGAACCACGCCTGTACCATTTCCACTCCGTCCACAAACCGGCCGGTCTGGGCGGTGCCGGTTTTTCCGCCGGCGCTGACCGTATCCGGTTTGGCGTTTTGGTTTTCCCGCACCATGACCGCGTCCACCAAAAACTGTTTGATGGTGGACGCAGTTTGTGCGCTCATAGCCTGCAGAGTAGCGGAGTCCTCCTGGGCATGGGAAAGGGTTTTGCCGTCGGTGGTCTCTCCCTCCACCAGTGAGGCCCGGGGGGTGCGGCCGCCGTTTAGCACACTGCACATCATCAGCCCAACCTGAAGCGGTGTGGCGGTGAGCTTACCCTGGCCGAAACTGAAGTTGGCCACGTCCGCGGGGTTAAAAAGCTCCGACTGGGTGGGAAGGTAACCCGGCTGGGTGCGCATGCCCGGCGCCAAGTCGTAGCTTTTGCCAAAGGACAGGTCGGATGCCTGGGACACCAGCCGCTCCTTGTCCAGTCCCAGGGCGAGGTTTATGAAATACGGGTTGCAGGATTCCTCCATGGCGCCCGCCATGTCCAGTGTGCCGTGACCGGCGAGCTTGTGGCACTTGAATTTTTGCCCCTTGACATCAATGACGCCGGTGCAGGTGTAGCGTAAAGAACGGGAAACCCCCTGCTCCAGCGCGGCGGCCGCGGTGGAGATTTTAAAGGTAGACCCCACGCTGTAGGCGCAGAACGCCCGGTTGATCATAGGGGCGTTTTCCTCGTCCTTGATGCTCTTGGCCAGGTTGTTGGGGGAAAAGGCCGGAAAGCTGGCCGCCGCCCGAATTTTTCCGGTGGCGGGCTCCAGCATTAAAATTGCGCCCCGTTTGAGCTGGCTGCCCGCTTTTTCTACAATCTGCTGCAGATCCCGGTCGATGGTGAGCACCACTCCGCCGGTACCGGCGGGGGGATTGGTCACGGTGGGCTGCGCGCCGGCCAGCTCCCGGCCCATGCCGTCCAGGGTGTAGGAGATGGTGGCCGACACGGCGTTTTCGGTCAGCAAATCGTCATAGGCCGCTTCAATACCGGAGGCGCCTGCGCCATCCCCGTTTAAATAGCCCACAATGTGGGCGGCGGTTTGATTGTCCTGGTACCTCTGGGGCACCTGGAAGGTCTGCACACCTGGGACGCCGAGAAGCGCTTTGTTTACCTCGATCACAAAGGGGTCGCCCTGCTGGAGGAGCTTGAGCACATCCTCCCGCCGGGAGGCGTCCACCGCCCCCAACACCGCGTCGAAGTTTTCCGGCTGGGGCAGCACTGACGCACGGTACACCGTTTCCCGGTTGACCAGCGGCTGATAACGGCGGTCGTAAATCTGCCCTCGGACAGTGGAAACCGTCAGGGTCTTGCTGCTCTGCTTCTGGGCAGCCTGGGCCAGCTCCTTGGAGGTGGACAGGGCGCTCAGGCGCACATACAGTAGGCTTACCATGACACAGAAGGCGCAGAACACCGCAATCAGTCGTTTTTTCAAAGCAGAGGACTCCTTTATTTGATGGTTTCGTTTTGATCGTGATACTTCCAAAGCTGCCAGACAAGATCCGCGGCGGTGTCCCGAGTGAGCGCGCTGGTGGGATGAGCCGCTCCGTCGTACAAATCCAGCATTTTATAGGCGGACAGATTCAGATAGGACTGTAAGGCCCAGTTGGGAATCGCAGCGGTGTCGGACAGGCGCAGGGCCTGTTTTTTCACATCGTCCATTCCCGCGGCACGGTCGATGAGCACCACGGCCTCCGCCCGGGTGGGGATCTCGTCCGGGACAAACTTGTCCTCGGTGATGATCTTGCGGTCCACCGCCTGTTTGACATAAGGCTTGAGCCACAGCGGGATCGCGGAGTCGTTGGTGAGTCCGGTGTTCACACAGGCGTCGGGCTCGCCCGCGCCACAGGCAGACAGAATCATCATCAAAAGCTCCTGCCGGGTGACGGTCCGCTTGGGATAAAACAGGCTGGCGTCCCCAATTTTTTCCCCGGTGAGCACGCCCTTTTCACGGAGCTTGATGGCGCTGTAGTGGGAGGGGTTGTTTGTCATATCCCGGTATGCAAATTTGGTTCCCGCAGCTTCGATGGTCAGGTCGCACAGCCCCTCTTTGGAATAGTTGCCCGCCTTGTCCACACACACAAAGGAGAACCGGTCTTTTCCGGTGCTCCCCAAAAAAGGCGTGTAGGTAAACGAAGCGCCCTCAAAGGACACCTCTCCCTTTTTGGGAGCGTTCACCACCTGGATCCGGATCTGGTCGCCCTCCGCGTCGTACACCGATAAAACTCCTTTGATGGGAACGTCCTCCACCGTGTCAAAGCTCCCGCTTTCGATGATGGGAGCGGTGTTTTCCTGATCGGCCAGGGCAATGGAAACGGTGGTGGTCGCCGCTTCATCCGCCTTGGGAACAAAGGTCAGGCTGGCGGATACGGCCCCCTCCTTGGGGGTATAGACCATCTGGTTAATCTCATCACGGGTCAGGGTGTCATAGGCCTTGACCGGGTTGCCGTTTACCGTCAGGGTCCCTTCGGTTTCCTTGGGGACCTGGGTGACGGTGATCTCCTGAAGGGAACCGGCGGCCAGGTTCATGCGAAATTCCAGGTCGGTGCAGGCAAAGGGCACCTGCTGACCTTTGACGCCGGGCAGCGTCACCGACTGGGTGGAAATTTCTTTGCCCGACGGAGGCCAGTCGTACAAGGCTGCGGCTGCGGTCAGGCCAAAGGCGGAAAAAAGCATCAGGGCGCATAGCCCGATGCGCAATCGTTTTTTCATGGGTATCCTTCCTTTTCGATCCATTACAGAAACATGGTTTTGTTTGTGGGATTTTTCCATCTTTAGCATTGACAAATGGGCGGGGAAATATCACTGGACAACTGGGATTTTTTTAAAGACATTGTAAAAAACCGCCCGCTGAAACTGGTTGTGTTTCGGCGGGCGGTTTGATAAAATAAAGGTGTGAAAAAAGACGTGCGCAGGAGGGGCAAATATGGAGCCGTTGTTTGTGAACGAATATGTGGACAGCCGTGACATCATCAAGGAATATTATACGTGCATATTTACAAAAAGGCCCTGGCTGCGCCTTGTATACGTGCTGTGCGCCATCAGCTTTGCCGTCAATGGAGTGCAGATTGGTATGGCGGTCTTTCAAATATATCGGGGGCCGATTGACAACAATATCCAGATGATCCTGACCATTTTGCTCTTTGGGGCGGTCATGTTCAGCATCCGATTCTTGTGCATCCGAAGCAGTACCAAGAACCGACGGGAACTTAATGGCGGCCAGTGGGCGGAAATCCAAATTTCCTTTTTCCCTCATGTTTTTTATGAGCGCAATTTGCGGCTTCATCACGAAAGCAGGATGGAGCTTTGCCGCGTCAAAAAAGTTGTACTTACAAAAAATCTGATGATTTTAAAAACGACGACCGGACTGGACGCCGTACTGCGCAAAGACGGATTCACCAAGGGCACGCTCCAGAAATTCTGCGTATTTTTAAATACCAACGGGATTCGGTGTAAAATTGTTGAATAATCCGGAAACAGCCGGACGGATGATCCATCCGTCCGGCTGTTTTGGCAAAGGTTATTCCTCATTGTTTAAAGATAACACTTTTTCAACTAACTGTAATAAATCATCGTAGGTGGCCAGGGAGCCGCAGTCCCGCCGCAGGGAAGCCGCCCCCCGCAGCCCCTTGATGTACCAGCCCGCGTGGCGGCGGGCCTCCCGCATGCCGGCGGCCTCCCCTTTGTACTTGCAGATGAGCTTGACATGTTCCCGTAAAATGTCCATGCGCTCCTGAAGGGGAGGATCGGGCAGCAGTTCCCCGGTGCTCAAGTAGTGGCGGATCTGCTGGAACACCCACGGCCGCCCGTAGGAGCCGCGGCCGATCATCACCAGGTCGCAGCCGGTCTGCTCGTACATGGCCAAACAGGAGCTCACATCGGTCACGTCCCCGTTGCCGATCACCGGAATGGAAACCGCCTGTTTTACTTTTCGTATAATATCCCAGTCGGCATACGGCTGGTACATCTGCTGGCGGGTGCGTCCGTGGACGGTGACGGCCGCCGCGCCGCTTTGCTCCATCAACGCCGCGAACTCCACGGCGTTGACATGGGCGTCGTCCCAACCCTTGCGGATTTTCACCGTCACCGGCACGGGAACCGCTTCGCTGACTGCGGCAACGATCCGGGCCGCCAGCTCGGGGGTCTTCATCAGCGCGCTGCCGCTGCCGTTGCCCGCCACCTTGGGCACCGGGCAGCCCATGTTGATGTCGATGATTTTTGGGGAATAGGCCATGCACTTCTGGGCGGATCGGGCCATAAAATCCGGATCGTCCCCGAACAGCTGGACGGCCATGGGCTCCTCCTCCGGAGTGGTGAGCAAAAGCTCCTCGGTTTTCCGGTCGGAGTAGCAAAGGCCCTTGGAGGAGGCCATTTCCCCCACCACATAAGCCGCGCCAAAGCGCTTGCAGATCTGCCGGTACGCACGGTCGGCCACCGAGGCCATGGGCGCCAGCGCGGCGGTGCGTTCGATTTGAACCGGACCGATCGTTATAGTTTGCATGCTTCGGATTCTTCCTTTCTCATAAACCGGGGAGTTGTGCCGGCTTTGACGGAGCCAAATTGCGCCGTTCTTTTTGGCGCAAGGGCACAATTGCCGCGCCTTTCTTCACTTGATTCTTACGTGTAAATCAACTATAATAATAGGAGCCAACGAACATTCCAACCCTGCGACAGGGTGGAACGCTGTACATATTCTTCCTGCGGCTGTCCAACACTAAGGGAAAGAGCAGGATTTATTTTAGAAATTATAGCTGGAATCAGGCCGCGCGTCAAGGGACACGCTTTGCCGCCGGCGGAATGGAGTCACCTTCTATGCGTCTGCTTTGCATCGACGGAAACAGCATCCTCAACCGCTCCTATTATGGGATCAAGCAGCTTTCCACCAAAAGCGGGATCCCCACCAACGCGGTGTTCGGTTTTTTCAATATTTTACTTAAGCTTAAAGCGGATGTAAAACCCGACGGGGTGGTGGTGGCGTTCGATGTGCACGCCCCCACCTTTCGGCATTTGCAGTTTGATGCCTACAAGGCGGGCCGCCACGCCACGCCGGAGGAACTTTTGGAGCAGTTCCCCATCGTCAAGGAGCTCATCGCGCTGATGGGGTACCATGTGGTGGAAAAAGAGGGGTATGAGGCCGACGACATCCTGGGGGCGTTTTCCAACGCCTGCGCCCAGAATGGGGACGAGTGCTTTATCGCCACCGGCGACCGGGACAGCTTACAACTGGTGGCCGATCAGGTGACGGTGCTGCTGGCCACCACCAAGGAGACCATTGTCTACACCCCCGAAAAAATCCGGGAGGTGTACGGGGTGACCCCCCGGCAGCTCATCGACGTCAAGGCGCTGATGGGAGACAGCTCGGACAACATCCCCGGGGTCAAGGGGATCGGGGAGAAAACCGCCCTGGGGCTGATCCAGAAGTTCGGCTCCCTGGACGGGGTGTACGGGCATCTGGACGACCCCGCGGTCAAGCCCCGGGTGAGGACGCTGCTGGAAGGGGATCGGGAAAACGCTTATCTGTCCCGCAAGCTGGCGGAGATCGTCTTCGACGTGCCCGTCGATCTCACGCCTTCTCATTACAAAGCGAACGACCCTCAAAACGAGGAGCTGGCGGGAAAGCTCAAAGAGCTTGAGATGAATAAGCTTTTGGATAAGCTGGGGCTCGCCGGCGAGATGCCCGAGGAAGCATCTGCTCCCGCGGCCAAGCCAGTGGAAAAAGAGGTTCTGACAAACCCTTCGTTTGAGGACGCGCAGGCGTTGCTGGCGAAGGGGGACACGCTGGATTTTCTGCCCGAGTTTGACAAGCAGGGGCTGGCGGGCCTTTTGTTCTGTCTGCCCGATCAGGTGATCTGCTACAACTACAACGCCGCCGGGGCGTTTGAAGAGCTCATATGCAAAAGCGCCCTCCCTAAGCGGACCGCGGACGCAAAATCCTCCTGGCGGTGGGCCATGGAGCAGGGGCTGACGCTTACAAACGTCGTGTTGGACGTAGAGCTTGCAGGTTACCTGCTGGATTCCGGGGCCAAAAGTTACGACCTTGCCGCGCTGCGGGCGGAATATCTCCCGGACGTTCACGCGACGGGAGAACAGCCCGAAGCTGCGCTGTTCCCCGCGCTGTGCGCCTGTTTGGAGCGGGCGCTTGCCGCCAAAGACCTCGCAGGGCTTTTAAGGGACATCGAGCTCCCCTTCTGCCGGGTGCTGGCGGGCATGGAACTGGCCGGCGTGGCGGTGGATATCGCCGGGGTGTCCGCCTTCGGAAAAAACCTGGAGGGGCATATCCAGAGCCTGACCCAGGAGATTTACGAGCTGGCGGGGGAGGAGTTTAACATCAACTCCCCCCAGCAGCTGGGCGGGATTTTGTTTGACAAGCTGGGGCTTCCCACCCGGAAAAAGACCAAAAGCGGGTACTCCACCAACGTGGAGGTGCTGGAATCCCTGCTGGACAAGCACCCTATTGTGCCGCTGATTTTGGAGTACCGAAAGCTCACCAAGCTCAACTCCACCTATGTGGTGGGGCTGCAAAAGGCGGTGGAGCCCGACGGGCGGATCCACTCGGTGTTTAAACAGACCGAGGCCCGCACCGGGCGGATCAGCTCCACCGAGCCCAACATGCAGAACATTCCGGTGCGCACCCAGCTGGGACGGGAGATGCGCAAGTTTTTCACCGCCGCGCCCGGCTGCGTGCTGGTAGACGCGGACTATTCCCAGATCGAGCTGCGGATCCTGGCCCATATCGCGGACGACAAGAACATGATTCAGGCGTTTTTGCAGGGCGCGGATATCCACCGGGCCACCGCGTCCCAGGTGTTCCACCTGCCGCTGGATCAGGTGCCGGAGGAGCTCCGCAGCCGGTCCAAGGCCATCAACTTCGGCATTGTGTACGGCATCAGCGCCTTTAGCCTGTCCAAGGATATCGGGGTCACGGTGTCGGAGGCCCAGGCGTATATCGACGAGTATTTGCAGACATACAGCGGGGTGCGCGGCTACATGGCGGACAGCGTGGCCTTCGGGCATGAGCACGGCTATGTGCGCACCCTGTACGGACGGCGGCGGGACCTGCCGGAGCTTTCCAGCAAAAACCACAACCTGAAAATGTTTGGAGAACGGGCCGCGATGAACACACCCATCCAGGGGACGGCGGCGGACATCATCAAGATCGCCATGATTAAAGTTGCGGACCGGCTGGAATGCGAGAAGGTCGGCGCGAAGATTATTTTACAGGTGCACGACGAAATTATTCTGGAGGCCAAACAGGAAGAAGCGGACAAGGCCGCCCGGATTTTAAAGGAAGAAATGGAGCATGCGGCGCAGCTGAAGGTTCCCCTGAAGGTGGATGTGAACACCGGGGACACCTGGTATGCCGCCAAAGGATAGGCTCTGCTGTGAAAAAAAGAAAAAAGCGGCAGAAAAGGGATTGGCAACTTTTGGGAAGGGAATGGTATTAAAACGTATGAAAAACATCCTGATTGTGTGCACCGGCAACACCTGCCGGTCCCCTATGGCGGAGGTTCTGCTCAAAGACCGGCTGGAACAGCTGGGCAAGGCGGAGGAATACCATGTCATCAGCCGGGGCGTGGCGGCTTTTTTCGGACAGCCGGCCAGCGACAACGCCATTATCGCTCTCAACGAAATCGGGCTGGATTTAACCCAGCATAAAGCACAGCGGCTGGAGATCGACGACATTAAAAACGCCGATCTCATCTATGTGATGAGCAACGGACACAAGGAGGTCATCGTCTCCGAAGTTCCCGAAAGCGCCTCAAAGATCAAGGTGCTGGACATCATCGACCCCTATGGGCTGGAGCTTGAGGACTATCAAATCTGCCGGGATGCACTGATCAACATTTTTAAAAAGGAATTTCCCGATGCGTGAGATCTTGGTGGCGCCGTTTGACGCCGAGCACCTGGACGCGGTTTGCCGGATGGAACAGCGGATTTTTCCCGACGAGCCCTGGAGCCGCCAAAGCTTTGAAGACGAATTGAAGCAGCCTTTTTCCCTGAATCTAACCGCGTTGGTGGACGGAGAAGCGGCCGGTTACCTGATGGGCAGTTGTGTGGCGGATCAAGCCAGCGTGAACAACTTAGCCTGCGGGGAAAGCTTCCGCCGCTGTGGGGTGGCCCGGGCGCTGATGAAAGCGTTTTTATCCCAGGCGGAGCAAAGGGGCGCGTCCCGGTTTTCCCTGGAAGTGCGGGAATCAAACCTTCCCGCAATCCGCTTGTATCAGGAGATGGGCTTTGTCCCGGTGGCAAAGCGCGCCCGGTTTTACCATCATCCCACCGAGGACGCCCTGCTGATGGTGCGGGATACAAACAAAAAGGAGTGACCGTTTTTGCGGATTTTAGCGCTGGAATCCTCCTGCGACGAGACCGCCGCCGCTGTGGTGGAGGACGGCCGCCGGGTGTTGAGCTCGGTGGTGGCCTCCCAGATTGAGGAGCATAAAAAATACGGCGGTGTGGTGCCGGAAATCGCCTCCCGCCGCCACTGTGAGGATATCGTCCCCGTCACCCGGCAGGCTTTGGAGCAGGCGGGGCTTTCCCTCCCTCAGGTGGACGCGGTGGCGGTGACTTGCGCGCCGGGGCTGATCGGCGCGCTGCTTGTGGGGGTCAACTTCGCCAAGGGGCTTGCCCTGGCTGCGGACAAGCCTTTGATCCCCGTACACCACATCCGCGGTCACATCGCGGCCAACTATCTGGCCCACCCGGAGCTGAAACCTCCCTTTTTGTGCCTGGTGGCCTCGGGGGGACACAGTCACATCATTGAGGTGCTTACCTACACCCGGTTTCGGGTGATCGGCCGCACCCGGGACGACGCGGCGGGGGAGGCCTACGACAAGGCCGCCCGGTGCCTGGGCTTTCCCTATCCCGGCGGGGTACATATGGATGCGGCGGCAGGCCGGGGAAACCCCAATGCGTTTCGGCTGCCGGTTCCCAAGGTGGAGGGGCATCCCTACGATTTAAGCTTTTCCGGCCTGAAAACCGCGGTGATCAACCTAGTGCATAACGCCCAGCAAAAAGGGGAGGAGTTAAACCGGGACGACGTGGCCGCCAGCTTTCAAAAGACGGTGTGTGAAAGTCTGTGCAGCCGCCTGATCGCCGCCGCCAAGGAGCTTCGGTATGACAAGATCGTGCTGGCGGGCGGGGTATCGGCCAACTCCGGCCTGCGGGGGCGGCTTGCGGCGGACTGCCGGATGAATGGCTTTGCCCTGTACATGCCGCCCCTTTCCCTGTGCGGGGACAATGCCGCCATGGTGGGCAGCCAGGGCTTTTACGAGTGGAAAGCGGAAAAATTTGCGGGGCTGTCGTTAAACGCCGTGGCCTCCCTGCCGGTGGATCAGGAGATCGAATGTTAAAAAACGCGGAAGGAAACGTGCAGTACGCCGTTTTCTTCCGCGTTTTTTGGTGGACAGCCAAGCTTACCGGCGCTCGTTTGTCTCCTTGAGCAGCCAACTGGTGGAGACCTTTAAAGCCCTGGCGATGGCCACCAGCTGCTTGTCGGTCACCGGACGCTGCCCCAGCTCGATTTTGCTTAAAGAATCCACCGAAAGCTTAACTCCCATGACCTCCAGCCGGGCGCTGATATCCACAAGCGGGGCCTTGGGCTGTTCAGAATGCCGGGCGATCCGCATGCGCTCCCCAATGATATTTCGTTTTTCCCGCATAACTTCACCTTCTAAAAGCCTTTGTCCGACGCTCCTCCGCTTTGCGTAAGAAACATGCACAAATTGCCGGTTTCCAGTCCTTACTGGCGGGACAATTTTGCGCATTTATTTTGTTTTGTAACTTGATTATAGGGGATATTTTGGAGTATAATTCTACTAACACAATAATTATTCTACTGAGAGGATAAAAACATGCGGGGAGAATTTCGAGTTGTGGTTTTTTGTGACCAGCAGGCGCATTTCAGCGACGGGGACAATCTGCAGCAGGAATTAAAACGCCAGTGCACCCCGATTGCCATGGGGCTTCCGGTGGTGCTTTGGGTGGAACAGGACAACCCTGTATTCCAGGAGGCGTTCCAGTTGTGCAAAAAAAACGCCGGCCAATTTTGTTTAGAGGAGTTTCCAAAGCTTCCCCAGGAGGAAGAAAACGTGAGGCTGCGGGTGGCGGATCTGCTGGACCGGGCGGACGGGGTGGTTTTGATTTCGGATGTGTTTGTGGGGGAGCCTTTTTTAGAGGCCGCCCGGGGCGCGCAAAAACGGCGGCTCCCCCTGCGGCAGATCATCCTGCTTCCTCAAAAGGGCAGTGTGCGCTGAACACGGGAATCAAGCGGGCTTTTTTGTGTTTTCCGGTATTTGACAACCCCTTTTGGATAATGGTAATATAGTACACAGGAATCTGAATACGCAAACACTTGAAAGGAATGGTCAAAACGATGGCAGACGCAACGGTTCGCACACGGTTTGCGCCCAGCCCCACCGGATACATGCATGTGGGCAATCTGAGAACGGCGCTTTACGCATACCTGCTGGCGAAAAAAAACAATGGGAAATTTATCCTCCGCATCGAGGACACCGACCGGGAACGGTATGTGGAGGGCGCGGTGGATATTATCTACAACACCCTGCGAAAAACCGGCCTTGTTTGGGACGAGGGCCCGGATATCGGCGGCCCGGTGGGCCCTTATGTCCAGAGTGAACGCATGGGGATGTTTAAGGACTACGCCCTGCAGTTGGTGGAAAAAGGCGCGGCGTATTACTGCTTCTGCGACAAAGACCGGCTGGAGGAGCTGAAAAAAGTACAACAGGCCTCTGGCATTGCGCCCAAGTACGACGGCCACTGCCGCCATTTGAGCAAAGAAGAAATCCAGGAAAAGCTGGACGCGGGTGTGCCGTATGTCATCCGCCAGGCCATGCCTACCGAGGGGCAGACTACCTTCCACGATGAGGTGTTCGGTGACATCACAGTGGACAACTCGGTGCTGGACGATCAGATTTTAATCAAGGCGGACGGCATGCCCACCTACAACTTTGCAAACGTGGTGGACGACCACCTGATGGGGATCACCCATGTGATCCGGGGCAACGAGTATTTGTCCTCCACCCCCAAATACAACCTGCTGTATGAAGCCTTCGGCTGGGATATCCCGGTGTATGTGCACTGCTCCCCGGTGATGAAAAACGCCACCGAAAAGCTTTCCAAGCGAAACGGCGACGCATCCTTTGAGGATCTGCTGGAAAAAGGGTATCTCACCGAAGCGGTGGTCAACTACATCGCCCTGCTGGGCTGGGCTCCTAAGGGGGAGGAAGAAATTTTCACCCTGCCCGAGCTGGTGCAGGAGTTCGACATTGCCGGTATTTCCAAATCCCCGGCGATTTTTGACACCCAGAAGCTCAAGGCGATCAACGGGGAATACATCCGCCGCTTGAGCCCCGAGGCGTTTTTAGAGCACGCCATGCCCTATATTCGCCAGGCGGTCAAGCGGGAGGACATCGACGTAAACGAGCTGGCCCGGGTGCTGCAAACCCGCACAGAGCTGTTTACCGACATCCCCGAGCAGATTGACTTTATCGACGAACTCCCGGACTATGACACAGCGCTGTACTGCCACAAAAAGATGAAAACCAACGAGGAAAACTCCCTGGAATCCCTCAAAGAGGTTCTCCCGGTGCTGGAGGGGCTGGACGTCTGGACGGAGGAGTCCATCCACGATGCACTGTTCGCTTTGATCGGGCGCCTGGGCGTGAAAAACGGTTTGATCCTGTGGCCGGTGCGGGTGGCGGTTTCCGGTAAGCAGTTCACCCCCGGCGGCGGCATCGAGCTGTGCGTGGTGCTGGGCAAGGAGGAATCCATCGCCCGGATCAAAAAGGGAATTGAAAAACTGCAAAAATAAAGGGCCAATCAAAAAAGGACGGACAAGCCGATAAGGCTTATCCGTCCTTTTTTGTCTTTCTTATCCGCACAAACTTCACGGCAGCCTGCCGCCTTGGCGACCGTTTGTTCAGAGCTCCTGTTCCGCCTGATGAATCGCCTTTACGGTGGCCTCTGCGCACAGGGCGATGCCCTTGTCCGTCAAATGGATCCGGTCGTCCTCACGGACGTTTCCGTTGATATCCTGCTGGACCACTTGGAACAGGTCGTTGATGAGCACGCCCTTTTGCACAAGCTTAGGAACCACCAGCGCATTGTAGCGCTGAATCACCCGGTTGTCACCGTGAGGATGCCCCTGGCGCACCGGCGTCGTGGTGGCAAAAATCACCTTTTTCGCCCGGGCGAGTAATAGGTCCGCCACCCTTAGGCACTGGGAAACGTATTCGTTTTCGCCGGTAAAGGGTCCGTCCCCGAACAAATTGCAGATATCCCATTCGCCGCTGTTCCAATGGATGATATCCGCTCCCGCCATCTCTTCGGACCAGTCAAAAATCCCCCGCAAAAGATAGGCGATAAACCGGCAGTTATCCTCTGGCTGCCACACGGTGTAATCCGGGCCCAGCAGCTCCGGAACCTTTGTACCATAACCGATCAGGCGAATGGAATCACCCAACAATACGACCTTTTTCATACAACATCCTCCCAAACAATCATTCTCCTTTATCTTAAAGGAGTTTTTTTGAAAATGCAACCGATGTTGGACAGGACATCCGCAGAATGGGGCGTACAAACGATTCAGTGTTTTATAGGCTCAATTTATTATATTCGGCTGTGAAAGCGAAAAAGGCCCGCTGTCTTTGACTGCGGGCCCTCTTTTTGAAAGATGCTCCTATCGCCTTTGCTCGCCGGAACAGGTCAGCTTAAAAAACCGGTGTTGTGATGAGACAGCTCGTTGACGGCGGTCTTGATCCGGCTTTTGGCCTCCTCACCGGTGGAAGAGGCGGTCACATAGTCGATCACCTGGGCCTGTCGGGATTTGTCTAGTGAGCCGAAATAGGTCATGGCGTCGGTATTTTGTGCCAGCGACATGCTAAGGCCTAAAGGCATTTCCGGTGCACCAGAGATATCCGGGTTGGGGTCGGACTCCATGCCGGACAGGGAATGGCTGTTCTGATTGTAATCGGGCATATGGGTTCTCCTTTCAAAACAGATGTAATGGTCGGGTACAAAGTTAGTATGGCCTGAATGGGGCATGCTCAATCAGGTGTGGACCGGTAAAAGCGCGTTCCCTGCCAGCCGATAGAAACGCCCCCTTCGGAGGCAATTGCTTCCGAAGGGGGCGTCGATTAGGTTCCGTCGGCGGAAAACAGCCGGTTTGCGGCGTATCCTTTACCGAACATCAAATCATATTGCAGCAGCCAGTGCTTGTGAAACGCGTCTTTCGCGTCCGCGGAGGGGAACTCCCAGCTGGGAGTTCCCAGGGAGTCTAAATAGACTCCCTGGGCAAACCCTTTAAACAGCTGAGCCTGCTGGTTCAGATAGTCGAAGTACAGGGGCCTGTCCAGTCCAAGCTGCTGGGTGATATAGGGCAGCAGCTGGTACATGCTCATATTGCCGGCGTCGTCTTGGTTGTCTCCAAAGTTGCTCCAGGCCACAAAGGGGGTGGAGTACAGCTTGCGTTTTTCCTCCGGGTCGCCGTCGATATCTCCGGCGTAGCCGCCTTTGATGTAGGATTCGTTGACGCTGCCCATATTTCCCAGATGGTCGCCGAATAGGATGATGACGGTGGGGTCGTCCTCGGATTCAAAAAAGCTGATAAGCGAGCCCAGGGCTTCGTCCGCATCCCGGATGCCGGTGGCATAGGCGGCCAGCCGGTCCTTCATGGTGTCGGAAAGGGCGTCGGATGTCACGTTGACCAGATGGTAGTCCTCGTATTGGGAGGATTTGTAGGAGGCGTGATTTTGCATGGTCACGGTGAAGTTAAAAAACGGTTTGCCGGTTTCCTTGTTTAACTGGTATTCCTCCACAATCCGGCTGACCGTCTCCTGATCGGAGATAAAGCCCCGGTACCGCTCGGGATCCACAAAGTCATCGCTGGCCACAAATTTGTCAAAACCGATGTTTTCGTACACCTTATCCCGGCTCCAGAAATTGCGGCCGAAAGAGTGAATCGCCACGGTGTTGTACCCAAGGCTCTTTAAAAAGCTGGGATATGCCGCCAGCTTTTTATCTGCCAGGTACTGCTGGTAGGGGGTGCATCCCGAAGGGAGATTGGCCATGGTGTTGCCGGTGAGCACTTCGAACTCGCTGTTGGCGGTTCCGCCGCCGAACTGAGGCGTGAGCAGGAACCCGGACATGTAGTCTTTGCGCAGCCAGTTGACGGTCGGCAAAAGCTCCTGGTCATACGAAACGTTCTGGAACATGGTCACATCGGAGAACGCCTCGTTCATAATTACAATGATGTTGGGCTTCACCTGGGAGGGGGCGCTTTTTTCCACCGTGCTTAAAGCCTGTTCCACGCTTTGCTGGCTGTAGTCCGAGGGCTTTTCGGGGCTTATATACCGGATGTTCATCATAAACCCGGTAATCAGGCCGTTTTTCTGATAGTTTTTCACCTGTTCAAACTGGTTTTCGGTGATGTGGTGAGCGGAGATGTAGCTGTTGTTAAAAAACACCGCCGCCGAAAAAACATAGATTCCGAACACAGACAACACGCCCAGGGACAGCGTGGCCCATACCCGGGCCCCGGGCTTCTTTTTCCACCGGATCCGGCGGAACAGGAAAACGCCGGTGAGGATCAGGGCCAGGGCCGCCATCAGCAGGATGGGCAGGGTTAGCGACAGGTCGATGGAGGGCAAAATTTCCGCCGCTTCACCGGCGATTCCCAGATCCCAGGGAAGCACTGGCTCGTTGCGAAGCTCCACTTTATAATAATTGGCGCCCGCCATGATTAGAAACAAAAGGTTTGTAAGCAGCACCGATAAATAGGCCCGCCTGGTCAGCAGATAAACCGCCAGTAAAACCAGAAAAATCAGAGTGGCAGAATTGTAAAACTGCACGCCGGACCCCATCGCCCAGCTTAGAGCGGCGGAAAATTTTCCCTGGGAGACCCACTCCACCAAAAATGCCAGAATTTGAGAGTAAAATCCCATCAGTAAAAGCCACACCGCGCCGTGCAGATGCTTGTCCAGCAGGCACATCCACTTGTTTTTTGCATAAAGCAACCGCGTCACATCCTTTGTTAAGAGGCGTTTATTCAAGAGCAGAGTTTTCGCCATACCCTGCGCACAAATTGTCAATAGTAGTCATTATATGAGATAATTGTGACCATTTTGTGAAGGAACACAATTTTATCCAAAACTGTCAGAATGTACTGAATAATTTTCCACCGGGCGTTTCATACTAACAGCATAAAAACGTCGGATTTGCCTTGACCGCTCAGGCAGACAAAACCGGGAGGAAAACGGCCCGCACCCATTGGTACGCGGCGCCCAGAAAGGACAGGATTACAAGATGAACATAACCGACATTCGCGTCCGAAGACTCATGCAGGAAGGCCGCCTGCGGGCGGTGGTATCCATTACGGTGGACGATGAACTGGCCGTCCACGACATCAAGGTGATCGAAGGGCCTCAGCGGCTGTTTGTGGCGATGCCCAGCCGCCGGGAGGAAAACGGAACCTTCCGGGATATCATTCATCCCATCACCGCCCAGTCCCGCCAGCATCTGGAAAATGCCGTGCTGGAGGCCTACCACCGGGAACTGGAGCACCAGCAGAGCCAGGCGGTATCCCAGCCGGAAATCCAGCCCGAAATGTAAAACAAAGCCCGGGAACCAACAAAACGTCGGTTCCCGGGCTTTTTCTGAGTGCTATTCTAAATCGGTATCCTGTCCGGAACGGCTTTCTTCCAACAGTTGGGAGTAGGAAGCGCCCACGTCCTCCTGGAACTCTTTGTTTTTCTCGTAGTCCTGCACCAGATCGCTGGGAGAGGATTCCTCCGCCTGCTCCGGGGCGTTTTTCTGTTTGCTCCGAAACACGAGTTTGAGCAGGATGGGGGCCAGCATGGTGGTCAGCACCACCGTGATGACCACCGGCCCCAAAAAGGGCTGAGGCATTAATCCAACCGCGATGCCCTTATCCGCCACGATCAGCGCGACCTCGCCCCGGGATACCATGCCCGCACCGATCTGCAGGGCCTCCCGGTTGGAAAACCGGCAGACCTTGGCGCCCAGGCCGCAGCCGATGATCTTGGTGACAATCGCGATGAGCACCAGCAGCACAGAAAAGACGATGATGCCCACCGACATGGCGGGGATGCTCACCTTGATGCCAATGCTGGCAAAAAACACAGGGGACAACAGCATGTAAGAAACCGTTTCAAACCGGGAGGCGATATACGGGGTGCGGGGGCTGTTACTGATAATCAGGCCCGCAATAAACGCACCGGTGATATCCGCCACGCCGAAATACCGCTCCGCCACAAAGGACAGAACCAGGCAGAACACAAAGGCCACGATGACGAACCGGCGCATATCCTTGTTGTACCGTTTGACCCACATGTTGAACAAAAAGTAAAACAGCACGCCCACGCCGATGGCCAGCACAAAGAAAGCGGCGATTTTTAACAGCACCAGCCAGATGTGGACGCTGGGGTCCGCCATGCTGGTGATGATGGTCAGCGCGATAATTCCCAGAATGTCGTCGATGATGGCGGCCCCTAAAATCGCGTTGCCCGCCCGGGTGTTTAATTTGCCCATCTCCTTGAGAGTTTCCACCGTGATGGAAACCGAGGTGGCCGTCAGGATGACGCCGATGAAGATGTTCTGCAAAAGCTGTTTGGAGGCGTCCACCGACTGGCCGGTGACCGCCGGGGTGTTAAACAAAAACGCCAGGCCGAAACCGCCGATGAGCGGAACGATCACGCCCAGAAGCGCGATGACAAAAGACGCTTTTCCGGTCTTTTTCAGTTCCTTGATGTCGGTTTCCAGGCCTGCGGTGAACATCAGAACGATGACCCCCAGTTCGGACACCTGGGCGATAAAATCCGTCTGCTGTAAAATGCCGAGTACGGCGGGGCCCAGGATCAGACCAGCCAGCAGCGCGCCCACCACCTGGGGCATCTGAAACCGTTTCGTGAGAAGGCCCAGCACCTTGGTACTGATTAGGATAATGGCGATGTGAAATAAAAAACTATAGTCTTCCATGAACAGGACTCCTCTTATATGAACCAAATGTAAACGGTGTGAACAAATCACAGACTTTCATTATACGGTCCATACTGAAATTTCGCAATATCACTATCCACCAAGAATTCCTGTTAAAAACCATGGGTTCTCGACAAAAATTTCAAGGGAAACTTTTCCTCAACAAGACGGAGATTCCCGCTTTTCATACGCGGCCACCAGGGGGAAAACCCGGCTGTCCACCAGCGCGTCCAGCAAAACGCCCTCCCCGGTGAATTCCTCGGAAAACACCCGGCCGTCCTCCCGGACTTTGGCGGCCAGCCCCGCCTTGTCGTAAGGCAGCAGCAGGATCATCCGCCGGGAGGCGGAGGCAAGCTTGCCGGCGATCTGCCGGAGCAGATCGTCAAACCCAAAGCCGGTTTTGGCACTGATGAGCACCCCGTCGTCCCCCGCGTGAACGTCCGGGGGAACCGCCAGCCGGTCGCACTTGTTGTAGACCCGCAGCACTGGGATCGCCCCGCAGCCCAGCTCGGAAAGCAGCTGTTCGGTGACGGCGGCCTGCTCCTGGGCCTCGTCGGAGGAGATGTCGCACACGTGCAGGATCAGGTCGGCCTGGGCGGCCTCCTCCAGGGTGGACTGAAACGCCTCCACCAGGTGGTGGGGCAGCCGCCGGATCAGACCCACTGTGTCCACCAGAAGAACGCTTCGGCCGTCCGGGAGCTCCAGCGCCCGGGCGGTGGGGTCCAGCGTGGCGAACAGCTTGTTTTCCGCCAGCACCCCCGCGTCGGTCAAGGCGTTTAATAGAGTGGATTTGCCCACGTTTGTATAGCCCACGATGGCCACGGTGGTCACGTTGTCCTTTTTGCGCCGGCGGCGCATCATCTCCCGGCGTTTTTCCACCTGTTCCAGTTCCCCTTCCAGGGTCTGGATCCGGCGGCGGATGTGCCGGCGGTCGGTTTCCAGCTTGGTTTCGCCGGGGCCCCGGGTGCCGATGCCTCCGCCCAGCCGGGACAGCTGGGTTCCCATGCCGGCGAGCCGGGGCAGCCGGTACCGCTGCTGGGCAAGCTCCACCTGGAGACGCCCCTCCTTGGAGCGGGCCCGCATAGCGAAGATGTCCAAGATCAGAGTGGTGCGGTCGATCACCCGCACCCCCGTGATCTCCTCGATGTTGCGGGTCTGGGTGGCGGTGGGCTCCACGTCGAAGATCAAGAGATTGACGTCGTTTTCCTCGCAGAAGGCCCGCACCTCCTCCAGACGGCCGGAGCCGATGCAGGTGGCGGCGTCGCAGCTTTCCCGCTTTTGGGTCACCCGGGCCAGCACCTGGGCCTCGGCGGTGTTGGCCAGTTCTTCCAGCTCGTCCAAAGACTGTTCCACGTCAAATTCCCCGGTGTCCACGCTGACGAGCACGGCGCGGGCGAGGGGCTGCTTATTTTCTAAAAGTTCTGCCATTGATGCTTCATCCTTTTCTATGATCGGCAAGCGTATACGAATGCAGGAAAGGCGGGTTTTGAATCTTCCGCCCGCTTCCTTATTATAGGGGATTCTTTGAACAAAGTAAACAAAAGCGTCCGGGAATTCATTCGGAAAATTTCGTGCAAACCCGGCTGAATTATGCTATACTAAAATAAGTATAACCAAAAGCGGTCTTTGCTTTTCCTACAAAAAACGCGCGGGATAAAAACAACGCGAAAAGCGGTTTGTTGATCCTGCGTCTGAATGAAACAGGCGGTGAATAGGGTGCAAAACAACTATGACGTCATGATCGTCGGCAGCGGCGCTGCCGGTCTGTACGCGGCCCTCAACCTCAGGGAGGACGTACGGGTTCTGCTTTTGTGCAAACGGGAGCAGCTGCTGTGCAACTCCGCCCTGGCTCAGGGCGGGGTGGCCTCGGTCTTTGACACGCAGCACGACAACGAGCAGCTTCACATCAACGATACCCTGATCGCGGGGGGATTTAAAAACAACCCCGATTCCCTGAAAATTCTGGTCCACCAGGGGCCGCAGGAGGTTCGCCGGCTGATGGAGCTGGGGGTGGATTTCGACCGGGACGATAAGGGGAACATCCACCTGACGCTGGAGGGCGGACATTCCCGCCACCGGATTCTCCACCATCAGGACTGCACCGGGCGGGAGATCGAGAAAAAGCTGATTGCGGCGGTGCAAAAGCGCAAAAACGTCACTGTCCTGCCGGGGGCCATGGTCTGCGAGATGAAGCAGATCCCAGGCGGTTTTGCGGCCAATGTGTTAAAGGACGGGGCGTTTACCACCTACAACGCCCGGTTCTGCATCCTGTGCACCGGGGGCATCGGCCGGATTTACGAGTACACCACCAACTCCGCCATCGCCACCGGGGACGGCATCATGTTTGCCTACAACATGGGCGCCAGGATCAAAAACCTCAGCCTTGTGCAGTTCCACCCTACGGCGTTTGCCAACCACCACACTCGGGAGTGCTTTTTGATCTCTGAGGCGGTGCGGGGGGAGGGCGCATACCTGCTCAACTGCCGCGGGGAGCGTTTTATGTCCCGGTACGACAACCGGCTGGAGCTGGCCCCTCGGGACGTGGTTTCTAAGGCGATCATCGAGGAATCCCACCTGACCGGCAGCGATCACTTTTACCTGGATATCTCCCACAAGGATCCGGAATTCCTCAAAAAGCGGTTCCCCATGATCTACCAGAACCTGTTAAAAGAGGGCTTTGACCTGACCAAAGACCGGATTCCCATCTTCCCCTGCCAGCACTACCTGATGGGGGGCATCGACGTGGACACCGACGGGCAGACGACCTTGGACGGGCTGTATGCCGCCGGGGAATGTTCCCACACCGGGGTGCACGGCAACAACCGGCTGGCCAGCAACTCCCTGCTGGAGGCGCTGGTGTTTTCCCACCGGGCGGCGGATCACATCAACGGGCGGCTGAACGGGTCCCTGCCGGAGCTTGTTCCCCAGCCGTTTTCGGAAAACGGGGAGGGCGAGCCGCTCCCCCACGGACTGCGCACCGAAATCCGGGCGATCATGCAGCATTCCCACTTTGTGGTGCGGGACAAAGCCGCCGCGCAAAAGGGCTTTGCTCGGATCTGTGAAATCAAGAAATTCATCGAGGAGGGGCATTTTGCCCTCACCCCCGATTATGTGGAGGCCAGAGCGCTGGCCACCGTGGCCTACCTGATCCTCCAAGAGGTGGCGTAAACAGGCGCCCTTATAGAAGCGAAAAGATATGGAAAGGCGGTTTTAAAAACCATGAAGCTTCCTCAGTTTGCCATTGACGATTTGATTAAACGGGCCATTGCCGAGGATATCAACTACATCGACGTGACCACCGACTACCTGCTGGACGAGGACGCCCAGTCCACCGCCAGCTTTATCGCCAAGGACACCGGCGTGCTGGCGGGTCTGGATATCGCCCTGCGGGTGTTCACCCTGCTGGACGATTCCACCAGCTTTCAGGTGTTTAAACAGGATGGCGACCCGGTGGAAAAGGGCGATGTGATCGCCACCATCAAGGGACGCACCGTCACCCTGCTCAAGGGGGAGCGCACCGCGCTCAACCTGCTGCAGCATCTGTCGGGCATCGCCACCGCCACCAACCGGTGCGTCAAGCTGGTGGAGGGGACCCGCGCGTCCATCGCCGAGACCCGCAAGACCATGCCGGGGATGCGGGCGTTCCAGAAATACGCCGTCACGGTGGGGGGCGGGCGCAACCACCGGTTTAATTTAAGCGACGCGGCCATGCTCAAAGACAACCACATCGATGCTTACGGCGGCATCACCGAGGCGGTGACCGCCCTGCGGGCCAAAACCGGCCACATGGTGAAGATCGAGGTGGAAACCCGCACCCTGGACGAGCTCAAAGAGGCGCTGGACGCAGGGGTGGACGTGATTATGCTGGACAACATGGACTGCGCCACCATGAAAAAGGCGGTGGAAATCACCGGCGGCCGCGCCAAGCTGGAAGCCTCCGGCAACATCACGCTGGACAACATCCGCCAGGTGGCCGAAACCGGGGTGGACATCATCTCCCTGGGGGCGCTGACCCACTCGGTGCAGTGCTTTGACATCTCCATGCGGATTGTATAGCGCGGCAGGACCAAAAAAGGAGGCGGAACGGGATGTTCCGCCTCTTTTTTTGATTTACAGCGCATTTGCCTCCAGAATCAGCCGGGCTCCCATCTGAAAGCCGTGGACAAACGCCGCCCGGTGGGTAAACTGGTTTTTTTCACACAGGGCATCCTCGTAGTCGGTGTACCGAAACTGCTGTTTGGGGCTGAAGGTGTTTGTCAGCTTGCTAAAACAACGGCGCTCCACTTTTGAGAGGGTTTCCAGGATTTCTTTTTCTTTTGGCGGAAGGGCCTCCATAATCGTGGGATAGCAGTACAGAGACTCAATGGTTTTTCTTTTTATTTCCATGTCAATACCTCCTTGAACATTATTATACTATCGTTTGATAGTAATGTCAACACTATTATTTGATAGTATTGTATAATCTGGTTGAGGTGGTAAATTTGTATCTGCCAAGATTAAAGGATTTAAGAGACGATGAGGGATTGACACAAGAGGCCGTGGCAAGTATTCTTGGAATTGACCAGCGTGTTTACAGCAATTACGAAACGGGAAAAAGAAAAATACCCATACATCATTTGCTTGCGTTGGCGGATTATTATCATGTCTCTACAGATTATATTTTAGGGCGGACCAATCGGAAAAAGGGTGACTTATAAGAAGGCATTTTTTGTCAGGCTTGTTTATCTACTGGGTTTATGGTTTCTATGTGGGGTTGCGCCCCCACACGACGCCCAACCTTTTTGCGTCGCCAAAAAGGTTGGATAAAAAGGCGATCAAAGGGGAGGATATTTCGGCGAACCTACGGTTCGCGCCTCCCCTTTGAAAACCCTACCAACGACCAAAGGCATCTGCCTTTGGAATCCAGAGTTACTCCCTGGTCAGGCCCAGTCATTGTGTAATACATAGTCAAGGAGAACATAAAAGACTACTTTGGTTTTCGCCCTGACATAAGCTACAAGCGCTGTACCCGGACGGTAAGCTGATTGTTTACACCGGGCAAGAGCTTATGACAAAGCCTCCCCGCCTTTGTCAGCCCACTGAGGCTGCAACTTTGAGAAGGATACGTAAGGGAGAAACTTCTCCCTTACGCCGCCTTTTGTTGTTAGCCTTTTGGCGGCGCAAAAGGCTAACTCGTCGTAGCGGGCAGACAGCGTACAGTTGTCGTCAGCCCCACAAACAGAACCCCGATGGTTCAAAAATCAAACATCAAAAGGAGCTCCTTTTATGAACGACATCACCCTGCTGTGGGCCTCCACAGCCGAACAAAAAGCCCAGTGCTTCGCCATCCGGCAGGAGGTCTTTGTGGAGGAACAGCACTTCACCCGGGAGTTTGACGCGACCGACGACACCGCCCTGCATCTGCTGGCGGCGTCCCAGGGCGTTCCCATGGCCACGGCCCGTTTGTTTCAGGAAAACGGTGTCTGGGTGGTGGGGCGGATCTGCGTGCGCAAGCCCTTCCGCAAGCTGGGGCTGGGGCGGCTCCTTTTATCCGCGGCGGAGCAAAAGGCCCGGGAGCTGGGGGCTCAGGAGCTCATCTTGAGCGCCCAGAACCGTGCGATGGGCTTTTATGAAAAATGCGGGTATCAGGCGGTAGGAACCGGCCATTACGAGGATGACTGCCCCCACACGGACATGAAGAAAACGCTGTAAGATGCCGGCTCACCTTTAGGCAGCCGCCGGCAATGAACGTTTTTGTTGCTTCGCTCATCAAGAAAAAACGGCGAAAAAGCGCATTCGTTTGCAGAATGTCCTTTTTCGCCGTTTTTTTGTGACCAAACCTATAAGCCGAGTTCTGTTTACGTGACAATCTATCTGGTCGGGACGTCGCCGTCCCGCTCCTGCCACCAGTCCGGACCGTCGGGCCAACGAATCCATCCGTGTCGGTGTTGCATCAGGTAGGGTTTACACAGCCGGACCGTTCCCGGCCCGCTGGTGAGCTCTTACCTCGCCTTTTCATCCTTACCGCGAAACGCGGCGGTCGTTTTCTGTTGCACTTTCCCTAGAGTCGCCTCCGGCTGCCGTTAGCAGCTACCCCGCCCTGTGATGCTCGGACTTTCCTCACGGCAAACGCCGCGCTGCCACACAGTCTGCTCACAAGTTGATAGTTTACAGGATTTTAAAAAGAATGTCAAATTTTTAAAGTGATGGATGGATTGTAAAATAGTGGGCGGAGTAATTGTATTTACACACGGTTTATACTATAATAGCAGTAGCGGCGAGAATTTGCCCAACCTCTGGAAAAGAAAGTAATAAGCAAGGGCTTTCAATGGAAAGCCCGGCGGTTTTGCCAAAGGGCAAAACACAGGAAAGGATTGGTACATCCATGCGTGAACAAAGAAAAGTATGGCCCATTGTCTTGATTGTCGTCGGCGTCATCGTGGTGATCGCCCTGGCCCTGGTGGGGTACGGCGTGAGCACCTATAACACCCTGACCACCAAGGAAATTACGGTCAATGAAAAAAACAGCGTGATCCAAAGCCAGCTACAACGCCGGTCGGATTTGATCCCCAACCTGGTGAACACGGTCAAGGGTTACGCCAGCCATGAGGAGGAAATCATCAACGACGTCACCGACGCCCGGGCCAAAATGATGCAGGCGGGCAACACCGCTGACCAGCTTCAGGCAGACCAGCAGATGTCCTCGGCGCTGGCGCGGCTGTTCGCCATCGCGGAAAACTATCCCGACTTAAAGGCCAACCAGAACTTTTTGTCGCTGCAGGAGGAGATCGCTGGCACCGAAAACCGCATCGCGGTGGCCCGCAAGGACTGGATTGAGGCGGTCAACGACTACAACAAATCGGTTCGCCGGTTCCCCTCGTCGGTGATCGCGGGAATGTTCGGCTTTGAGCAGATGGAAAACTATCAGGCGCCCGAAAGCGCCACCTCCAACCCGGTGGTCAGCTTCTAGGAGCTTTGACCGGAAACATGTTTCACCCAACCGCCTCGCGTAAAAACGCGGGGCGTATCGGGCGTAAGCGCTTTGCGCTTTCGCCTGTTCAGAAAGGAAATTAACCATTTATGAACGATAGAGACAGCCGGGGGAGGAAGCTTTCCTCCGCGCTTGCGGCAGCGCTGACTGTCCTGATCGCGGTATGCGTGCTGGCGGTTCCCGTTCTGGCGGAAAAGGCGGCTTACAAACCCACCGAGCGTTTTTTTGTCAACGACTTTGCGGACGTGCTGGACGCCTCCACCGAGGATGAACTATACAACCTGGGGGCCAATTTGCAGACCCAGACCACCGCGCAGGTGGTGGCGGTGACCGTTCCCAATATGGATGGCGCCGACATCGACAGCTTTGCCAACGAGCTGGCCCGGAGCTGGGGCGTCGGCCAAGGGGACAAGGACAACGGCGTCCTCATCCTGATCGCGGTGGAAGAGCGGGAAATGCGCATCGAGGTGGGTTACGGCCTGGAGGGGGCGCTGCCCGACTCCCGGGCGGGCGTCATCCGCCGGGACATCATGACCCCCTATCTTTCCAAGGACGATTTTTCCAAGGGCATGCTGGAGGGCTATAAGGCCATCGCGGCCCAGGTGTATCAGGAGTACGGCATCGACAACCCCGAGACCAAGGACTATACCAACCTGGATCAATATGCGGAGGAGGAAGGCACCTCGCCGGTGTTTGTCATCCTCATGGTCATCGTTGTGATCCTGGTGTTTGGCGGACGGTTTTTCTTTCCCGTGTTCTGGGGCGGCGGTCATCACCGGGGCGGCTTTTACGGCGGCTTTGGCGGAGGCGGGTTCCGGGGCGGAGGAGGATTTTCCGGCGGTGGCTTCTCCGGCGGCGGCTTCTCCGGCGGCGGAGGAAGCTTTGGCGGGGGCGGCAGCTCCGGCCGGTTTTAAGAAACCGGCCGGGCCTTTGGGAACCAACAGGATGTAAAAACACAATACGGTTTGGGAGGATGACTCCGTATGCGGAAAATCCCGAAAAAACCGGTTTGGGGCATCCTGTTGTCCGCAGTGATTTTCTGCATCCTGATCCTGCTGGCGGGAGCATTTGCCAAACCGGAATATGCCCCCGCCGGCAGTTTTTTTGTCAGCGATTACGGCGGCGTATTGAGCGCCGCAGTGGAAAATCAGATCGCCGGATGGGGGCAGGAGCTGGAGGCCCAAACCGGCGTCTGGGCGGCGGTGGTGACAGTGCCGGAGCTCCAGGGCGAGCCGCCCGATCAGCTTGCCGGCCGGCTGCTCAATCGCTGGGGCCGGGAACAAGAGGATGAAGAGGTTGGCGTGCTCATCCTGCTGGCGGCAAAGGAAAATCTCGTCTGCGCCGCAGTGGGGCGCGGCCTGGGGGAGATCCTTTCTCCGGAACAGGCGGAACAGACCTTGCAGCAGGCGTTTGCGCCCTATCAAACAAGCGGTGATCCTTCGGCCGGCATGCTGGAAAGCTACCGGGCGGTGGCAGCCCTGACGGAGCAGTGTGCCGCCGGCGGGGAAAATGAGCGCGCCCTGCTGCCCGGCTGGATCAAACAGGGGGTTGTTGTGATGCTCGCGGCCGCCGCGGCGTTTATGGCGGGCGTTTTTGTGAAAAAACACGGCGGCCGCAGGACGGTTCGCAGAAAACGGGCACGATAGAACAGGGCGCATTTGGGGGAGAACCTTTTGAGAGGGGACATAAAATTGATAAAGCATACGGATATCCACTGGAAAAAGCGGCTGTTTTCCGGGATTGGGGCGGCGTTGTCCGCTCTGGCGGTACTGTGGGTGCTGACAGGCCCCGCCCTGGCGGAAAAGCCCTTTTACCAGCCCACCAGCCGCTTTTATGTAAACGACTTTGGGGACGTGCTGGATCCGGTGACGGAAAATCAGATCGTCTATCTGGGGGAACAACTGCAAACCGCCACCACTGCCCAGGCGGTAGTGGTCACGGTTCCCGCCTTGGACGGCGAAGAGATCGACCGCTTTGCCAACGCGCTTTTTAACCGCTGGGGCGTGGGCCAAAGGGGAAAAAACAACGGTGTGATGATCCTGCTGGCGGTCAAGGAACGAAAAGTCCGCATCGAGGTGGGGGACGGTCTGCGGCAGGCGATGCCCGACCGGGAGGCGGAGGAAATCCGGCAGCAGATTATGACGCCCGATCTTTCCAAGGACGATTACAACAACGGAGTTTTAAAAGGCTATCAGGCGGTGATCGACCGGATTGAAGGGACCCCGGTTCAGGAGAATACGTCCAGCGCTCCGGCGCAGCCGCAGGGAAGCGCCTCGCAAGGGGCGGTTTCAAACAGTGCGGACAACGACGGCGTTTTTGCAAAGCCGCCTGCCAGCGGTTTTCTGGACCTGCTGCCCAGCGTGCTGATTCCGGTGCTGTTTCTCATTTTCTTTTTGATCCCGTGGGGCAGAGGCCGGGGGAGCCGGTTCGGCCCTGGCGGGCCGCATCCTTCCGGTGGCTCGGATTCGGGCGGAGGATTTTCCAGCGGCTCCGATGGGGGCGGCTTCGGCGGGTCTGGAGACGGCGTTTCCGGCGGAGGCGGAAGCTCCGGCGGCGGAGGCAGCTCGGGGGATTTCTGATGACTCATAAGAAACGCTCGCCGGCCCTCCCTCCGGCGGGCATTTTTGCATACAAAAAAAGGAGCTTTGTGGATATGAATGAAACCTATACCGAAATCAACGCACAAACCTTCGACCAGTGGGTGGAGGAGGGCTGGGAATGGGGACAGCCCATCTCCCACGAGACCTATCAAAAAGCGCTCGGGGGGAATTGGAGTGTTCTTCTAACCCCTACTAAGCCGGTTCCCAAGGACTGGTTTTGTCCCATGAAAGGCGCTCGGGTCTTGGGGCTTGCGTCCGGCGGAGGCCAGCAGATGCCGGTTTTCGCAGCGCTGGGGGCGCAGTGCACCGTGCTGGACTATTCCCAGGCACAGCTCGACAGCGATCGGATGGTCTCTCAACGGGAGGGGTATCCCATCCGGCTGGTCCGGGCGGATATGACAAGGCCCCTCCCTTTTGAAAATGAACAGTTTGATCTGATTTTTCACCCGGTATCCAACTGTTATATTGAAAATGTAAACGAGGTCTGGCGGGAGTGTTTCCGGGTGCTGAGACCCGGAGGAATCCTGCTGGCGGGGCTGGATATGGGAATCAACTTTGTATTTGACGAGGATGAAACCACGTTTCGCTACAAGCTGCCCTACAACCCTCTGAAGGACAAGGCGCTGTACGAGGAGTCGGTGAAAAACGGCTGGGGCATCCAGTTTTCCCACACGGTGGAGGAGCAGATCGGCGGACAGCTGAGAGCGGGATTCCAGCTCCGGGACATCTATCAGGACACAAACGGAAGCGGAACCCTGCATGACTACAACATCCCGTCGTTTTATGCAACCAAGGCGGTCAAGCCCGAATAAGAACGGCGGGCGTAATCAGCCGCATGAGAAATAGCGGTTTCGATGGAAAAACAAATCCCCGGCGGAGCAACTGCTCCGCCGGGGATTTATAGCTTCATTTTAAAATTTAGCCAAGGCGTTTTTTCAGGGCTGCCAGCTCGTCTTTGAGCTCCTGAGGCAGCTTGTCGCCGAATTTGCCGTAGAATTCCTCAATGCCTTCCGCTTCGGATTTCCACAGGTCTTTGTCGACGCTCAGCAGGCCTTCCACCACGCTGGTGTCGATGTCAAGGCCCTCCACATTGATGTCGGAAGCCTTGGGCTCGTAACCGATGGGGGTCTCCACCGCGTCGGCAGTGCCTGCGCAGCGATCCAGGATCCACATCAGAACCCGCATGTTGTCGCCGAATCCGGGCCAGATGAAGTGGCCTTCGTCGTCGGTGCGGAACCAGTTGACGTTAAAGATCTTCGGCGCTTTATCGCCCAGTTTTTTGCCCATGTCGATCCAGTGCTGGAAGTAATCGCCCATGTGGTAACCGCAGAAGGGCAGCATCGCCATGGGGTCGCGGCGGACGACGCCGACCGCACCGGTGGCGGCGGCGGTGGTCTCCGACGCCATGATGGAACCGACAAACACGCCATGGTTCCAGTCAAAGGACTGATACACCAGGGGAGCAGTTTTCGCCCGGCGTCCGCCGAACACGATGGCGGAAATCGGAACGCCCTGGGGATTGTCGAACTCGGGGCTCACGCAGGGGCAGCCCTGAGCGGGAGCGGTGAACCGGCTGTTGGGATGTGCGCCCTTGGTATCGGCGGTTTTGCCGTTCCAGGGTTCGCCCTTCCAGTTGAGCGCGTTCTCCGGAGGATTCTTGTCCAAGCCTTCCCACCATACGGTGTTGTCGTCCAGATTGTGGACCACGTTGGTGAAGATGGTGTTCTGACGGGTGGACGCCAGCGCGTTGGGATTGGATTTGTCGTTGGTGCCGGGAGCCACGCCGAAGAAGCCGTTTTCAGGGTTGATGGCCCACAGACGGCCGTCGGGACCCTGTCTCAGCCAAGCGATGTCGTCGCCCACGCACCAGACCTTATAGCCTTGCTTTTTGTAAATCTCCGGGGGAATCAGCATAGCCAGGTTGGTTTTTCCACAGGCGGAGGGGAACGCGGCGGAGATATACTTGACTTCGCCCTGGGGATTTTCCAGGCCCAGGATCAGCATGTGCTCAGCCATCCAGCCCTCATTTTTACCCTGGTAGGAAGCGATTCTGAGCGCGAAGCACTTTTTGCCCAGCAGCACGTTTCCGCCGTAACCGGAGTTGATGGACCAGATGGTATTGTCCTCAGGGAAGTGGCAGATGTAGCGTTTTTCCTCGTCGATATCCGCTTTGGAGTGCAGGCCGCGCACAAAGTCGTTGGACTCGTCGCCCAGCTGTTTAAACGCGTCTTTGCCCATGCGGGTCATAATATCCATGTTGAGAACCACGTAGATAGAGTCGGTGAGCTCCACGCCCACTTTGCTCATCTTGGAACCGATGGGGCCCATGGAATAGGGGATCACATACATGGTGCGGCCCTTCATCACGCCGTCATACAGTTTGCCCAGGGTCTCGTAAGCTTCTTTGGGATCCCACCAGTTGTTGGTCGGGCCTGCATCCTCTTCTTTTCTGGAGCAGATAAAGGTGCGGTGTTCCACCCGGGCCACGTCGTTGACAGCGGTCCGATGCAGGAAACAGCCGGGAAGCTTTTCTTCGTTTAATTTGATCATCTCGCCGGTTTTCATAGCCTCCTCGCGGAGTCCGTTGAGCTGTTCTTCGCTGCCGTCGATCCACACGACCTTGTCGGGCTTGGTCAGTGCGACCATTTCCTCAACCCAGTTGAGGACGTTTTTGTTGTTGGTAAGCATATCAATGCTCCTTTCCAGATTGACAGTCATTCTGTCCATAATCAAAGCTTTCACAACTACCAGTATAATTAGATTCTTTGGTTTCGTCAATGCCTTTATGAATAAAGTAATTGAATTTCTTTTTAATTTTTCTTGCAAAATCACGGTTTTGTGAATTTATTAACATTCCGGCCATGATTGACGGCGCGCCCAGCCTGCCTGCCGGTAAAGCGCGCCGTAATAAATCGGTGAAATTATCCCGGGCGTACAATGCGGTCAAAGGAAGAAAGCCCGAAAAAACAGATGTTTTTTACTTTTGCGTCTGCATATATTCCTCCAGGCACAGCCCGGAATCCTTGATGAGTTTGGCCTGCTCTTTTCCCACATAACGGTAGTGCCAGGGCTCGTAGGTGATCTCGGTGATGGCTTCCTTGTCCTTTGGATAACGCAGGATAAACCCATACTTGTATGCATTTTGGGACAGCCAGGCGAACTCCGGCGTCTGGTCGAACGACTCGGTGAGTTCATAGTCGTTTTGTTCGTACCAGCTCCAGGAAGCGACGATATCGGTAGCAAGGCCGGTGTTGTGCTCGCTCTTGCCGGGCTTTTGGATGTTAAATTCCGCCGCCTGCCGGGCTTCCTCGGAGGAAAGGCCCTCCTTGATCCGCTTTTGAATATCGTTTTCCAACAGATTTTTCTGGTACTCAATCGTCCGATAGGTGCACACCACGTACAGGTTAAAACCGGCTGCCTGAGCATCGGCCAGCATGGCTTTAAAATCGTCCGCGGCCTTGTGGTGAAAACTCTGTTCCTTGGTCACAGGGCTCAACTGCGGGACGTAGTCGTCCGGGAGCTGGTTGTAGTTGTTCACTAAAAACAGCGCCCAGTTGGGATCGTCCTCGCTGGGAACCGTAATGATTTTGTCGGTCTTGTCCACCGCCGCGCCCACACCGGATTCCCCCTGGGAGGACACGCCGGAGCTTGTCCCGGAAGACCCGTCTCCTTTGTCGATAGGGGTGCATGCGCACAAAAGCAGCGCCGCAAACAGCGCCGCGCAGATCGCTCGCTTCATATTGTGTGTTCCTTTCTTTTGGGAGGAGGTGAGCCTCCGCAACTGATTTGTCCATTCCGCGGCGTTTTGCCGCTCTTTTGTATATCGGATTCTCCGCTTTTTAATCCCCCGGCGGGAACCGCAGCCTTGTTCCGGCTGATTCTTTGTAAAAACAAATGGCAGTGTTATTATATCGCATGAAAACGGCGCAATTCAACCCTGTTCTTTAAAAAGATTGTAATTCGTAAGATTTTCCGCACCGCCCGATGGAAAACGGGGGAAGGTCATGGTAGAATAGCTACAGGGATCGATTTTGCCCTCTGTTGGCCATGGCGGCTGATTCGCTTTGCGTCCTTTTGCCGCCAGTAGAACCGATTCTGCCGGTTCGCTTTATGGCAGAAGGAACACTTTTATAACATTTAAAAATCTGGAGATGAGGACATGACTCGTTTTGAGGACAACGGACTTTTCGCCTGGGAGGCGAACGCCTCGTTTTGGGACGACTATATGGGGGACGAAAGCAACTACTTCCACCGGGACCTGGTACGCCCTGGGACAGAGCAGTTTCTGGACGTTCATCCGGGGGAACGGGTGTTGGATATCGCCTGCGGCAACGGAAATTTTTCCGCCCGGCTGGCCGAACAGGGCGCGCGGGTGGTGGCCTTTGACTACAGCCCGGCGATGATCGCGTTGGCGAAAAAACGCCGGGTCGGCTATTTGGACCGGGTGGCGTTTTACGTCTGCGACGCCGCGGACCGCCGGGCGGTGCTGGCCCTGGGACAGGGGGAACCTTTTGACAAGGCGGTGAGCAATATGGCGATCATGGATATGAACGACATTGAGCCCCTGTTTCAGGCCGTGTTCACCTTGTTGCGGGAAAACGGGGTGTTTGTGTTCGCCGCCCACCACCCCTGCTTTACTTATCCGAACGGAGATTATTTTACCAGCTGCATTGATCGCGGAGAGGCCATCGAAGGACAGCCTGTCCTGCAAAACTACTATCACCGCTCCATCCAGGATGTTCTGAACGCCGCGTTTGAGGCGGGATTTGTCCTGGACGGATTTCACGAGGTCCCGTTTCCGGGACGCTCGACGCCCATTATCATGATTGTGCGCCTGCGTAAGCGTTAAGGCGGACAGGAAAGGAGAATTCGCCGTGAACGGGGAACTTGCAAACGATCTTGAAGCCGGCTACGGGATTCACGTAAAAACCATGGAGCCCGTAGACGGCGGATGGCTCAACCGGTTGTGGAGAGCGGAGACGGATCATGGGGAGCTGCTGATCAAACAATTTAGCCCCCAGCGGTTTGGCCCCCGTCAGTTGGAACAGATCGAGGCGGCATTGCGCCGGCAGATCCTTTTGCAAGTGGACGGCATCCCGTGTCCACGCGTCTTTCTCAGCGGGGGGCGGGCCGTTCGCCGCTGGGGCGGGACCTCCTACACGGTGATGGAGTTTGTAAGGGGGAAAAACCTGCCCGCAGGCTTGATCTCCCTGGAGCAGATGCACAGTCTGGGCAGTCTCTGCGCCCGGATGCGCCAGGCATTTTCCAAACTGTCCGCCACTGGGGCAAAGGGTTATCCGATCCAGGAAGGGCAGGTGCTGGATGCTTTGTGGGAGCAATACCATACCCGCAGATGTGCGCTCGCTTTGGACAGTTTACCGGACTACCGGCGTGCGTTGCTGGCGCAGGGGCTGGTTTTAAACCGGCTATCAGAGGCGTTTTTCCGCCGGCTGCCCAAGGGGATCGCCCACGAGGATTTGACCCCGGACAATCTTTTATTTGATGAAAACGGCGTGACCGCAGTGATCGACTTTGACCGGTGCTGTTACAGCTTTACCTGGCACGATGTGGGCAGGGTGGTGCTGTCCTTTGCCCTGGAGGGAGAACAACTGAACCGTGACAAAGTCTTCGCGTTTATAGAAGGATATACCCGGCATCTTCCGCTGGCCATGCAGGATATCGCCGACGCGTTGCGGATTACCTGGTGCATCGAGGCCCCCTGGTGGATCCAGCCGGACTATTTTGCCATGGCTCCCTGTAAGGCGACTCGCTACCGGGAGGAAATCGTCTGGCTGACGGAGCATTGGTTTGCAATTGATACGCTGCTGGGCTTAGAAACGCTTTCCTAAAGGATTTTATTCACGACAAAAAACGCCTGTGACCCTTTGAATGGTCACAGGCGTTTTTTGTTTTGCTACACTTTAAACAACAGGTTTAAAACAACCATTGATATTACGCCGGGTATTCCGAGAATCACCGAGACAAAGCAGGTGAATACATTTATGGTGAATCCGAACCCAAGGCCCATGGACAGCAGTTTTGCCGCCCCCAGGGACAGTGCGCCGGAGCCCATGCCGATCAGCGCGTTTTTCACCGGCTTTCGGGTCCGTGCGTAAAACACGAACATAAACACCGCGGCCGCGATGCAGCACAGCAGCATGACGATTTCATCTATCCCATTGGCGTTCCATCCTTTCCAGTCTCATCTGACTCGCCACCTCGCAGCAGAGGTTTTTCTTTTTGGCCTGCTTGATTAGATACCGGTACCGGGCCTGCAGGGATTCCAGCTCAAAGATATACGAGTCGATCAGGTCATCGTCGTCCGACGCGTCGAACTGGTTTTGGCAGCCCTGAATTTTTTGGCGGACTTCATTCATTTCAAAAATCAACGGGTCCTGCTCCACGGCCTTTTCCTTCATGACACGGCTTTTGAGCATGGCGAACGGCTTTGGCAGGGTTTTCAGTGCGAGTTCCATAGCTTACACCCCTTGGCATATTTTATGATGAAATTCTGGCCAAATATTCTTGTTTTTAATCATTTTTACCACGTAAATTCGGGTTTATTTTTATCTCCGCAGGAATATACTAGTGATACCTGTCCGTTCCTTTCTGTTTGGGAGGAGCGGAAGCATTCGCTAAAAAAACAGCGGAACCTCCGCCCCGCTGTTTTTTGCCGCGTCCGTTTATGACTGGCGCCCTGTGTTTGACCGGCGCATGGACGCAAGAGGGACAAGACGGCCGCTCATCGTTTGGCGGAGAGACAGGAGAATGGAAAAATGGTCACCTATCGATCCATTATTGAACGCTACTGCCCGCGGGTGGAGCACAATGTTTCCGTGGAGCTTTCCCGTCACAACGACGGCAGGATCACCGAACGGTGCCTGCATAAAAACAAGTGCGAGACCGAGCTGGGCGGCTGCCAGAATCGCCGTTATCAGGAGCAGAACGTCTGAGGATTTATTGACAACCAGCCGGGCCACATGTACAATAATACAATATGGCACAGGACGGGGTAGAGTGATTCTACCCCTTGTTCTGCTGTGGAAAAACGAAAAAATTTACAAACTAATCCAGAATAAAACGCAAAGGATGTTGCCCGGATGTTCCGTATGTTTGACAAGCTGAAAAAAAATTCACCCGCCGGCGTGTCCGGACCGGTGGAGTACCTGATCGCAGGCCTGGGAAATCCCGGTGTCCAGTACGAATGCACCCGCCACAACGCGGGGTTTCTGGCCTTGGACCGGCTGGCGGAAAAACACGGGGTCAAAATCGACCGGCTCAAGTTTAAATCCCTGTGCGGGGACGTGATGCTGGGGGATAAACGCTGCCTGCTGATGAAGCCCTCCACCTACATGAACAATTCCGGCGAAGCGGTGGTGGAGGCCATGAACTTCTATAAGATCCCCATCGAACGGGTGATCGTGGTGTTTGACGACATCTCGCTGGAGCCGTCCCATCTGCGGATTCGCCGCAAGGGCAGCGACGGGGGGCACAACGGAATCAAGAGCATCCTCTATTTGACCGGCTCCGACCAGTTCCCCCGGGTAAAAATCGGCGTGGGCAAAAAGCCCCGGCCGGATTACGACCTGGCGGCCTGGGTGCTCTCAAAATTTACCGACAAGGAACTGGAGCAGATGAACACCGCCTTTGACAACGCTGCTGCCGCGGTGGAGCTGATGGTCTCCGGGCAGATCGACCAGGCCATGAGCCGCTATAACGGCTGACCCACACGATATAGAAAGGATGCGCCCCTTTGAAACTGTATGAAAGCGTATTTCACGAGCTTTCCCCCTTCGGGGAACTGCTAAACGCCCTGGATCAGGGCAAAACCCCCTGCATGATGGTGGGGCTTTCCTCCATTCACAAGGCCCATGTGATCGCGGGCGCTTATGCCCGGGACCGCCGGCCCGCTTTGGTGATCGCCGACGACGAGCTCACCGCCCGGCGGCTGGCCGAGGACGTCAACGCCATGCTGGGGGAGGACGCAGCGTATTTTTATCCTGCGCGGGACTTCACCCTGCGGGAAATGGAAACCGTCTCCCGGGAATACGAGCAGATCCGGCTGGGGGTGCTTTCCCGGGTGATGAACCGCGCCTGCGGGATTGTGGTGACCACGGTGGACGCGGCGCTGCAGCGGACCATCCCCCCGGAGGAGCTCGCCCGCCGCAGCTATGAGATCCGCACCGACCGGCCGGTGGATCTGGAGAATCTGGCCGCCCGGCTACTGGCGGCGGGGTATGTGCGCCGCCCCCAGGTGGAAGGGGTGTCCCAGTTTTCCGTCCGGGGCGGTATTCTGGACTTTTTCCCGCCTCAGGAGACCTCCCCTGTCCGGCTGGAGCTGTGGGGAGACGAAATCGACTCCATGTGCTATTTCGATCTGGACACCCAGCGGCGCACAGCGCCCTTAGACCGGATGAAGATCACCCCCGCCTGCGAGGTGCTGTTCGATTCCCCCGACGCGCTGCGGGACGCCATTCGGCAAGTCATCGCAAAACTTGGGCGGGGCAAGGCGGCGGCGCAGGCCAAAGAGCGGCTCCAAAAGGATTTGGAGCGCCTGGACGCTGGAATGGAACTAAACGCCTTGGACAAATTTTTGCCGGTGGCGTATGCCCGCCCCGCCTGCCTGCTGGACTATTTCGATTCCCCGCTCACGTTTGTCAGCGAGTTTATCAACGTCAAGGAGCGGGCGAAAAACTACCTGTGGCAGCACTATGAGGACATCAAGATCCTGCTGGAGGAGGGGGAGCTGTGCGAGCCTCTTTCCCAGTTCTGCCTGACCTTCCCCGATTTTCACCACCGAATGGAGGCGGAGGGGGACGTGGTGTACCTGGAGGCGTTCGCCCGCACCTCCCCGGAGCTTTCCATCAAGACGCTTTTAAACGTCACCGCTTTGCAGAACTCCGGCTGGTCGGGGGAGGTAAAGCTTTTGTGCGAGGATTTGACCTCCCTGTTAAGCCAGGGATACTGCTGCGCGGTGCTGGCGGGGACGGCCAAGGCGGCCTCGACCCTGGCGCTGGATTTAAGGCGGCAAAACATCCCCGCGGACTACGTCAAGGACGTCAAAGGGATTGTGTACCGCAAGGTGTTCGTGCTGGAAGGGAACCTGTCCGCGGGGTTTGAGTACCCCGACGTGAAGTTTTCGCTGATTACAAACTCCAAGACCCTCAACGTCAAGCGGAGGAAATCAAAGCGCAAGGGCGAGGAAATCAAAAGCCTGTCCGATTTAAACGTGGGGGATTTGGTGGTCCATGTGGCACACGGCATCGGCGTGTTCGACGGGATCAATAAGCTGGACCTTCACGGGATCGTCAAGGATTACATCAAAATCAAGTACGCCGGGGCGGACACGCTGTATGTGCCTGTCACCCAACTGGATCTGGTGTCCAAATACATCGGGCCTCAGGACGACAGCCATGTGAAGTTAAACCGCTTAAACAGCGGCGAGTGGCAGAAAACCCGCAGCCGGGTCAAAAAGGCCGTGGCGGAGATGGCGGACGAGCTCATCAAGCTCTACGCCGAGCGGATGCAGACCAAGGGGTACGCTTTTTCTCAGGACAACGACTGGCAGAAGGAGTTTGAGGAACACTTCCCCTACGAGGAGACCGACGACCAGCTCCGCTGTATCGAGGAAATCAAGGAGGACATGGAACAAGACCGGCCGATGGACCGGCTTTTGTGCGGGGACGTGGGCTTCGGCAAAACCGAGGTGGCCCTGCGGGGGGCGTTTAAATGCGTGCTGGACGGCAAGCAGTGCGCCATTTTGTGTCCCACCACCATTTTGGCCTGGCAGCACTACCAGAATATTCTCAAGCGGATGGAGGGCTTTCCCGTCAACGTGGAGCTGTTGTCTCGCTTCCGCACCCCCAAGCAGCAAAAACAGATTCTTAAGGAATTAAAGGCCGGGACGGTGGACATCGTGGTGGGCACTCACCGGCTGGTGCAGAGCGACGTGGAGTTTAAAGACCTGGGCCTTGCCATCGTGGACGAGGAACAGCGGTTCGGAGTAGCCCACAAGGAAAAGTTTAAAGAGATGTTCCGGGGGATCGACATGCTCACCCTATCGGCCACCCCCATTCCCCGGACGCTCAATATGGCCATGTCGGGTATCCGGGACATGTCGGTGATCGAGGAGGCCCCCCACGACCGGTATCCGGTGCAGACCTACGTGCTGGAATACGATCACGGGGTCTTGATGGACGCCCTGCGCCGGGAACTGAGGCGGGGCGGCCAGGCCTATTACATCCACAACCGGATCGAGAGCATCGACCTGTGCGCCTCTAAGATCGCCCAGGCCATTCCCGACGCGAAGATCGGCATCGCCCACGGCCGGATGAGCGAAGATGAGCTGTCCGATATCTGGCGGCAGCTCATCGAACACGAAATCGACATTCTGGTGTGCACCACCCTGATCGAAACCGGAGTGGATGTGGCCAACGTCAACACCCTGATTATTGAAAACGCCGACCGCATGGGGCTTTCCCAGCTTTACCAGCTCAGAGGGCGGGTGGGGCGCAGCAACCGCAGAGCGTTTGCGTACTTCACCTTCCAGCGGGGGAAAGCCCTGACCGAGATCGCGGAAAAACGCCTTTCCGCCATCCGGGAGTTTACGAAGTTCGGCTCGGGGTTCCGCATCGCCATGCGGGATCTGGAGATCCGGGGCGCAGGCAGCATCTTGGGCGCCCGGCAGCACGGCCACATGGAGGCGGTGGGCTACGACATGTACCTGCGCCTGCTTTCGGACGCCATCCGCGAGCAGCGGGGGGACGCCCCAAAGCCGAACGCTGAGGAGTGTCTGGTGGATTTACAAATGGAGGCCCACATCCCCGAGCGGTACATTGAAAACCTGTCCCAGCGCATCGACGTGTACCGCAAGATCGCCTCGGTGCGCACTGTGGAGGACAGTTTGGATCTGACCGACGAGCTGATCGACCGGTTCGGGGAGCCTCCGGCCTCGGTGAAAGGGCTCATCGACGTGGCGCTTTTGCGCAACACGGCGGCAGCTCACGGCTTTACTGAAATCACCCAGAAAGGGGATACGCTGGCGCTCACCCCCAAAACGCTGAACATGGAGCTGGCGGGCCAGATGGCTCAGGCTTTGGGCAAGCGGCTGACCGTCAGCGCCAGCGGGACGCCTTATTTGGGCGTGCGCCTGAAAAAAGGGCAGACCGCCCTGGACGCTACCCGGGAGGTGCTGGGGGTTTTGCAGACCATTCCGGTTCCCTTCGCCAAGGAATGAACAATCGGTGAAAAAACCAAAAAATTGCGGAAAACAGGCGGCGAATACTGGACAATTCGTCCATTTGCATGTATACTAATCTTACATTTGAAAATTTCGGAGTAGGGAATCTTCCCGAAGGAGGACGTACAATGTCAATTTTAAAACGAGCTGCCGCAGGCGCTGTGGCCGCATGCCTGTGCCTGACGCTGGCAGCATGTAAGGATACTTCCTGGGTCTATAAAATCGACGGTGTGGAAATCACCTCCGGCATGTACCTGACCTTTTTGGTCAACGGAAAGCAGGAGGCTTCCCAGAAGGTGGAGGACACCTCCAAAGACCTGTGGAGCCAGAAGATTGAAAACAAAGACGCCCAGGAGTGGGTGAAGGACTACGCGAAAAAAATGAGCCTCCAGTACGCGGCGGTGGAAAAAGAATTTGACCGTCTGGGTCTTAAACTCACCGACGAGGACAAGGAGCAGATCAACAGCAATGTGGAAACCTACTGGGCCAGCACATCCAACTACTACGAGCCCAACGGGGCGGGCAAGGCGTCGTTTGCCAAGGTGATGGAAAACAGCTATAAATCCTCTTTGCTGTTTGACAAATATTACGATAAGGGCGGCCTTCAGGAAGTCAGCGACACCGAGCTGATGAAGTACTACAAGGAAAACTACGCCCATGTAAAAGCGGTGGTCCTGCCCCTGCAAAACACCACCACCGGCGCAAGCCTGAGCGACGAGCAGAAAAAAGAGCTCAAGACCAAAGCGGAAAAATATCTGGACCGGATCAAAAAGGGCGAGGATATCGACAAAATCATCGCGGAGTATAAAGAAGAGAGCACCACTTCCGCGTCGTCCTCCGGAACCTCTTCTACCACCTCCGGGGGAAGCTCGTCCGCTTCCGATACTTCCAGTGCGGTCGGCAGCAACGCTTCCAGTTCTGCGTCGGGCGCATCGTCCGCCAGCACGTCGTCCTCCAGCATCGACCCGAATATCATGCAGGTAGAAAAGGACAACACCTCCTATCCGGAAAAATTTACCACGGCTGTATTTAACGCCAAGGCGGGGGGCGACCCGGTTTTTGTGGAGGATACCAGCTACTACGCTGTGCTCCAGCGGTTTGATGTGGAAGAGGACAAGGAAATCTTCGACCAGTCCCGCAAAAGCGTACTGTTTACCTACAAGACGGAGGACTTCCAGGGCCTGATCGACGGATGGGGCAAGGAGTTGAAGGTGGAGACCAACGAGGCGTCGGTTTCCCGCTATAAGCCCAAAAAGGTGGCAGATCCGAAAGTGTCCAGCACGGCTGCCTATTAATTGCAACGGATCATAAAAAGGACCGCACAAACATGCGGTCCTTTTTTCGTTTCTCCATCCGACAGAGCCGACGGATGGTTGCCCTGTTTCGGGAATTTTATAGGCTTGGCAAAATTTTCAACATGTCAACGACGTGTAATGTGCAAATTACAGCGCAAACTTCCTATATGATCAAATTAATTTATCATTTGGGGGGCGTGCGAATTTGACAAATCCGGGAGAGAAAAATATCAGTTTTAAAATTGATGAAGAGACTTACGACAAGCTTTTTTACATTGCTGGAGCCGAGACCAGAAGCGGAAAAGGACAGATTATTCACCTGATCCGCCGGTGCATTCAGGAGTTTGAAAGCATCAACGGCCCGATTACGCCGGAAGACATCGGAAAATTTAAAGAGATCAGCAAAAAGTAAAGCGTCTGCAAAGCGGACGCTTTTTTCTTTTGCAGGCAACATCATTCTTGGTTCTTCCACATACGATTACACGCAAAATACGCGCAATCTAATGGAGGGGAAAGAGACTGTGTCAAACCTTGTAATCCCGGCGGATATCCGGTATACTAAAAGCAACGATGAAGGATTGAGAAAGAAAGGGATCGAATATGGATAAAGCTGTATTTTGCACTGCGGATATTTTGCTCCCCAAGAATGTGGATATGACCAAGTGGAGCGTGGTCGCCTGCGACCAGTACACCTCGGAGCCGGACTACTGGCACCGGGTGGAAGAACAGGTCGGTGAGGCGCCCTCCACCCTGCACATCACCCTGCCGGAGGTATATCTGGAGGGAGAAGATCTTCCCGGGCGCATCCAAACGATCAATCAAACGATGGAGAAGTATTTGCAGGAAGATCTGCTGCAAGTGCTTTGCGACAGCTTTCTTTATGTGGAGCGCACCCTGGCGGACAAACAGGTGCGCAAGGGCCTGGTAGGTGCGGTGGATCTGGAACAGTACGATTACGCCCGGGGTTCCCAGTCGTTGATCCGGGCCACCGAGGGGACGGTTTTGGAGCGAATTCCTCCCAGGGTCAGGGTGCGGGAAAACGCCGCGCTGGAGCTTCCTCACATCATGCTGCTGGTGGATGACCAGGCCCGCACGGTGATTGAGCCGCTGGGAGCCCAGACGGGGGAGCTAAAGCAGGTCTACGATTTTGCGCTGATGGAAAACGGAGGGAGCATTCGGGGCTGGCAGGTTCCCAAAGACAGGGCCGGCGGAGTGCAGGAGGCCTTAACAACCCTGGCCGACCAGGAGGTATTCGAAGAAAAATACCAGGTGGCCGGAAAAGGGGCGCTGCTGTTTGCGGTGGGCGATGGCAACCATTCGCTGGCCACCGCCAAAGCCTGCTACGAAAACCTGAAGGCGGTACTCTCGCCTGAGCAGGCGGCCGTACATCCCGCCCGGTACGCCCTGGTGGAGCTTGTAAATATCCACGACCCGGCGCTGGAATTCGAGCCGATCCACCGGGTGGTATTCGGCGCGGACCCGGATAACATGATGAAACGTCTGGCGGAGTATTTTCTGCTTTCGGAAACTCCCTGCAACGGACAAAAGATCACGGTGCTTCGGCAGGGAAGGGAGCAGGAGCTGTGGATCAAAAATCCCTGCTCCAATCTGGCGGTGGGATCTTTGCAGGCGTTTTTGGACGAGTATCTGCGGGACAACGGCGGAAAAGTGGATTATATCCATGGAGAGCAAGTGGTTCGGGAGCTGTCGGAACAGCCGAGTAACGTGGGCTTTTTGCTCCCCAATATGGAGAAATCCCAGCTGTTTCCCACAGTGATTTTGGACGGTGCACTGCCCAGAAAGACCTTTTCTATGGGGCATGCATGGGACAAGCGGTACTATCTGGAGTCAAGACGAATCCGGTAACAAGCAAAAAATAAAATGTGTAAACGCCCCTCAGGGCCGGGAATACCCGGCTTTGAGGGGCGTTTGCCGTTTCGAAAAAGGTGGAACCCACCCGGCGTGGACGCCATAGGATGATATAGGATTTTTTGGTTCAAAAAATCCATTGGAAAAATCCCCGCCGTACCGGCAGGTATTTTTCAGCACCGAGGCGCGGTGAAGCTATTTCCCGCGGAAAGTTCATTGGTAAAATTGCTGATGAGACAACGTCTCATCTTTTGCTTCGCAAAACCGCAATTTTCATATGGGGAAGCTGAATGAAAATCCATTGGAAAAATCCCCGCCGTACCGGCAGGTATTTTTCAGCACCGGGGCGCGGTAAAGCGATTTCCCGTGGAAAGGTACAAAAAGGATGGATGGCGTGAAACGCCGTCCGCCGCACAAGCGGCGCCATCCTTTTACGAGCGGGCGCTGCGGCACAAGCTCGTTTTTCGTAAACAGGAAAATAAGAAACCATCATCCGGCCGGAGGCCCGGGCAAACGTCCGGGAAAAGGTTGGATTTTATACATGACAAATTCTATTACAACCGATGGGGGACTTCTTATGAAGAGCGATAAGACCTTTTTGGTTGCGGGAGGAGATCTGCGTCAGGCGTTTGTAGCCGGGCATCTGGCCCGGGAATACACCGTCTACGCTTTGGGATTTGACAACGATGTGGAGCTCGACGACCGGGTGATTCCCATTGAGTCTGTGTGCGAGCTGGGCGGACCGCCCGACTACATTGTGTTTCCCATTCCCGCAAGCAATGATTCTGAACATGTAAACATGCCTCTTTCACATAAACATACCCGGCTTCAGGATGTCCTGGAGGCCGCAAGCCCTGACACCGTGATATTTGCCGGCAAGGCAGGAAAATCCCTGGCCGCCATGTGCCATTTGCAGGGACTGGAACTGATCGACTACATGGAGCGGGAGGAACTGGCGGTATTAAACGCTGTTCCCACCGCGGAGGGCGCCATTCAGATCGCCATGGAGGAAATGCCCACCACTCTGTACGGACAAAAATGTCTGATCACCGGGTTTGGGCGTATTTCTAAGGCACTGATTCGGGCGCTGAGCGGGTTGGGGATGGAGGTTTCCGTTTCTGCCCGAAAATATGGGGACCTGGCCTGGATTCAGGTGTACGGCTGCAAGGCGGTTCCCATCCGGGAGCTTCCCAGCGTGGTAGGACAGTACGACCTGGTGCTCAACACCGTGCCTGCCATGCTGTTTGACCGTTCTGTCCTGCGGGCGATGAAAAAGGGAAGTCTGCTGATTGACCTAGCCTCCAAGCCGGGCGGAGTGGATTTTACCATGGCAAAAGAGCTGGGCGTCAAGGCGATTTGGGCGCTGTCGCTTCCCGGAAAAGTGGCGCCTGTAACCGCAGGAGAAATCATCTGCAACACGATACGCAACATGATTCAGGAAAGGGGAAGCGAATAATATGAAACCGACAACATTAGGGTTTGCCCTGTGCGGATCGTTTTGCACCTTCAGCACGGTCATCCGCCAGATGGAGCAGCTAACTCAACAGGGATACGACTTGTACCCCATTCTGTCCTACAACGCCTACAACCTGGACACACGATTTGGCAAGGCGGAGGACTTTATTGCGCAGATTGAAAGCATCTGTGGAAAAAGTGTGATCCACACCATTCAGCAGGCGGAGCCCATTGGCCCCAAGCGGATGTTCGACGCGCTGGTGGTGGCGCCCTGCACCGGGAATACTTTGGCAAAACTGGCCGCCTCAATTGTGGACACCCCGGTGACCATGGCGGTCAAATCCCATCTCAGGAACTCCCGGCCGGTGGTTTTAGCAGTCTCCACCAACGATGCGCTGGCGGGCAGCGCAAAAAATATCGGCGCGCTGCTCAATATGAAAAACTACTATTTTGTGCCTATGAATCAGGACAACTGTGAGAAAAAGCCTACTTCCATCGTGGCGGATTTTTCTCAAATTGCCCCGACGGTGGAAGCCGCTTTGGAGGGCCGGCAGATTCAGCCAATTCTTTATACACAAAAAAGCAACGAATAGAAGAACAAATTTACACATATTAACAAATTGTTCATTGTATTGACGAATTAATTTTAGTACACTGAAGGTAATCACAGGATATTTCTGGCATCGGATCATGATAAAAGGAGTAGTCGAAATGGATCAATTCGGAATTAGCAAATTGGACTTGAAACGGCGCAACCGAATGCAGATTTTAAAGCTGCTGCGCCAAAAAGGGCCCACCTCCCGAATTGATATTTCGGCTGCGCTGGAGCTGACCCGGGCGGCGGTGACCATTATCACGAACGAGATGATTGAGCAGGGCGTGATCTATGAAAAGGGTGAGATGAACCTTTTGGGACAAAAGGCCGCCCGAGGCCGCAAAAAAATTTTACTGGATATTAACAGCAACTACAAATTCGCCTTTGGCGTGGTGGTGGACGCCGGGTGCATCAGCATCGGGCTGTCCAACATCAACGGAGAAGTGCTGGACAAGCAGTTTTACACGTTGGATCCTCAGGACAAGCGCCCGCAGGCAGTGCATAAGATCCGCGAGATGATCGCAGGGGCAAAGGCGAACAACTGCCTGGACGATTCAGATATTCTGGGCGTAGGGGTGGGCGTATCTGAAAGTGAGTATGCCCGCATGCAGGTGGCAGTGGAGCATTATGTTCCCGATCTGACCGGGCTGAAAAAAGAACTGGAACAGGCGGTGGGCATGCCGGTGACGGTGCATGAAACCGTTCGCGCCCTGGCGCTGGCGGAAATTGATTTTGATTTTAAGGAGCAGGTCAAGCCCCGGAATATGGTGTTTATCCGGTATGGGGACGAAATCGACGCGGCGGTGGTGCTGCAAAACCGGATTTATTCCGGCACCAACAACCGGGCGGCCCGGTTTGGGCATATGATCGTCAATCCCGGTGGAAAGGAGTGCAGCTGCGGCCGGGTGGGCTGTACGGTGACGGAGATCTCCCGTCCGGCACTGCTTGGCAAGGTGCGGCAGGTGTACTCAAAAGAGCAAACCCCCGCGCTGTTTGAAGCCACTGGGGGAAATCCGGACAATGTGGGCGTGCTGGTGCAGAATGTCTCGCTGCAGTTTGCGGACAAGCCGGTCGCGGAGATTTTTAAAAACGGGGCGGAGTATTTTGCCATTGCGGTCAACCATATGATTACCCTGTTCGATCCGGAAAAGGTGGTCTTTTTTGGAGACATCTGCCTGAACAAGGCGTTTTTGGAGTATGTAAAGGCCCGGATGGCGCATCTGGCCCACTACCGTTTGGAGGACATGGTCAAAGAAAGCGTGATCTCCAAAAAAATGATTTATCTGGCGGGATGCGCCGTAGCGATCCGGGAATTTTTTATCGAGCGGGGCGGCTTTGACCGCTGACGATTTTCTGGCGGGCTTTTTCGGATCGCACATAAACGCCTGCCTTTGGGTTATCTTGTTAATAGGAAACAGCGCTTGTGAATTCCGCGCGGGAAGTGCGAACCGTGGAAAAAGCAGGGATTGCGGCGGTTCGGTGATCCTTGCCGTGCAGCTTTTCATCAGGAGGCGCAAAGCGGTCCGGCATACGCCAAATTTGGGCGGCTGAGGGACATGCTCACAGATGGGGTTGCCGGGGGCGCTCAAACAGACCCGGTGGCAGGACGGACGAAAGGAGAAGCCGGATCATGGCGCTGTTTAAACGGGAGATGAAACAGGTGGCGGCAGGGACGGGAGTGATCGACCTGCTGGCTACGCTGATTGCGCTGCCGTTGGGCGCGTTTACCTATGAGTGGGTGCTGGGGCTGATTTTGGGCACCGTTTACACGCTGCTCAATTTCCGGATGCTGGCAATCGCCGTGGTCAAGGCGGTGTACCGGCCTCCGAACAAGGCGAGTTCCTACATGAGGGTGCAGTATCTGATCCGGTATGCGCTGACCGCCTTAGTGCTGACGCTGGGGTTTGCGGCGCCGTATCTGCATCCTCTGGCGGTGGCTGCGCCCATGCTGGCGCCCAGGTTGTCGCTGATGGCCTGCGGAATCTTTGGAAAGGAGGGGAAAAGTTATGAGCGGAATTGAGGTTACCGGCCCTAAAATCATGTTCGAGATCCCCATCCTGGGCGGGATTACCATCACCGAAACGGTGGTCTGGTCCTGGTGCATCATCGGAGTGGTGTTTTTGCTCTGCCTGGTGCTGACCCACAAACTGGAAAAAGTTCCGGTAAAAAAGACTCAGCAGATCGCGGAAAAACTGGTCATCACCATGGACAGCCTGGTGGAATCCAGCATGGGCAAAAACCACATGGGATATGTGCCCTATATCATGGCTCTGTTCACCATGTCCCTGTTTGGGAGCCTGATCAGCCTATTGGGACTGCGTCCGGTGACCGCAGACATCAACACCACCATGAGCTGGGCGATTCTGACCTTTCTGCTGATTCAGTTTAACGGCATCAAAAACAAGGGGATTAAGGGATATTTAAAGGGCTTTGTGGAGCCCATTCCCCTGCTTTTGCCCATCAACATCATCAGCGAGTTTTCCACCCCCCTGTCTATGGGATTTCGGCACTTCGGAAACATCGCGGCGGGGACGATTATCACCTCCCTGGTGTACGGCGCACTGGCAGGGCTGTCGTCCATGGTGTTCGGCGGGCTGCAGATCCCGGTTTTCCAGGCGGGGCTACCCGCGGTTTTATCCCTGTATTTTGACCTGTTCACCGCGGGACTGCAGGCATTTATTTTCTGCATGCTGACCATGGTGTTTATCGCCAACAACGACTCGTAGCGTCCGGTGAAAATCGGGCCTTGACGAATACATGTAAGAAAAACGGAGGATTTGTTATGGAAAGAGCAATTATCTTAGCGGCGTCCGCTATCGGAGCAGGTTTGGCTATGATCGCAGGTATTGGCCCCGGCATCGGACAAGGATACGCAGCCGGCAAGGCAGCGGAGGCGGTGGGTCGTCAGCCGGAGGCCCAGGGCACCATTTTAAGAACCATGCTGATCGGCTGCGGCGTGGCGGAATCCACTGGTATTTACGGCCTGGTGGTAGCGTTGCTGCTGTTGTTTGCCAACCCCCTGATCGGGCTGTTATAAATAGAACTTTCCCGCGGAAAGTTCATTGGGAAAATTGCTGATGAGACAACGTCTCATCTTTTGCTTCGCAAAACCGCAATTTTCATAGGGGGAAGCAAGCAGGTTATACTTTCGGGTCCAAAAGTCCATAAAGAACGTATGGAATACGTTCTTGGAAAATTCTTGTTGACACAACGTGTCAACCGCCGCAAAGCGGCGCCAGAATTTTCATTGCCTACGCTCGGTGCATAGGACTTTCGGGTCGAAAGTCCATTGGGAAAATTGCTGATGAGACAACATACCAACTGCCGCAAAGCGGCGCTACTACTTGAGATCTGCAACCGTTAGGAGGCTTTTTGCGTGAGCTGGATCGTATTAGAAGCGGCAACCGAGCCGTTTATCAGCGTCAATGTCTGGACGGATATCCTGACCATTGTCAACCTGCTGATCCTGTGTCTGATCCTCAAGCACTTTCTGTACAAGCCGGTGAAAGAGATGCTCAATAAACGCCGGCAGGAGGTGGAGGACACCTACCGACGCGCCGGCGAGGCTGAGGCGGCTGCCCAGCAGACTAAGGCGCAGTACGAAGCCCAGATGGCAAATGCAAAGCAGGAAGCGAACGCCCTGATGCAGGAGGCCTCCCGCCGGGCCCAGTCCCGTTCGGAGGAAATTGTGGCCGAGGCCAAACAAAACGCCGCCCACATCGTCCAAAAAGCCGAAGAGCGCATTGAGACTGAGGAAAAACAGGCCAGAAGCAAAATGAAGCAGGAAATCAGCGGCGTGGCCTTTGCGGCGGCGGAAAAAATCCTTCAGAAGGAACTTTCGCCCGACGACCACCGGCAACTGCTGGACGATGTGATCGGCGATCTGGAAAAGGAGTGACCGGCCTATGAACAGCGAATCCCCGCAGCGGCTGTACGCCCGGTCGCTGTTTGAAATCGCGGAGGAATCCGGCTCCCAGGAGAGGACGCTCCGGGAGCTTATGTTCCTTCGGCAGACCTTCCAGGAATTCCCGGAATACGCCGTACTGCTGGATTCCCCAGCGGTGTCCGCCCGGCAGCGGCAGGAGCTGGCGGGCGCGGCGTTCGGACAGGCGCTTTCCCCCGACACCCTGGGGTTTTTAAAGCTTCTGATCCAAAACCGCCGGGTTTTGTTGGCGATGGAAATTACAGATTATTACTCCGAATTGTATAATCAATATAAAAATATACTAAACATAACGGCGACGACGGCGGTTCCCCTGGAGGAAGAACAGCGCGTCCGGCTGGCCGCAGCGTTGGAGAAAAAAACCGGTAAGCGAGTGGAGCTTGACTGCCGGGTGGAGCCTGGGGTGATCGGCGGACTGCTGATTGAGATGGAGGGCTCCCGGATCGACGCCACCGTCAAAGGGGAGCTTGCAACACTGAAAAAAGCAGTGGATGAGCTCCCAGCTTAACAAGGGGCTGCCCCGCACCCTCAAAAGGAAAGGATGGAACAAACGCTATGGAACTGCGTCCGCAGGAGATCGGCAGTTTAATTAAACAGCAGATCCGGGAATTTGAGCACAAAATCGAACTGTCCGACGTGGGGAGCGTTGTGACGGTGGGCGACGGCATTGCCCGCATTTATGGGCTTGACCGCTGTATGGCCGGGGAGCTTTTGGAATTCCCCGGCGGGGTGTACGGCATGGCCTTAAACTTGGAACAGGAATTTGTGGGCGCGGTTATGCTGGGGCCGGACACCGACATCAAAGAAGGGGACGCGGTATCCCGCACCGGGCGGCTGGTGTCCGTCCCGGTGGGGGAGGCCCTGCTGGGACGGGTGGTGAACGCCCTGGGGCAGCCCATCGACGGCAAGGGAGAGGCGCTGACCAATGAAACCCGGCCCATTGAATCCCCCGCGCCGGGCATCATCGCCCGCCAGTCGGTGAACCGGCCTTTGCAGACCGGCATCAAGGCCATCGACTCGATGATCCCCATCGGCCGGGGCCAGCGGGAGCTGATTATCGGCGACCGTCAAACGGGAAAGACCGCCATCGCGTTGGACACCATTGTCAATCAAAAGGGGCAGGGAGTGATCTGCGTCTATGTGGCCATCGGGCAGAAGCAGTCCACGGTGGCCCAGGTGGTGGACACCCTGGAGAAAAACGGCGCTTTGGAGTACACCATTGTGGTGTCCGCCTCCGCGTCGGAGCTGGCTCCTTTGCAATACATCGCGCCCTATTCCGGCTGCGCCATGGGCGAGTACTTTATGGAGCAGGGAAAAGACGTTTTGTGCGTTTACGACGACCTGTCCAAGCACGCGGTGGCCTACCGTGCGCTGTCGCTGCTGTTAAAGCGCCCCCCGGGACGGGAGGCGTACCCCGGCGATGTGTTTTACCTCCATTCCCGGCTGTTGGAGCGGGCGGCGAATTTAAACAAGGAAAGCGGCGGCGGTTCCTTGACTGCCCTGCCCATCATCGAGACCCAGGACGGGGACGTGTCTGCGTATATCCCCACCAACGTAATCTCCATCACCGACGGACAGATCTTTTTGGAAACCGAGCTGTTCCGGGCCGGCGTGCGTCCGGCGGTCAACCCGGGCATCTCGGTGTCTCGGGTGGGAGGAAACGCCCAGATTAAGGCCATGAAACAGGTGGCGGGGAGCTTAAAGCTGTTGTATTCCCAGTTCCGGGAACTCCAGGCGTTTTCCCAGTTCGGCTCCGACCTGGACGCGGACACCAAAGAACGGCTTGCCCAGGGCGAGCGGATCGTGGAAGTTTTAAAGCAGGACAAAAACTCCCCAGTCCCGGTGGAGTACCAGGTTATTATCATCTACGCGGTGGTAAATGGCTTTTTAAAGGATATTCCTCTGGATCAAATCCAGGCGTTTGAGCAGGATCTGTTCGAATTTATTGGGCAAGCGCATCCGGAGATCCCCAAGGCGATTCTGGATACAGGCAAGCTGTCCGACGACGTTCGTCAGCAGTTGGAAACAGCCTTGCTCGAGGCGGCAGAGCGGTTTTTAAAGGCAAACTAAGGGAGGCGGAGCAATGGCCGGCGGCATGAAGGGCATTAAACAGCGGATCAAAAGTGTGCGCAGCACCATGCAGATCACCAAAGCTATGGAGCTGGTGGCCTCCTCCAAACTGCGCAGGGCCAAGGAGCGGGTGGAGCGTTCCCGCCCCTATTTCGAGGGAATGGCGGCGCTGATGAACTCCATCGGCGCGAAGGGGAACGATTCGGTCTACCTGCGGCAGCGCCCGGTAAAGCACAGCCTGTTTATCGTCATGGCAGGCGACCGGGGCCTTGCCGGAGGCTACAACAGCGGCGCGTTCAAATTGGCGCGGCAGGCCATGGAGGGGAAAAATGCCCTGGTGTTCGCCGTTGGGCGCAAGGCGGTGGAGGAATACTCCAAAGAGGGCCGCGGCCCCGGCGCGCCCCGGCTTTTGCACACCCTGCCGGAGATCGCCGGGGTGCAGACTGCTTCGGACTTGGACGAGCTGGCTTCGCTGGCGCTGCAGTACTACACCGACGGGGAGGCGGACGAGGTGTATGTGGTGTACACCCGGTTTCTCAACAGCCTGCACCAGAAGCCCACGCTTCAAAAGCTGCTGCCGCTGGCCGGCGCCCAGGACGGCGAGGAAGGCCCGGGGGAACTGACAATCTACGATCCCTCCCCTGGGGCGGTGTTCGACGCGGTGATCCCCGAATACGTCAAGGGAATTTTGTTTGGGGCGGCGTGCGAGTCCTTCGCCTCGGAGCAGGGAGCCCGCCGCACCGCCATGGAGTCCGCCAACGACAACGCCAAGGAGATGATCGAAACGCTCTCCCTGCACTACAACCGGGCCCGGCAGTCCGCCATCACCCAGGAGATCACCGAGATTGTGGCGGGCGCAAACGCCAGCCGGGGAGAATAACGCCGCGGGGCTGCGGCGATTTTAAACGACCGACGAAAGGAAGGGTTCCACCTGATGGAGCAGAACAATACAGGGACCGTGGTCCAGATCATTGGGCCGGTGCTGGACATTCGGTTTGAAGCGGGGCATCTGCCCAAATTACTCAACGCCATCACCATTGAACAAAACGGCCAAACCGTCACCGCAGAGGTCGCCCAGCATGTGGGGGACGATGTGGTGCGGTGCATCTCCATGAGCCCCACCGACGGCATGGTGCGGGGGCTGACCGCAGTGGATACCGGCGGCCCGATTTCGGTGCCGGTGGGACGTGAAACTCTGGGAAGGATGTTTAATCTGTTGGGCGACCCAGTGGATTTAAAGCCCGCGCCTCAAACGGACAAGCGGCTGCCCATTCACCGGCCCGCTCCCAGCTATGAGGAGCAGGCGGCTTCCACCGAGGTGCTGGAGACCGGCATCAAGGTGGTGGATCTGATCGCCCCCTATTTGAAGGGCGGCAAAATCGGACTGTTCGGCGGCGCGGGCGTGGGCAAGACCGTACTGATTATGGAGCTTATTCACAACATTGCCCAGGAGCATGGCGGCATCTCGGTGTTCACCGGCGTGGGCGAGCGCACCCGGGAGGGCAACGACCTGTACAACGAGATGATTGAAAGCGGGGTCATCGACAAAACCGTGCTGGTCTACGGCCAGATGAACGAGCCCCCCGGCGCACGGATGCGGGTGGGTCTGTCGGGGCTCACCATGGCGGAGTATTTCCGGGATCAGGAAGGGCAGGACGTGCTGCTGTTTATCGACAACATCTTCCGGTTCACCCAGGCGGGGTCGGAGGTGTCCGCCCTGCTGGGGCGGATGCCTTCGGCGGTGGGATACCAGCCCACCCTGGCCGGGGAGATGGGGGCGTTGCAGGAGCGGATCACCTCCACCAAGCGGGGGAGCATCACCTCGGTGCAGGCGGTGTACGTGCCGGCGGACGACCTGACCGATCCGGCTCCCGCCACCACCTTCGCCCATCTGGACGCCACTACGGTGCTGTCCAGGTCGATTTCCTCCCTGGGCATCTACCCGGCGGTGGACCCGCTGGAGTCGGGTTCCCGGATTTTGTCTCCCGACATCGTGGGGCGGGAGCACTACGAGGTGGCCCGGGCGGTGCAGGCCACGCTGCAGCGGTATAAAGAACTGCAGGATATCATCGCGATTCTGGGGATGGACGAATTAAGCGACGAGGATAAGACCACCGTGGCAAGGGCCCGGCGGATTCAGAACTTTTTGTCCCAGCCCTTTTCCGTGGCGGAGCAGTTCACCGGTATGCAGGGCAAATACGTGCCGGTGGCCGAAACCGTCCGGGGGTTTAAAGAGATCATCGAGGGAAAACACGACGATCTGCCAGAGTCTGCGTTTTTGTTTGTGGGTTCCATCGAAGAGGCGGTGGAAAAAGCGCGGCAGATGCAGGAAAAAGACGATCGGTAAGGGGGCCTTGTTATGGCGGAATTTGTGCTGACCATCCTCACGCCGGACGGGGCGTTTTTCGAAGGCCCGGCGGAGCATGCGGTGTTTCGCACCACCGAAGGCGACGTGGGGATTCTGGCGGGCCACGCGGATTATATCGCCGCGCTTATAAGCGGCCCGATGAAAGTAAAACGACAGGGAAGCTTCCGCCGGGGTGCGGTCCACGGGGGCGTTCTGAAGGTTCACGACAACAAGGTGACGGTTTTGGCTTCTGCCTGTGAATGGGCGGACGAAATCGACGTGGAACGTGCCCGCCGGGCCGAGCAGCAGGCCAGAGAGCAGATGGCTGTCTACACAAGCGGCAAAGAGTTTGATTTGGCTCAGGCAAAGCTCAAACGGGCGCTCACGCGGCTCCGGGTGACTGGAGCGTAAAGCGGCCGAAGGGCACTCGCTAAAAATCCCCGGTTTGCATGAATGCAAACCGGGGATTTTGCTCTAAGCACGGGACGAACAGGAAAAAATCACAAAGGGAGCCGAACCCTGAACGTGTAGAGGCTTCGGCTCCCTTGTGGTGAGAATTGCGGCCAGAACGGAAAAACTCCGTTTTGGCCAGGTTGGTTTGTAGATCGCTGCAAGGGGGCAAACCTTGCGGTGATCGCTTAGAGGAAATGAAAAAAGGTTGTAGGGGACGCTTTTCTTACTCCAGACTTTCCTTGTTTTGCGGACTGGACGGTTTGTCCATATTCTGTATTTGAGACCATGACAATCCAAAACTTTCTTTTTATACCCCTTTGAATAAATCCCCCGCGTCCCAGGACATACAACCTTTTTAGCCGACAGAGTGCAGCTTTTTTTCTATTTTGCTGAATGCTCTGTTACACACTATAATCGGATTTGATGCGGTTTTGTGACAAAGTTTTAAAACTTTGTCGAAATATGCAAGAAATTATGAATTTTCTGTGCATTCAATACAAATTTTGGCGTCATCGTCGACAGGAAATCAATTTGTTTAATCGTGCAGATGTTAGCTAATTGTCTTTTCCGCGCTGGTTACGGTGATGGTCTCCTCAGCCGATCCGCTTTTGGCAGTGAATTCGCTGACCAGCCGGTAGGTTCCTCCGCCATCTACAGGATAGACAAGACTGTATCGTGCGTCTTGTGTGTCAAAGTATTTGATCCAGGAGTTCACGTCGCTCCACCACCAAAGCGTTTTTTTCTGTAACTTCATGGTAATCCACACAGCGGTGGTTTTGCCGGCAATGCCTTTTAATTCCGCCGTACAGGTCGCCATGTGGCCGGAAAAAGATAGATTGGATGTGGCGGATGAAATGTAGTTTAAGCGCGGCTGAACGTCCTCCAGCACAGGGGTAGTTTGTTCGGGCGCAGACGCGCCCACAGACAGGGAAGCCGACAGCAGCATAACGCCGCACATCAGCACAGCAAAAACTTTTTTCAACATTTGAATCGTTCCTTTCTGTCAGTAATTGGGTTGGACGGACTTTCACATCCATTTCTATAATTGTTTCAAAACCCATTTTGTGACAAAAAAGGATTGATTTTGTATATTTATACAAGTATGTTCTTTGGGGGAACGCGTTTCACGCGAAAAAGCAAAAACCGTCGCCTAATATAAGGCGACGGTTTTAATCGTCATCATCCGGTCCGGGAGAGGCGTCATAGATAGGCGGAGCATCATAAGGATTGGAAGTGACCTTTTTTCCTTCTTTTAAGGACTTGGCCACTTCCAGGGTTTCGTCTTTGGTTCCGGGGGTGGACACGGAAAAAATATACGGTCCGGTACACCACCATACATGCCCGCGATCTTTGCTATAAAAATACAGACCGATGACATCCCCGATTTTCACCTGGTCAATTTTGTCTGCGCCTTCTGTATCGAGGACTAAGGCGCTCAGCCCAGAGGTGTTGAGCATCTGATTAAAACTAATGGTTTTACCTTCATCGTTTTTCCACTCCATCGTCGCGTCCGAGTAGCTCTGCGTGTCGATGGTCTTTTTATAGCCATTCGGAATGTCGGAGGGGATATAGTACTGCTGGATGTATAATTTCTCCTTTTCGCCAGAAGAGAGGGTGTTTTTATCGAACAAGACATTGGAATAATGGGGATTGGTTTGTATGGTAAAATTGACTTTGGGATCACGAAACGCCTTGACGCCGAACAGAGCGGCGGCCACTGTGACCGATGCGGCGACGACAAGACAGGCCACGCGTTTCCCCCAGGTATTGAACAGCATAATCCCGGATTTGGGCGGGTGATGACTCAGATGCTTCATCTGCCGTTCAAAGCTTTTGGAAAACTGGTGGGACTGCTCGGCTTCTTCTTTTGAAGGGAAAGAAGAAACCCATTCTTCATGATAGCATTCCAGCGCCTGAATAAGCTTTGCTGGGACGGTGGTTGGTTGATTGTTCATCGGACGCTTCCTCCTTTGCTAATAAAGAAATCAGTTTGGCCTTTCCGCGTTCCAGCCGTTTTCGCACAGTGGGCTGGGTCACTTTTAAAACGCGGGAAATTTCTTTATCCGAGAAATCGTGGAGGTACTTCAGCAGCATGACATCCCGATAGATGTCCGGCAACGCTTTGATCTGTTTGACAATGCTTTCCAAACTCATCCGGCCGATTATAGCCTGATCGGGCTGCGCCTGTTCTTCGCTGGAAAGTTCATATTCCAAATCGTCAAAGGATGTAAGCGATTCTTTTTTTCGCCGGTTGTACATCTGCTTTGCCACATTCTCTACTACTATAATCACATATCCTTTTGTTTTGTGACAAAATACATCCTCAATTTTATTAAGATTTGGAAGAATTCGGGTGAATGCGGTGTGAACTGCATCTTCAGAGAGCGAATCGTCGTGAAGAATTTGGTTAGCGACGACAAACATCAGGCCTTTGTATTCTTCATAGATCTGCCGGAATTTATTTTGTTCGTCCGGTGTATCGATCATGCTCATATAAAAGGCAAGCATACTAAGTCATCCCTCATTGCTGGTAATCTTGGAGTCAAATTCCGCTACACGGTCAGCGGATCCTGCTGGTGGGGGTCTTCCTGTGGATGGGAGCTTTTTTCAAATACCACGTCCTGCTCAAGAGAAACGAGCTCCTCCAACGACAGGGCGGAAAGACCGTTGGTTTTTACCTCTCCCAGCGCCGCATAACGTTTTCTTCCCCGCAGGATAAGCAATAGGAGGCACCCTGCCAACAGCAGGCCCAACAAAAGATAAAAAACAACGAGGCAAACCGTTCGGTTGCGGTAGAAAAACAACAGGCACCGTCCCAGCAGGGAAGAGGAAAACACCGATTCAGACAGGGCGACCATTTCGCTTTGCCGGATAAAGTACAGGCTCTCTTCGTTGTCCCCTTTAAAGGTAAACACCAGTTCCCCTTCCTGATTGGGAGAAACGTCCATGACCCGTTTGGTCTGAGTGGCGAGCCGACCGCCGGGCTCCCGAACGGTGTAGGTAATCACCGACCAGTTTTCCACCGAAGCGGGATCTACCTGCTTGGCAAGAATAAAGGAATGGTTTTTTACCGCCGGCGCCATACTGCTGTCGTCATTCAGATAAATACGGTATCCAAACGCTGAAATGGTGCCCGTTTGTTCATTCCCGGCGGCGGCAATCCAGGAAAAACCGGCCGTCAACAGCAGGCATAGAGCCGTCAGGGACAAAAGCATTATAAAACAGATATGGGAAACAACTCGTTTGATCGTCATAATACATTCACCGAAAGGATCGAAAAGCCCGCATGCGACGGTTTTTCACAGAACGATTAAGGTCCTATTTTCTGCAAACAAAGCAAGAAACAGATGCGCCCCGCGGATTGTCACAGATTCTGTGAACTTTTGTATCCGCGATGCTTGGAATGTTTTTTATTATATCGTATTTTGTGAAAAATGACAACATGGTTACGGGTGAAAATATAGGCCCTTTTGGCTGGCCGTTGTCGAACGCGGCAGGATCCGGCAGAGCATGCCATGAAATGTGTACAACCAAGGCAAAAAACAACATTGTTGCTGGTTTTCGGTTGTTTTGTCAAACTTTACCCAAAATTTTTTGGAAATTAGCCGGGATTTTCCAAAAATCCATTGACTATTATTCCAGAAAAATATAGAATAAAAGTAATACAATTTTGTGTATGTATTACACAAAACGGTTCTGTCTGATCTGGGGCGGAATCATGAAATTATGCAGCGGCTGCCCGGAATAGAACGGGAAATCAGCCGGAAAGGACTGAACGACCATGGCAAGAGTGTATAACTTTAGCGCGGGCCCTTCCACGTTGCCCGAGTCCGTACTGAAAAAAGCGGCGGACGAAATGCTGGATTACAACGGCAGCGGCCAGTCTGTGATGGAAATGTCCCACCGCAGCAAGGTGTATGAGGAAATTATCACTGGATGCGAGGCGCTTCTGCGGGAAGTCATGAACATTCCCGACAATTACAAAGTGCTGTTCTTACAGGGAGGCGCGTCTTCTCAGTTCGCGATGATTCCCTTAAACCTGATGAACCGTTCCGGCAAGGCTGATTTTGTCATCACCGGCCAGTGGGCAAAAAAAGCCTATCAGGAAGCTTCCCGCTACGGAACCGCCAACGTGGTGGCTTCTTCCGCCGACAAGACCTTTTCCTATATTCCCGAGCTGGATCCCGCAGCGTTTGACAAGGATGCGGATTACTTCCATATCTGCTTAAACAACACCATCTACGGAACCAAGTTCCCCACCCTTCCCGAGACGGGCAACGTTCCGCTGGTGGCGGACGTGAGCTCCTGCATCCTGTCCGAGCCCATCGATGTGTCCAAGTTTGGCATGCTGTACGCCGGCGCTCAGAAAAACATGGGCCCCGCGGGCCTTACCGTGGTAATCATCCGGGAGGATTTGATCGGAAACGCCCGGGATATCACCCCCACCATGTTTAACTACCAGACCCACGCCGACGCGGGCAGCATGTACAACACGCCGCCCACCTATGCGATCTACATCTGCAAACTGGTGCTGGAGTGGCTGAAAAACGATATCGGCGGCTTGGAGAACATGAAAAAGATCAACGAGGAAAAAGCTGCAGTGCTGTACGACTTTTTGGATCAGTCCCAGTTGTTCAAAGGCACGGTGGAAAAAGACAGCCGTTCGCTGATGAACATCCCCTTTGTCACCGGCAACGAGGAACTGGATAAGAAATTTGTAGCCGAAGCCGGTAAAAAAGGCTTTGTCAACATCAAAGGCCACCGTTCCGTAGGCGGTATGCGCGCTTCGATTTACAACGCCATGCCCACCGAAGGAGTCAAGGCCCTGGTGGAGTTCATGAAGGAATTTGAAGCCGACAACAAATAGGATTTGGGGATCCAGACATCTGTGAAGAACGTATTTTTACGTTCGGACAGGATGAACGGCCGTTTCATCGTTTCATGCCAGCATCTTCAGATTTTCGGATCAAAACTCCAACGATTACCCTGTGATTGAAAACCGGCGCACCAGTCGCCGGTTTTGCCCTTGATGAGATCATGTGCGGGACGCTCCCGCCGTTTAAATGAAATGAGGAGGAACCGATGATGTTTCAGATCAAAACCCTTAACAAAATTTCTCCCGCGGGGCTGGATCAGTTCAGCCGGGACAAATACACCTGCGGGGACGAGATTGAAAATCCCGATGCAATTTTGGTGCGCTCTGCTTCCATGCACGAAATGGAGTTTCCCAAAAGCTTAAAGGCCATCGCCCGGGCGGGCGCAGGCGTCAACAACATTCCCTGCGACAAATGCGCCGAACAGGGAATCGTTGTGTTTAACACCCCCGGAGCCAACGCCAACGCCGTGAAGGAACTGGTTCTGCTGGGCCTTTTGATTTCCTCTCGGAAAATTGCTCCGGCTCTGGACTGGATGAAAACCCTTAAGGGCAAGGGCGACGAGGTCAGCAAGCTGGTGGAAAAAGGAAAAAGCCAGTTTGTAGGGCCGGAAATCTCCGGCAAAAAGCTGGGCGTCATCGGCCTGGGCGCCATTGGCGTTTTGGTGGCCAACGCCGCTTCTCACCTGGGGATGACGGTGTACGGTTACGACCCCTATCTGTCGGTCAATGCTGCGTGGGATTTGTCCCACAACGTCAAACATGCCACCAGCTTAAAGGAGATTTTTGAATCCTGCGACTACATCACGGTTCACGTACCCGCCACCCCCGAGACCAAGGGGATGATTAATTCTGAGTCCATCGCCACTATGAAAACCGGCGTGCGGATCTTAAACTTCGCCCGGGGCGATCTGGCGGTGCCCGCCGATGTGCTCAAAGCGCTGGAAGAGGGCAAGCTGAGTGCTTATGTCACCGACTTTGCCACCGACGATATGATCGGTGCTCCCGGCGTGGTGGCGCTGCCTCATCTGGGCGCATCCACCCCTGAAAGCGAGGATAACTGCGCGTTTATGGCTGCCCAGGAGGTCATTGATTTTCTGGAAAATGGCAACATCAAGAACTCGGTGAACATGCCGGCGGCCTCTATGCCCCGCGCTACCCAGAACCGGCTGTGCATCATCCACAAGAACATGCCTTCTATGGTGTCCCAGATCACCACGGCGATGTCGGACAACGGCGTCAATATTGAGAGCATGATTAACCAGTCCAAAAAGGACTATGCGTACACCATGCTGGACGTGTCGGCGCCAGTTTCCCAGGAGGCCATTGACAAGTTAAATGCTGCGGACGGCATAATCCGTGTGTGGAGCTTATAAATAGGACTTTTGGGGTCCCAAAGTCCATAAAGAACGTATGGTGTAAGTGATTGAAAAAGCAGGCGTTGTAAAACAACGCCTGCTTTTTTGACATGATACGCGCAAATTTGAGGTAAGGTCGCTGCTGCGCGAATGAAAATACAAAAAAGCGCCCCGGAAAAGAGCAATCCTTTTCCGGGGCGCTTTTTGGCTTGTGGCAGGTTATTTTTGTTTTTCTTCCAGTTCTTTGATACAATCGGCGCACACAATTTTCCCTTTAAAATAGGTGGTGTCCGTGGCGTTGTTGCAAAAGATACAGGAAGGAGCATATTTTTTCAGGATAATATGCTCATCGTCTACATAGATTTCCAGTGAATCTTTTACATTGATGTCGAAATGCCTGCGCAGTTCAACCGGCAGCACAACCCGTCCCAAGTTGTCGACCTGCCGCACAATTCCCGTCGATTTCATAGTGCTTCCTCCTAATCCATAATCTACAAACCAATCCCACAATGTTTGTCGAATTCTTCTGAATTCTTCTATAATCATACTATAAATGGGAGTTTTTGTCAAATTGTTTGTGAGAAAAAATGGATGAAAACCGATTCATTTTCTAAAAACTGGAAATGAATCGGCTGTTTTGGAATATAGTGTACCGTATGAAAGATGGAATGCTATGAAAAACGCGGTGTGCTTTACATAGGGGAAATGCGTTCCCGCAGCCGCAACGGAAAGGAAAGAAGCGGGCATGAAGTGGATTTTTTGCGGGATGATCGCGCTGTCGGTGGTGTTCGGCGCCCTCAATGGAAGAATGCCTCAGGTGAGCAATGCCGCTATCAGTTCCTGCGCCGGGGCGGTGGAGCTGGTGCTCTCCCTGACCGGAGCTATGTGCCTGTGGAGCGGGATCATGAACGTGGCCGACAAGGCGGGGATCACCAAGGCGCTGGCCAGGCTGTTTTCTCCGCTGCTGGGATTTTTATTCAAGGGGATTCCCAAGGATGCGCCGGTGCTGAAATCCATCTCCATGAACATCACCGCCAACCTGCTGGGGCTGGGCAACGCCGCCACGCCCTTGGGAATCCGGGCGATGAAGGAGCTTTCGGAGCAAAACGGGCACAGCCCAGTGGCTTCCAGCCACATGATCCTGTTTGTGGTGCTCAACACCGCCTCGATCCAGCTGATCCCCACCACCATCGCCACCCTTCGATTCAAGCACGGCAGCGTTTCCCCGCTGGATATTATGCCTGCGATTTTGCTCACGTCAGTGATCTCCCTGTCCTGCGGGCTGATCGCGGTGAAGATCTGTCAGCGGCTGACAAAACCGCAGGCATATCCTCCCAAAGAGGGGGCGAAGCCGTGCAGGCAGTAACGAGTTTTTTTGTCCCTGTGATCCTTGGGGGAATCCTGCTGTTCGCCGCTGTGCGTGGGGTGAGCGTGTTTGACGAGTTCATTTCCGGGGCCAAGGAGGGGTTAAGCTCCGCGGTGAAGATCCTGCCCGCGCTGATCGGTCTGATGACCGCCGTGGGGATGTTCAAAGCCTCCGGCGCGCTGGATGTGCTCACCCACGCCCTGTCGCCCCTGTCCGGCGCTTTGGGAATGCCGGGGGAGCTGGTTCCTCTGGCGCTGCTGCGGCCGATCTCCGGCAGCGGAGCGCTGGCGATCTTTGAGACCATCCTAACCGCCTACGGGCCGGACAGCTCCATTGGCCGGATGGCCGCGGTGATGCAGGGCTCCACCGAAACGACTTTTTACGCGGTGGCGGTGTACTATGGTTCCGTGGACGTCAAGCGCACCCGGTATACGGTTTTCTGTGCGCTGATTGCGGATTTTGTGGGGTTCGTTATGAGCGGTGTCGCCGTGCGCCTGCTGTTTTAACAATTCTTACTTTAAAAATCAAAACGTCCCCACAGGGCGGTCATACCGCCCTGTGGGGACGTTTTGTGCGTGCTTTAATTTTTTAAACAAAACGGAACAAAATAACAAAAACAAAACAAAAAAACGGCGAAAAAGTTTCGAAACCGGATGGCATAAACCTAGGATAACCGGGCAAGACTATCAGTATCAGGCGGACACGCCATCGTGATTACACAAGTTATGCGCCGGGACGTATAACATGGAAAGGAATGGTCACAACTATGAAAAACAACCATTTTGGAAAATCCAAAGCGGAAAAGGTCTTTTCAGGAAAAGGCTTTTACATCGCTTTAGCCATAAGCATTGTGGCGGTGGGGACTGCAACTTTTTTCGCCGTAAATCGCACCATGGACAATCTCCATGGAGGCGATACCATGGACCTGTCCTCCCAGTCATCGGCCAACGAGTGGGGCTTTCCCACCCAGGACGCCAATCAAAACCAAAGCGGGGTGCCCGTGACCTCCGGCTCCCAGTCGTCGCGGCCCGGATCGGGGTCTGCGGGTACTTCCTCGTCCAGCAAATCCGCCTCTTCAAACAGTACAAGCAGTCGGACCGGATCACAGGCTTCTGTGCCAAACACCTATGCAATGCCGCTGAGCGGAGACATCATCAATGAGTTTTCCAAAAACGAATTGGTTAAAAGCAAGACCATGGGGGACTGGAGAACCCATGACGGCATCGACATCAAGGGCAAAAACGGAACGCCCGTCAAATCCTGTGCGGACGGCACTGTGCTGGAGATCAAAGAGGATCCTCTTTGGGGTGTAATGGTGACCATTGACCATAAAAACGGCTATGTGGGATACTATTGCAGCCTGAACACCACCGTGAACGTGAAAAAAGGCCAGGAAGTGTCGGTGGGAACCGTGATCGGCAGCATCGGGGACACCGCTCAGTGCGAGATTGCCGAGGAACAGCACCTGCACTTCGGCCTGAAAAAAGACGACAAGTGGGTGGACCCCTTCTCGGTCATTAAAAAGCAGTAACAGGCATACAATAAAAAAGGGCGCGGGAGTGAACAAGCTCCCGCGTTTTTTCATTGACTTTTATGGGAATGGCCATTACACTGAAAGGGAACAGACAGGTTGACTGCGTATCCCTTTGAAAAACGGGGGCAACGCATTTAAATCCAGGGAGCAGAGAAGGGGAACGGATGGGAAAACGAACGGGCAAAGCAAAGCTGGTGCTTGCGGTCAAGATGGGACTGGTTGCGGCCATGCTGGGGCTGGCGGCCTATCTGGGTATCCGGTATGCGCCTTACTTCAAACAACTGATTAACGATCCAAGCAACATTGTTCAGTTTCGGGATTTTGTCAAATCCTTTGGCGCGCCGGGGGTTGTGGTTCTGCTGCTGATCCAGGTGCTCCAGGTGTTTTTCGCCGTGATTCCCGCCGACCCCATCGAGCTGGCCGCTGGGATGTGCTACGGCGGCTTTTGGGGGTTCGCCGTGTGCTCCCTGGGGGTGCTAATCGGAACGTTTTTGCTTTTCTCGCTGGTACGGCGGTACGGGGAACCCTTTGTGGAGGCCTTTATTCAACAAAAGCATATTAAAAAGTTCAAGTTCCTGGAAAACGCCAAACGGCTGGAGTTCATCACGTTTATTTTGTACTTTATCCCCGGGCTGCCCAAGGACGTGTTCACCTATCTGGCGGCGCTAACGCCCATCAAGCCCTCTCGTTTTTTTGTGATTTCCTCCATTGGGCGGATTCCCTCCATTTTGGTGACCACCATCGGCGGCGCTAACCTGATGAAAGGCAATGTGGTGAGCACGGCGGTGCTGTTCGGCGTGTTCGGCGCCGTGGGAATTGTGGGGATGATCGTGTACCGGATCGTCACACGGCGCATGGATCAAAAAAGAGAACAGGCACAGTCCGAGGAGGAACCCCAAAGCTGAATTTTATTGGGGATCTTTTTCCTCAAAACGTTCGCAGGCCGTATCCAGGGGGGATTTGCTGCGAAGCCGGGGCTTTGCACAGTGGCCGGCGTGGATTTTTTGAATGATGATACGGGAGTCGCCTTCCTCCTCTTTTATATAGTGTTGCCGAAAGTGTTTGCAGTTTTCACAGGTATCTTGCTTTTGTTCCATAGAGGAACACCTCCTTTTTTTCTTTATTTTAGCAGAGAATTTTATAAAGTGCTGAATTTACGCCCGAATGGATGTAAGGTTTTTCGTAGGGTTGCGCCCCGCGTGACGCCCAACCTTTTTGTCGTCACAATGTGGCTAAAGCCACATAAAAGGTTGGATAAAAAGGCGATCAAAGGGGGAAGCCTGATTTCCGCTGCGCTACAATCAGCCAGCAAAAAGCTTCGCTTATGATGGGGAAATTGCCGCAGAAACTGCGGCAAGGCTTTTGCACCAATCGAAATCAGTCGGGTTTCTCTGGCAACTTTAGTTGCCTATCCCCCTACCAGTGTTCCTACCTTTTTTGGGGGAATTGGGTGGGCCTTTTTTCATTATTTACACGCAGCCATAAGCTACAAGCGCTGTACCTGGACGCTAACACAAATTGTTTACACCGAGCAAGAGCTTATGACAAAGCCTCCCTGCCTTTGTCAGCCCACCGAGTCTGCAACTGTGAGAAGGATACGTAAGGGAGAAACTTCTCCCTTACGCCGCCTTTTGTTGTTAGTCTTTTGGCGGAGCAAAAGGCTAACCCGTCGCGCGGGGACGGAACCCCGCAAAAAGGTTGCTCCGTGCTGTCGCGGCGGAACGCGACAAAGGAATGATAGCGGGCAGGCGGCTAAAGCCGCCGGGAACCCCGCAAGAATCCCGCCCGCCGGTGCGAGAACCCGCAAAAAGCAGGGCGGAGAAAATATCTCCGCCCTGCTTTTAAAACTGCGCTTTACGAGTAGCTCACCGTGTTGCCGGAGCTCACCACGCTGACCCAGGTCTGGCCGGGGGCGACGCTGATCTCGTTGCCGGACTTGTCGGTGAACACAAAGGGCTTTTGATCGCTCCCTTTTTTCCAGTTGATGGGGGTGGCTTTGCCGCCGGTGAAGTAATAGCCGCTGCCGGAGGAAAGCGCCACCTGGATCCGCCCGCTCTTATCGCCGGGAACAGGGGTGCAGCTGGTTTTGACCACGATCACATTCTGCACGGCGATTTGTTTGCCTGCGCCCGCATCCATGTGCTTAGCGCCGAACTCCCCTTTTTTGTATTTGCCGGTGGCGGCGTCGTAGTCAAAGGTGGCGGTGCAGTAGCCCGAGTAGGGCACCTTGATGGTGCCGGCGGTTTCGCTCCCCATGGTGGCGTTTGCGGGGGAGTCCGCAAATTTGAATGCCGCAGGAGTTTCTCCCGAGGTGGTGTACTTCTTTTTGTCCAGGCCTTTTTTCAGGGTGGAGGCCGTCATGAAAAAGCTGTGTTCCCGCCCTTTGCTGGCGGCCAGCTGCTTGTCCTGCTGGAAGGCGGACAACAGGGTGATGCCGTCGATGTTGTCGATGTCCCGGCTCTTGATGACCTCATATCCCTTGGGGCTTCCGCCGAAGTGGGCGAAGATGGTGTTGTGAGGGGAGGCAAGATCCACAAAATAATCCCGCACCGAGCGCACCGGTCCAACGGTTGGAATGCTCTGATAGTCCGAAAACACCGCCATAATTCGGGTGATGCCGCCCTCGGCCAGCACCTCGTAGCAGATGTCCGCTTTGGAGAGCCCGTACTGGGGCAGCGCCTTTTTGATGTTGCTGACCATGATCGACACCGGACGTTTGCCCACGGCGGCGTCGGGGAGATTGTGCTCCCCGGTCAGGGGGTTAAAGTTCCCCTGGGGGGAGGCGGAGCTCACCGGCTGCTGTGCCGCCGAAGATACCGGCGCCGTACCGCCGGAGGAGCTCTCGTCAGGGCTGACCGAACTGCATCCCGTCAGGAGCAGAGCGGCGCTCAGGGCGGCCAGGCAAAGTTTTAAAGGGGTTTTCATGAATCGTCCATCCTTTCTATCATCCGCGGTCGGACGTTTGGGGCGGCCGCACTCTTTTTTATTTTTGCAATGCCGAAGAACAGGCTACTGGGCCAGAGCTAATTTTTGGATGCTGTTGTCGGTGGTAAAGGTGCTGACGTTGTACAAAAACAACGTCTGATCGTAGTCGGAGCTCTCCAGGTATTTTTCGTAGGAGCCGTTGATATACCGCAGGTCCACCAGGGCGATCTCCTCGTAGTGGGGAATTAAAAACTGGGCGTAGCAGTGGGCGTAGGAGTCTTTGAAGATCAGCAGCTTTTTGCCGTTTTTGTTGCCGGTTTTAACGGTGACCACCGGCTGGTTGGAGCCTAAAAACACTGAGTATTTATCCTTTTTGTCCAGAAAGTCCCGGAAATAGATGCTTTGGTAGGAGCTTTTTTTGGAACCCGCGTTGACTACGACCTCCGAAACGGCGTTGTCGTCCTGATAATGGTACAGGTCAATGGAATCCTTGCCGATTCCATTGTACAGGGTTTTGGAGTAAAGCGTTCCCAAAAATTGGTCGGAGGCCCGCTCCACCTCAAAGGCGCTGGCGGAAAGGGGAGTAAAGCCCAGGACGTCCCCCGACGCCTGGTAGGCGGTAAACGCCCCCAGGCTGGTCCAGTGGTGGTCGGTGCGGTAGTAGATTTCTTTGTTTTTCGCCTTGTGCAGGGCGCTTACAGCGTCGATGGGATGAGCGTTTGCCCCCAGCTTTTCATAGGCGGAAGCGATCCACGCGCTTTGATCCAGCACGGGGGCGTTGGGAGGAAGCTCGTCCTTATAAATCTCCGCGGAGGTGGGAGCCAGCAGTACGCTGACGGAGCTGTGGCGGTCGGCGTAGGTTTTGATGGCGGCCAGGTTTTTGTCAACCAGAGTCTGATCCGGCTTGGATACATCCTCCATCATCCGGTCTTTGGTCAGAAACACGCCGCCGATTTCTTTTTTCCCAGCAGCGAGCTCCACCTGGGTTTTTGCGGCGATCCACTGATCCCGCAGGACAAAGTGGTCGGAAAAATATCCCTCAAACCCATTCATGAATTTTTTGTCTGTGATGTTGTCCAGGGTGGGCGCGGGCATGGTGGTCAGCACCCGGTTTTCGCTCTCGGAGAAGGTCTTTTTCGGGAGCACAAAGGTAAGGATGGGAAGCAAAAACAACAGGACAAAAAACAGGATCACCGAAAGTTTTTTTGCGTTCATGTGTCAGAATCATTCCTTTCCAGCGCGGCGCAAAAGCCGTGAGACGTTCCCTAAAAGCGGAAGTACAAAAACGGATTGTAGGTGGCGTTGACCAAAAACGCCGTGCACACAAGCATCAGCCCCAGCTCGTAGGCGGGCGCCAGATAGCAGGCGTATTTAAACTTGTGGATCAGTTTGTTGGCAAGCTTTTTGGGGTAGTCCGTGCTGCCCAGGATGCACAGCACAAAGATCAGCGCGTAGGTGCTCAACAGATACAGGGAATTTCCGTCCATTAGCCCGCCTTTGCCAAAGCCGAACAGGGCCTTGTAGAAATTTCCTGCCGCGCCCAGGCCGTCGATGTCAAACAGCACCCAGCCCATGACCACCAGAAAGAAAGAATATACAATTCGTATAAAGGATGGGAGTTTATCCAGAAATTTCATCAAAAACAGCTTTTCGCAGATGATGATGACGCCATAGTAAACACCCCACAGGATGAAGTTCCAGCTGGCGCCGTGCCAAAGCCCGGTCAAAAACCACACCACCAGCAGGTTGCGCAGGGTCTTGGCGGTTCCGCCCCGGTTGCCGCCCAGGGGAATATACACATAGCTTTTAAACCAGCTTCCCAGGGTGATGTGCCACCGCCGCCAGAACTCTGAAATGCTCTTGGACAGGTAGGGGTAGTTGAAGTTTTCCGGGAAGTGGAAACCCATAACCTTGCCCAGGCCGCAGGCCATGTCGGAGTATCCCGAGAAGTCGAAATAGATCTGGAAGGTAAACGCCAGAATGCCCAGCCATGCGGTCATCATGGGAAGCTCGTCCGCGGGGATTCCCTTGACAAGAGTCCACAGCGCGCCGATGTTGTTGGCTAAGAGCACCTTTTTCCCCAAGCCCCGGACAAACTGGCCCACGCCCTCGCCCGCCAGGGAAACGGTGGTTTTACGCTCGTCAATCTCGTTTGCCACATCCGAATACCGCACAATGGGGCCCGCCACGATCTGGGGGAACAGGGTGACGTAGGTCAGGTAGCTCAGATAGTTTTTTTGCACTTTGATTTTGCGCATGTACATATCCAGGGTGTAGCTTAAGCTTTGGAAGGTGTAAAACGAGATACCGATGGGCAGCGGCAGCTTGGGATCGTTGATATTGAGCCCGAACAGGCCGTTTGCGTTGACCACAAAAAACGAGGTGTACTTGAACACCGCCAGCAGCCCCAGATTGATCACCAAAGCGCCGATCAAAAACGAGGCCCGCAGTTTGGGACGGTCGTCGTATTTGTCCAGAAGCCGCCCGGCGGTGTAGTCCACGCTGGCAGTGAGGATCAAAAGCAGCACGTAAACCGGTTCGCCCCAGGCGTAGAACAAAAGGCCCGAGAGCAGCAGCACGATGTTTTTCGCCTTTTTCGGAAGGATAAAGTACAGCAGGAACACAACCGGCAAAAAGACGTAGAGGAAGGTTAGGCTTGAAAAAACCATGGGAGTCGTTCCGTCCTTTCGAGAATTAAAGATTTGCGATCAGCGTCTTATATGCGTCATAGGTGAGCAGGGAATTGAGAACCGGGAGCATGGCCCCCGTGCTCAGGTGTTCGGGGAGATGAAGCTCCTTTAAAAGCCGAAGCCGCTTTTGGCGGCTGTCCGGCCCGCCGGACAGCCCGTCCTCGTACAGGTCGAGCTTGGAGATAGGCGTGCGCCGTTTGCCGGCGGAAGAGACGTCCGCGCCCGCCTTTTGGAACAGATCGAGCAAAAGCGGCTCGGGCATCCCTTCCAGCCCCAGTTTCCCCTCCTTGGAGGGGGTGGGCTTTCGCCGCTCCTTTCCGTACACATCCGGCAGGTACACGTGCCGGATATCCCCTTGGGTGACGGCGGATTTGAGAAAGTTCCGGATCTGAAAGCCCGCGGCGTCCGAATCGGTGGCGATGATGATCCCGCAGGTTCTAGCCAGCAGGCGGATGAGCTCCAGGGTCTCGGTGTCCTTGTAGATCCGAAAGCCCCCCACCGGGATAATGGTGGCGTCCAGCAGGGCGCTAAGCTTGATTTGATCGTATTTTCCCTCCACGACGACGGCCTGGGTCAGGCGGAGCATGGGCGAAAGCCCCCTTTCCGGTTTGGTTTTTCGGGGCGCTACCGCGCCGCCAGCATGGCGACCACCAGTTCTTCCAGCAAAATCCGTCCGTCCGCCCCAGTGGACTTTAGGGCGGCGTCAGTTTGGTACAGCGCCTGGATGCAGGCGCGCAGGTGGCTCATGGACATCTTGGAGGAGTCGTTCAAGGCGTTTCGCACCCGAAACTCCACATTCTTTTTATAGCCAAAATCCGCCAGGATCTCCGGGGATTTTTTGCCCGCCGCTGCGGCGGTTTTGGCCCGGTACAGGTCGATCATCGACATGTTTAAGGCGCCTAGGATCACCACTGGCTCGATCTTTTGGTAAAAAAGCTCCCCCAGCAGGGATAGCGCCCGGTCGCTTTGGCCCCGAAGCACCGCTTTTGCCAGATCGAAGGCGGAGGAATCCACCGTCTGCACCACGCTTTGGTCGATGTGGGCGGCGGTGATCTCGCTTCCTTCCCCCGCAAAGTCGCACAGCTTGTCCACCTCGTTGTACAGCGAGGTCAGAGACTGGCCGCACCGCTCGATCAGCCGGGAGGCATTGGCAGGGGAAAGGGACGCCCCCCGCTTGGCCGCGTGCTCGCACAGGGCTTTGACCAGGGTGGACTTGTCCTTCAGGGAGAAATCCACCACGCTGCCCACCTTGGAGACCGCCGTGCTAAACGCCTTGACCTTGGCGTTTTTGGGGTTTACCTCAAAGGCGGTGACCACAAAGACCAGCACGGTGGCGGGAGGCGGGTCTTTCAACAGGGCTTTGAGCTTGTCGCTTTGGGCGGCGGCCAGCTTTTCCACATTGAGGTTCTGCACCACCACGCATTTGCGCTGGGCCATGACCGGAAGGGCCTCCGCCGCGTTTTCAATCTCCTCCACGGTGGTTTTGTCCGAGTCGAATTTTTGCAGGTTAAAGCTTTCCATCCCCGGGGAAACAACCTTTTTTATCAGGGCGGACAGGGCTTTTTGCAGGAGCAAAAGCTCCTTCCCGTAAAAAAAGTACACCGGGTCAATCTGGCCCTGGCGGATGTTTTTCATCAGTGCAACATCGGTGAGTTCCGGCAAGGGAAAGCCTCCTTTCTCATTGGGGTTTCAGAGTGAGTGAAGCGTCCCGGATCAGCAGGCGGACGATGCTCTGCTGGCCGGGGGCGCAGTATTGTTTGTCGGTGTATAGGTGAAGCTGCTCCGGCAGGGCGTTTATGAGCACCGGCGCGGACAAAGCATGTAAATCCAGTTCCCCGCCGCCGCAGGTGATCCCGGCGTCTAGTTGACAGGCGGCTTCCAGACGGGTCAAAGCGTCATAATCCGCCCCGATTCCCAGGCGGGTAAAGGGCGTTTGCACAACCGCGCCGGCTTCCCCTGTTTGAGGATCGGGGTCGATGGACAGGGTGATCCGGGGGCTGACCGTCAGGTCCATCCGCCGGGTGGAGGCTGTAAGCGTACCAGTCCGCCGGCATGCGGCGGCAAGGGACATCATGCTCACCGATTCCTCCGGGAACACCGCCTGGCCCGTGGGAAAGGAGGAGACGATGTCCGCTCCGCAGCCGGACGCGGAGGCGGAATCCTCCAACACCGCTAGGGTGGTCAGGCGTTTGACACCTTTGCCGAAAAGCTCCCGGCTTAAGGAGGAAAACAGGTACCGGTCCCCCTTTACAATCACCACCGACGCGGTGGAACGGTCCCGCACCAAAACACATGTACCATTATAACTGGTTATCACGTCGACTTCAATAACATTATGGTTACACGCCAGTGAAGAAATCACACCCGAAAACAACAGGAGGAGGGAAGCCGTGATGCAAAGGGCGGTGACCCGCACCTTCCGGCGGGTAAGCAGAACGCCTGCCCCGAGGATCACACCGGTGCATGCCAGCCACAAAGGGATAAAATCGTACCCCAACGGCAGGGTGGAGTAGGGGAGTTTGACGAGCAGCGACAGGCTTTTTACAACCAGATTGACACAGACGGTCAGCACGCTCCCAAAAAACGGACAGAGAAATGACAAAAAGGGGATCATACAGATTAAGTAAAACAGAAAACCGCCGCACAAAAGCACGAAAAACAGGGGAGTGAGCAGGACGTTTGCCAAAAGCCCCACCAGGGACAGCTCGTCGAAGGTGAGAATCATCACTGGTAGGGTGAACAGCGTGGCGCTTACGCTCACCGCCAATAGGGAGGCGCATCCGATCCAGAATCGGCGTTTGAGCCGCAGACGCAGGGTGAGGAAGCTTTTGATCCGGCTTGCACACAAAAGGATGCCCAGGGTGGCGGAAAAGGACAACAGAAACCCCGTATCGTACACCGAAGCCGGATCGATCAGCGCGACGAGCAGCGCCGCGAACCCTAAGGAGTTGAGGGAATCCGCCTCCCGGCCGAACAAGGGAGCCAGGTACCGCAGGATGGTCATCACCCCCGCCCGGATCACCGCGTAGCGAAAGCCCACCAGCATCATGAAAAACACTGTAAATCCCACAGTGACAAGGGAAGCGGCCTTTTTGTTGATCCGAAGGGCGCTGAGCAAACTCATCACCGCCTGGGCCAGCACCGCCAGATGAAAGCCCGAGACTGAGAACACATGGAGGATCCCGCCCTGGCGGAAGGTCAAAGTCAGCTCCCGGGGAAAGCCGTCGGTGCCGCCAAAGGTCACGCCCTCCAGAATCCGGGCGGTGTTCTCGTCCAGATAGGGGGAAGCAGCGGCCTGCATGCGGGCTTTGAGCGCGTCCATCTTAGCGCCCAGGGAATCCTGGAACCCGGTGACGGTGAGCAGGCCGCCCTTGATTCCCCGGATGGACAAAACCGGCCGGCCGAAGGGGTTCAGAGTGGAGAACTGGGTTTGCAGGGTGTCGGTAAACCGCACTGTCTGGTGGAGCTCATAGGTCTGGTCCGCCGGAGGCGTCACCGACAGGACAACCGACTGGGGCAGATCCTCCCGCCCGGAACAGTCGATGCGGGTGGTTTTAACTTGGTACCGGTATTTTCCGGTCTGGGTTTCGGCCTTGGAGACGATGACACCCTCCACCGTACAGGTTAGGCCGTTTAAGACCTCCTGCCGCCTGGTCTGAACGTCGTTCAGGGAGAAAACGCCGAATGCCGCAACTGCGGCGAGCGCGGCTGCGGCGAGCGCGGCTGCGGCATAATGGACGCGATGTTGCCCTTTGACAAAAAGCAGGATCAAAATAAGCGCAAACAGGAAAGCCCCCGCCATTACAAGGCTTGGATACAAGCCGAGAAACGACGCGGCGATGAGCCCTGTCACATAGGTGAAACCCACGATGCCAAACATCCGCATGGCGCTTTGTCCATCCCCGATCCCATTGTCTTTGTCTGGGAACAACCGCTGGTTGATTGTGTCGAATTGCCAAGGCTCTCCAATCAGCCGGGAGGCCAGGCCAGGCTTCTGCCGCCCAGTACGTGGAAGTGCAGGTGTCCGACGGTCTGGCCGCCGTCCGCCCCGCAGTTGGTGACCACTCGGTATCCGCCGGTAAGGCCCTGCTCTTTGCAGAGCATTGCGATCACTTCGTAGATATGGGCGATTACACCGCTGTTTTGGCTGGTGATTTCGTCCACGCTTTGGATGTGGGCTTTAGGCACCACCAAAAAATGGGTGGGCGCCTGGGGGTCGATGTCTTTGAAGGCGCAGACCTGGTCGTCCTCGTACAGGATGGCCGAGGGAATGGAATGCGCCGCGATTTTGCAGAACAAGCAGTCCATGGATGGAACCTCCTTTTCTCACAGAGCGGGGAAAACCTTAGTTGTCCCCCACCATTTTTTGTACCACCGAGGGGAGCTGGGCCAGCGCCTCGTCGATCTTGAAAATTTCGGGCACGCCGGCCATGGCGCTTTCAGGACGTCCGCCGCCCTTGCCGCCGGCCAAAGCCGCGATCTCCCGCACGATGTTGCCCGCGTGGGCGCCCTTGGCAATGGCTTCCTTGCCGCAGACCGCCAGCAGGGTTCCCTTGCCGTCCCGGATGCTGGCCAGCACCGCAATCATTTTGGGCTCCCGCTCCCGGATCTTGTCGCCGATGGCCCGCAGGCCGTCGGTTTTGGCGCCGTTTAACACCGCGCTGATGACCGGAACATCGTTCACCGCCTGGGCGTTTTCAAACATGTTTTCCAGTTGGGTGTCCGCGATCTTCTGGGTCAGCCGGTCAATTTCCTTGTCCTTTTCCTTGAGCTCCGCCATCAGGGAGCCGCAGCGGCCCACCAGTTCTTGGGCGTTCGAGACCTTCAGGGCCTCCGCCGCGTGACGGATCGTCTGGTTGGCGTCCTTGATCAGGGTCAGCACCCGCATGCCGGTGACAGCCTCGATCCGGCGCACGCCCGCCGCCGCCGAGGACTCGCTGGTAATTTTAAACAATCCCACCTGGGCGGTATTGGTCAGATGGGTGCCGCCGCACAACTCGATGGAGTAGCCGTCCATATCCACCACGCGGACGATATCGCCATATTTTTCCCCGAACAGGGCCATGGCGCCCATCTTCCGGGCGGAGTCGATGTCGGTTTCGAACACGCGGACCGGCAGGGCGGACAGGATGGCCCGGTTGACCTGGAGTTCCACCTCGGCGAGTTCTTCGTTCGTCATGGGGTTAAAGTGGGAAAAGTCGAACCGGAAGCGGTCGGCCTCCACCAGCTGGCCCGCCTGGTGCACATGGTCGCCCAGCACGCTGCGCAGGGCCGCTTGGAGCAGGTGGGCGCAGCTGTGGCTGCGCATGACGGCCTGGCGGATCATCTCGTCCGCCCGGGCGGTGACAGCTTGCCCCACCGCAAAGCTCCCCGCAGTCACTGTGCCGGTGTGCAGGTAGTGTTTGGAAGCGGTTTTCTGGCAGTCCATCACCTGAATGCGGTGGGAGCCGGATACGATCACGCCGTTGTCTGCCACCTGTCCGCCGCTTTCCGCGTAGAAGGGGGTCTTTTCCAGCACAATGGTGGCGGTCTCACCCTCGTTTACCGTTTGGCGTTCCTCCCCGTCCACAATCAGGGCGAGGATTTTGGTTTCGCACTCCAGTTGATCGTAGCCCACAAACTCAGTGGGGGTGTCGGGCAAAAAGGCGATGGAATCGTCCGACCAGGAGGACTGCTCGCCCTTTAAGCGGGCCTGGCGGGCCCGGGTGCGCTGCTGTTCCATCAGGCGCATGAACTCATCCTCGTCCACCTGGATGGAGCGCTCGCCGATGATCTCCCGGGTCAGGTCGATGGGAAAGCCGAAGGTGTCGTACAGCTTGAAAGCCTGCTCGCCGGACAGCACCCGGCCGCCGTCAAAGTCGGGACGGTCGATCTTGTCGATGAGCTGGTTTAACAGCTCCATGCCCTTGTCGATGGTTTTCGCGAAGCTTTCTTCCTCCACCCGGATGACCTTTTTGATGTAGTCCTGTTTTTCCCGGAGCTCGGGGTACGCCTTTTCGTTTTCCTGCACAACGGTGTCCACCACCTGGTACAGGAAGGGCTTTCCGATTCCCAGCAGGCGGCCGTGGCGGGCGGCCCGGCGCAAAAGCCGGCGCAGCACGTAGCCCCGGCCCTCGTTGGAGGGCAGCACTCCGTCGCCCACCATAAACACGGTGGAGCGGATGTGGTCGGTGACCACCCGCAGGGACACGTCGGTTTTCGGATCCTCTTTATAGGTGACGCCCGCGATTTTGGAGATGTGCTTCATGATGTTCTGGACGGTGTCCACCTCGAACAGGTTGTCCACCCCCTGCAAAATGCAGGCCAGACGCTCCAGCCCCATGCCGGTGTCGATGTTGGGGTGGTCCATCCGCTCGTAGTGGCCGTTGCCGTCGCTGTCAAACTGGGAGAACACCAGGTTCCAGAACTCCATAAACCGGTCGCAGTCGCAGCCCACCTTGCAGTCGGGGCTGCCGCAGCCGTGTTCCTCGCCCCGGTCGAAGTAAATCTCCGAGCAGGGGCCGCAGGGGCCGGAGCCGTGCTCCCAGAAGTTATCCTCTTTGCCCAGGCGGACAATGCGTTCGGGTGGGATGCCCACCTTCTGAGTCCAGATGTCAAACGCCTCGTCATCGTCCTCGTAGATGGAGATCCAAAGCTTGTCGGTGGGCATTTTCAGCACCTGGGTGATAAATTCCCACGCCCAGGCGGTGGCCTCTACTTTGAAATAATCCCCAAAGGAGAAGTTTCCAAGCATTTCAAAGAAGGTGCCGTGGCGGGAGGTTTTGCCCACCTGCTCGATATCCGGGGTGCGGATGCACTTCTGGCAGGTGGTCACCCGTTTGTTGGGCGGGGTTTCCTGCCCCAAAAAGAATTTTTTCATCGGCGCCATGCCGGAGTTGATGAGCAGCAGGCTGTTGTCGTTTTGCGGCACCAGCGGATAGCTGGGGAGCCGGGTGTGGCCCTTGCTTTCAAAAAACGACAGAAACTGCTCCCGCAATTCGTTTAACCCTGTCCATTCCATCTTCATCTCTCCTAAAAGACTGCCGGGAAATCCGGCAAAAAATAGTAAAAGCCCTCGCCGATATGGGACGAAGACTTTTGATTCCGTGGTACCACCCAAATTGCCAAGCGCTTTTCACGTTGTGAAACGCCGGCCCCTCAATTCCCTTAACGCGGGAAACGCCGGAGGTTAAAAAAGTTCCCCCCGAAGCTCCAAGACGGCCCCCGGCCGGACGCACAGCGAAAGCCTTGCAGCAAAACGGCTTTCCTCTCTTGCGGGCTGCGCGGAACAAGACGGCGAAAGCCGGATTGTCCAGGCTGGTTTTTCTCTTCACAGCTTTTTATATATATTTTTATTATACGGTTGCATTCACGGTTTGTCAACAAGTTTTCCCTTTGTTCACAGGTGCAAAAAAGATTTTTTTACGGCTGTTGTACCGGCCCATGCAACTTTTCCCGGCAAACGGGGGATGGGTGGAAAGGACAAAGGAGGAGATGAAACGCTTTGGAAAAACTCACCGACCGGCAGGATTTGTTCTGCCGGTGCTATCTGCAAATCCAAAATCCCCGGGAGGCCGCCCTGCGGGCGGGCTTTTCCCCGGAGGAGGCGGAGGCCGAGGGCCTGCGGCTGTTGGGAACGCCCCGGGTGCGCCGGCATCTGGCGAAGCTTCGCCGGCTGGGCGGTCATCCGGAGGAGAGGGCGGCCCTGGCGGGGCTTAGGCGGCTGGCGTTTTCCCCGGTGGGGGACTGCCTACGCCTTTTGCTGTTTTACCCCGACCTGGAGGAGGCGCAGGTGCAGGCGCTGGATCTGTTCATGCTGTCGGAGGTCAAAAAGACCAAAGACGGCGGCATGGAGATGAAGTTCTTCGACCGGATGAAGGCGCTGGAAAAACTGCTGGAGCTGGAGGACGGCGCCCAGGGGAACGACGGCCTCGCCGCGCTGTATAAGGCCCTGGAAAATGCCGGCCCATCCGCCCGCGGGGAGGATGCCCATGACTGAGATCGCGGCGTTTTCCCACAAGCAGCGGCGGGTGATGACCTGGTGGACGCCGGGCAGCCCCGACCGGGATCGGGATGCGATCATCTGCGACGGCGCGGTGCGAAGCGGAAAGACCCTGTGCATGTCCCTGTCCTTTGTGCTGTGGGCGTTCTCCCGGTTTAAAGGGGAGTCCTTCGCTTTGTGCGGCAAGACGGTGACCTCTTTGCGGCGCAACGTGGTGCGCCCGCTGACCGCAAGGCTTGAGGAGCTGGGGTTTACCTGCCGGGAGCAGGTGAGCAAAAACCTGCTTCAGATCCGGCGGGGAAAGCACTGCAACACCCTGTACCTGTTTGGGGGAAAGGACGAGTCCTCCGCCGCGCTGATCCAGGGGGCGACTCTGGCGGGGGTGCTGTTTGACGAGGTGGCGCTGATGCCCCGCAGCTTTGTGGAACAGGCCCTGGCCCGGTGCAGCGTGGCGGGCTCGAAATTTTGGTTTAACTGCAACCCCGAGCACCCCCGCCACTGGTTTTACCGGGAGTGGATCCAAAAGGCCCGGGAGAAAAACGCCCTGTACCTGCACTTTACCATGGAGGACAACCCTTCGCTTTCCCCGGCGATCCGAAAGCGGTATGAATCCCTGTACGAAGGGGCGTTTTACGACCGGTTCGTGCTGGGAAAATGGGTGGCGGCCTCGGGGCGGATTTATCCCATGTTTAGCGAAGCGAGACACGTGGCCCACCCGCCCGAGCGGTGCGAGCAGTACTACCTGTCCTGCGATTATGGGACGTTAAACCCCACCTCGGCGGGGCTTTGGGGCCGGTGCGGCGGGAGCTGGCACCGCCTGCGGGAGTACTACTACGACGCCCGGGAAAAGGGGGAAAGCCGCACCGACGAGGAGCACTACCGGGCTCTGGAGGAGCTGGCGGGCGGACTTCCGGTGACGGCGGTGATCGTCGACCCCTCCGCCGCCAGCTTCATCGAGTGCATCCGCCGCCACGGGCGGTTTCGGGTGATCCCGGCGAAAAACGACGTGGTGTCCGGCATCCGACGGGTGTCGGACGCACTGAAAGAGGGGAGGCTTTTGTTCTCCCCCTCCTGCAAGGACACATTGCGGGAATTTTCCCTGTACTGCTGGGATGAGCGGGCGGCGGGGGACACGCCCAAAAAACAGAACGACCACGCCATGGACGACATTCGGTATTTTGTTAGCACGGTGCTGGCCGCCCCTGAGGACGACGGATTTTTTGTCCTTTCCGCGTCAAGAAGCCAAAAGGAGGGAACCCATTGGGACTTCTGAAAACAAAACAAAAACCGGAGCCGGCGGCCGCGGCGGTGCAGACGGGGCGGGAGGCTTCCCATCCCTTCTGGCCGGTCAGCGGGTACACGCCCCTGTCGGGCGGGGATGCGAAGCTCTATGAGGCCATTCGGGAGGCGGTGCCATTAGTAGACGCCGCTTTGACCAAGATCGTCCGGCTGGCTGGCGGCTTTCGGGTGGAGTGCGGCGACCCCGCCAGCCAGCGGGAGCTGGAACGCTTTTGCCGGGAGGTGAAGGTGGGCGCGGGCGGCCGGGGGCTGGAAACCTTTCTGGGGGAATACCTGGACAGCCTGCTCACCTACGGAAACGCCGTGGGAGAGATCGTGCTGTCCAAAGACCGCCGGGCAGTGGCGGGACTTTACAACGCCTCCCTGTCCGGGCTTCAGGTCCGGGCGGGAAAGACGCCCTTTGACGCCCAGGTGTGCGTGCGCCGGGGAGCCGAGCTTCAGCCGGTGAAAATGCCCCAGCTTGTGATGTTCACGGCGCTGAGTCCCCCTCCCTCCGGGATCAAGGGGGAGTCGGTGCTCAAAAGCCTGCCGTTTGTCACCTCTATTTTGCTCAAGATTTTTGACGCCACCGGCAAAAACTTCGACCGGGTGGGCAACGTCCGGTTCGCGGTGACCTACAAGCCGGGAAGCGATATGGATCGGGCCTACGCCAAGGAGCGGGCTCAGCAGATCGCCCGGGAATGGTCCCAGGGCATGAGCGCGGGCGGCCGGGGCCAGGTGCGGGATTTTGTGTCGGTGGGGGATGTGGACATCAAGGTGATCGGGGCGGACAACCAGATTTTGGACACCCAGGTTCCGGTGCGCCAGATGCTGGAGCAGATCATCGCCAAGCTGTCGATTCCGCCGTTCCTGCTGGGGCTCAACTGGTCCACCACCGAGCGGATGAGCAAGCAGCAGGCGGACATTTTGACCAGTGAGCTGGAATACTACCGCAGGCTGCTCACCCCGGTGCTGATGCGGGTCTGCCGGACGTTTCTGCGGCTGCGGGGCTGCCCCTGCGAGCCGGTGGTCAAATGGAATACCATCAACCTCCAGGACGAGGTGGAAAGCGCCAAGGCCAGACTGTACAACGCCCAGGCCGAACAGCTGGAGCGCCAGAACGGCTGACGGGGAAGGAGAGAGACATGCTGGAATCAACCATCCAGAAAAAGGGGGTTCCAGGGGAAGGAATTCCCACGGAACAGGACATGGAAACCATCAACAAGTTTACCCGCCGGAAGCTGACGGCACAGGAGGTGTACGTGTTCCCGGTGGTGCTGTGTGACAATGAGATCGACCGGGACGGGGAGCGTTTTACCACCAGGGCGCTTCATACCCTCAGCGGGCTGTTTGTGGGCAAGACGGGGATTTTTGACCACAACCCCAAGGGGCACAACCAGACTGCCCGCATCTTTGAGACGGCCGTGGAGGAGGACCCGGAGCGGACGACCTGTGCAGGGGAGCCCTACCGCCGCTTAAAGGCCCGGGCGTATATGGTGCGCACCAAGGCCAACGCCGATTTGATTTTGGAGATCGACGGCGGCATCAAAAAGGAGGTCAGCGTGGGCTGTGCAGTGGCCAAATCCGCCTGCTCGGTGTGCGGCAAGGATCCCCGTCACGACCCCTGCGGCCACCGCCCGGGGGAGACCTACGGCGAGGTGAAATGCTGCGTGGAACTGGACGAGCCTACCGACGCCTACGAGTGGTCGTTTGTGGCCGTTCCCGCCCAGGTGGGCGCGGGGGTGGTCAAATCCTACCGGGAGCGGGAAGGCGTTCTTCCTCCCCGCAGCCGGGAGGAGGTTTTGGCGGCGGTGGAAAAAGGCGCCGCCTATCTGACCGGCCCGGAGGCGGGAGAGCTTTCCGCGCTGATCCGGGAGCTTGAGAAAAACGCCCGGGCGGGAGAAGCGTATCTTGGCCGCCTAAGACAGGACGCGGTGCGGTTGGGATATCTGGCGGACTGCGGAATCCCAGCCGGCGTGCTGCAAAGCGCGGTACAGGGGATGGACGCAGAGGAGCTGGACCAGATGTGCAAGGCGTTTTCCAAAAAGCTCGACGGCAGGGAAACCTGTCAGTTGCTGCCGGAGGAACAAAACGAAAACGAGGCCCGCAACGCCCCGTTTCAAATTTAACAACATGGGAGGAAGAAAACATGAACGTAGGTTTTGAAGGAATCGGCCGCACGGTGGCCACGTTTGCCTGCAAAGCAGGGGAGGAGGACACCCTTCCCGCGGTGGGAGACGTGGTGACCCTGTCCGCCAGCGGCGAGGTCAAAAAATCCGCGGCGAAGGAACACTTTGCCGGGGTGTGCGTCAGCCGCAACGGCGGTTACGCAGGCGTGCAGATCCGGGGGGCGATCACCCTGCCCTACACCGGGGATTCTGCGCCCACGGTGGGCTACAACGGCTTTACCGCCGGCAGCGACAAGGCCGTGCAGGTCAGCGCCGACGGGATCAAGCGGCTGACCATGGCGGTGGACACCCAAACCAAGGCCGTCACCATCCTGCTGTAAAAAGCAGAAAGCTCCCGGATGGATCGGGGAAGAAAAAGAAAGAAGAAAGGATGCGACCTATGGCACAGTACGAATCAATCAAGATTGACAAGAGCCTCTACAATTTGGCGGGAAAAACTTTTACCCAGGCGCTGGAGGCGCTGGACCCCAGCGCGGCGTACAAAAACACCGAACTGGCGGATCTGGACGCGTTTCAGCGGCAGCTCAAGCGGTTTGACATCAAGGTGTCCGGCGCGGCGTCAGACGTGGTGGAAAAATTTTTCACCACTGCGGATTCCGCTGCGCTGTTCCCGGAGTATGTGGCCCGGGCGGTTCGCCAAGGCATGGAGGAAGCGAATTGTCTAAACGAGATCGTCGCCACCAGAACGATGATCAACGGCCTGGATTACCGCAGCATCTGCTCCACCCCCTCCGAGGAGGACAAGGAGCTGAAAACCGTGGCGGAGGGCGCTGCGATCCCCACAACCAAAATCACCCTGCAGGAAAATTTTGTAAAGCTGGTCAAACGGGGCAGAATGCTGGTGGCGTCCTACGAGGCCATCCGGTTCCAGCGGCTGGATCTGTTTACCGTCACTCTCAAGCAGATCGGCGCGTACATTGCCCGTTCCCAGATGAAGGATGCGGTGAACGTTTTAGTAAACGGCGACGGAAACCTTGGCCCGGCCGATGAAATTTCGGTGGAAACCCCCGGCACAGTGACCTACGGGGACATTGTCAAGCTGTGGAATTCCTTCGACCGGTACGAGCTCAACACCATGATCGCCGCCCCCGACGTGATGGGCAAGCTGCTCAATTTGGACGAGTTTAAGGACGCGGCGGCAGGGCTTACCTTCCACGGCACCGGCAAGCTGGTGACCCCGGTGGGGGCCACGCTGATCCGTTCCAGCTGCGTGCCCGCCGGCAAGATCATCGGCTTAGACCGCCGGTGCGCGCTGGAGATGGTGTCCGCCGGGGATGTGATGATCGAGCACGACAAGCTGATCGACCGGCAGATGGAGCGCAGCGCGATTACCTCCATCACAGGCTTTGCGAAGATCTTCGGGGACGCGGCCAAGGTGCTCAAGGTGTAACACGGATTCAGAAATATGCGGAGAAAGGGCGCAAAGCCCTTCTCCGCCGATCATGACAAGGGAGGAAAACGCGTTGGAGAGAAACAGCGTGACGGCCCTGTTTGGGCAGATGACCGGGCTTTGCCCGGAGCAGGCGGCCATTCAGCTTCCGCTGATCGACGCCTGCATCCGGCAGCTGGAAGCGAGGCTTAGGCCCGGCGCACAGCCGGGGGAAATCCTGACCTGGGCCTGCGCGGCCATGGCGGCCTGCCGCTATCTGACAACGACGGCCCCCGAGCCCGCTGTAAAGGCAGGAGAGGTGACGGCCACCCCCGAGGACGGAAGCTCCCGCCTTGAGCGGGCAAAGGCGCTCAAAGAGGAATCCCTACTGGCTTTAGCCCCTTATCTGACCGATTCGGGATTTCTCTTCCGTCAGGCGGTGACCCTATGTGGATAATCCGCGCGCTGGAGCAGTTTTTGCGCCGGTATGGGGAAACCCTCTGCTGCAAGCGGGGGGAACAAAACTCCTGGACGGTGCACGGAATCCTCACCACCGTCAAGGACAACGCGGACGCGCCGGAGCGCGCCGCGGGGGCCAGGGGGATCACCCGGCGGGGGCGGTTTCAGTACCTGGGGGAACCCGGCCCCGCGCCGGGGGACATAATCTGCCGGGGCAAAAAGATTTACCGGGTTCTGCGCTGCGAAGAAATGCGCCTGGCGGGGAAGCGTTTGTATGTGCGGGCGCTGATGAAGAGGACGGAGGGAACCGATGACAACGTTTGAACAGTTAACCGCCGCTCTGGCGGAGGAACTGAAAAACGCCCCCGCCTTTGCAGGATGCCGGGTGGGGGCTGAATTTCCGGCGAGGGAAATTCTCCCGCTGGACGCGCCGGAAATCCAGATCGGGGTCCAAAAAGCGGCGATGTCGTCCTGTGATCCTGGGGATTTGCTGGGGTGCGGCGGGGACGGCGCGACCCTGTCCGGCCGGGCGCTGACCATTACGGTGGCGTATACCCTGTACGCCGGGCCGGATCAGGGCGGCGGCAGGCTGCAGGAGCTGGCGGGGGAGCTCCTATCCTTTCTGGCGTTTGACAGCGGGTTTGCTTTTTCGTCTGTGGAGTGCAGCGAGCTGTCCGACGATCCGGACACCGGAGGCGTCAAGCTTACGGCCGCCGCCGTGCTGAAAGCGGTGCTGAAAAACCAGGGAACCGGAGGAGAATCATGAAAGAACTTCTGCCGGCAAGCGCCGGAAACGAAATTGAAATTTTGATCGGCGGCAAGCCGGCTGGATTTGTGCAAAAGCTCACCGTACAGGCCCGGCGAGAACAACGGGAGGCGGAGCAGTTCGCCCCCCAGGCCGGGAAAGGGCGGCAGACGCTGCTGGGAAAGCCCCGGTACCGGCTGAGCCTTTTCCAGTACCGGCCGGCCGGTCCGTTTGTGCAGCCGGACTTGTTCGAACTGTGGGACTTTTCCCTGACGGTCCGGCAAGATGGGCGCGGCGTTGTTTATTCCGGGTGCCGGTGGACCGAGCTCAAGCAGACCGTCGAGCCCGACGGCGTCTGGTACAACGTCATGGAACTGACCGCCGGGGACAGAACGGAGGAAAGCGAATCGAAATGAAACAGCTCGTATTATCCAGCGGGGCCTATGAGGTGCGCGCGGGATTTTCCAAAAAGGAGTTCTGCCTTCAGGCGGCCCTCTTGGAACAGAATATCCGCCCCAAGGACGCGGGGGACTCCCCGCTGGCCCAGACGCTCAGCCAGGTGGGAACCTGGTGCTCCATATGCCTATATCAAAACGGGGTAAGGGCCTTTGAATCGGGATACGACGCGCTCAGGCGGCTGCCGTTTTCCGATCTTTTGCGGGCGGCAACCCGCATGGCGGAGAATGGGGGCGGGGTATGAGCGTGTTTGCATACGGGGGGAAAAGCTTTCCGGTCAACCCCGCCTCGTTTACCATTGAGCACAGGCGGGCCCACATCCGCACGCCGCTCCCAAACGGTGGGGAACTGTTTGAGGATATGGGCCTTGGCCCCCGGGTGGTGACCGGCACCGGGATGCTGTATGGGGACGATCTGTCCGGGCAGTACGAAGCGCTCAAGGCGGATTTTCTCACCGCGGACAAAGCGCAGCTTACGGTGGCGGGACTTGCCGGGTTCCCGGCGTGGTGCACCCGTCTGGCGGTCACCGGACAACCGGATCCGGACACGCTGACCTTTGCCTTTGAGTTTGTGGAAGATTTGGAAAGCTGACGGGAGGACGCCATGACCATACGCGTATATGGAAAAAGAACCGGCGAATCCATGTGGGAGGAGATTGCCCCGGTCACCCGGCTGGATCTGATCTTTGATCGGTACGAGCCCTGCGATTCCCTGGAGCTGGAGGCGGCGTTTGCCAAGCCCGGCCGGGTGTATCAGGAGGTGTTTATCCACCTGGACGGAAGGATCATCTTTGAGGGTAAGGTGGACGTGCAGTCATTTCTTCAGACGAATCAGGGAATGCGCCGGCTGCTGCGGTGCCGGGGTTTAAGCGCCGGAATGGCGGACAACCAGCCCAAGCCCGGCGTCTATTTTAAGCTCACGCCACAAACGGTGTTCCAGCAGTTTGCCGAGCCCTACGGCGTCCGCGGCATCCGGTTTAGTTCCGACAAGGAGCAGAACTATTTGGTGGTGGAAAAAGGCATGTCCTGCTGGGACGTTGTGGACTTGTACTGCCGTCAAAGCTACCGGCGGCCCCTTTGTGTGACCCGGGACGGATATTTAAAGGACACCGCGTCGGAGGTTCAGGATGTGTTCTGGGTATCCAACTTGCGTTCGGACGGGCTGCGGTATTCCTCCCTGACGTTTCACCGCAACCGGGGGGAAATGCTGTCCCGGGTGTATTTAAAAAACAGCTATGAAACCGAGGATGAGGATTTCAGTTACTCCACGGACAACGGCGTCGCGCTGCTGGAAAATGTGCGCCGGGAACGGTATCTGTTCCCCAGCGAACGGTGGTACCAAAACCTGTCTCAATACGGAAAAGAAACCCTCAGCCGCTCCAATATCCATTCCCAAACCCTGGAGGCAGTGCTTCCGGGAATTCGGGATATGGAAATCGGGAGCGTGGTGAAATTTCCCGAGGCGCAGGGGAGCGAAGACCTGGAATTCAGGGCCTATTACGTGCACCTCCACGCCGGGGAGGACGGGACATACACCAACATTAAAGCCTGTTTGCAGTACTTTTTTTAAGTGTCCCTGTTTCAGCAGCGTTTTTTTAACGGTGTCGTTTTCCTGTGGGAAAAGAAAGCCCGGCCCGCTCTGTACAGAGCGGGCCGGGCTTTTATGCGTTATTTCAAAAACGCCTTTTTTCCCTCCCGGTGGGAGCGGTAGGCCGCGTCCATCAAAAGGGTCAGGTTCACCGCGTCGTCGATGCCGTAGGGGATCTCGCTGCCGGTGAGAATGCCGTCCACCCAGAAATCCATGGGGATTTTCTGGTCGGCGGGGATTTCGGGAGCCTTCCAGCCTTCGCCGGTGTTGACCACCAGGCCGCCGTGGGCGCCGCCCAGGCAGAGGCTGCCCTTGGTGCCGCAGATTTCTAAGGACGCAGGGCCCTGACAGGCCACAAAGGAGGTTTCGCTCACCGCGATGGCGCCGTTTTCATACTCCAGCACCGATACGGCGTTGTCCTCCACCGCATGGCCGGTAACCGAGGTAAACACCGAGGAAACCGCTTTGGGCATCCCCAGCAGCCAGGCCAGCAGGTACATAGGATGGGTGCCCAGATCGATCATCGCTCCGCCGCCGCACTGGACAGGATCGTAAAAATGCTCGGGAAGCCATCCTGCGATGGCGCCGTCGTGGGGGTTGCGCATCCGCGCGTAGGTGACTTCGCCCAGCGCGCCCTGCTCCAGCAGGGACTTGACGGTCTGCATATCCCCGTGAGAGCGCCAGAAAAACGCGATGCAGAATTTGACGCCGGATTGTTCCACCGCCTTTTTTAAAGCCAGGGCGTCCTCCACCGTCAGGCAGAGCACCTTTTCGGTAAAGATGTGCTTGCCCGCCCGGGCGGCCTTTAGCAGCAGCTCGGTGTGCTGGTTGGTGGCGGAGTTGACGATGACCGCGTCCACGTCGGGGCGGGCCAGAACCGCGTCATAGTCCGGCTCAAAATCACAGCCGTATTTGGCGGCGCATGTCTTTCCCCGGACGGGATCGTCATCCCACAGGGCCGAGATGCGGCAGTCGTTTCGGGAGGCGAATTCGTCGGCGTGCTGGCCAAAATGAACGTGCCAGGCGCCGATCAAGGCGGCGTTGAGCATAAAAATCTTCCTTTCCGGACGGGCTCCCTTTTAAACTTCTGAAATGGGAGCGCTGTGTTTTATTTCTTTGCCGCGGCCGCTTTAGAGGCCGGCCGCACTTTTTCCTTCATTATAGCATGGAGAAAGGAAATGTCCATGTTTTTTTGCACGGTCGGTTCAAGTGCAGCCCGGATCTAAAAAAGTGCGGGAACAAACGGGTAAAATGCCGAAACCTATTTTTTATAAATGGAACTATTGCCGAAAAAGACTGGTCAAAAGTTGTGAAAATTCACAGTTTATCCGGATGAGATTGACAAAAATTTTGCAGTATTTTAAGATGAAGATAAAGACTTCGGTGTTTAATAAAGAACGGGAAACACGTTTTTCAATTAAAAGGAGGAAGTACTATGGCAAACCGGTTTGTATTAAATGAAACTTCTTATCACGGGGCGGGCGCGATTTTAAGCATCGCGGACGAAATCAAGGGCAGAGGGCTCCAAAAAGCGTTTGTCTGCTCCGACCCGGATCTGATTAAATTCGGCGTCACCCAAAAGGTGACCGACGTGCTGGAGGGCGCGTCCATCCCCTACGCGGTGTACGACGGCATCAAGGCGAATCCCACCATTGCCAACGTGCAGGCGGGCGTGGCGGCGTATCAGGAGGCAAAAGCGGACTGCATTGTCGCCATCGGCGGCGGATCGTCCATCGACACCGCCAAGGCCATCGGCATTATCATCGCCAATCCGGAGTTTGCCGACGTCCGAAGCCTGGAAGGTGTAGCGCCTACCAAAAATAAATCCGTTCCGATTCTGGCAGTGCCCACTACGGCGGGCACCGCGGCGGAGGTCACCATCAACTACGTGATCACCGACGAGGAAAAAAAGCGAAAGATGGTCTGCGTGGACGTGCACGATATTCCCGTGGTGGCCGTGGTGGACCCTGACATGATGAGCTCGATGCCTAAGGGGCTGACCGCCGCCACCGGAATGGACGCTTTGACCCACGCCATTGAAGGGTACATTACCCAGGGCGCATGGGCGCTGTCGGATATGTTCCATCTCAAGGCCATTGAGATCATCTCCAACCACCTGCGGGGCGCGGTGGACAACACTCCTGAAGGAAGAGAAGGCATGGCGCTGGGGCAGTATGTGGCCGGTATGGGCTTTTCCAACGTGGGACTGGGGATCGTCCATTCGATGGCCCATCCTCTGGGTGCAGTGTACGACACGCCCCACGGTGTGGCCAACGCAATTTTGCTGCCCACCGTCATGGAGTACAACGCCCCCTGCACCGGTGAAAAATACCGGGATATCGCGGCGGCCATGGGTGTGGAGGGAACCGAGGCCATGTCCCAGGAGGAATACCGCAAAGCCGCGGTGGACGCGGTGCGCAAACTGGCTGCGGACGTGGGAATCCCCTCCGACTTAAAGGCCATCGTCAAAGAGGAGGACGTGGCGTTTTTGTCCCAGTCTGCCTACGATGACGCCTGCCGCCCCGGCAATCCGCGGGAGACCAGCGTGGAAGAAATCGCGGCGCTGTACCGTTCGCTGTTGTAACTTTTTTCTGTATAAAGCTGAATTTGCGCGCCCCGGGGAACGGTTTCCCGGGGCGCGTTTTGCGGCATGGAGGCCGCCGGGAAACCCCCTCTTCCAACATTTCCCCACAAATCCCATCGTCATGGGATTTGTCGTCGGCAAAACCATACGGCTTGAAAAGGCGTTGCACCTTTGTTGCCGGTTTTGCAATTTTTATCTTGTTTACATTGGGTTGTTCACAGTCTGAGGCCGCCGGGAAACCGGCGGCCTTGTCTTGTTCCGCATGTTTTAAAGGGAGAAAGCCTGTAATCTTTACAGTTTGCTAAAGAAAACCACCAAAAATGATATTGATTCACATTTGGGGAGATGCTATAATATCCGCAGAGTGAAAAAGCAGGCTCCTTTTTATGACCGGGCGTGCTGCCCAGTCTTTTTCGAAAAAAAGGGGACGCGGATGGCTTTTTGTATAGGTTCGGGCGTGAACGTCCTGGAGCTAGATTTTGGTGTGTGGAAAGGGTTTGGTTGGATGAACGAATATCCTGAAAACGGCTACGGGTACAAGGGGGGACAACAGAACCCCCAGCGGGAGCATTCCTCCGGTAACGACTGGATTTACCGTCAGCCCAATCAGAATACGGAGGATGTCCCTCCGGGTTTTCAGACCGGTGCATCCGGGTCAAACACCTGGAATGCAGGCGGCGGTGCTCCAATGGGCGGCCCTCAGCAGCCCTATGGGTGGGATCCCTATGCCCAGCAAAACGCGCAGCCTGGGGTCCCTCCGGGATGGACGCCCCCGCCGCAGACCGGATATGCCTATATGCAGGGCCTGGGCTTTGTGGAAGAACGGCCTGACATGAAGGAAAAACGCTCCATTAAACAAACGGTGACCGCGGTGTCGTTGACCGCCGTGCTGTTTTCGGTGCTGTCCGGCCTGCTGGTGCTGCCCATGACGTTTTTGTTCCACCTGTTTACCGATCAGATCTACTATGATGCGCAGCAGGGCAGGACGGTAGCTACCACCCAGTTGATGGCATCCATTTTTAACAATACGATTTACATCCTCTGCCTGCTGACCTGTATTGTGCTTTTGTTTTTGGCCTTGCGTCGGCCGTTTTCTATGAAGCGGCTGTTTCAGGTGCCCAAAGCCGAGCCGGCGCTTTTGTCCGTCCCGATCTTTTTAGGGGTCACGGTGGTGTCCAGCGGATTAATCGGACTTCTGGAACAGTTTTTGAGCCGGTTCCGGCTGTCACCGGTGACGCCGGACTTCACGGCTCCCGAGGGGGACACCGCCGCGTTTTTGGTGTTTACCCTTTGCATGACGGTGGTTCCCGCCTTTTTGGAGGAGCTTTTGTTTCGCGGAGTAATCATGACCTCCCTGCGCCGGTACGGAGACACGGTGGCGCTGCTTGTCTCTTCTCTGCTGTTTGCGCTGGTGCACGGGAATTTTGTACAGGCGGTCAACGCCTTTTTGCTGGCCATGGTCATGGGCTATTTCATCCTGCGCACCGGTTCCCTGTGGACGGGAATCCTGCTGCACTTACTCAACAACGTGCTTGCCACGCTGCTCCCGCTTGTGTTGGCGGGATTTTCTCAGCAGACAGGGGAGCTTGTCAACCTCATCATCAGCGCCGCGTTTTTATTGGGTGGTATCATCGGTGTGGTGGTGTTTGCCGTGCGGGATAAACACGCGTTCCGGTTGATTAACCCCGACGGGGCTCTTTCGGTGGGGGCCCGGGTGAAAACCGCGCTGCTCAGCGCGGGCTTCCTGATCGCGGCGATTTACTATGTGGTGACCATCGCGATCAACTTTGAGGTGCTGGGATGACCCAGACCGAGCATAAGCCGCTGCCGGAAGGGTATCAGGAGCAGTTTATGCTGGAAGCGATCCGCCAAGCCCATTTGGCGGAGGAGTTGGGTGAAGTTCCCATCGGCGCCGTGGTGGTGCGAAACGGCCAGGTGGTGGGTACGGGCTACAACACCCGGGAAACGGGGAAGCTGGCCACCGCTCATGCGGAAATTGCCGCGATTGAGGACGCCTGCCGCAGGCTGGGAGGATGGCGTCTCCACCAGTGCGATCTGTACGTGACGTTGGAACCCTGTCCCATGTGCAGCGGCGCCATTATCAACGCCCGGATTCAAACTGTGTATTTTGGGGCATACGATCCCAAGGCCGGATGCGCGGGGTCGGTGACCGATTTGTTTGCCCTTCCGTTTAATCACCGCCCCCAGCTGTTCGGCGGTGTGCTGGAGGATCAATGCGCCGGGCTGCTCAGCGATTTCTTTTCCCGCTTGCGGGAGGAGAGAAAAAAGATGCGGGATATAAGAACTTTCTGCGAAAATTAACATTTATTTAACAAATCAAGGAAAGTGGGATGATAAAATGAAAACATGGAAACAGATTTGTTTCCATGTCAATCCCCCCTCCTTTATAATTAACTCCATACTTACCTTATTTTGTGGCGAGCAGTTAGCTCGTCAATTTTTTTTGTCTTTTTCTGATGTGAGAAAAAAGCGGTTCGGTATTTGCCTCAGGCAGTCGAGAAGCGGTAAGGGTGTTTGTTTTTTCCACGTTTTCAACCGGAAGTGTTGAAAACCATGTGGAAAAGGTTGAAAGTCTGTATAATGAAAAGGATTATTACAAAACGTAATAAATATGAGGAGATTCCGTCGGGATTTCGATTAAAATTCGGGATCGGTTTTGCGTGATATTGGGGGAAAAATCCGGGAAAACCGGTTGTAATCCGCCGGAAAGTATAGTATATTATAAGAAACGGTGTGTGAAAGGTGCGTGTGGAATGGGTTTGAAAATAGCGGGAGCGGTCTTGCTGGCCGCGGGAATTCTTTTATTGATCGTCAGTCTTTGTCTGATGCTGTTTGCGGAATCCGGACTGGGTTTTGTCCTGATTGTGGTTTCCATTTTGGCCAATGTGGTGGGAATTGTTTTGCTGACCACCAGGACGGGGAAAAAGCGCAAAAAATAGCGGTTTGGCCGGAAAGCTGTCACCGGCCGGAACGCAAACGATCATGAAAGGCGCAACCAAAACAGGGTTGCGCCTTTATCTCCGCCCAGGGCAGCCGCCGGCTGGATCAATTCGCGTACAGCGGATTTCTTTTCCGGTCAAACGGGCGTATTGCAGGGTATTGGCAGTTCCGCTTCTGCGCCCGTTCCACACGGCGATGACCAGCCCCGACCGGTCCACCATGTACTCGTTGCGCTGTTGGTAGCAGCCGGGAAAGTACTGACTGCTCAAGGTTTCCACCTGGTCGCATTGGGCCAGCACCACCTGAAAGCACTGCTGCCAGGCAATGCTCCAATCCTGATGATGGCCCGAAAAGGGGATCACGCCAGTGAGCGTCAGGCGGGGATACTGCCGCTTCAGATACAGCACGGTTTGGGCAGCGTAAAGATCCACGCCTCGGGCCATTCCACTGTAAAAATGCGTATAGCCTTGTTCCACCGCTTGCACAATCATCTGATAAAGTTGCTTTTTGACGGAGGAAACGGCGTCCAGCCGATCCGTGCCATAAGAAACGAGTTTTTCCGGGCGGTGGCCGGTAAAACAGGCGGTGTATTCGGTGGCCATGGCAAATCTCCTTTTTCTTTGGCCGGCAGACGCGGTTTCGCTTTTGTAAAACGGGAATTTCAGCAAGCCGGCGTTGTTATCTGTATACAAAAATTATTTGCACCATCGCAACAAGATCGAGAATGTGAGGAAACAATTGTGAATGATTTTTTAAAAAGAACCTGGGCACAGATTAATCTGGATCATCTGCGGGAAAATGTGGAGATCATCCGCAACAGGCTTCACCCTTCTACCCAGATGATGGGCATTGTCAAAGCGGACGCCTATGGTCACGGCGACGCCTTTGTGGCAAGAGAGCTGCAAAACATGGGGCTTTGCTGGTTCGGGGTGTCCAACCTGGAGGAGGCGCTGTCCCTGCGCCGGGCTGGCATTACAGGGGATATTCTGATCTTGGGGATGACGCCTGTACAGCACGGGAAGGATCTGGAAGCGCACAACATTACCCAGGCGGTTTTTTCGCCGGAATATGCCCAGGCTTTAAACGCGGCGGCGTTGGAGAGCGGTGTACAGGTGAACGTGCACGTCAAGCTGGACACCGGCATGGGCCGCATTGGTTTTGCAGCGGAGTCCTGCCAGGAAGCGGTCCGGGAGCTTCAAGAATGCCGGGGCCTTTTGCCCACCGGGCTTTTTTCTCACTTTTCCCATGCGGACTGCGACGGGGAGGAGGCCAGAGCATACACCCGGCTTCAAATCAAGCGGTTTGACCAAGCAGCAGAGGTGTTTAAACAGGCGTTTCCCAATTTGATACTTCACCTGCAAAACAGCGCGGGTATCATGGACTATCCCGAGCTTTCGTACGATCTAGCCCGGCCGGGCATCATCCTGTACGGGATCGCGCCTTCGAATGAAATGGGGACAACACTCCCTTTAAAGCCGGTTATGGAGTTAAAATCCACCGTCGCCATGGTCAAAACTGTGGAAAAGGGCACAGCGATCAGCTATTCCCGCACCTTTGTGGCGGAACAGCCAATGCGGGTGGCCACCATACCCATCGGTTATGCAGATGGGTATCCAAGGCTTCTGTCCAACAAGGGCGAGGTGCTGATCCACGGCCGGCGGGCCCGGGTGTTGGGCAACGTCTGCATGGATCAGATGATTGTGGATGTCACCGGCATCCCCGAAACGCGAACAGGGGATATCGTCACAGTATTCGGCCGGGACGGGGATGGATTCCTCCCGGTGGAGGAACTGGCTCAGGGCGTTGGGACCATTCCCTATGAAACCGTTTGTCTGATCGGAAAACGCGTTCCCCGCACTTATTGGAAAAATGGAAGCATAATTGGAGTATACGATAGTATTGCGTAGAAAAAGAACGAAACAGGAAGCATTCTTCCGATAACGCTCTTATATAGCGCAAAATCGCCTAAAACAACCTATAATTAACAAAATATTCAAGATTTTGCTGTGATAAACGACAGAATACGACAAAATATTCGTCAATCGGCTTCTATAATTAAAAGAAAAAGGGTGGTTGACGATGAGAGGAAATCAAGAAGAATTCAAAATGCTTGCAAAAAAGATTCGTCAGTGCCGCAAGCAAATGGGCTGGTCTCAGCAAGTCTTAGCCGACAGAGCGGGCATTTCCCGTGGATATTTAAGCAAAATCGAAACGGCGGGAGACGGAAGCTCCTTTTCCATGGATATTCTGTTTTCACTGTCCAAGGCGCTCAAACGCTCGCCGTCAGAATTGCTGACCTGGGAATAACAGTTTTTTCAACAAGGATCGCGTATGAAGCGGTCCTTCTTTTTTTAAAAACTTGTTGCAAAACGCGTGTGAATCACATGTATCATCGTAACATAAAACCCGCCGGATTTCAATTGTAATCCGGCGGGTTTTATGTTATTGGGGATCTTGTTCCTTTTGAGGATTCGGTTCGGGCAATTTTTCAATGCGAACCAAAAGAACCTGGCGGGAGTTTGCCTCCTGCACCCGCAGGCGGTATGCGCCTTCGCCCAGGCACAATTCTTCACCCACCTTGGGAATCCGGTCCAGTTCGCCGCAGACAAAACCGTTGATGGTTTCATAATCGGTTTCCCCGATAAAAATGGGGGAGCCGAAGATCGCTTCGGCATCCTCCACCGACAGATCGGCGTCCAACAGATAGGCGCCGTCCTCGGTCAGGGTGACCCGGTTTTCCTCCTCGTCCTCTTCATCCTCCAGTTCGCCCACGATGGCCTCCAGCAGATCGTCGATGGTGACCAGGCCTTCGGTTCCGCCGTATTCGTCCACCACCACGGCCAGGTGGGCGCGCTGCTCTTTAAACTGGTTGAGAAGCGCGCTGCACCGCACGGTGGAGGGAACGTACAGCACAGGTTTGACAAAGGGCTTGATGGTGTCGGGCAGGTCGTCGCACAGCAAAACATCCCGCACGCTAATCATGCCGGTGATGTTGTCCAAATCGTCCAGATAGACCGGAAGCCTGGAATAGCGTTCTTCCCGGAGCAGGTCTTTGAGCTCCTGAGGCGTGGCGTTCTCCTCAATGGCAACCAGGTCGGTGCGGTGGGTCATCACATCCGAGACCCGGCGGTCGTCAAATTCGAAAATATTTTTTATCATCTCGGTTTCGTCCTGACGGATGGTACCGGCCTGACCGCCGGACTCCACCATCATCAGGATTTCTTCTTCGGTGACTTTTTCTTCCTCGTTCTGGCTGCCGATGCCGAACAAGCGCAGCACCAGGTTTGTACTGGCGGACAGCAGGATGATAAACGGGCGACATACTTTGTACACGCCCCAGATGATGTTCACCACCGCCAGGGACATTTTATCCGAATATTTCATGGCGATCCGCTTGGGGACCAGTTCTCCGAAGATCAGGGTGAAGTAGGACAGCACCAGCGTGATTACCACCAGCACGATGCCGCTGAGCACCGACAGGGGGATGGGGATAAACGTGAGTTTTGCGGTGAGCATGTTGGCAAATTTATCCGCCGCCACCGCGGAGGCCAGGAATCCCGACAGGGTGACCCCTACCTGAATCGTAGCCAGAAAGTCCGACGGTGCATCGGTAATTTTTAAAAGCAGGGCGGCCTTTTTGTTCCCCTCATCCGCCAGATTTTTCATCTTGGTGGCGTTGGCGGAGATAATGGCGATTTCGCTCATGGCAAAAAAAGCGTTGACGCCGATCAGCACGATCAGCAGCAGAATACTGGGTAAAACACTCATAATCTTGATAAATCCTCATTTCTTTGTATTGGACATTGGTTTGAAACATATGCGGACGGCTTGGCAGAGCACTCATAAAGGACGCAAAAAAGCGCAAGAACCAAAGCGACAGGCAATGGGGATTCGCCTTTGACGGCGGTAAAACCTGTGGTTTCGCACAGCGAAACAGGGGACGGCATCCCCACAGAAATTTTCCCAATGTCTATCGAATTAATCTTGCGCAGATGATGCGAAATAGCAATTGTTTGGAGAACGGCCCAGGTTCAGGGGTGTCGTCCACGAAATTCAGTCTCCTTACGATTAAAAAGATGGCATTATGATACCATAAAGGCGGTCTTCCGTCAACCGTCGGGCGGCCGCGAGCGGCGGAGATAACAGGCTTTTTTCTCTCCTTTCAAGGGCTTTCCAGTTGTCTTGGCCCGATACAGGGTTAAATCCCTTTATTTCATTCAAAACCGAATTGCTAATAAGCCGTGTAGACAAAAAACTCCCCTGGCCTTTGCCAGGGGAGTTTTTACGCTGTTAAAAGCGTGGTTCTTATTTGCTGGATTTGATCGCAGCCTGCGCAGCAGCCAGACGAGCGATCGGAACCCGGAAGGGAGAGCAGGACACGTAGTTGAGGCCCACATTGTGGCAGAATTCCACAGAGGAGGGATCTCCGCCGTGCTCGCCGCAGATACCCAGTTTGATGTCGGGGCGGGTGGCTTTGCCCAGATCGGCAGCCATCTTCACCAGTTTGCCGACGCCCTTCTGGTCCAGTTTCGCGAAGGGATCGTTCTCGTAGATCTTCTTGTCGTAGTACGCGCCCAGGAATTTGCCGGCGTCGTCACGGCTGAAGCCGAAGGTCATCTGGGTCAGGTCGTTGGTACCGAAGGAGAAGAACTCCGCCTCGGTAGCAATCTCGTCCGCAGTCAGAGCGGCGCGGGGGATCTCGATCATGGTGCCGACCTTGTAGTGCATATCGGAACCAGCAGCGGCCAGAACCTCATCCGCGGTTTTCACCACGACACTCTTGACGTAAGCCAGCTCTTTGACCTCGCCCACCAGGGGGATCATGATCTCAGGAACGATATCCCAATCTGCATGACGGGCTTTCACAGCCAGAGCGGCCTGCATGACAGCCTTGGTCTGCATTGCGGCGATTTCAGGATAGGTGACAGCCAAACGGCAGCCGCGGTGGCCCATCATGGGGTTAAACTCATGCAGGCCCGCGATGATCGCCTTGATGTCAGCCACGGATTTGTTCATATCTTTCGCCAGCAGTTCAATGTCCTCCTCAGCGGTGGGAACGAACTCGTGCAGCGGAGGATCCAGGAAGCGGATGGTGATGGGAGCGCCTTCCATGGCCTCGTACATCGCCTCAAAGTCGCCCTGCTGCATGGGAAGCAGTTTCGCCAGAGCTTTTTCACGCTGTTCCACGGTGTCGGAGCAGATCATCTCGCGGATGGCGGGGATCCGGTCCGCCTCAAAGAACATGTGCTCGGTGCGGCACAGGCCGATGCCCTCGGCGCCGAAGTTCTTCGCCTGCTTCGCGTCGCGGGGATTGTCCGCGTTGGTGCGGACCTTCAGGGTGCGGAAGCTGTCGGCCCAGCCCATGATGCGGCCGAACTCGCCGCCGATGGAAGCGTCTACCGTGGGGATGGCCTCGCCGTAAATCGCGCCGGTGGAGCCGTCCAGGGAGATGTAGTCGCCCTCTTTGTAGGTGCGGCCGGCCAGCTCGAACTGTTTGTTTTCCTCGTCCATTTTGATCTCGCCGCAGCCGGAGACACAGCAGGTGCCCATGCCGCGGGCCACAACGGCCGCGTGGGAGGTCATACCGCCGCGAACGGTCAGGATACCCTGGGCGGCGACCATGCCTTCGATGTCCTCAGGAGAGGTCTCCAGACGGACCAGAACGACCTTCTCGCCTTTTTCCGCCCACTCTTTGGCGTCGTCGGCGGTGAAGACGATTCTGCCGCAGGCAGCTCCGGGAGAAGCGGCCAGCGCGGAAGCCACGGGTTTCGCGCTCTTAAGAGCGGTGGCGTCAAACTGGGGATGCAGCAGCGCGTCCAGCTGCTTGGGATCGATCATGGAAACCGCTTCTTTTTCGCTGATCATGCCTTCGTCCACCAGGTCGCAGGCGATCTTCAGAGCAGCCTGAGCGGTTCTCTTGCCGTTCCGGGTCTGCAGCATGTAGAGCTTTTTGTCTTCGATGGTGAACTCCATATCCTGCATGTCGCGGTAGTGGTTTTCCAGGATGTGGCAGATTTCCACGAACTGGTTGTACACCTCGGGCATGACCTCTTTGAGCTGGTCAATGGTCTGAGGAGTACGCACGCCGGCGACCACGTCTTCGCCCTGAGCGTTCATCAGGAATTCGCCGAACAGTTTCTTTTCACCGGTGGCGGGGTTACGGGTGAACGCAACGCCGGTGCCGGAGGTATCGCCCAGGTTGCCGAACGCCATCA
>CAJFTY010000059.1 GCA_904420045.1 Candidatus Metaruminococcus caecorum | reverse complement strand
GTTGTCCGCCGCCTCAAAGGCGTTGGCAAGGGTGATTTTCTGCTCGGAAATCAGTTTTAAGCGCTCGTTGGGGATGACCACCAGGGAGTCCACCTGCTTGCGGAGCTCTGCGATGCCGGCCTCCGCCTGGGCCATCCGGCGCTTGCCCTCAAATTCAAAGGGCTTGGTCACAATGCCCACGGTGAGGATGCCCAGTTCCCTTGCAACCTCCGCCACGATGGGAGCAGCACCCGTTCCGGTTCCGCCGCCCATACCCGCGGTGATAAAGATCATCTGGGTGCCCTTTAAGGCCGAGGCGATTTCCTCCCGGCTTTCCTCTGCGGCGCGCTGGCCTTTTTCAGGCTCCCCGCCTGCACCGCGCCCCTTGGTGAGCTTTTCTCCGATCTGCATTTTGTGGGTTGCCTTGGAATGGTAAAGCGCCTGCTGGTCCGTGTTAATCGAAATAAATTCCACACTTTTCATTCCGGAGGCGATCATGCGGTTGACCGCGTTTCCGCCGCCGCCGCCGATTCCTGCCACCTTGATATTGACACTTTTTTCAAAATCCTCATCCAACATAAAGTTCACGGGTTCGTCCTCCTAAAATGGGTTTTAATCCTTTACACAAAACCAGCTTATTTCAACCAAAATTTATTTTTAAAACGCATAGTACGATGTGTATACTCATATAATTATAATTTATCAGATTTATGATCAGATTTCAATAGCAATTTGCGTATTTGAGCTAAATTTTTAAAGATTCGTGTACCAAATACTACGATAATCGCCAGATATAAGTCAAGGCTCAACAAATATCCCATATATGTAATTAAAACTGCCACGATAATGTTTACCAAAAACCCGGACAGAAAGATCCGAAGCCGGAAGGTTCCCTTGGGAACAGCCTTGAGTCCGCCCAGAATGGAATCGAACGCAGCCACGATTCCCACCGCAAAAAAGGTGGTGTACTCGCTGGAGATAAATCCCGGAAACCACAACCCGGCCGCAATCCCCACCGCCACCGCACAGATGGGCAGGATGATCCACAGGCCTGACTGCCTGCGCTCCTGGCCGGGAGCGTTATTCGGCTCGCTTGGCGTATTCAAACTGAACCCCTCCTTTATAGGCCTCCACCGTCAGCTGGTCCTGCTGGCTGATGGTCACTTTGATCCCCCACTGCCGCATGTTGTCCGCCACGCCGTTGCGCAGGTTCAGCGCCGCCGACAGTTTTTGGGGATCGCCGATGGCCTTGATGGTAAAGGGCGCCCCGATCCGGCGGTTGTTCGCGCTGATTACGCTGCCCGCACACCGCACCTCGGTGGTGGCCAAAATACGCTCCCCGTTGATAGACAAGGCTTCCGCACCCGCGTCCCGAAGCTCGTTGAGCACCTGAAGCACATCGCTGTCGTGAATGATATAGTTATTGGGATCCCCTTCGGTGACCACCTTTTTCTCGGTATCGTCCAGCACCACAGTAACGCCCTTGCCTGTCACAGCGGTGAGCCCTGCCAGCATCTCGGCCTTATTGAGCTGTGTTTTCATCGCTTTGTACTGCTCGTCGGCGTTCTGGTTCCGGAGCTGTTCAATGGTTTTGCGCTGTTCCTCCAGTTCTTTTTGAAGCTTGTCCTCGTTTTCCAACTGGACTTTCAGCTGTTTTTGCAGTTCCTCCGCCCGGGCCAGCTCCGGCGTCTTTTGATTTTCCCGGTTGACCGAAACGCTCCGGATCTGCCAGGTGGCAAAAAAACTCAGCACCGCGATGGCCACCGACATAATGACCACCGTAATCTTTGTTTTGGTCTTTCCCTGAATCGCTTTCATCGTTCCCCTGTCCTCCGTTTCTCTATTGCGCCTTGGAGCTTGTGTTTGTTCCGGACGACGCCCCTGATGCTGCCGCCGAAGAAGCTCCTTTTGAGGGTGTGCCGGAGGAACCGGTTCCTCCCGAGCCTGTCCCGCTGGAGGATGCCCCCGACGAACTTCCCGACGAAGCGCCGCCGGACGCTGTGGAGGAGGTGTTTTTCACCGGCTCGTTTGGATTGCTCACGGTTTCCTGGAACCGCATTTCGTTGGCCTTATCCGCCCGGATAATCCCGCGGGAGTCCTCTTTCAGCCGGTTTTCCACAATATCCTTTGCAAAGGTGAGCTTGTAGGAAAGATCCGAGATGCTCCCCAGATCAATCCGGATCCGGTCTTTGTAGTTAAGCCTGATATCCACCAGGTTTTCCAGGTTGATCCCCTTGATTCCCTGAAAGCCGACCTCCTCCAGCGCTTCCACAATCGTACCCAGCGTGGACAGCTTTTCGTCGCCTTCGTAGTCCAGAAAATCCCCCCGTTTGAGCCCATCTTTTTTAATACCCTCCAAAGTAATCAGCTTATCGTTGGGCTTTTGCTGATTCACCTCCAGCACCCGGCCTTTGGCGCTGAGCACCGCGTAGGTATCCCCCGTCTTCAGATTGACCGTGGGGACGGCTTCGGTCACCTGGATGACCAGCGTGCTGGGAAGCTTGCGGACCATTTTGACCGAATCGGCGTACACCTGAGACTGCTCCACTTTCTTTTGGGCGCCCTTTAAATTGGAGCGGAACAGGTTGTCCCCTTTTTCCAGGCCGGAGGCTGCGATGACCTCCTGGGCGCTCAGCTTGCTGATCCCCGTGACCTGAATGTCGGAAATATTAAAAAACACCGTTACCGACAGGGTGACAAAGGCGATCAGCACAAACAGCAGCAGCAGGATGTAGTAAAGCATGTAGCTTCGCTTCCTGCGCCGCCGGTGCCGCTTGGAATTTTCCGCCCTGGCGCGGTCCCTGGCCGACACCGCGCGAGTGTTTACTTTCACATCTTTCATGTTGCGTCTCCTGCCTTTTTGAAAAAGGGATTTTTTCCGATCCCAGCCGGTCAGCCCGGCCGGCGTTCCACCTGAGCGCCCAAAGAGCGAAGGCTTGTTTCAATCTGTTCATAGCCCCGGTCAATATGATGAATCCGGGAGACCACGGTCTCCCCCTCAGCGGCTAGGCCCGCCACAATCAGGGCGGCCCCGCCCCGCAGGTCGGTGGCGTCCACCCCCGCACCGTACAGAGTCCGGACGCCGGAGACCACCGCCACCTTGCCTTCCACCTTAATGTCCGCCCCCATGCGTGCAAGCTCCGCCACGTGCTTATAGCGGTTTTCAAAGATGTTTTCCACAAATACACTGGTGCCGTCGGCCAGCGCTGTCAGCGACATCACCGGCGCCTGTGCGTCGGTGGGAAAGCCGGGGTACGGCATGGTCCGCACCGATTTGACAGGCTTTAGCTGTCCGGGTGCTTTTAGATACACGCTTTGTTCCCCGGTGTAAATACGGCAGCCGGTTTGTTCCAGCACTGGAAGGATGCCCGCGATGTCGTCCGGCCGCACCCGGCGGACTAAGATTTCCCCGCCGGTGGCCGCCGCACAGCACAGGTAGGTGGCCGCCACGATCCGGTCTGGAATCACCGTGTGCTCCGCCCCGTGGAGTTCCTCCACCCCCTCGATGACCACAGTGCTTTTGCCCGCGCCGGAAATCTTCGCGCCGCAAGCGTTTAAAAACTCCGCCAAGTCGATGATCTCCGGCTCCTGGGCTGCGTTGAGGATCTGGGTGGTTCCCTCCGCGGTGGCCGCGGCCAGCAAAATGTTTTCGGTGGCCCCCACACTGGGAAACGCCAGGGAGATGGTTGCGCCCTTGAGCCTTCCGTTTACCTCACAGTCCAAAAAACCGTGATCTTCCCGGATGGAAAGCCCCAGCGCCCGCAGGGAGGACAGGTGCAGGTCGATGGGCCTGGGCCCCAGCTCGCATCCGCCGGGAAAGGAGATCCGGGTTTTGCCGAGCCTTGCGGCAATCGCCCCCAAAAAGACGATGGAGGACCGCATTTCCCGCATTAAATCCTCCGGCACGTCAAAGTGGGTCAACTGAGAGGTGTCTACGCACACCGTGTCGCCGGAACGCTCCACAGCACAGCCAAGATAAGATAAAATCCGGATTGCCGCATCCACGTCGGACAGGCGGGGGCAGTTATGTAAGACACTTTGGGATTTTCCCAGAATGGTGGCGGCAAGCAGGGGGAGCGAGCTGTTTTTTGCTCCGTGGACGGCGATCTCCCCCGACAGGGGAACGCCGCCCCGGATCCGTAACTGTTCCACAAACAACACCCTTTCACACAGCAGTCGTTCGGTGTTAAGCACCTTAGCACCTTATACTATGCCAGTGGGAAAGGGATGGTGAGTTAAACCTTGGCTGTCAAATCAAGGATTGAGCGGTACATTTTTTCACAGGTGTCGGTGACTGCCAGCCGGGAAGCGTTTTTGGAAAGCTCCTTGAGCTTTTCCCGATCCCGGTAGATCGTCTCCATAAAGTCGATGAGCCGCTTTTTATCGTAGTCTTTTTCCTCCATCACAATGGCCGCACCATGATTTTGCAGCACCATGGCGTTGTGATACTGATGGTTTTCCGCCACATAAGGGGAAGGGATTAAGACCGACGCCTTGCCGGTGGCTTCCAGCTCCGACAGGGTGATGGCTCCCGCCCGGCAGACCGCCACGTCCGCCGCCGCCAGGCAGCTGTCCATGTTGTCGATATACTCCCGCACGTCGATCCGCGGGCAGGCGGAAAGGTTCACGCCCCGCTCTTTGAGCAGGGCCGGGAACTCCTCTTTGCCCAGGCGGCCGGTGGCGTGGATGTGGTTGACATCCCCTTTTTTGCAATGCCACTCCATCAGGTCGGCGGCGGCCCGGTTGACGATGGGCGCACCCAGGCTCCCTCCGAAGGACAAAATGCACAGGCTGTCGTCCAAATGGAGCTCCCGCCGGGCCTCCCCTTTGGTTTTCAAGAGAATTTCCTCCCGCACAGGGTTGCCCACCACCTCCACCTTGCAGTTCGGGTCCAGGTATTTTTTCGCCTCCTCCACCGCCAGGAACACCCGGTCGGCGTGCTTGGACAAGATCTTGGTGGTCACGCCGGGGAAGGCGTTTTGCTCATGGATCACCGTCTTGATCCCCATCTTAGCGGCGCACCGCACGATGGGGCCGCTCACATAGCCGCCGGTGCCCACCACCAGGTCGGGCCGAAAGTCCCGGATAATCTTTTTCGCCCGGGCTCCCGCTGTGGCAAGACACCCTGCGGCTTCCAGGTTGTGGACGATGCTCTGGGGCGAAAGGCTACGCCTGAAGCCCATCACCCGGATAGGGGCGAAGGCAAAGCCCGCTTTGGGCACCAGGGTGGCCTCCATCCCCTTGGGCGTACCGGCAAACAGAATTTCCGACGCCGGCTGCTGTTTCTTGATGTAGCTTGCGACTGCCACCGCGGGATTGATATGCCCCGCCGTTCCGCCGCCTGCAAATAATACGCGCATATAATTTTCCCTGCCTGATTCTGATAGAATTCCCTTTGACGGGATTAAGTCTTTTCCAGCGAGCACTGCCGGGACACATTGAGGATGACCCCCATCTGGCACAGCAGCAAAAACAGTGATGTTCCTCCATAGCTGAAAAACGGGAGGCTGATGCCGGTGTTTGGAATGGTGTTGGTCACCACCGCGATGTTGAGCATGGCCTGAAGCCCCACCTGCGCAGTGAGCCCCACCACCAGCATCATGCCGAATTTATCCGGCGCTTTGGTGGCGATCACAAAGCCGCGGAACACAAACAGCACAAACAGCAAAATCACGATCACCGCGCCGATAAAGCCCAGCTCCTCGCAGACGATGGAAAAGATAAAGTCGTTTTGGGGCTCCGGCAGGTACAGGTACTTCTGCCGGGAATTTCCGAGCCCCAGTCCCATGACGCCTCCCGAGCCCACGGCGATCAGCGACTGCACCGTCTGGAAGGTAGAGTCCTGCTTGTCGGAAAACGGGTCGATCCATCCTTGAAGCCGCTCGCCCACGTACTCAATTCCCTTAAAGGAGACGATGGCCACAATGCCCACGCCCACCAGCAGCAGCGCCACCAAAAAGTACCGGTACTTGGTGCCGCCCACAAACATCATCACCAAGCCGATGGCGCCGATCAGGATGGTTCCGGACAGGTGGGGCTGCATCAGCATAATGGCCGCCACAATGCCCAAACAGATCAAAAACGGAAGTACGCCGTATACAAACGTCCCCATCCGCTTGTAGTTGATGGAGATCAGATAGGCGAACAAAACCACCACCGCGAACTTCATAAACTCCGACGGCTGAAACGTTCCCAGCGGCCCCAGGTGAATCCATCGGTGGGCGTTGTTAAGCTCGGGTGACAGCAGCGCCACCACCAGCAGCACTACGCCCGCCGCATAAAACCAGAAGGCGAATCTTTTATAGATATGGTAATCGATGTGTGAAATGATAATCATGCAGGCGACGCCCGCAAACGCAAAGACCGCCTGCTTTTTGATAAAGCTGAAGCTGTCGTTAAACCGGTAATAGGCGTAGGCGTAGCTCGCGGAAAACAGCATGATTAAGCCGAAGGCAAGCAGGATGAGGACAAGAATAAAAAACGTCGTATCCATGGTGCCGAGCTTTTTTATTTTGTCCTTTTTCGGTCGAGCCAATCAGGGTCACCCTTTCCATCCAAATTCCGCAGGGGGCGCGGTTTTATCCCCAGATAACGGCGCAGACCGCCACCGCGCAGAACACCGCGGTCACCAGGGAAAACACCGTTACAATTTTCCCCTCGCTCCACCCGCACATTTCAAAATGGTGGTGGATCGGGCTCATTTTAAAGATGCGTTTGCCGGTGGTTTTAAAGCTGATAACCTGCAAGACCACCGACAGTGCCTCGCAGATGTACACGATCCCCGCAAAGACCAGAAGCATGGGCATTCCCACGCCCATTCCAAGCGCCACTACAAGGCCGCCTAAAAACATCGAACCGGTATCTCCCATAAACACCTTGGCGGGGTGCAGATTCCACATCAGGAAGCCCAGGCAGCCCGCCGCCATAGCAGACGCTAAAACCCCCATATTGGTAAAGCTTAAAAGGCTGCTGATAACCATAAAGGCGATTCCCACCACAAAGGTGACCGAGGACGCCAGGCCGTCGATTCCGTCGGTGAGATTGACGGCATTGACCAGGAAATAGATTCCCACCGCCACCAGCGGATAGTAAAACAGCCCGAAGTCCAACTGACCAAGGAAGGGGAACACCACAATAGTAGAGGTATCCCCCGCCAGGTACAGCACCGCCAGATATGCGATGATTCCCAAAAGCTGAAGCAGGGTTTTCTGCCGGGCGGTGAGCCCCAGGTTGCGCTTTTTCACCACTTTGATGTAGTCGTCCGCGAAGCCGATCATTCCCATTCCCAAAGCAAGGCACAGCCCCGCCACAAACCGAACCAGCTCCTGGGTGCTGCTGATGCTTTCCCCCCCGGAAAAGGCTGCGGCCACAAGACATCCCACCACGCTCGCAAGGACAATGCCCGCGATAAACATAAGGCCGCCCATGGTGGGCGTTCCCTGTTTATTCTTGTGCCAGGTGGGACCGATCTCTTTGATCGTCTGCCCAAATTTGAGCCTGCGTAAAAATGGGATGATTACAAATCCCAGCCCCGCTGTGATAATAAAGGCGATAAGGGCGGTGATCGCCGATACAAGTCCTGTCATGGTGTTTATTCCTCTCCCCCATACGTAGTTTGGATGACCTGCTCCAGCCGCATGCCCCGGCTGGCCTTAAACAGCACCGTATCCCCGGGCGCGGTGTGTGCGGCAAGGTACCGGCTTAATTCCTCTTTGTCCTGGAATACCGCCACCTGGGTCATCCCCTCGCTCATGGCCCCTCGGGCGATGTTTTCCGACTGGGGGCCGAAGCACAGCACCTCGTCCGCGCCGCTTTGTCCCGCCAAAACGCCTACTTTGTAATGGGCTTTTTCCGAAATGTCCCCCAGTTCCAGCATGTCGCCCAACACGGCGATCCTGCGGCCCTGGGTCTGTACCGCATCCAGCACGCTAAGCGCCGCCTTCATGCTATCGGGGCTGGCGTTGTAACAGTCCTCAATGACTGTGATCCCTTTGTAATCTGTGATGTTCTGACGCATCCCCGCCGGCTTATACTGGGAAAGTCCCCTTAAGATTTCCTCCTCGGTCATCTCGGACACCAGGCCCACACAGAACGCAGCCAGGGCGTTGTACACATTGTGTTCCCCGATGGTGGGAATCCTGGCCCGGGCTTTTTTCCCGAAATACGAGATGGTAAACTCGGTGGAAAGCCCCTGCACGTCAATATCCGAAGCGGTGACCCCCGCGTCGGTATTCTTGATCCCATAGTAGATGATCTCCCGGTCCACGAACTCCCCGACGGTGGACAATAAATCGTCGTCCCCGTTTAAGATCAGCGGCAGGTCTCCCTGCAAGCCGTCCATAATCTCCAATTTCGCCTTGAGAATGTTCTCCCGGCTCCCCAGGGTTTCCAGGTGCGAGACCCCGATGTTGGTAATCACCCCCAGATTGGGAAGAGCGGTTTTGGTCAGACGGCTGATCTCACCGAAATCGGACATTCCCATTTCAATGACCGCTGCCCGGTAGGAACAGTCCAGCCCCAGCAGCGTCATGGGAAGACCGATTTCGTTGTTTAAATTTCCCTGGGTTTTCAGGGTTTTAAATTTCTGGGACAGCACCCCGTAGATCATTTCCTTGGTGGAGGTTTTTCCCACGCTGCCGGTGATGCCCACCAGAAAAACGGAAAAGCGTTTGCGGTAAAAACGGGCCAAGTCTAACAGCGCCGTCCGGGTGTTTTCCACCCGCAGCACCGGGTACTCGCTGACCACTGGACGATGGATCACCGCCGCGGCCGCCCCCTGGGCAAACGCCTGCTCCACAAAGTCGTGGCCGTCAAAGCGCTCCCCGGAAAGGGCGATAAACAGGCACCCGGGCGTGATGTTCCGGGTATCGGTGCACACGCTGTCTACGGTGATTTGCGCCCAATTTTCCTGTAGAGATGCCATATCCCCCTCGGGCTGCACGCCCAATGCCTCTGCAATTTCCAAGAGTGAAAGCTTTTCCAATGAATCTCAACCCCAAATTCTATCCGTTGTCGTTTGAAAGTTTTTCCAGCGCCTGGGCAACCACTTCCCGCTCGTCAAAATGAATCGTCTTGCCGTTTAAAACCTGATAATCCTCATGTCCTTTTCCCGCCAGGACAATCACGTCCCCGGGCCGGGCGTGCTCAACTGCGTAAAAAATTGCCTCCCGGCGGTCGGGGATCACCACGTATTCGGTGCCCACCTTGCGCACCCCGGGCAGAATATCCTCGATAATCGCCTCCGGGTCCTCTGTGCGGGGGTTATCCGACGTGACAATAAGAAAATCGGCGTTTTCGGCGGCGACCTCCCCCATGATCGGGCGCTTGGTCACATCCCGGTCGCCACCGCAGCCAAACAGCGCGATCAGGCGGCCCTTGGTGTACTCCCGCATGCTGGGGAGAATATTGCGCAGCCCGTCGGGGGAATGGGCGTAGTCGCAGATGACGGTAAAATCCCGTCCGGTGGGAATGACCTCGCTGCGGCCCTTGACGCCCTTGCAGGCGTTAAGTCCTTCCACCACCCGTTCTAAAGAGATCCCCGCCCGCAGGCAGACTGCCGCAGCCGCCAGGGCGTTTTGCACGGAAAAGTTCCCCGGCATGCCAAAGGTGATCTTGCTGGTGATCTCCCGATAGGTCAGGTGGAATTCCACCCCTGTAGGCAGGCACTGGATATCCGAGGCATAAAAATCGGCGGTCTGACGCTTGGTGGAGCAGGTGACCACTTCCCCCGGCAGCATCAGCGCCAGCCGCTGTCCGTAGCTGTCGTCGATGTTGACAATCGCCGTCTTGGTCATGTCGAACAGCTTTTTCTTGGCCGCGAAGTAGTCCTCCATATCCTTGTGGTAATCCAAATGATCCTGGGTAAGGTTTGTAAACACCGAGATTTCAAACTCGACCTTGCCCAGCCGGCACTGATCCAGCGCATGGGAGGAAACCTCCATCACCACGAACTCACAGCCCTTCTGCTCCATTTGGGCAAACAGCGCATGGAGCTCGTAAGCGTCCGGAGTGGTTTTGTGCGCGGGGATCACCTCGTCCATAATCTCGTTCTGAATCGTGCCGATCAGGCCCACCTTGAGCCCCAGGGAGGTCAGCACGTTTTTAATCAGGGTGGTCACAGTGGTTTTCCCGTTGGTGCCCGTAGCTCCGATCAGCCGCAGGCGGGAGGCGGGATTGCCGAAAAAGTTTCCGCACATCACCGAGTAGGCCAGGCGGGAGTTTTCCACGATCACCTGTCCGGGCAGCCCCAGGTCCCGCTCGCAAACCACAGCCGCGGCGCCGCTTGAAAGCGCCGCCGCCGCGTGGTCGTGTCCGTCGAAATTTAATCCTTTGATGCACACAAAGACGCATCCGGGTTTGAGCTTTCTGGAGTCGCTGCACACATCGGTGATTTCCATATTCTGCGCGTCTCCGCTCCAGTCGATTCCATTTAATAAATCATAGAACAACATGTTTGGTATTCATCCCTTCCGACTCCCTACTATTTTAGGACGTTTCTCCTTGCTTGTCAAAAGGATCAGCCCGTCTGATCGTTGGCTGTGCAGGTCAGGGTTACAATGCTCCCCTTGGCGAGCTTTGTCCCCTCCTTGACGCTCTGGGCAGACACCACCGCATGGACGTTTTCTGAAGGCCCGGTAAACTTTACGTTGAGCCCTGCATTGGTGAGCTTTTGGTTGGCCTGGGCGGGCGTGAGCCCCACCAGATTGGGAACCGTCGACGATTCTTCCGCTACGCTTTCCGAGGTGTACAAAATCACCGTTCCGCCCCGGGGCATGCTGGATCCAGAGGAGGGAACCTGCTTTAACACGGTGTTTCCATCGCCCTTAATCTTGGGCTTTAAGCCCTGGGCTAACAGCTTGCTCTGGGCTGTGTCCAGTTTGGAGCCGGTCACGTTGGGTACCGAAACTTCCATTTTTTCCAGTTCTTCTTTGGTGTAATTGGGCTCAATGCCGATATAGGGAAGCACATCGGACATGATGGAAGCCACTACCGGCGCCGCCACCTGGCTGCCGTACACCTGGCCTGCCCGGGGCTCGTCGATCATGACCATCACCGCGATTTCCGGATCGTCCACAGGGGAAAAGCCGATAAACGAGGACACACGGGCGTCTTTTTCCTCCTGGGTCGCATTGGGCTTGCGGTTTAATTCCAGCTTTTCACTGGTGCCGGATTTTCCGCCGATGGAAAAGCCCTTGACATAGGCGTTGCTGCCGCCGTTGGCGGTGACGTCCTGCTCCAGAATTTTCCGCATCTGGGCGGAGGTTTCCTCCGAGATCACCTGGCGCTTCACTTTGGTGCCGTAGGTTTCCACCACGTTTCCATTGGCATCCAGCATCTGTTTGACCACATGAGGGGTCACCAGCTTTCCACCGTTGACTACTGCGCAAAAAGCGGTAATCATCTGGATGGGGGTAATTTTGTTGGACTGTCCGAAGGAGGCGCTGGCAAGCTCCACCGGGCCGTAATTTTTTTTCGCGATGGTGATGGAGTCCGCCTCGCCCGGGAGGTCAATTCCCGTGCGCTCCGTCATTCCATAGTTTTTCACATAATTGTAGAATTTATCAACGCCCAAGCTCTGGCCGATGCTGATAAACGCCGGATTGCAGGAGTGCACAAACGCACCGGTGAAGTCCAGCGACCCGTGGCCACCCGCTTTCCAGCACTTAATCTTGGTGCCGGACACATTGGCCACGCCGCTGCAGGAAAATTTGCTGGTCAACGAGCTGGTTTTTTCCTCCAGCGCGGCGGAGCCGGTGACGACTTTAAAAACCGATCCGGGCTCGTAAAGCTCGGTGACCGCCTTGTTTTTCCACTGCTTTTCCCGGGCGGCAGACAACGCCTTGGTGCGCTCGTCGCCGGTGAGCTTTTCAATGGCTTCCCGGGTGGCGGCATCGGCAATTTCAAAGGGTTCGTTCAAATTAAAGTCCGGCTTGGTGGCCATGGCCAGAATCTCCCCAGTGTTGACATTCATGGCAATGGCGCAGCCACGGTTGCTGGCCTTGTGCTGAATCACCGCTTGTTCCAGCGCCTTTTCCACATAGTGCTGGATGGATTCGTCAATGGTCAAAACCAGACCGTTGCCGTCCTTGGGCTCGTAGAATTTTTCATACTGGAACGGCATATCGGTGCCTTTGGCGTTGACTGCCGAGACGATCCGCCCTGCGGTGCCCTTGAGATATTTGTCGTAATACGCCTCGATCCCATACAGGCCTTGGTTATCGGTGCCGGTAAAGCCGATGACGCTGGAGGCAAAGTTTTCATAGGGGTAATAGCGCTTGGAGTCCTCCACCATGTGCACCGCGGTAATCTTTTTTTCCGCGATAAACTTGTTGACCTCGTCCGCCACATTCTGCTCGACTTTTTTCTTGATGACCTCGTACCGGTTTTTCTTTTTGCACTTGTCCAGGATGGTTTGTTTATCCACTTCCAGAATTTTGGACAGCCCGTCTGCGATGGTCTCCCGATCCTTTTCCTCGATGTCAATAGGCGAGATAAACACCGTCCACACCGTGGCGCTTTGGGCCAGCACCTTCATGTTCCGGTCATAAATGGTGCCCCGCTTGGGATTGACGGTCAGATCATCCAGCTGCTGCTTGGTGGCCTCGGCCTTAAAAAAGTCGTTTTGACCGATGGAAATATACCCGACGCGCACGATCAATGTTACAAAACCGATCAGAACAAACGCGATGACAATGCGGTTGAGACGGTTTTTCATCTTTAACGTTGGCCCTTTCGACATGCCGTAAACCTCCTGTTAGAAAAATAAGGGTCAAGAAATCACTCTTAACCCTTAGGTGTCCTGTTTATAAATAGTATTGTGGGTTTATTTCAGGTATTCCAAAAGATTCTGTATACTCTGTTTGATCTTTCCCCACAAGCTGTCATCCTGTTTCTGTTTGATTTCCACCTTGTTGCCGCCGGAGAGGTTGACATACTCCACCTGGCTTTGCTCCTGTTTAACAAGGCCCAGTTCGTCCACCGCGTATTCCTCGATGTTTTTGAGGGACATTTTCCCCTCCAGCTCGGTGGTTTTGCGAACGTTTTCGCTTTGGAGCTTTTCCAGCTCCGCGTTCAGCTCGGTGGTCTGCGCACCCAGCTCGGTGAGCACCACCTGGCTGTAAATCATCATCCCCGTGATGGCCAGCACCACCGCAATGATAGCTGCCACCTTCACAGGACTGGCGCGCCGGACAGTTTTAACGACTTTGATGTCAGCCTTTTTCTGCGTTGCAGCGGGTTTTTTGGACGACTGCTCAAACCTGGCCAAGTCATACGCCAGATTGCTGTTTTTTTGCACTGCCTACACGCTCCATTTCCTGATCCTAGTTTGTTTGATCCTTGATTTTCTCCAATATTCGAAGTTTGGCGCTTTTGCTGCGGCTGTTCTCAGCAAGCTCCTTCTCTGACGGGAGGATGGGCTTTTTGTAAACGAGCTTTGCCCTGGGAGTCTGTCCGCAGACGCAGACCGGAAGCTCCGGGGGGCACACACAGCCGGTGCACCATTCTTTGAACCGCTGTTTAACCAGCCTGTCCTCCAGGGAGTGAAAGGTGATGACCACCAGCCTTCCGCCAGGGTTCAGGCAACGGAATGCCTGGTCAAGACCCTGTGACAGGCTGTCCAATTCGCCGTTCACTTCAATCCGGACGGCCTGGAAGGTCCGCTTGCAGGGATTTTTTTCCCGGCGGGCCGCCGCGGGGATCGCCTGCTTGATGAGCTCCGCCAGTTGCAGCGTGGTTTCAATGGGCGATTTCTCCCGTTCCCGCACAATGCGGGAAACAATATTTTTTGCGAATTTTTCTTCGCCGTATTCTCGTAAAATCCGGACCAGAGCGCCGGGCTCGTAGGTGTTGATCACATCCCGGGCGGAAAGTCCCTCCCTGCTCATGCGCATGTCCAGCGGCGCGTCCTCCCGATAGGAAAACCCCCGCTCCCGGTTGTCAAGCTGAAAAGAGGAGACCCCTAAATCCATCAGCATCCCATCGATTCCGGAAATCCCTACGGATTTCAGAACCTGGGAAACCTCCCGGAAGTTCGCCCGGATCACCTGGGCGCCAGGGAATTCACGCAGCCGGTCCGAGGCAGTCTTGACCGCGTCGGGATCCTGGTCCAGCGCAAGCAGCCTGCCGGTGGTCAGGCGTTTGGCGATTTCCCGGGAATGTCCCGCGCCGCCCGCCGTGCCGTCCACATACACCCCGTCGGGGCGGATGTTCAGGCCCTCCAGACATTCGTTTAGCATCACGGAGTAGTGTTTAAATTCCATGGGCGCTCCTTTTCGTTAAAAGCCGAGCTCGTCCATCGCGTCGGCGACCGACTGGGAATCCAGCTGCGAGCACTCCTGGCTCCAGCGATCCCGGTCCCAGATCTCCGCCCGGTTGGAAGCGCCGATGACCATGACGTCTTTGGTCAGGCCCGCATACTCCCGAAGATTGGCGGGAATCAAAACCCTGCCCTGCTTGTCCGGCTCCACTTCGCAGGCGCCGGCAAACAAAAAACGCTGCAGGTTGCGGGACTTGGACATGGGAAGCGCCTTGATCTTTTGTTCCAGGTTTGCCCATTCCTCCAGAGAATAAACAAACAGGCAGTTGTCAAGGCCCTTGGTGATCACAAAGCGAAGCCCTAAGTCTTCCCGTAAACGGGCGGGGAAATTCACACGGCCTTTGACGTCTACGTTGTGCGCGTATTCGCCGATCAGCATGTTCCCCCACTTCCTTCCCGTTTGTCACAAAAACCAGGTTTTTTTAACCACTTTGAACCACTTTTCACCACTTGAACTTCATTATAACAGTGTTCACAGGAAAAATCAAGGTTTTTTGCAAGCAAATTTTGGCAATATTCGCGCATAGAACATATGTTTTTATGCTATTTCTGGTACAAACAGCACAAAAAAACAGAGCGGCGATTTCTCGCCGCTCTCAGAAGGATCGCAATACATTTTCATCTGGCTTTTACCGCTTGTTTGTGTTGCAGCCGCACAATTCCCATCAGACAGAAAACCGCCGCAATCAAAAGCCCCGCGCCGCCGATGACGCCCGTCAGGTTGGGACCGATAAAGGGGTTCCCCTCCCCGCCTGTGAACAGGGTTTGAGGTGTCCAAAGGTCGATTCCGTTGACCGCCGCGTGAAACAGAGTGGGTCCCCACACGGAACCTGTTTGAAAAAACAGATAAGCCTCGATAATCCCCAGCACGGTGCAGAACACCAGCATCGCCAATATTCCGCCCACGGGATGTTCAGCGCCGTAATTAAACCCCGCGGCGATCACCGGCGCGTGCCATGCTCCCCAGATTACACCGGTCAGAAGACTCGCCTGGGTCATGGACATGTTCCCGCACAGTTTGGGCAGCAGATAGCCCCGCCAGGCCCATTCCTCCCCCAGACAGGAAACAAGCCCCGTTAGAGGGTTGATGAGGATTGCCGCGGGAATCGTCGTCAGCAGGATTTCTTCATACTCCTGTGCGCCGGCGGCCCCCGATTGGAGATAGAAACTTGACTTCAAAGGCGAAAACTGCTCAGGGAACAGCGCAAAATACAGCGCCACTCCCGCATACGCCAGCACGGGTGTGAACAGGTACGCCATCAGATACCACTTGGTCTTCCCCTTCCAATAGGGCTTGATATACAGGTCCTTCCACCCCTCTTTTGTCAGCAGACGGGTCAGAAGGACAGCGGCCGCCGGGGTCAGCATGAGAATGTTCAGCCAGATTGAGGACCGGGTGATCCAGTATAAAACGCTCAACGGGATTAAAAATACCCCGGTGAGTCCGCCGAACACAAACAGCCGTTTGGTATCGGGGTTCATCGCCGCGCCTCCTTTGCAGAGGACAGTTTTAAGCGCATCGACCAGACAATGCCGCCCGCCGCAAACAACAGCGCTACTACCAGCGCCGCCGCTGCGATCAGGGTAATCAGGTTGTCGTTGTAGGCTTCGGGAACATTCCATTTGCCAAAGTCAAACTGCGGCAGTGCAAAGGGTTCTCCGTCCAGGAACATGTGCAGTACGCCGTTGATGCAAAAGACAACGCCTCCCGTCGCCGCAGAACAGATGGCAGTTTTAAAAAAACCGTTCACGCGTATATACCGGATGGCGATCATAAACACCCAGGGCAGCAGGGCGCCGTACAGCGTCACCGGGACGATCACCGTCAGAAAACGGTCTGCGTATCCGGTTTGGACGCTCGCCGCAAACTCCGCTAAAACCAGCAGGATCGTTTCCGCCGCAAAACAGAGAAGCGTCTTGTGCCGGCAAACCGGCTCGGGCAGCGGAACCGCCCGGAGAACAAGAGGCAAAAACACCACCGCACAACCAAACGCCACAAACAGCAAGGTGGTAAGGATCCAGTCGCCGCCATACAAGGCCCAGCAGGCCAAAAACAAAAGGTTCAGCGAGAGATAGCACGCGCCCAGCGTCCACATGCTACGATGTCTGCGCACAAGCACCGGGACGTTTGTCAGCGAAAACGCCAGGCACTCCGACGCCAATACAATCCAGAACCAGCTCAGGGTGTGGTTGACCGCCAGGTTGCAGATCAAACAGATCAGCAGGGATGCTCCGTACAGCAGATAAAAAGTCCAGGAGTAAGTTGCCCGGATGGTGCGAAACCCCTTGGCCTGCTTTTCGATGCTGCGCTGCCTGACATCATCACTCGCGGTGATGAGCTCATGCTCGGTAATGGAAAGCGCATCGCAGATACCGGACACCATGGTGATGTCCGGATAGGACAACCCGGTTTCACATAGTTAAAGATATTTCTTCTGTATGAGTGCCTATTTCTTGTTTCATAGACACTCATATTCCATTTTTCAATCAATTTTGCCGATAAAGCGGTAGTAGATTTCAATCGGCTGTGCTTTCATACCGTTTTGGCTGTCCTTGCCCTCGTGTATCACGATTTTTTCGATCAGAGAGTTGAGCAAGTCGGCGGTAAGCTCGGTGGGACGAGCGCATTTCTTGATGCTCGCTATCCACTTTTCAGCATCGATTACGCTTTGCTGTTCGGCAGACAGTTCCGCTGTCAGCTTGTCTATCTTCACGAGCAATTCCTCCTGCTCGGTCTGATACTTCTTTGACAGCGTATTGAAATTGTACTCCGTGATACGTTCTGATGCCCAATCTTCGTATAGCTTGGAAAACAGACGGTCAAGTTCTTCCTTGCGCTTCTCGGCTCTTGTGAGCGAAGCGGTACGAGCTTTTGTTTGCGCGTCATTCTCCCTGTCTCCGGCTTTGAGTATTCTCTCGGTCAGCTTGGCTTCATCCGCTTGTGCTTGTTGCCACCAATACATCAGTCTTGCGTGAACATAGGTATAAAGCGTATCGTAGCGGATATAGTGTGCGGTGCAAGTGGCGTGTTTTTTGCCGAACTGACGATAAGAAGTACAGTTGAAATAACTGTACGGCTTGGTGTTCTGCTTGTTCGTTCCGAAACTCATAGCCCATCCGCAATCGGCGCATTTGAGAAGTCCTGCGAATATCTGTGTTGTGCCGTCCTGTTGCTTTCTGCGGCGGCTTGCGATCTGCTCCTGCACTTGATCGAACACATCCTTTGAGATAATGGCAGCGTGGGTGTTTTCCACTCTGAACCATTCCTCTTGGGGCTTGCGTATCTTCTTTTTGTTCTTGTAGGAGATATTCGTTTGCTTGCCGTGAATGGAATTGCCGATGTAGATTTCATCTTTGAGAATACACTTGACCTGCGAGATCGTCCATGCGTAGCGTTTTTCTTCGGGTGCTTCTGCATAGATGTGAGCGAATTTTCCGTATCGCGTGTAGTTGAGCCAGCCTGCCGTGGGTATCTGTTCATCAATGAGAATGTTTGTGATCTTGGCGGCTCCCGCACCTCGGCAAGCAAGGTCAAATATCTTTTCTACAATCCAACGGGTTTCCTCGTCGATCTCCAAAAGATTTTTTACTTCACTGTGCTTCTTGTAGCCGATGGGAGCATAAGTGCATATATGCTGTCCTGCGGCAAACTTGGCATGGAGCGCGGTCTTGACTTTACGGCTCGTGTCTTTTGCAAACCATTCATTGAACAGATTTTTGAAAGGCACGAAGTCGGAAAGTCCCTTTTCGGTATCCTCATTGTCCGAGACAGCGATATAGCGTACTTTCTTTTCGGGAAACACAAATTCAAGATAGTAGTCCATCATAACGTGTTCTCGACCGAAACGGCTGAGGTCTTTGGTTACGATGCAGTTGATCTTGCCAAGCTCCACATCATCCATCATTCGCTTGAAATTCGGTCTCTCGAAGTTAGTCCCACTCCAACCGTCGTCGATGTACTCGTCCATAACGTGGAGCTGATTTTCTTTTGCAAACTGTCTGAGAATGGTTCTTTGTGTTTCGATGGATACGCTGTCGCCGTAATTTTCATCATCGCGGCTGAGTCTCATATATAGTGCGGTATTGTACGGTTGTTTCATTAAAAATCCTCCTGTTGAGAATATCACGTAGTGATTTTCTCTTGAAACGAACCCACGCTTACAATACTCTTCCACTGTAATACATTATATCATAAACGCGGGTTTTCTTCAATACGTATCCGTTAATTCATTCGTGAACTTTTTACGTCCTTGTGCGCGGTATAGGTGATAACGTCCTCAACGAGCGTATTGAGTGCCTTTCCGTTATCCGCAAAATGTTCAATGACTTCGATTTTCGTCTTGCCGCAGTAGAAATAGAGCTTTCCGTCTTCCTCGGTGGCATAGAACGATGTATTTTCAAGCGTGGGTTCGGGTTCTTTGAATGTATCGAATGTGCCTTCGGGCGGCATTTCTATCGGCTCATAACAGGAGCAGAGGTCATAAAGGTCGGTGCGTGTATTTCTCTTGTTTTTTACCATAGGCAATATCCTTTCAATCGTTAATCGTTCATCATATTTTTCAGCGTTTCCATTTTGCGCTGTGCGGTCTGCTTGCGGTTCTGTATGCCCATAATGTGTATCGGTACGCACATTTCAAGTATCCGGCTGTAAATACGGGCGTGGGCTATATCGGGTGGATTGTTCAGCACGTCGGGGCTGATATTGGCGGTGAGTATCAAGGGCTTACCGCTTCGGTATCTGCTGTCGATGACGTTGTAAACGTGTTCAAGAGCGTATTCTGTTCCTCGCTCCGTGCCAAGATCGTCAATGATGAGCAGAGGAAAACGGCACAGACGCTCAATATATTCGTTTCTCCCCTCAAAGCTCGCGCCGAGGTTGTTGAGTATTGTTGTGAAATTGGTCATACGGACAGAGATTTCTTTTTCGATCAGACCGTTGGCAATGCAAGCGGCAAGATAGCTTTTTCCGCTGTCGGTGTCTCCCCATAAGTAGTAGCCGATGTTATCTGCTTTCACCTTATCCCAATTCTCAACGTATCGGCGGGCGTATTCCATTTGGGGCGTGTTGCCGTTGTCGTTCTCAAAACTCCACGTTGTCATTCGCTCGGTGGAGAAACAACGGCGTTTGAGGTCTTCGACGGTATCAAGGTGTTTTCTGCGTTGCTCGGCGGCTTCACGCTCCAAACGCTTTGCCTTTTCACACTCGCAGTCAATGCGGTGACGGTCAATGCCCAAGGTTTTCAGACCTTCGGGAAAATATCGTTGCTTCGGTGTACGGCATTTGCCGCAGTAGAGCAGACCGTCCTCGCCCGTGTAATCTTCGGGCTGTGGTGTGGCTTCTGCCATTTTTGTTATTAGTTCTTGATAAACATTACTCATAGGCTTGTACCCTCCTTGCAGGTTAGTGTTGAAACGCCTTGACCGGCGGCTTTTTCGGTATCGCTTACCGCCCATTTACGGATGGTAGCGGCGTGGTTATCGTAGGATTTTCCTTTGGATGCCATATACTCGGAAAGTCTTTCAACATAAAAGCTCCATTTTTCGGGCAATTCGTTTTTCAATGCTTCAAGCTCCGTATCGGTGAGAAAGATATTTTTGTATCTGCCGTAAACGGTTGGTGTGGCGTGTCCCGTATCTTTCTCTCGCTCTATCTCTGACTCTATATCTATATCTATCTCTTTCTTTATCTCTATCTCTGGTGGACAAATGTCCGCTATGGCTTGCGGGATTTTCTGTAATTCCATTCGTGCCCTGCGTTTGCGTTCTCCCTCGGTGGAGGACTGACCAATCAGAAGCTCGATATTACTCATATAGAAAGCTCCGTCATTCAGCACTTCCACCAAACCAAGCTCCATAAACAGCCGTAGTGCACGCTCCACCGTTCCGATCTGCTGATGGGTGATGGTGGCGATCATCTGCGCGGTATAGGGTTTATTCTCGTCAAGTTGTAGTTTGCCGCCGTTTTTCAGCGATTTCAGATAGAGCTTCAAGAGTATATTGGAGTAAAGAAATCCGTCGGGCTGATTTTCAAGGAGAACGATCACGTCCTCATCAAAGTAATTTTCTTTCAGTTTTAGGTAATAGTATTTGCGGTTATCTGCCATAGGCATTTACCTCCTGTTTGTTAGTAGTCCGTGTAACGAAAAGTGTATGAATTAGGGTTGATTTTCGGGGATTTTTTGCTTTGTGTGGCTCGTTTACTGCGTGGGGAGTATTGTTGTATGGGGTTATGTGTTTTTCGGTGTATAAAGCGTTACAGCGAAAAACATCAAAGTGATGTTTTCACATCTTGCTTGAATGAAATTAAAGCTCCTGTTCTTTCTTTTTTGTTTTCTCGGGGGTAGGCTCTCCGTGAAGTTTTGCTAAATTGTGCTGAATGGTCTGTAATTCTTTGAAGCGTTCCTTATCGGCATAGTAGACGTTATACGCGGCATTTTTCTCTGCAATCAGCCTTTGAATTTCAGCACGAATAGCGGCATTTGTAGGTAGTTTCTTAATACCCTGTGTATCGAAATAACGGCGGGCGGATTCGTAGATGATAAAATCGGCTTCGTGCTTTTGTCTGTACGCGGCACGGTCTTTTTCCCTTTTGATGGTGTTGATACCCTTGCACACATCTTTCGTTTTGATATATTTGAGAATCCAATCCTGGAGCGTTTTCTGCTCAGCGATCTTTGGGTCAAAGGATTTCAGCGCGGCATAGCTCTTTTGCATATTGGCTTGGGCGACATTTACAGCCGCGTCAAGTTCGTCTTGTGAACCAAAACCTATTTCCAACAGAAATTGGGCTCTTGCCATTTGTTTGAGATTGTGGACTTTCGCCCATCTTTCATAACCAACGCCTTTACCCTCGGCGCGTTTGGCTTCAATATCAACGGTGCGCTGTATGCCGTCATTTTTAACTGCGGTCTGCTTTTCGTGAAGCCGTTCCATCACGCTACGCTTGGGAGCGTTTTTGTCGGCTTTGAGTGCTGCGGCGCGTTCCTCGACAACCCTGTGTGCGTTTTGCTCCAAACAAGCGAGAACTGGCGTCATACGCAGCATAACTGCTGCGTAGTCAAAATCATCACCTAACTTTCGTGCTGTGATGGGCTTGGTGCGGTCGGGTGTGAGGTAGGATAAACGCCCTCGGCTCTCTTTAACGGTTATCCCTTGCTGTAAAAGCAAAGCGGAAAACTGCTCAAATGTGGTTGAGGTATCGAGTACAGCCCGTAGCGTCTGCCGTAGCTTTTCTTTGTCTGTTTCAAATTTTGTGGTACGCGGGGGCAGCCCATCGGCGGTGATTTTTTCGTTTCGCTCGTCAAGTGCGGCTTGTCCCTTTTTCTGCGCCCAATACTCACGCTCGGTAACGCGGTTTGCGCTGCCGTGGAGCAGATCAATCTGATAGAGGTTTTCGCGGTGGCACATTTCCATGACTTCGGATTTGAAATATTCCATTGCCGCGTCGGTACACCGATGCTTGCAACCGGCTTTCGTATCGGCGGGTCTATCCATATACGGGAGCAACGGTACTTCCTCTATTCGCAAACTGTTTATCACAATATGAACGTGGATATTGCCGCTTTGGTTATGCCCATCGGGGTGGGTGCAAACAAGTGCTTGGTGTCCGCAAAAATGCGTTTTGCAAAATTCCTCACCTAACTGCTGTGCGCGGTCAACGGTCAATCCGTTATCTGTGCCGTCCCGTGGGTCAAAGGAAATAATGTAGTGGTGGCTTTTCACATCTTCGCGTTTTTGGTTTTTGCCGTATCGGAGATTTGCTCGCATACAGGCAATAGCGAAATCTTCCTCGCCACAGCCAATCGTGGCAATTCTGAAATTCTCGCGTGGGACAAGTCTGCCGTTTTCATCAAGCGTGGGCTTCATAGAAAACTCATCGTGGGCAAAGGTTAGATATTTTTCTGCTGCGCCGTAATCAGCATTTTTAGAGCTGATATGTTTGAACGTAGCCATTCAGTTCACCTACCTTTTGCAAGACTTCATATTTCAGCGCGGCGAGATCTGAAGCGGCAGCGGTTATCTCGTCGGCAAGCTGTGGGTATGGGCTTTGCCATTCGTTCAGCGTCCGCGCTATCTGATTGATGTTGTTGCCGATCTTGTTGTATTCGGCAACGAGCTTTCCGAGCGTGGCAAGCACTTCATCGTTGACGGGATTGACACGGATAATCGGTTTTACAACCGCGCCGTCAATGGCTTGCCGTATAAATTCGGATTGACTCATTTCGTAATTTTTCATTCGCTCCATAAAGAAGTTGTGTTCTTCCTCGGTCAAGCGGGTCTTGACTACGAAAGTGCGATGTGGCGTGTTGTACTTTTTTGGCATAGGCATAACTCCTTTCACTTACCATATTTTTTGAGAGCGTTTTGCACCCTGTTTTGAAAAGTCCCTCTATATACCGCCTTTTTCGAGGCTGTTTTTAAGGTGTTTTGAAAAATTCTTTCACTTTAACAACGGACATTTTTTTGGCGTTTGTCCGAGGCTTTTGATAAGTTCCTCTACTTAACGCCGTTTTTCTTCGGCTTTAGCAACCATCGAAAATTTGTCCCTCTACTTAACATCTTTTTTCGGTGGTTTTAGCCCCCTGTTTTTTGCGATTTCTGAAAACAACAAATTTTCTTTGATGGATTTTTGCGAGATAACGTAAAAGTTTGGTTGTATCGCTTTCACCCAACCCATCGTGGAGAGCGATTATTCAAGGTAGGTCACAAAAATTTTTCAAATTTTCTCTTACTCCCTACAACACCGCAGATGGCAGAATTGCCAAACGGAGCGAGAGGAAAATGTGCGGCGTTAGCCGATCAGCAGGGTTTGGGGAAGGCACTCCCCAACAAGATCACCACAAGGGCGAAAATGAGCAGTAGGCGAAATTTGGCACCGTGGTAGAATCTTGCTCTAACTACTTCCGTTATCCTATAAACGGGGATTTTTGCAATACCTCTCACTTTACAACGGACAAAATCTGCGAAAAACTTGATACCCCTTCACACTACAACGGACATTTTTTTGGCAAAATACAGGGTTCGGAAATGTTAAATTTCGATGAACTGCATTTGCTCGGTATCAAGTGCTTTCACTTATTCGGAATTTCAAAGGGCAAAAATCAACGGGCTGCATAAAATTTTTTTGAAAAATGTTTCTCTCTACTTGTTAGGACATTTGCGGGAGAAAAATCAACGGTCTAAAAGAACCTTTCACTTATTCGGAATTTCAGAGGGGTGAAATTCAACCGTCTACGGAAAATCATCAAAAAATTTCCGTTCACTTATTACAGGTCTTGGCAAGGTGCGTTTTGGCTGATTTTTGAAAAATTATTTTCTTTTGTTTTCTTCCACGGCGTTAAAATCGAAAATGCCGAACCTCCGATGGAAAAATATTTGGGCAAAAGAAAAACGGGCAAGCTTTTTCGGTTTGTCCGTGATAAGTTGCGGTAGGATATATTTAACAAAGAGTTTGATACTGTACGATTGAAAAAAACGAGAATTTGTGTTATAATGTTATTAAGTGGAATTATGCCCAAGCGCAAGGTAACAAATATATTGATATAAAGACTTTTACAAAAACGATTATAAAACGGCGGTAATGACTATGAAACTAAAAATTGCAATCTGCGATGATGAGCAGAATCAAATTGAATATTTATCGGGTGTAGTATCCGCTTGGGCGAACAAGAACCGCCACGTTGCAGAGCTAAAGACCTATTCGTCGGCAAAGTCATTTCTTTTCGATTATTCAGAGGAAAAAGACTTTGATATATTGTTGCTTGACATAGAAATGCCCGGAATGAATGGTGTTGAACTGGCAAAAACAGTTCGCAAGGAGAATTCTACAGTTCAGATCGTGTTTATCACAGGATACTATGAGTATTTCAGCGATGGCTTTGACGTATCGGCACTTCATTATCTTATCAAGCCTGCGGACGAAAGAAAGCTTTTGCCCGTTCTTGACCGTGCGGTGAGCAACCTTAATTACCGACAGAGAGCCGTGCTTTTGACATCTCCCGACGGTGATGTGAAGGTTTCGCTCGCGGACATTTGTTACGTGGAGTCCGAAAACGTTCACGTGGCTGTGCATACCGTAAGCGGTGTCTACCGTTCCCGTATCTCCTTGGCGAAGTTTGCGGAACAGCTTGATGAAACCTTTATCAAGGTGCATCGCTCCTATATTGTTGGATTGAAATATGTAAAAAAGATCAGTCGCACCGACATTACCATGCTGAACGGAAATCTTGTTCCCATCAGCAGAGGAATGTACGATGAAGTACACGCTGCCTTGATCAAATATCTGTAAGGAAAAAAGAATTATGCTGTTTGATAAACTGATTGCGAAAAGAGTTGCCGCTGCGGAAAGTGAAATATTAAAAAAGCACTATGCCGAAGTGGAAAATATGTATAATAAGATGCGTGGTTGGCGGCACGATTACAGAAGCCATATTCAAACTATGAAGGTTCACGCTAAAAACGGAGAATATGAAGAAATAGATCGTTATCTCGATATGCTTGACGATGATCTGACTCACGTTGAAACCGTAATCAAGACCGGAAATAGAATGGCTGATGCCATTCTGAACAGTAAGCTCTCCATTGCCACTGCAAAGAACATAAAAGTAAAGGCAGAGGCGCGCATTCCCGTGTCGCTGACGGTATCGGAGCTTGATCTGTGTATTGTGATCGGTAATCTTCTTGATAATGCCATTGAAGCGTGCTTATCTCTCCCCGAGGAAGAACGTCTTATCAGAATCTATATGGAGATGAAAGGTAACTACTTGTATCTTTCGTTAACGAATACCGCAGAGGGACAGAAGAAACATAGCTTCAAGACCACCAAAGGAGAGGGACACGGCTTCGGACTTGCTCGCGTTGATGCCATTGTAAAGAAGTACGGTGGATATCTGACTCGCGCAAGCGAGGACGGTGCCTTTTCAACCGAAGTTCTTTTGCCTCAATAAATACAGTAAAAGTGCAATCCACATCAAATTTTCGACGTTTGACAACAGATTGCACTTTTTTGAATTTCATTATGTTATAATGCAGACATCCAAAGTAAAGAGGAGGTCAATATGAGTTCTAAAACAAAAGCTCCAAAAGAAAAGCCAAAGCATTCAAGATTTGGCTGTCTTGTATGGGCAATTAAAAATTTGTGGCGGCTCGATAAAAGCTTTGTGTTTTTCATCTTCGCCGCCGTTCCGATAGCGGTTATCTCGCCCCTTGTCAGTTCATATTTTTCAAAATATCTTATTGACAGTATTGGTGCGGGAAAGCCATTTTCGGATCTTGCGTGGATTGTCGTTTTTTTCATCACGGCAAGTTTTACCCTTAATGTTTTGAGCAATTTTATAAATGCTCGCTGTAGTTCCAGACGTTATTACCCTACCTGCGTTTATCAAACAGAAATGGGTTACACACAAGGCTATAAAACGGATTTTGAGAATCACGAAAAGCAGGATTACAAGAAGATAAGCGGATATGCATGGAGAGATGCGAGCAGCGGAAACTGCGCCTTGGAGTTCATATGGACTGATCTTTCCGGTGCGCTTATTCACCTTTTAGGCATTGTTACTTATGCCTCGCTTCTTGCGTTTATCAATCCGATCGTATTTGTGGTTGTTATTATAGTATCCATTCTCTCATACTTTACTACTCTGTGGCAGAACAAGTATTACGAAAAGCACAAGCATTTGTGGGAAAAGGAAAGCAGAAAAGCAGGATATCTCGGAGGACTTTCTGAAAACCTGCAAGTTGCAAAGGATATTAAGCTTTATGGACTTGAGGAATGGCTCAACAAGATGATGAGCGATTACCGTGCCCACATTATTATGTGGAATAAACGCTGTCGTTTGCGCGGACTTTGGGCATCGATCCTTGCAGGGCTTATGACTTTGATACAAAACGGCGTTGCATATGTTGTGCTGATTGGTATGCTGCTTGCGGGTAATCTTTCTGCCGGTGATTTCGTATTCTATTTTGGCATCGTTGGCAGCGTTGCGGGATTTCTTCACGGTGTAGTCGGTGATGTTGCAAAGCTGAACAAGAGAGCCGATAAGATTGCATATTATCGTGAGTTCTATGATTATCCGAACAAATTCAATTACGGCAAGGGATGCGAATTGCCTACGGGAGCAGTTACCATCGAACTGCGAGATGTTTGGTACAAGTACGATGGTGCTGAGGACTATACTTTGAAGGGCATCAACCTTACCTTGCAGGCGGGAGAAAGCCTTGCCCTTGTTGGTGTTAACGGTGCTGGTAAAACCACCCTTGTTAAGTTGATTTGCGGTTTTTACCGACCTACAAAGGGCGAGATATTGGTAAACGGCAAGCTGATTGACGAATACAACATCCACGAATACTATACGATGATTTCTGCTGTTTTTCAAGAAATACGCCCGGTCTGCTTCACAATGTTCGAATATGTGGCAAGTGCGGACATAAGTCGTCCTTCGGCGAGAGAGGATGCCGTAACTGCTATGAAATTAGCGGGCATTTGGGAGAAGATCGAAAGCCTTGAAAACGGCATTGATACCCACTTGATGAAAGGCATCTATGATGACGGCGTTGATCTTTCGGGCGGAGAAATGCAAAAACTCGTTTTGGCTCGTGCTATTTATAAAAATGGTTCTGTTCTTATTTTGGACGAGCCCACGGCAGCACTCGATCCCATTGCTGAAAACAATCTCTATTTGCAATACAGAGAGTTGACGCATGGAAAAACCTCCATTTACATTTCCCACCGTTTTGCAAGCACTCGCTTTTGTGATCGTATTCTCCTTCTCGGGGACGGTATTATTAAGGAAAGCGGAACGCACGATGAATTGATGGAACAGAACGGACAGTACGCCTATATGTTCGGAATACAGGCAAAATACTACAAGGAGGGTGAGATCAATGCGTAAAGATAATGTAACGATAAGAACCCTCAAGCTCTACCATTCCTTTAACAAAAGGTATTTTCCTACATCCTTTTTGCATATTGTTTTCAGTTCGATATCCCCGTATTTCAATCTTTGGATGTCCGCTGAGATCGTAACCGCCCTTTATGAAGGCAGGGATAAAAAAGCCATTTTCACGCTTGTAGCTATTACGTTGCTTGGAAATCTTTTCGTCCACATCATTAGTACCTTGCTAAGCAATGCGGTTAGTACACAATTTGAAAAACTGAACAATAATGAATCCTTGGCACTCAACAAAAAAACTCTTTCTCTTGATTACGATAAATTAGAAGATCCCGAAATTCGTATGCTGAGAAGAAAGGTTAAAGAAAACGCCTATATTAACGGATATGGCATCACATATATGCATAATTCGGTTAATCGGCTGATGTCGAGTGCCGTTAAAATCGTTTTCTCACTGATTCTTTTCATTGAAATGATTACAAAGATGGTTGCAGTCGGATTTCATTGGCTTGGTCTTGTACTTGCGCTCGGAATGATTTTGTTTGCGGCATTGCACTATGCTTGGGGCTTCAAGCAGGGTAAGCTTGTTGCCGCTCATAACAAAAAAATCGGTGATATGATGCTTGAAGAAAACAGAATCGGTAGAGGAACGAACAGTACTGGAATGGACGACAGAATCTATCTTCAAGCAGATATTATACAGAAACTGAGCGAAAAGATGAACAAAGATCATTTGAAAGCGTTTTCAAATGCGCAGAGTCTCGGGTTTAAGTTAAGTATTCCAAGAGGAATATTAAATTGGTCAAGTACACTTTTCAATTATCTGTTGGTTTGTTTCTACTGTGCCATGGGTGCATTCCCTGTAGGTAACGTGATTAAATACACAGGATATCTTGGACGCTTTATGGGAGATCTTAATGCGCTTTTGGATACGCTGTTCCGTTCCTTCAAGGAAAACGAGCAATTCCTCAAACTGTATTTAGAGTATTTCGATATCCCCAATGATATGTACCAAGGCTCTCTTGCCGTTGAAAAGCGAAGTGACAAGAAATATGATATTGAGTTCAGAAATGTCAGCTTCAAATACGCAGGAAGTGATAATTATGCTTTGAAGAATGTCAATCTGACCTTTAAGGTAGGCGAGCGTCTTGCGGTTGTAGGAATGAACGGCTCGGGAAAGACCACATTTATCAAGCTGATGTGTCGTCTTTATGATCCAACCGAGGGTGAGATCTATATGAATGATTTCAATGTTCGTAAATACGATTACCGTCAGTATCTCGATCTTTTCTCGGTTGTCTTCCAAGATTATTCGCTCTTGGCACTTCCGCTTGGCAATAACGTATCGTCTGCTGCTTCATGGGATGGAGAAAAGGCAGAGAGATGTTTGCGAGAGGTTGGTTTTGGAGAACGGTATGCAGAAATGGCAAAAGGACTTGAAACGCCTATCTACAAAAATTTTGACGATGAAGGCGTTAACGTATCGGGGGGCGAAGCACAAAAGATCGCTCTTGCCCGAGCACTCTATAAGGACGCTCCCTTTATCATTCTCGACGAGCCTACCGCCGCACTCGATCCTATTGCCGAGGCAGAGATATACGCTAAGTTTGATGAAATTGTCGGTGATAAAACAGCTATTTACATCAGCCATCGTCTGTCCTCCTGTCGTTTCTGCGACAAGATCGCTGTATTTGACAATGGCGAGATCGTTCAAGTCGGTTCACACGAGGAACTGTTAGCCGACGAAAACGGCAAATACTACGAGCTTTGGACGGCTCAAGCACAATACTATACAACATAAAAAATGCCGCCTGCACTGACTTTATACTGTCATTGCAGGCGGCATCACTTATAAGATTAGTCTAAAGGTTTATACTCGGTAACTGCTTTCAAATATGCTTCGGGATTACCGTTCAAAATGAGGTCTGCATACTCTAAAGGCGCGTTGTAAATTAGATAGTCAAGTTCTGACCGTTCGTACATATTACGGGCGACCTCGCTCTCAACAGCAATCGTATCAATCGCAATCATACTGCCATCGGTGAATTTCAGTTCCACACAGCAGTTATCGAAGTTATATTCGCAGGATATAAGTCGTTTCATAGGGTTTACCTCCAAAATTGTATTGTTTGGAAGTAATGTAAGCGTGGGTTTTTAGTGTGGTATCTTTAAGCATGGGAAACCCCCCTCTCCCATTTTGAAACGGCGGATTCCGTCACATACAGACGCTGTGCCAGATCCTTTTGCGTCAGATTGTTTTCTTTTCGTTTCTGTGCGATAAATTTCCCAAACATTGTTTTTTCTTCCATCGTCGGGACCTCCTTTCGTTGCGTTTTTATGATAGAACCGCCTTTTTGCAAAGTCAATAAAAACTCCTGTTTTCGCGGCTCGACCGACGGTCGAGTTCCGCAGTCACGGGCTTTGCGAGGTTTTGCGGCAAATGGTCTCTGTCTAAAAACGAATACTCATTCCCCATGAAAAATCCCCGGGATGTCTCCCGGGGATTTTGACTTTTTCGAAAGCCAGCCTTATTTCTGCATCTGGCGGACCGCCTGGCGGGTTTGCTTCAACTCCGACAGATTTTTTGCCATGTGCTCCTCGGTTTTCTGAAGCATGCCGTCCACAAACTCGTTGGTCGCCCGGCGGAGTTCCCTGGACTGTAACTGTGCCTGGGAAACCATCTCATTCGCTTTTTCCTGCGCCTGTTTGACAATGGTTTCCTGATTGACCATAGCCTTTGCCTTTTCCTGGGCCCGGCGAACGATCATTTCCGCCTCCGCTTTGGCGTCGTCAATGATCTGTTTGCGGTCCTGCACGATCAACTTCGCCTGTTTTACCTCGGAGGGCATATTCAGCCGGACATCGCCCACCAGATCGCGAAAGCGTTCTACGTCGATCACGCACCGTCCGCCGGACAGGGGCAGGCTCCACGCCTTGTCCAACAGGTCGTCCATGATGTCCAGGATATCCGTTACACTCATTGCCATAACCATCTACTCCTTCTCCGTTTGAAAACGTTGATTGATCGCCTGCAAAATCCGCTTTGGCACAAAGGGGGAAATGTCCCCGCCCAGCGCCGCGATTTGACGGACAATGCTGGAACTCAAATACATATTTTCGGTACTGGTGGTTAAAAACACCGTCTCGGCCTGGTCGTTAAGCTTTTTGTTAGCCAGAGCCATCTGGAATTCATACTCAAAATCCGAGACCGCCCGCAAACCCTTGACGATGGCGCACGCCCTTCGCCGGCGTACATACTCCGCCAACAGCCCGTCGAACACATCCACCTCGATGTTGGGCAGATCCTCCACCACCATCCGAACCAGCCTGGCCCGCTCCTCAGCGGTAAACGCTTCATGCTTGTCCGCGTTGTGGGAGATCAGCACGATCACCCGGTCAAACAGCCCTGCCGCCCGGCGGATGATATCCAAATGTCCGTTGGTAATCGGGTCAAAGCTGCCGGGGCACACTGCAATTCGTTCCATTCGATGTCCACTCCCGCTGATTATTCCTCATCCTGGGGTTTGCGGTACGCCGTCACCACGATTTTGCCGTACCGGTAGTCGCGAGCCTTCAAAAATTCCCCTGCCCGCTGGGGAAGCTCCTCGTCTTTGCCGTGCTCGCAAAGGATGACGCCGGTATCCGACATTTTATCCGCAAGCTTTGGCAGAACCTCGTCCAACAGCCCTTTGCGGTAGGGCGGATCCAAAAACGCGATGTCAAACACGTCTTTGGTGGAGCTCACAAACGCCTGGGCGTCCATGGCCGCCACCCGGCTGTTTGGGGATAACCCGGTGGTTTTCAGATTTTCCCGGACAATTTCCTGGGCGCGCCTGTCCGCGTCCACAAACACCGCCAGCTTTGCGCCCCGGCTTAACGCTTCGATCCCCATTTGGCCGGATCCCGCAAACAGATCCAACACCACGGCTCCCGGAAGCTGAAACTGGATGATGGAAAACACCGCCTCCTTCACCCGGTCGGTGGTAGGGCGCACATCCAGCCCTTCCAGCGTTTTTAATTTCCGCCCTTTGGCGGAACCTGTAATTACTCGCATCTTGTTTCTGGTTCCTTTCCGGAATCGGAGAACAACGCCGCTGGTTTCTTTTTATTATACACGATCCCGCGACAAATTCCTATCCTAAGTTTGAATATTTCCTGTTTTTTCCGTTAATCGTCAAACATTCCCCGGCGCCGGTTGTTCATATAGACGCTGAGCACGATCCCAATCGAGACGTACATGGTAACCACCGAGGTGCCTCCGTAGCTTAAAAATGGAAGGGTGACGCCGATGACCGGCATCACGCTTAACACCATGCCGATGTTGATGACCGTCTGGAACAAAAGAATCGAGAAAATTCCCACGCAGATATAGCATCCCATGGGATCTTTGGACATCCGACCGGTCATTAAAATCTTGACGCACAGCAGCGTGAGCACCAGCGCCACGGCCACGCAGCCCACAAAACCCAGAGTTTGTCCGATGTAGGCAAAGATAAAGTCGTTATAAAGCTCTGGAATGTTAATCAGGTTGTTGCTGAAAAGCCCCCGCCCAAACAGCTGGCCGGACCCCAGAGCCGTGCGCCCCTGCATCTGCTGGAACCCCATTCCCATGGGATCCAGTTCGGGGTTAAACAGAATTCGCAGCCGCTGGCGGTGAAGTTCCTGAAACACAAAGAAGTAGACGAGCGGCGCCGCCACCACCGCTGCCCCCACACCCACCGCGATAAACTTCCAGGAAAGCCCCGCGGAAAACAGCATAAACACCATGATACAGACAAACACCAATGCGGAACCAAAATCCCCCTGGGCCACGATTAACAGGGTGGGAATGGCGCCGTGGACGCACAACAGCAAAAAGGTTTTCATATCGTTGATATGCTCTTTGACCCTGGATAAATGCATGGCAAAGGTAAACACAAACGCCAGCTTTAAAAGCTCCGACGGCTGAAGGTCGACAATGCCCAGACTGATCCACGCCTTGTCGTCCGCCCCCTCCCGGGAAATGCCCAGCGGGGTAAACGTCAACAGAACCAGCCCCACTGTGAGGGGGACATAAATCTTCCAAAGGCTGGCCATCAACCGGTAGTCGATCTTGCTGATGACGATAGCCGCCACAATCCCCAAGCCGATGGCCGCGGACTGGATGATGACAATCCTGGGAGAGTTGACAAATCCGTTGACATAGACCGAATACAAAAGCAGCACGCTCAGCCCTGAAAGACCCAGGCAATACAGCCATAAAAATTTATCGGTTTCTTTAATATAGGTCGCGATTGCGTGGAAAACACGTTTCATTCCTGTTCCTCCGGCGGGGGCGCCGGCTGTGTGGCTTGGGCCGGCTGCGGCGTCAACAAAAGACGATATACTTGGTACATTATTATACCCTGAAACAAGGCGTTTTGCAAGCTTTGCTTCTCCGGATTCTTGTAAGCCTGTCCTTTTTGCTCCCCGACAGGGGATTTGTACAGAAAAAGCTGTTTTTATCCCGCTGTTTATGCTATAATAAAGATCAATTATACGAGAACCCGTTTCTGCCGCAATGCATAGCTGGTTCTCGCTCCCCTCAAGCGGCTTACGGGGGGATCTGCGACAAACATTTCTTGGGAGGTACACCATGCTGACTGACATTGAAATCGCGCAAGGAGCTTCCATGCTTCCTATTACTAAGATTGCCGAAAATTTAGGCATCCATGCACAGGAGCTGGAACCCTACGGCGCGTACAAGGCAAAGCTGTCCGACGAGCTATACGAGCGCCTGAAAGGATGTCCCGACGGGAAGCTGATTCTTGTCACCGCCATCAACCCCACTCCTGCGGGAGAGGGCAAAACCACCACCAGCGTAGGGCTGGGACAGGCCATGGCCAAAATTGGCAAAAAGGCGGTCATCGCCCTGCGGGAGCCCTCGCTGGGCCCGGTGTTCGGTGTGAAAGGAGGCGCCGCCGGAGGCGGTTATTCCCAGGTGGTCCCTATGGAGGATATCAATCTCCACTTCACCGGGGATATGCACGCCATCACCGCCGCCAACAACCTGCTGTGCGCGGTGCTGGACAACCATCTTCAGCAGGGAAACGAACTGAACATCGACCCCAGACGGGTTTTGTTTAAACGCTGCATGGATATGAACGACCGCGCCCTGCGGTTTATCAACGTGGGCCTTGGCGGCAAGATTAACGGCGTCCCCCGCGAGGACGGATTTTTAATCACGGTGGCCAGCGAGGTGATGGCAATCCTATGTCTCGCCTCGGATTTACAGGACTTAAAGCGCCGGCTGGGCGACATCCTAGTGGCCTACCGGTACGACGACACTCCGGTATTCGCCAAAGATTTACAGGTAAACGGCGCTATGGCGGTTCTGCTCAAGGACGCGTTAAAGCCGAACCTGGTACAGACGCTGGAAAATACCCCTGTTATTATGCACGGCGGCCCATTCGCCAACATCGCCCACGGGTGCAACTCGGTGCGCGCTACCCGGCTCGCTCTAAAACTTGGGGATTACACCATCACCGAGGCGGGCTTTGGTTCCGACCTGGGGGCGGAAAAGTTTTTTGACATCAAGTGCCGGTTTGCCGGTCTAAAGCCCGACTGCGTGGTGCTGGTGGCCACCATCCGGGCCTTAAAATACAACGGAGGTATTCCCAAGCAGGATCTGGCCTCCGAAAACGTGGAGGCTTTAAACAAGGGAATCGTGAACCTGGGCGCTCACATCGACAACATGCGGCGGTACGGCGTGCCGGTGGTGGTGGCCATCAACCGGTTCGGCACCGACTCGGACGCCGAGATCCAGGCAGTGGAGGAATACTGCGCCCAAAAAGGCGTGCCCGTCAAGCTGGCCGAGGTGTTTGCCAAGGGTGGAGACGGCGGCGTGGAACTGGCCCAAGAAGTCTGCAAGGTCTGCGAAACCCAGCCGTCCCATTTCGCTCCCATCTACGACGAAGCCCTTCCCATTAAAGAAAAAATCGGGGCGGTGGCCCGTGCGATTTACCACGCGGGCGAGGTGGCCTACTCCGCTCAGGCGGAGAAGGCCATGGTGCAGATCGAAAAGCTGGGCTTTGACAAGCTGCCTATCTGCGTGGCCAAAACCCAGTACTCCCTGTCCGACGATCCGGCGAAGCTGGGCAGTCCCGAAGGGTACACCCTGCATGTGCGGGATATAAAACTTTCCTCCGGCGCGGGGTTCTTAGTGGTGTTCACCGGGGATATTATGACCATGCCGGGCCTGCCCAAGTCCCCCGCCGCCCTGCGGATCGACCTAGACGAGGACGGCAAGATCACCGGACTGTTTTAGAAAGGCGGAATCCATCAGCATGCTGACGTTTACATCCCACTCGCCGCAGCAAACCGAACAATTCGCCAAAGAGCTCGCTCCCCGGTTAAAACCGGGGGACGTGCTCGCCTTTACCGGCGGCATGGGGGCGGGCAAAACCGCTTTTACCCGGGGGCTGGCGGCAGGGCTTTCGGTGTCCGGAGAGGTGGCGAGCCCTACCTTTTCTATCGTCAACGTCTACCCCGGACAAAAGGGAGGACCTTCCCTTTTCCACTTTGACATGTACCGGATCACCGACCCGGACGAGCTGGAAACCACCGGCTTTTTCGATTATCTGGAGGATAACGGCATTCTGGCGGTGGAATGGAGCGAACACATCGCGGACGATCTTCCCCCGGAGCGGACAATTTTTATCTCCATTGACAAAACCGGGGAGAACACCCGGACGATCACCGTAAAAGGAGGCGGGCGGTTTTGAACATCTTAGCCATCGACAGTTCGGCCAAGGCGGCCTCCGCCGCGGTGGTCAGCGAGGAGGCAGTGCTTGCCTCCTTTCACCTGGACGTAAAGCTCACCCACTCCCAGACGCTGATGCCCATGTGCCAGCAGGTGCTTGCGTGCGCGGGGCTTACGATGGAGGACATTCACGGGATTGCGGTGAGCAAAGGCCCCGGCTCGTTCACCGGCCTGCGGATCGGCATGGCGGCGGTTAAAGGTCTGGCGTTTGCCAAAAATCTCCCCTGCGTGGGGGTTTCCACCCTCAAATCTCTGGCCTATAATTTACAGGGGTTTGAGGGAATTGCCTGCGCGGTGATGGACGCAAGGCGGAATCAGGTGTACAACGCCCTGTTCGCCCTCCGCGACGGAGCAGTTTCCCGGCTATGCGAAGACCGTGCCATTTCTGTGGAGGAGCTGAAAGCCGAGCTTGCGGGCTTTAACCAGCCGGTATTCCTAGTAGGGGACGGCGCGCAGCTCTGCCTGCGGGCCATGCCGGAGCTCCCCCGCCTGCGGCTGGCGCCGCTTGCTGTGCGCACCGCCCGGGCGGCCAGCGTGGGAGTAGCCGCCCTGCCGGACTTTTTGTCCGGGAACACGGTGGACGCCGAAACGCTGATGCCCGCGTATCTGCGGCTTCCCCAGGCCCAGCGGGAGCTGCTGGAGCGGGAAGGAAAAACGATGAAATAATGCTTGGCTTTCTCCAGGCTTTGTAAGAAAAGAAAGGATGTGTCCCCATGATAGCAATGGGATGTGATCACGGCGGCTTTGCGCTGATGCAGCAAGTGAAAGCCTATTTAGACGAAAAAGGAGTGGCCTACACCGATCTGGGCTGTTACAGCGAGGCTTCGGTGGACTACCCGGACATTGCGAAAAAAGTGTGCGCTGAGGTGGTGGAAGGCCGCTGTGAAAAAGCGCTGTTGTTCTGCGGAACGGGCATCGGCATCTCCATGGCCGCCAACAAGGTCAAAGGGATCCGGGCAGCGGCGTGCTCCGATTGGTTTTCTGCAAAATTTACCCGGCTGCACAACGACGCCAACGCCCTGTGCCTGGGCGGACGGGTGGTTGGCCCGGGCCTTGCCTGCGAAATGGTGGATGTGTTTTTAAACACGGAATTTGAAGGCGGCCGTCATCAGGCCCGGATTGACAAGATCATCGCCATTGAAAACGAACAGTAATTCCCCGGATTTTTTCGTACAAGGAGGAAACAGGACATGCAAAACCCCTTTATCATGGATCATCCCCTGATCCAGCACAAGCTGACCCTTTTGCGGGACAAAAACACCGGCTCCAAAGAATTTCGGGAGCTGGTGAGCGAGATTTCCATGCTGATGTGCTATGAGGCCACCCGGGACCTGCCCTTGCAGGAGGTGGAGATCGAAACCCCCATGGCGGTGGCAAAAGCCAAAGTGATCTCCGGCCGGAAGCTGGCGTTTATTCCCATCCTGCGGGCGGGCCTGGGGATGGCGGAAGGCGTACTCCAGTTGGTGCCCGCCGCCAAGGTGGGCCACATCGGCCTTTACCGGGACCCCGAGACCTTGCAGCCGGTAGAGTATTACTGCAAGCTCCCCACCGACATCGCCAAGCGGGAGGCCATTGTCATCGATCCCATGTTGGCTACCGGCGGCTCCGCGGTGGACGCCATCAGCCTGCTCAAGAAAAACGGCGTGAAAACCATCAAATACATGTGCATCATCGCCGCCCCTGAGGGGATGAAGGCCCTGACCGAGGCCCATCCCGACGTGCAGATCTACTGCGCAGCGCTGGACGAAAAGCTCAACGACCGCAGCTACATCGTCCCGGGCCTAGGAGACGCGGGCGACCGTATTTTCGGCACCAAATAGGCGTTTACGCAATCAAAAAACCGGTTCCACATAATTGTGAAACCGGTTTTTCTCATGGACAGACAAAAAGGCTCCGGCGAAAAACCGGAGCCTTTTTCCTGTACAAAGAATAAAATTTACCGCTCCATGGCGCCCAGCATAGCCGCGCCGATCACGCCCGCGTCGTTGCCCAGGGTGGCCTCCACGATTTTGGTCTGCTTTTTGCTGAACCGGGAGTACACCTCTTTGCTGACGATCTCCCGCAGGGGGGCCAGCAGGGTTTCCCCTTCCTTGCTGATGCCGCCGCCGATGCACAACACGTCGGGCTGGAAGGTGTTGATGATGTTGGTGACGCCGGTAGCCAAGTACTTGGTGTACAAAGCGACCACGTCCTTGCCGGTTTGATCGCCGGCACGCATGGCCTCAAACGCGGTGCGGCCGCTGACCTTGCCCAGGTCGCCGTCGACCATCTCCCACATTTTGCTCTGCTTGTTCTCCTCCATGGCCTCCCGGGTCAGGTTGATCAGAGCGGTGGCGCTGGCGTATGCCTCCAGACAGCCGTTGCGCCCGCAGGTGCAGGGACGGCCGTCCATCACCAGCACGTTGTGGCCAAGCTCCGCGCCCGCGAAGTTCATGCCGGAATAAATCTTACCGTCGATGATGATGCCGCCGCCCACGCCGGTGCCCAGGGTGATGGCAACCGCCGTGTTGGAACCTTTGGCCGCGCCCGCCACAAACTCGCCGTAAGCGGCGGCGTTGGCGTCGTTGTCCATAAAAACATCCTTGCCCAGGTCGTTTTTGAGCATGTCCCGAAGGGGAACATCGTAAAACTGCAGATTGTTGGCGTACTCAATCACACCGGTGTCCTGATTCACGGTGCCGGGGCAGCCCACGCCCACCCAGGAGATATCCTCCATGGTAAGGCCCGCGTTTTTTACCGCTTCCCGGGTGACTTTGGCCATATCCGCCGCGATGTCCGCCGCCTCCCGGGGGAGGTTGGTCTTGCAGCTGGCTTTTTCCAGAATGGTTCCGTCTTTGTTCACTACGCCTGCGACGATGTTGGTGCCGCCCAGGTCGATTCCTACACAATAGTTCATGGGAGTTCCTCCGATATTCAAAATTTTATTGGAAAGAAGTGTTGCAACCCACGCTTACACAGTGGTTAGAACCACTTTGCCTGCTCCGGTCAGGGTGTAGCTGCCGTAGTTTGCCTGCAAAAAGACGCTGTCGCCCTTTGCAAGCTTCATGTCCCCGTGGGAACTGGCGAGGGTAACCTCCCCTTCCAGGCACAGCAGAGAGTGGAAGGATTTTTCATCTACATCAAGCTCCGCTTTGGAAGCGATGTCCAGCACATGGACGGTGAAATACTCGCAGGTGGAAAGCAGGGTGCTTACATACCCGTCCATCTGCTGAGGCTCGCCCTGAGGCTTTGTATCCCGGGTGGGCGGGGCCAGCTTGGTCACGTCGATGGCCTTGTCCACATGCAGCTCCCGGGGCTTTCCGTCCGCGCCCACCCGGCCGAAGTCGTAGATCCGGTAAGTGGTGTTGGAATTCTGCTGGATTTCTGCGATCAGGATTCCCTTGCCGATGGCGTGCAGAGTTCCCGCGTCGATAAAGAACATATCGCCCTTTTTCACCGGAACCGAGTTGACCACATCCAGCAGGGTGTTGTCCTGAATCCGGCGTTTGAACTCCTCGGTGGAGATTTCGTTTTTAAACCCGTACAGAAGGCTTGCGCCCTCCTCACAATCCACAATGTACCACATCTCGGTCTTGCCGTACTCACCCTCCACCCGGCGGGCGTAGTCGTTGTCCGGATGGACCTGCACCGACAGGTTGTCCTTGGCGTCGAGGAGCTTAATGAGGATGGGAAAATCTTCAAAATGCTGGCAGTCGCTGCCCAGGATTTCTTTGCCCTGTTTTTCAATGACCTGGGGCAGGGTCATCCCCGCGAACTCCCCGTTGGCCACGGTGCTGGGGCCGTCTTTGTGGCAGGAAAGTTCCCAGCTTTCCGCCACCTTTTCCAGGTCACTTTTTTTGTTGTACTCAGTCTTTAGTTTTGTGCCGCCCCACAGATAATCCTTCAGGGCTGCCGTCAGTTTCATCGGATACATATTGCTGATTTCCTTTCTTTGATGGGTATTTTCCCTTCAAAAATATACTCGTCCCACATTCAAAACATGCCTGTTTCTTTTGGACGCCGGTTGCCGGGATTTTAGGCCCGGAACACTCCTATTTGTTATCATACCAAATACGAGCGTCCTTTTCAATACAAAAAGAGACGGAATTCTCACGAATCCGCCTCTTTTTTTAGCCGTTTGGATGTGTTTTTTCGAAGCAACGCGGCTCACGCCGCCGACCGCCTGTGTCAGACAAGCACAAAGTCCACCTGGCCCAGGTTCACATCCGCCTTGACGCACCGCACCCGCACGGGATCGCCCACCCGGAACCGCCTGCCGGTCTGGGGGCACCGAAGCTCCATCATGCCGTCATACTCGTATTCCCCGTCGGGGAGCTCCTCGGTTTTGACCAACCCCTCCACCGTGTTGGGAAGTTCCACATAAATGCCGTGGTGCACCGCCGAGGTAATCACCCCGTCGAATTCCTCCCCCACCCGGGGCTTCATGTATTCCGCCTTGTAAAAGTCCTCGCACCCCCGCTCGATTTTCACCGCAGCTATCTCGGTCTGGGTGGACTGGGCGGCGGAGCGCTCCACAAACTTTTCATACCGCTTTTTGATTTTATTCTTATCCCCGCCGGACAGAAAATCGCTTAAAATCCGGTGGATGGTCAGATCGGGATACCGCCGGATGGGTGAGGTAAAGTGAGCGTAGTTTTTCAGCACCAGCCCATAATGCCCGATGGGATCGGTGGAATACTTGGCTTTCGCCATGCTGCGCAGCACCGTGCGGTTGACGATCTCGAACAGCGGCGTGCCCTTCACCTGCCGGAGGAGGTCCGCCAGCTCCCGAGGGTTTTTGCCGTCGGTTAGGCCGTGGGTGTCGATTCCCAAAGCGGCCATAGTCTGGCGCAGGCCGTCGATTTTCTCCATGGAGGGGTCCTCGTGCACCCGGTAGACAAAGGGCAGGCCCTGCATGGTGGCCAGAGTAGCCGCCGCCTCGTTTGCCTGGAGCATGAACACCTCGATCATCTCCTCGCTTTCCCCCTGCTGCCGGGGAACGATGTCCACCGCCACGCCGTTTTCCAGGATGATCTTGCTCTCGCTGGTCTCCAAAGCCGGAGCACCCCGGTTTGTCTTGCCGGCAATCAGCTTGTCCGCCAGCTCCTTCATCAAAAAGATGGTGTCGTATAGCCCCTCATACTTTTGGCGGATTTTGTCGCTTTCGGTTTTATTGAGGATCTGGTTGATCTCTTTGTAAACGCCTTTGACCCGGGAGTTAATCACGCTTTTGCGGAAATCAAAATCCAGCATCTTCCCATTTTGATCCAGGGTAATCAGGGCGGAGAACGCCAGCCTGTCCTCACCGGGATTTAAGGAACAGATGCCGTTGGAAAGCTCCTTGGGGAGCATGGGGATCACCTGATCGGCGTAGTACACGCTGGTTCCCCGGGCAAACGCCTCTTTGTCCAGGGCGGAGTTGCCCCGCACGTAGTGGGAAACGTCCGCAATGTGCACCCCCAGCTGATAGACGTCCCCCATTTTGCGCAGGGAGATGGCGTCGTCCAGGTCTTTGCTCTCGGCGGAGTCGATGGTGAAAATAATCTCCGGCCGCAGATCCAGCCGCCGGGCGGTTTCAGAATCCTTAATTCCCCTTCCGCTCACTTCCCGGGCCTCGGCCAGCACCTCTTCGGGGAATTCCACCGGCACCCCTTCGGACTCCACCAGCGCCTGGGCGCAGGCCGCCGCGTTCTGGGCATCCCCGTACACCATAAGAACCTTCGCCCGGTGATCCCGGTGGCTACCGCCCCGGTGGACAATCTGGGCGGATACCTTGTCCCCTTCCCGGTAGTCCATATTCTCGCCCTTTTCCAAAGCGATGGGGAACCGGGCAAAGGAGTCCGGAAGGATGCAGAGCTTCCCCTCCTCTTTGACGATTGCGCCGGTGAAGTTGGAAAAGCCCTCCTCCAAAATCGCGTAGACCTCCCCTTCGGGAGAATCTCCCCGGGGGGAACGGGCGGGGCGCACCAGCACCTTATCGCCGGTCAGCGCGCCCTTTAAAAACTTGCCGGGGATGAATACGTCCTGCACATCCTGCTCGTCCGACACCGGACGGGCGAAGCCAAAGGTGCGGTTTAACCGCACGATTACCGCCGGATACGCCCCCAAAAGCTTGCTGAGCACCAGCTTATCCTTGACCGTGACGATCCGGCCTTCTTTTTTTAACAGGGCAATTTCTTCTCCAAATGCCTTTTTCTCTTTTTTGAATACGTGACACGCCTTGGCGAGATCCCGGGCAAACAGCCCCTTTTTTCCAGCTTTCGCCAACGCAGTCACAATTTTTTTGCCGTAGGTATCTTTCATATTCTTTCTGCGATCCTTTCCATCTTCCGGGGAACTCCCCAATTCGATTCCATAAACGAACGGCGAACCGGAAGCGGTATCCGCCGCCCAGCCGCAAACAAAATAAAAAGCTCCGCGTCCGATACGCAGAGCTTCGAGTAACCATTGACATCCCCGAAATAGTATACCCAAAAACCGGGCTGTATACGGGAACTTTCAGGCTATTTTACAAAAACGCCCACCAGATTGACCGCAATAGTGACAACGAAAAAGATCACCGCCGCAATTTTAGTGGCCCGGCTGAGTTTTGCGTCCAGCGAACGGCCGCGGTTTTTACCAAAATACGAATCGCTGCTACCGCCGGTGAACGAGCCGGACAGTCCGGTCTGTCTGCTTTCCTGCATCATCACGACCGCAATAATCAAAATGCTTGTAAGAAGCAGCAACACGCCGCCGATAATCTCAATAATCTGCATCTTTTTATTCCCTCCAACGGAATTCATCAATAACTTTTTAAAGTATAGCATAAGACGGCAAAAATTGCAAGGGCCTTTTTTAAATTCGTTTGCTGAACGAGCTTTTAATCCTCAATGGCGGCTTTGTGCGTGTTAATCTTGCAAATGGCCTCCACATCAAATTTCGGCGTACGGTCATAGGTGCACAGCCCGTTCATCTCCTGCTCAACGTCGTAAAGCTGGGTGTAGCAGAACCCACAGATGTTTGGGTGGTCGAGCATCGCCAGGGTAAGCCCATCATACTGCTCCATAAACGCCTGCTGGGTGGCAAAGCGGCCTGGCTCCCACTCTTTGGGAAGCTCTACCCCAGGGCAGTAAAAGCCGCCGCCGTATTCGCTGACCATATAAGGCTGGCCGCCGTACTTCTGGGTGGTGGAATAGTTAAAGCTGACATAGGGCTGACCGCCCTCTTTAAATGCTTCAAAGTACTGTTTAAACTCCTCCACGTTGCGGTTGTAGCAGTGGGAGTCGTAGATGTCCGTTTCCACATGGAAAAATCCGCTGACGTCGATCACCGGACGGGTGGGATCCACCCGCTTGGTCATCCGGAACACGGTGCGCACCGCATCGTCGTCCTGCACTGGCTGAAGCACCAGATCCCCGTTTTCCATGCAGAAGTTTTTGGAGGCGTCCTGAATTTCGTTAAACGGGCACCAGCCCACCACGGCGGGATGATTAAAGTCCCGGTCCACAGACTCCAGCCACTGGGGCAAAAATTCCCGGACTGCTTCATAGCGGCTCAGATCCATGCCCCAGTCGCCGTATTCCCCCCAGACCAGATAGCCCAGCTTGTCCGCCCAGTACAGATAGTAGGGCTCGAACACTTTCTGGTGCATTCTGGCCCCGTTAAAGCCCAGGGACATGGACAGCTCGATGTCGGCTTTCAGCGCGTCCGCCTGCGGCGCGGTGTAAATCCCGTCCGGATAAAACCCCTGATCCAGCACCAGCCGCTGGAACACCGATTTTCCGTTGATTAACACCTTTTGCCCGGAAATCTCAATGCTGCGCATGCCGAAATAGCTGTCTACCGCGTCCAGGATTTCCCCGTCTTTTTTCAAAGTGAGCTTTAAGTCGTACAGATTTCCCTTTCCTGGCTCCCACAACACCAGCTTGTCGAGTGTAAGCGCACCCCGCAGGGAACTCCCGGTCAGGTGAAACTCCGCTGTGCCGCAAGATTCACCTTCAAACGAGGCCTCCACCGAGAGCACCGCGCCCGACACATTCCCGCTGAACGCGATCTCCAGCGCCAGGATGCCGTTTTTCACGTCAGGGATATTTTTCATCCCGGTGATAAAAAGAAGATTTACCGGCTCCATCCAGACAGTCTGCCAAATACCGGTGGTGCGGGTGTAGTCGCACCCCTTGGAGTCGTACGACCGGCACTGTTTTCCCAGCGGCTGTTTTTGGGACCGGGGATCGTCCTCGGCGTACACCGTGAGCAGATTGTCGTTTTCCAGATAATCGGTGATGTCCAGGCAAAATGGCGTAAATCCTCCGATGTGCCCGCCTGCAAGCTTTCCGTTGACCCAGACCTGCGTACGGTAATCCACCGCCCCAAAGTGGAGCAGCACCCGCCGGCCTGCCCACTCGCCGGGGATCGAAAATCTCCGCTGGTACCACACACCGTTTAAAAAGTCCCTATTCTCCACCCCGGACAGCTTACTCTCCGGGCAGAAGGGGACGGTGATGGAGTCCTTTAACACTGCGTCCGCCCGGAAAAGGCCGCGGTCTTTCCCACTGGTCCCCTGGTCGATTTCAAAGCTCCATTGTCCGTTTAAGTTCATCCAGTCTTTGCGAATAAAATCAGGCCGTGGATATTCCGGCCGCGGGATCGTCTGATTCATGTTCTGCTGCTCCTTTTTCCATTAAGATCACGAAAATGATCGCAATACACTGATACTATCACACTCACCGGCAAAGAGCAAGACAGATTGTCCTCATCCACTGACAAAAATTTTGGTTAAAAATTGGAGAAAAATACCATGTGTATCCCGCAGGCACGGCGAAACACTAATAACACATTACCGCTTTATTTAAAAATTGCGTTTGCATAAAGTCTGTAATGTGAACCGCCGAACCGGACTCCCGGCTCGGCGGTTGTGCGTTGTCGGCAATCCGACAACTTCTGGAAGAGGGGGCCCCCCTCTTCCAACAACTCCCCGCAAATCCCATCGTCCTGGGATTTGCCGTCGGCAAAACCGCCGCACATGTCGCCGGTTTTGCAATTTTATCGCCCTTATATATGGCAAACAGGTAAAATAACATTGAAGGTCCTATGCATTCGATAAAATGGACGCCGGGATTTCATTTTGCTTTCATGCTATAAAACTGCCTAAAACCGCCGAACCGGATTCCCGGCTCGGCGGTTCTTTTTTTCATTCACTCCGTTTACAACATCAACTGTTCGCCCAAATCCTCTTCCCGCACGATGGCGCCGGCTGCGGGAAGCGTCCGGGTCCGGTAGCGGTGGGGGTTGGCAAACGCGTTTTCATCAAAGGGCTCCACCCCGGTGACAAAGTGGTTTTTCTTCAGGGTCATCACCTGAACGCCCTGGGTATTCTTGGTAGTTTTTAAGGCAATCATCGAGGTGTGGAACAATAGCTTCCGGGTTGCGGAGGAGGTGATCACGTACTCCCCATCCTCGGGCGCTGCAAACAGCGCCACCACCGGTGATTTGTCCGAATACGCCCCGGTGAGCTTTTTGCGCCGGGTCTTGGTCTCGTAGGCCGACAGGGGAACCTTTGCCACCTTGCCGTTTTGGAAGAAAAACAGCACCTGGCCTTTGTAATCGGTGGTCACCACCATACCCAGCACCTTTTCCCCTTCGTCGAAGCCAAGCTTCGCGGGGATGTATTCGCCTAAAACGCTTGCCTTTGCGTCGTCGAAATCACAAGCTCTGGTTTTGTACACCTGGCACCGGTCGGAGAAAAACAGAAGCTCCGCGGTGTTTGTGGACTCCACATGCGCCGCCACCTTGTCCCCTTCCTTGAGCTTTTGCTCCGAGCTCATCCGCAGGGACTGGGGAGTGATCTTTTTAAAATACCCCTCTTCGGTGAGAAACAGGTTCACCGGATAGTCGGGGACCTCTTCTTCCTCCACCTTTTCGTCCTCGTCACCGGGGTAGACAAACAGGCTCTTGCGGGGCTGGGCGTATTTTTTGATCACGTCTTGAAGCTCCCCAATGATGATTTTCTTGATCTTTCTGGAATCGGCCAGAATCTCTTCCATCTCGGCAATGTCTTTTTCCAGCTGCTCGGTCTCCTGGGTGCGCTTGAGGATGTACTCCCGGTTTAAATGCCGCAGCTTGATTTCCGCCACATACTCCGCCTGTACCTCGTCGATGCCGAAGCCAATCATCAGGTTGGCGACAACCTCGCTTTCCTCCTCAGTCTCCCGCACGATGCGGATGGCCTTGTCGATGTCCAGCAGGATTTTGCCCAAGCCTTTCAACAGGTGCAGCTGCTTTTTCTTTTTGTTTAAGTCAAAGTAGATCCGGCGCTTAACGCACTCGGTGCGAAACGCGGTCCATTCGTTTAAAATCTCGTACACGCCCATGACCCGGGGCATGCCCCCGATCAGGATGTTAAAGTTGCAGGAATAGCTGTCCTCCAGCGGAGTCATCCGGTAGAGCTTTGTCATTAGCTTGTCCGGGTCTACGCCCCGTTTTAAGTCAATGGTGAGCTTTAAGCCCGACAGGTCGGTTTCATCCCGCATGTCGGAGATCTCCCGAATCTTAGCCTGCTTAATCAGGTCGACGATCTTGTCCATGATGGCCTCCACCGTAGTGGTGGGGGGGATTTCGGTGATCTCCACACAGTTGTTCTGCTTGTCGTAGGTGTACCGGCCCCGCACCTTGACGCTGCCCCGGCCGGTGCGGTAAATTTTCTCAAGCTCCGACTGGTTGTGGACAATGAGGCCCCCTCCCGCGAAGTCGGGTCCCTTGAGCGTCTGGGAGACGTCGAACTGGGGATCTTTTAACAGCCCGATGGTGGTTTCGCACACCTCTTTTAAATTAAACGAGCAGATGGAGCTGGCCATGGACACCGCGATACCTACGTTGGAGTTGACCAGCACCGTGGGGAACGACGCGGGCAGCAGCATCGGCTCGGTGGTGGAGTTGTCGTAGTTGGGGACAAAATCCACCGTGTCCTTGTCGATGTCCCGGAACAGCTCGGCACAGATGGGGTCGAGCTTGGCCTCGGTGTATCGGGAGGCGGCGTAGGCCATATCCCGGGAATACGCCTTGCCGAAGTTTCCTTTGGAATCCACATAGGGGTGCAAAAGGGCCTCGTATCCCCGGCTCATGCGGACCATGGTCTCGTAAATCGGGCCGTCACCGTGGGGATTTAACCGCATGGTGGAGCCCACGATGTTGGCGGATTTGGTCTTGGCCCCGGTGAGCAGCCCCATCTTGTACATGGTGTACAGAAGCTTCCGGTGAGAGGGCTTGAACCCGTCGATCTCGGGCAGGGCGCGGGAGACGATCACGCTCATGGCATAGGGCATATAGTTTTTTTCCAGGGTTTCGGTAATCTTCTGGTCCACCATAATGCCCGCACCCTCGATGTGGGCGTTTACATTCACTTTTTTATAGGCGGCTGAAGGATCTGTTTTCTTCTTCGCCATATCTGATGACCATTCCTTTCCGGGGTGATGATAAAAAATACGGGGCGGTTTGAGTTTATTTTAAAAATCTCTAACTGATGTCCGCCAGCTCCAGGTATTCGTAGCCGTACTCCGAAATGTAGTCCTTACGGCCCTGCAAGTCGTCCCCCAGCAGCATGTCGAACATCCGGGAGGTGGCTTCCGCCTCGTCGGGGGAAACCTTGATGAGCCGTCTGGTCTCGGGATTCATGGTGGTCATCCACATCATGTCCGGCTCGTTTTCACCCAGACCTTTGGAGCGCTGGATGGTGTATTTTGTTTTCCCCAGGCGCTCTAAAATATCCTGTTTTTCCTTTTCCGTATAGGCGAAATAGGTGCCGTCCTTGGTGTTGATCTCGAACAGCGGAGATTCCGCAATATAGACGTATCCTTCCTCGATCAGGGTGGGAGTCAGCCGGTACAGCATGGTCAAAATCAGCGTCCGGATCTGGAAGCCGTCCACGTCCGCATCGGTGCAGATGACCACCTTGTTCCAGCGCAGGCCGGACAGGTCAAAGGAGGAAAGGTCCTTGTTTGCCTTGCTTTTGACCTCTACGCCGCAGCCCAGCACCTTGATAATGTCGGTGATGATTTCGTTTTTAAAGATCTTGTCGTACTCCGCCTTCAGGCAGTTTAAGATCTTGCCCCGCACAGGGATAATGGCCTGGAACTCCGCGTCCCGGCCCAGCTTACAGGCGCCCAGGGCGGAGTCGCCCTCCACGATGTAGATTTCCCGGCGGGAAAGGTCCTTGGTGCGGCAGTCTACAAATTTCTGCACCCGGTTGGAGATGTCGATGGAACCAGCCAGCTTCTTTTTCAAATTGAGCCGGGTTTTCTCTGCATTTTCCCGGCTGCGCTTGTTGACCAGCACCTGCTCGCAGATACGGGTGGCCTCGTCGGGGTTTTCGATGAAGTAGATTTCCAGCTGGTGCTTGAGGAAATCGGTCATGGCCTCGTACACAAACTTGTTGGTGATGGCCTTTTTGGTCTGGTTTTCATAGGAGGTCTGGGTGGAAAAGCTGGACGACACCAGCACCAGGCAGTCCTCGATGTCCACAAAGGCGATTTTCCCCTCGTTTTTCAGGTACTTGTTATTCTGTTTGAGGTAGGAATCAATCATCGAGACAAATGCCTGGCGCACCGCCCGCTCCGGGGAGCCGCCGTGCTCCAGAAAGCTGGAGTTATGATAGTATTCCTGCTGCTTGACCCGGTTGGAAAACGCCATGGCAACCGACAGCTTGACCTTGTACTCGGGCTTGTCCTCCCGGTCCCGGCCCCGGCGCTCGCACTCCCAGTACTGGACGGTGGTCATCGCCTGGTCGCCCACCAGCTCTTTCACATAGTCGGTGATACCGTCCTGATAACAGAACTCCTGCTTGTCAAAGGAGCTCCCGTTCTGCCGGCGGTACTCGAATACCAGCCCCTTGTTGACCACCGCCTGCCGTTTGAGCACGTCGGCAAAGTACTCGTCCGGAATGGCGATGTCGGTGAACACGTCCAGGTCGGGCTTCCATTTGATTTTGGTGCCGGTCTGCCGGCGGGAGCTTTCCTCCTTGTGAAGCCCCCCTACGTTTTCGCCCTTTTCAAAGCGCAGGGTATACTTGTGCTCGCCGTTGTGGATCTCCACATCCATGTACTCGGAGGCGTACTGGGTGGCACAAAGTCCCAGGCCGTTGAGCCCCAGGGAGAACTCGTAGCTTTCTCCCTCGTTGTTGCCGTATTTTCCCCCGGCGTACAGCTCGCAGAACACGAGCTCCCAGTTATACCGCTGCTCCTTTGGGTTAAAATCCACCGGAATGCCCCGGCCGAAGTCCTCCACCTGGATGGAGTGATCGGCGTACTGGGTCAACACGATCCGGGAGCCGTATCCCTCCCTGGCTTCGTCGATGGAGTTGGAAAGAATCTCAAACACCGAATGCTCGCAGCCCTCCAGCCCGTCGGAGCCGAAAATAACCGCCGGGCGCTTTCGGACCCGGTCCGCGCCCTTGAGCATTGAAATGCTTTCGTTGCCGTATTCTTTTCCGGTTTTCTTTGCCATGAAAAAGTTCCTCCATCTTGTTTGTAAACCAACATCTAGGTGTTTTTAAAACACGCCGGTACAATATCTATTCATTGTATCGGCTCTCCCCTGAAAAGTCAAGGGAGCGCCGGGGGCCGTCGTTTTGAGGAGATCCGCTCCCGCCCTGCCCACAGCCGGAAAGGCGCTGATGACGACAGCGCCTTTCCAACGGTGATCTTTTCAGCAGGCCTTTGCTAAGACGTTTCTCAAAGGATATCCGTTCCCCCCAGCACCGAGGTGCACACAAAGGTCACCAGCGGAGCCACCGCGTCCATGGGAAGGGACTGGGCCTTGTTGTCGCTGCCTCCCAGGAAATTTTGGGAACGCATCACGATCCGGCAGTTTTTCGGCGCCCGGATATCCGCTCCACCCAGCACACAAGTAACGTAAACCGTCACGTCCTGGGAGACCGAAACATCGGACAGATCCAGGTCGATGCCCCCCAGCACGGCAGTAATTTTCGCGCCTTTAAAGTCCTTGCAGCAGTTGCGCTGCTCCAGCCCGCTGAGCACCGCGGTGTACTCCGGATAATCGCTGAAATCCGGCTGGCCTTGAAAGGCAAATTTCGGGGGATTCCCAGGCTGGCTGTACTTCGGCTTGCGAACAAAGTGGACGATCAGCATCACGCCCAGATACAGCAAAGCCATCCCGGCAAACAGCGCCTTGTCGTCGATGCGCGCCGTCCAGGACTGTTCCCGGATAAAGAAAAACACGCCCAGCAAAAACATCCCCACATTCAACCAGTTGGGGCGGCTAGTCAGCATGAGATACACCGCAAAGATCACCAGCGCCAGCGCCCACCAGCCGTCCACAAAAATCGTCATAGGCCACAGCCCGAACGCCGATCCCAGATATGCACCGCCTAAGATCAGCAGCAGGATTCCAAACAAAAGCGCGCCAAAATTCCGTTTCATTCGCTACCTCCCATGTGATAACAAGATGACGTCTGGCAGGCAACTGGTTTGTCTACCAGTTATCCTGTAAAAACTTACTTTTATTATACGGGAAAGCGCAAAAAATAGCAAACATTTCTGCCTTGTGCCGGCGGTGGAAATTTTCCGGCCGATCTGGTATGATGAAACTATCCCTTTACAGAAAGGCGGTCTAGGATGCCGAACATATTAATTGTGGAGGACGACGCGCCCATCGCTCAGATGATCCGCGAAGCCCTGTCCCTCGGCGGATATCAAAGCGAGATCTGCTCCGATGGGACCGGGGCGGTCAGCACAGCTTTGAGCGGGGAGTACGATTTGATCCTGCTGGATGTGATGCTGCCGGGGATCGACGGCTTTTCCGTCCTTACAAACATCAAAAACGCAGGCGTGCCGGTGATCTTCCTCACCGCCCGCCAGGATGTGGCGGACAAGGTCAAGGGCCTGCGCCTGGGGGCGGAGGATTACATCGTCAAGCCCTTTGAGGTGGTGGAGCTTTTGGCCCGGATCGAGGTGGTGCTGCGCCGGTTTCACCGGCTGGACTCCGTGCTCACATACCGGGACATCACCCTGAACCTCACCCAGCATACCGCCCACATCGGAGAGCAGCCGGTCTTGCTGACCCCCAAGGAGTTTGACCTGTTGGCGTTTTTTATACAAAACCAGACCATCGCCCTGACCAGAGAACGGCTGCTCTGCGCCGTGTGGGGCTACGGTTTTGAAGGGCAGACCCGCACCGTAGACACCCATGTGCAGCAACTGCGCAAAAAATGCGGGCTTCAAGACGACCTCATCACCATCCCACGGCTGGGATACCGGCTGCGGGCGGAGGGCTCCCTATGAAACGGCAGGGGCTGCGGCTGTGGCAGAAAATCTATCTGGTCACCCTGGCGCTGGTGATCTGCTCCCTTTCCGCCGCCTGCGCCTTTTTGATCGACAGCAGTCTGTCCAACATGATTTCCAGGGAAGAAGACACCGCCGGGCGCACCCACGCCTATCTGGCGTCATCGGTGCAGAACACCGTGTTGTACGAACAGCTCCGGCAGAACAAGCAGAGTTTAAGCCGGCAGGAACTCGCCAACGTGTTTCAGTCCGCCCTGGGCGGCCAGTCCCAGGCCGGGGTTTCGATTTATCAAAGCGGAAACCGGATCTACAGCTACCGTTCCGCTGAGGCAAAGGCCGAAAAAGCCCTGATCCCTCAGAACGCAAACAGCGGCCGCTACCGGCTGACCCAGCACGCCCAGGACGGCAAGACCCTGCTGCTGGTCTATTCCAAAGAGCAAATTCAAAATGACAGCTATGATCTGATCTCCAGCACCGACATTACGGCGGTGTACGTCCTGCACCGGCAGCAGACCATCCGGCTTTTAGTCATCGCGGCGGCCAGCGCCGTGGGGATCGCCATCCTGCTGGCTCTGGTGATCCAAAAGCTGTGGTCTCCCCTTACGCGGATGAACCGGGAAGTCAAACAGATCGCCCGGGGGGAATACCGCCGCCGGCTGCCCGTAAAACGCCGGGATGAACTGGGAGAACTGTCGGAAAACATGAACCGGATGGCCGCCTCAATTCAAGAAAAGGTCTGTTCGCTGGAGCAGGTTGCACAAAACCGGAAGCTGTTTATCGACAACCTGACCCACGAGATGAAAACGCCCCTGACCACGATTTTAGGGTATGCAGACATGCTGCGTATCACCCAGGATCTGCCGGAGGACAAACGCCGGGATTACAGCGGGATGATCGTGGAGGAAGCAAAGCGCCTGCAGGCGCTGTCCGGCAAGCTGATGGAGCTGATCTCCATGGACGCGTTTGCCGAGGAAAACCGTACGGTGCTCCCCGTCCGGGAGCTGCTGAAAAAAGCGGCTTCCGCCATCCTGCCCCTGTACGAGTCCCGGGGAATCGCCCTCGCCGTACAAAGCGAGGAGTTTTCCCTGGCGGTGGACCCCGAGCTGTTCCAGTCGATGCTCGTAAATCTGTTGGACAACGCGGCCAAGGCCTCCCGCCCCGGTCAGGAGGTAACGCTTTCCGCCCTATTGCGGGATGGCCTGCCGGTGGTCGCGGTGGCCGACCAAGGCATCGGCATCCCACCGGATAAGATCTCTCAGATCACCGAACCCTTCTTCATGGTGGACAAGGCACGGTCCCGCAAGTCGGGCGGGGCTGGGCTGGGGCTTGCGCTGTGCGCGCGGATCGCCCAGCTCCATGGCGCGCGCCTGACCATCCACAGCCGGGTGGGCGGCGGCACCTGCGTTGCAATCGAGTTTCAAGGAGGTGAAACGACGGCATGAAGCGAACCACCCGTCATCCCGGAATTGGGATGACCATGTTCTGCGCGGCCCTGATTTTACTGTCCGGCACGGCGGTTGATTTTTTATCCCTAACTCTTTTTTCGTCCCCCTCCGGGGAAGTCATCGAGCGCAACGCAGATGAACTGCAAAATCAAACCTACATCTTTACACCGTCTGAGCTCTTTTCACTCTATCCCTGGAACACAGCCAATTTAAATACCTCTCCTGCATTGACTGAAAAAGAACGTTCCTTGCTTTATGACAGCCAGGTTCCCCATTTTATCGCCAACCTGATTGTCAATCCCGCAGTGAGCGACATGGAATACGGCTTCGCCGACGACGGCTCCCGATGGCTGCAACAGATTCTCAATGCGTTCCGCCGGGTCACCGTCCAGGACGCGGAGGGAACTCCCCGGCAATATGACATGCTGGACAGCTCCACGTTTTCCTTCAGTATGTACAGGGACTACTCCTTTCGGGCGGCGGTGGATTCGGACGGCCAAGTGTTTTCCCTGTATCCCTATCAAAACGCGTCTGCCGGTGATGCAGAAAGCAATGGAAGCGGCCTGGCCGAAGAGGCTGACCTTCCCGAATACGGTCTGGACGCAGGCCATATTGACAAGTATGTGTATATGCTTCTGGAACTGGCGAGTGCTTACGGCCAGAAAAAGCTGCTGCTGGCCTTTGAGGATTATGCCGCCGGTGAAACAGAAGGATATCTGCCGCAAGCTCCCATTCAGTTTGGCAGCCATGAGCTGTTAATTTCCTTGGGGTCGTTAAATGGCATTCGGCGTTTTCTGATCTACGATCAGTCCTCCAATCAGTTTTGCGGCTTCCATTTGCAGGATGAATAACGTTTTTACAACTTCCTGACAACTCCATGAATACTTCCTGCGGCCTTTTGACGGATACTGGTTATACCGTCAAAAGGAGGAACGAACATGGGAAAAACTTGTGTTGTACTGATTACGCTGGTGCTGCTGGCCGCAGGGTGCCTGTTTCTAATCCCGCTGGAAACTGCCGGAAGCTCGAAACCCTCGTCGGAGTCATCCGCTTTGGATTCGGACAGCGCTGACGTTCTGTTAAACGTCCCCTATCGGTCGCAGGAGAACACCCTTCCCACTGGGTGCGAGCTGGTCAGCGCTATGATGGTGCTCGACTATTACGGCGTCAGCGTCACCCCCGAGCAGATGGTGGCCCACACGCCGGTGCAGCGTTTGGCCGCCGGTGAGGACGGCGCCCTGTCCGGCCCCCATCCGGACAGGGCGTTTGTGGGCGACCCACGCACACCCTATGGATACGGTTGTTACCCGCCCGTTTTAAAAACCGCCCTGGAAAGCCTGCTGGACAGCCGGTATCAGGTGCAGGACCGGACGGGGAGCTCCCTTTCTAAGTTGGCGAAGGACTATCTGGACCAGTCGGTTCCAGTGCTGATCTGGGCCACCATTGACATGCAGCCGTCCTCTTCCGGCTCCGTCTGGACAGTGGAGGAAACCGGCCAGACATTCACCTGGACCCGGCCGGAGCACTGCCTGGTGCTGACCGGATACAGCGAAACGCAGTATTATTTCAACGACCCTTACCGCTCGAACGGCAGGGTCTCCTATCCCCGGGCGCTGGTGGAACAACGGTTCCAGGAGCTTGGAAAACGCGCCCTGGCAGTGATCCGCGCCAAGTAGCCCCGCTCCGATCCCTATGGCTTTCGGCCGGTGTGGTACAATCCACACCGGCCTTTTTGCGTATTGAGCCAAGTTTTTTCCTGCCTGTCAGCGTTGACCTTTTTTCCGGCGCATGCTATAATGACGATACTATTTGGATTTTTGTGGATTTTATTGCAGTCAAAGGAGTATCTTCATGGCTTTTTTAACCGAACAGCGCTATCAAACCATTCTGGACTTGCTTCGGCAGGAAGATGTTGTCAAGGTAAACGACCTGTCCGCCCGGTTTGACGTGTCCATCGAAACCATCCGCCGGGACTTAAAATATCTGGAGGATCAGCACCTGCTGCGGCGAATTCACGGCGGCGCGGTCAAAGCCTCGCCTACAGCCGAAACCACCCAGCGAGAGGAGCGCCAGGTTCGCTTTTGGCAGGAAAAGCTGGAGCTGGGCGAAACCGCCTGCCGCCTGGTGCGGGAGGGCCAGGTGATCGCCATGGACGCCAGTACCACCAATCACGCCGCCGCCATCGCTCTGAAAAAACACTTTCAGTCGCTGACGGTCATTACCAACTATCTTCCTGTCATCAATGAGCTGTCTCAAAAGCAGGGATTTACCATTCTGATTCCCGGCGGCGTCTGCCGGTATGGAGAGCAGTCGATCATCGGGCCGATGGCAGAGGAAAACATGTCCGCGCTCCATGCAGATGTAGGGTTTATCAGCATGAGCGGCATCTCGCTGGACGGCGGGATGACCGATTTCGGCATTGATGAAATCACCATCAAAAAAAAGATTATGCAAAATTCCTCGGTCAACTATGTGCTGGCCGACAGCAGCAAATTCGACCACACCTCTTTAATTCGGGTCTGCTCTTTGCAGGAAGTAAAGGCAATTGTCACCGACTCCAAGCTTTCGCCGGAAACCGAAGCTCGTTTTATAAAAGAGAAAATCGCCATTCTCCATAAATAAGCGGCAACTGCTGTGTGCATTTCCACAAAAATCAAAACAAATCAAATAAAATCCTTGAATTTCCAATTCCCCTGTGGTATATTGACCGTAGAATCAACCCAATAGGAGGATGGAATGGTTATGAATGGTAAGCACATCTGGCGGCGGTTTGCCGCCGCGGCGCTGTCGATGGGGATTTTATGCGCCTCAGCCGTGTTTCCCTCTGCGGCCGACGCCCCTACCCTGCGCCTTGCAAAAACAGAATTTATCCAGGGGGAAGAAATTAAGGCCGATTACACCGGCGCCAGCGGCAAGGACTGGATTGCCATCTACAAGCAGGGGGATCAGCCCGGCGGCCCTGAATCCATTGTCTACGAGTACACCTCGAAAACAGGTCAGCCGGACGGCACCATGGATTTTAAGGACACCGACCGGGGGGACGTCAAGGATCTGGCTCCTGGAAACTATGACATGTACCTGTTGAAAAACGACGGATATGATATCCTGGCAAAAACCTCCTTTGTCATCAAGCAGTCCGGCCCTTCCATTTCCACCGACAAGGCGGTTTACGAGGAAGGCGAACGGCCGGTGATCTCTTACACGGGCAGTACCCACAACGACGCCTGGATCGGCATTTATCCCGCCGACCGGAAAACCCCTGGAGCGGACAATCCGTCGCTGGTGTGGAAATACACCCGTCAGATCGGCCAGCCAAACGGCTCCACCGACCTAAAGCAGGCTGACGGCACCACCACCATCGATCAGCTTCCGGTGGGAGATTACTACGTCTATCTGTTTGCGGACGGCGCCTATAACATTGTGGCCACCTGTACCTTTACCTTAAAAGACCGGGATCCTTCACAGTGCTACGCTCCTAAAAAAGTGGAATACAACCGCACCGCCGCCCGCCAGGGATACGCGGACGGAACGGTAACCGTCACCCCCGGCGATCAAACCGCCGGCCTGACCGGCTACCGGCTGTACTGGGGCGATGACTCCGGCGTGTTTGAGGAATACTCCGAGATCCCCGTCAAAGCCGGAAACGGCGCTGTCACCCACAAGTTAAACGACAACACCATGATTCCCTATGGAGCCACCCGTCTCTATGCCTTCGCAGTGTACGACGGACGCACGCAGTCCCCCCAGTCGGTGTATACCGAGCTTCCCAAGGGATGCGCCGCAGTGGAGGAAAAACCGCTTTATTCCTTCCAGGCGTTTTCCGACACGCATATTCAGTCTGATGCCAACCACCTTCACAACCAGCACCTGCGGATGGCTCTGGCGGATATTGAGAAAAATGACCCGGACAGCATTGCCATCATTAACTCCGGCGACGTAGCGGACACCGGCGACATCGCCCAGTATAAGCAGTATAACGACATCGTCAACAGCTTTGACGGCATTCCCTATATCTACTGCACCCCTGGCAACCACGACTTAAAGGGATCGAACTACGAAAAAGAGATCAACGATTTTCTGGAGGGCACCAATGCTCCCAGCACCTACTACTCTAAAAAAATCGGCGATGCTACCTTTATTATGCTGGGATCCCAGATCGTGGAGCCCGCCGACTGCCACGCGCAGCTCAACAAAGACCAGCTAGACTTTTTGAAAGCTGAGCTCAAAAAAGCGTCGGATGGTATGAACCCTGTCTTTGTGTTCCTGCATCAGCCGCTGTACAATACGGTTTCCGGAACTCTCCCCGGTCAGAACTGGGACGGCGTGTATCAGGACAAGGAACTGCGGGAGATCTTCAAGCAGTATCCCCAGACCATCTTTATTACCGGACACACCCACTGGGAACTGGATTCCAAAAGTCCCATGTACGCCGGCAACGGCGTGGATGCCAACATGTTTAACGACGCTTCTGTGGGATACCTCTGGACCGATGAGGAAGTGGGCAAAGAGGGCAGCCAGGGCTATTATGTAGAAGTGTACACCGACAAAGTTTTGGTGCGTGGACGGGATTTTGTAAATGGCAAATGGGTTTCCAACGCCCAGTTTATTGTGGATCTCGCCCAGAACATCAAAGGGCTGACTGCGCAGATGGAAAAACAGACCGACAGCCTGATCGGCCAGGCGGATCAGATCGACGCCCTGCTGCGGGATATCGACTCCCTGCCGGAGGACCGGGCGCAGGAGTACAAAGCTCAGAAGGAAACGCTTTTAAAGCTGGCCGCCCAGGCCAAAGCGCAAAAGGCCCAGGCCGAAACCCTAAAACAGACGATTTCTGACCTGCCATCCGCAGACAAAGTCACTTTGGAGCATAAAGCTGCGGTGGAAAAAGCCGCCCAGGAACTGGAAGCCATGACCGACGAGCAAAAAGCTTTGATCGGGACCGAACTGACAACCAAGCTGGCGGACCTTGTCAAAGCCATCCAAAAACTGGAGCAGGGCGAAAGCTCCACTCCCAGCACTCCCTCCAAACCGGAGGAAGACAGTTCTTCGGAGCAGGATTCCTCTAAGCCCGAGACGCCCGGCGATCAGGATTCCTCCGAACCGGATGACAACATTTCTTCCGACAATCCGGCTGGCAGCACCAGCACGGAAGATCCCGGTACAAACGGATCCGGCAATCCGGACGGCAGCAATCCGCAAACCTCCGCTCCCGCTATGTGGGGGCTGGGCGTCCTGCTGATCGCTTCCGCGGGCGGGTGCCTTGTCTACGCGAAAAAACGGAAATAGCAAAAAGCATTTATAAAGGAAAGAACCCTGTGAAAAATTTCACAGGGTTCTTTCCTTTTTTGTAATATCCAAACAGGGATCCATTGTGTTGATCGCTTTTTTAAAGCACTTTCGTTTGAATCCCCAGCGCATGGAATTCCTCCAGCGGCAGGGAATCCAAATCGTTGTCCCGAGGCTTTTTATAGGCAAAGGGCATGCCTGTCATTTCATATTTGGCGGGGGCAAAAGGGTTGTAGGGCATGAACTCCACCCGCTGGAGCGCGCCCCGCTCGCCCTTTAACAGCCCGGCGATCTGCCGGATCACCGCCGGATCGTCGTTGATTCCCGGAATCAAGGGAATTCGAATGGTATAGGGGAGGCCGCTTTGCTTCAGGTAGGAAAGGTTTTTTAAAATTTGTTTGTTGGACACACCGGTCACCCGGCGATGAACCGCATCATCCGGGTGCTTGATGTCCAAAAATACATGCTCGCAGCGCTCTGCCGCCTGGCGGAATACCTCCTCCGGCGCGTACCCCGAGGTTTCGATCAGCCGGTGCAGGGGAGCCAGCCGCTCCAACAGCTCCATTAAAAAGGCGGGCTGAAACAGCGGCTCCCCGCCGGAGATGGTCACTCCCCCACCGGAGCTTTCAAAAAATTCCCGCTGCCGGAGCATTCGGTCTGCCAAATCCTTGGCCTCCACCCTCTCCCCTGCGATCTTGACAAGTCCCTGCGGGCATCGAAACGCGCACCGGCCAAGGCCCTGGCATCGGGGATGATCGCAGGGCTTCCGGCACAGTCCGCAGCCGGTGCATCCGTTCTGGGTAATCATTAGCTGGGGCGCCGATGACAGCCCCTCCGGGTTATGGCACCAGATACACCGCAGGGGGCAGCCCTTCAGAAAGATGGTCGAGCGGATCCCCGGTCCGTCGTGGACAGTGAACTCCTTGATGTCAAAGATGGTCCCCTGCATAAACAGCTCCCCTTTTGATGGATGAATTTCACAAAAAGCCTTTGCCGCCAGTACGGCAAAGGCTTTTTAAATCAGTAAACTGCTTTCTTACACCTGAAATTCCTGCCGGGCGATCACGTGATCCTGATAGGTCTTATCCAACTGGACAAAATACGCGCTCCAGCCCCAGACCCGCACAATTAAGTTCTGATAGTTTTCCGGATGCTTCTGAGCATCCAGCAAAACCTCCCGGTTCACCGAGTTGAGCTGCATCTGGTGTCCACCCCGCAGTACAAACGCCTGCACCAGACGCGCCACCTTCCAGATGCTTTCCTCGTCCCGGAACACGCTGTCGTGAAACTCCATGGTCAGCGGCCCGCCGTTGATTATCCGCATCAGGTCAGGCGCAGTAAACGACTGGATCACCGACAGCGGCCCCTTGCTGCGCACCGAAAGCTCCGGCGCATAGTTGGCCCCCCAAGGTTCCCCTTTGCGGTGCCCGCCGGGAGTGGCTCTACTGTGATCCCCGTACCACAGATAGTACATGGCGGATCCGGTGCCCGCCCGGTAAATACCGCCGCGGTTGTTTTTCTTCCCCTCCAGGCAGTCCGCAAACCGCCCGGCCAACAGGCTGGCGATTTCGTCCACCTCGGGATCACCGTCCCCAAACTTCGGGGTTTCATACCGCAGCAAGTGCAAAAGCTCCGGCCGGCCGGCAAAATCGGTCTCCACCGCGTCCATCATCTCCTGGGGGGAGACATCTCGTTTTTCAAACACGTGCAGCCGGATGGACTCCACCGCGTCCACCGCCGCAGAAAGCCCCACGCCGTGGAGCCCGTAGTTGTTGTACCGCGCCCCGGCGGAGATATCCTCTCCCCGCTCCACGCAGTCATCCATCATCATGGACACAAAGGGAGCCGGCAAAAGCGTCATTGTATTGGCATGCTCCACCAGGCGGTCGCACTGAATCTGCATCCGGGCTTTGAGCGCCTCCAAAAACGCCTCGTAGCTGTCGAAGGAGTCCAGCATCTTCACGCACTCATCCACCGCGTCGGGAAAGCTGAACGCGTCGATGTTGGGAATTTCCATGCCGTACTGGGGGATGATAAACTCCCAGCAGGCGGCCACTGTGTAATCCCGGGCGTCCTCCAAACTGTATCCCAGCTTTACAAGTCCTGGGATCACCACGTCGTCATTGGAGTACTGAGGGAATCCCAGCCCTTGCTTGGTGAGAAGCGTCCCTTCATAGAACACCGAGGCCGGGGTGTTTTTATCCACCCGGATGTTGATCTTGGGGTCGATGAGCAAAAGCTCCCGGGAGGCCCGCAGGCACAGGGAGGACAGCTCGTTAAACGCGGGCTTTCCGTCCCGGTCCACCCCGCCGAGCATCATGCTCTGGCCGTTGTCTCCCTTCTGCACTCCAGGGTACAGGTCGTTATCCCGATTGAAGGTCAAAAAGAATTCCTCCAGCAGGGAAAAGGCTTCCTCCTCGGTCAAAACGCCGTTTTCGATGTCCCGCTTCCAATAGGGGTACATGTACTGGTCAAACCGGCCGATGCCATTGTGATTTTCCCCCTCGCACCACAGGGTGAAATGAAGGATACGGAAAAACTGCAGGGCCTCCAAAAACGTTCTGGCCCCTTGGGCGGGGACCCGCGTCAGGGTGTCGGCGACGATTTGGTTTCCCACGCGCAGGGCTTCCTCCCGATAGCGGCGGGCTAAATCCAGTACCGCGTCGATATCCCGGATCAGGCAGGAGAGAAATTCCCGCTGCTTTTCATCCGCGGTTTTCAGCTTTTGGGCACACCGCTCCCGCTGGGCATTAAGCCCCATGCCGATGGTGGTGGCATAATCCGGGCAGATGTTTCCCACGCCCCACACAAAAGGCTTGGAGCGCACCTCCCACTCCTCATCGGTATACAGAGGAAACAGGTTTTTCACGGTACGGGTATAGCAGATGCGTTCTTCTGGGAACACCACGGGAGTTTCAGCTTCCAGCATGGCGCACAGACGGCGGCAGGCCCGCTCCACATCCGACAGATTGAGCGTTGCATATTCTTTGGCGGAACGTTCTATGTTCACTCGGTATTGATCGTGGGCCTTCTTTAAAATCATTTGCCGAAGCTGTTGTACGCGTGCATCCATGCTTGCTGACACTCCATTCGCAGATTCGGTTCCGCTATAACCGGCGAACCGATTCCCTGATGATTAGTTTTGTTGGTATGACAATATGCTGGGGGTCTCCGCCCTTATCTTCAATCCGGTTTAGAAGCAGCTGAGCAGCGGCTTTGGCCATGGCGCTTTTGGAAGAGCTTACGCTGGTCAACAGAACCGGAAACAAAAACTGGGACTGGATGTTGTCAAACCCCACCACCGAAATATCCTCGGGCACCCGCAGTCCCATCCGGTTGAGGGTCAAAATCGCCTCCCAGGCAATCAGATCGCTGAAGGCCAGCACCGCTGTGGCGGACAGGTTATCCCCCAGCGCCTTTTCCAGCAAAATGCTGGCCTCCCCTGCCCTGGCGCAGCCGCTGTAAACAAGCCGCTCCGGATTGTCGAGGCCGTGCTTGGCATACGCTCCCTGATAGCCCAGCAGTCGTTCCTGAGCACTGGAAACATGCATGGGGCCGTTTAAAAACAGGATTTCCCGATGCCCCTGCTGAATTAAATAATCCGCCGCCACAAAACCGCCGTTGGCGTCGTCGCAGACCACATAGTCCACGTTTCGGTTTGGAAACCGCCGGCCGATCAACACAAAGGGGACGCCGGTTTTGCGGATAAAGCGGAGATTGTCCTCGCTTTGCTGGACGGGGCACCACAGGATGCCGTCCACATTTTTCTGCACGGCGGACACAATCGCCTGCCGCTCATTTTGCTCGTTTTCCTCGGTGTTCAGAATAAAAGTGGTGTAGCCGAATTCACGGATAAACGTCTCGATTTCCCGGACCATGATGGAAAAATGCGGGTTGGAAATATCCCCTAAAATAATGGCAATGGTCTTGCTGATCCCCGAGCGCAAAAAGCTCGCCGAGGCGTTGCCGATATAGCCCATCTCCTGGGCGACCTGTTTGATCCGCTCTCTGGTTTTCACGGAAATATCCGGTTTGTCCTTCAGCGCGTGGGAAACCGTATTGATCGAAACGCCTGTCTTTTCCGCGATGTCCCTGAGTGTTACGCTTTTTTTGTTGCTCATGCCGCACCCTTTTCTCCGCTCCGTGAGCAGGTTCCTGTAGATTTTCCGATCCAAGCGATCTTCCCTGCTTGGATCGGAATTGCTACTTTTATCCTACTACGCTTTGCGCTTTTTGTAAACAGCGAATGCACAGGATGCGGCTGCCAAGGTGAGCAAAGCGCCCCCGCAGAAGATTCCTCCAGTGGTGGGATTGGCGGGTTTTTGCTCCTCCGGATGGCTTTGTTCCCCGCGGGAGGAATGCTCCTCTGCCGGCTCCTGCCCGTCCGGGGTGCTGCTCTGACTGTTTTCGCCGGCCGTGGAGCTTTCCGGCTGGGGGGGAACGCTTTCATCGCTGGAGGATTCAGGCTTGCTGGATTCCGGCGCGCTGGAACCATCCGATTCGCTTCCGGGTTCGGAGCTGCTTTGTTCCTCTGAGGAAACAGGCGGCTCTGGATCGGACTGGGCGGTCAGCTCCAGCACCGTCAGGGAGTACGCATCCAGTTTGATGGTCATTTTCCCATTTTGCACAGGGTTTTCCAGTGTTTGGGAGGTGGGAACCACCGCCTGTTTGTTGTCCGCCGTGTTCACTGCCTTAGCGGCGCCTTTTAAGACACGAACCGTCCCGCTGTTTTGATTGCCGGTAAACTCCCCAAGATCCACCTGCACGTTTTTGGAGGATTTATTTTGATTGACAAACTTGAGGACAACCGTTTTGCCGTCGTCGCTGGCAGTGGCCGTCACCGACAGGTTTTGATCCCAAGGGGTGAGCCTTGCCTCCACCAAATTGGGCTGGTACGCGTCGTAAAACATCCCCGTCACATATCCGGGAGGCTGCATCCATGCGCTGTCGTTGTCCATAAAGACTAGGCCCTGGTTCCAGGCATTGTCGTTGTGGCCGTCCACCTGCAGACTATTGGCGGAGCAGACAATGGGGAAAATCTCGCTGAGCCGCTCACACACGGCGGTGCCGTAGGCGTTTTCCAGGGCGCGCTCCACGTCGTGGGTGTTGGCGTTAAACTCAAAGATCGGAAGCTTTACCTTGGCGTCGGGGCAGATCTGCTTGAGCTGATAATAAAAGCTTGTCAGCGCTTCGAAATAGTGGTGGGAATTTCCCTGGGTCTCTGTAAAGACGTGGACGTCGAACCAGACCTCCCGGTCATATTTCACCGCCTGGTCCAGGATCGCCTTTTGCCCCTCCAGCGAGGTGATGCCGGAATCCGCTCCGGTAAAGTTGTAGGGGTCCCCGATGGGCTGCTGGTAAGCAAAATCGCCCACCACCAGGATAATGTCGTCGTCCTTTTCCCAGATGGCTTTGGCGGCGGCGTTAAAGCGGCCGGCAAAGTCCAGGTTGACCTTTTCCTCGTTGCCGTATTGCAGGTACGGCAGCTTGTAGGGCTCGGGATGGCCCATTTCAATCCGTTTTTGCACCCATGGATTGTTCTTGTCGGTGCCAGTGGCAAAGTCGATAAAATCCGCCATGTCCTGTGCGGACTCGTGGCCGTTAAAGTCCGGGATTCCCACTACGCCTAAAGCCTCGCACAGGTTTAAAAACTCCACGATACCAAAGCCGAAGGAGGAATACTCATACCACCAGCCCTTGTAAACCGGCCGGGTTTCCGGATCGCCCAGCATGTTTTTCCACTTGTAACCCTCGGCGTTGGCCATGCATCCGCCGAATCGCAGCACGCTTAAATGCTGGTTTTCCAATGCTTCACCCACATCTTTGCGCACGGGAAGGCCCTTGTACCGCCCCCATTCGCCGGGCTGTAAAAAGACGTAGCCCAAATCCACTGTTCCGGGATTTTCAAGCTCCAGGGTCATGCGGCCCGCCGCGTCCTTGGCGTTCGGCGTGATGGTGAAAGCATATTTTTTCCACTCGCCGCCGGAAACCGCAACCGCCTGTTTTGCATACTGCCGGGAGCCGTCTGCGTTTTCCAGTACCACAGAAACCTGCGCGCCCTCATCGCTTCTGGCGTAGAAATATCCCTCGTACGCCTTGTCTTTTTCAAAGTTCATGCCTTTGCGGTTGAGTCCCATGTTGTTGACGCCCACCGCGCCTTTGCCGGAGGTGTACACAATCCGCTGGCTCTGGCTTCCCTTATAGGGATTCTCTTTTGTCAAAGAAAGCTCGCCCTGAGCTCCGCCCCGGAACACGCTTTCCCACATACCGCTGACGCTCACTTTGTTTTGGCTGAAATCCGGGATCTCAATCTCTTTCATGGACGCTTCGTCCGCACCGAACCGGATGTTTTGAAACTGCGCGGAGCAGTTCCACGCCCGGAATCCAACAGAGCCGTTTACCAAGGGATTGGGATCGGTGTACTCCGCCGCCTTTTCCCCGTTGACGTACACAGTCAGGGTGTTTTTGGTCATGGCGACTTTCAGATTTGCCCAGCTGCCCGCCGGGGCGTTGCAGGGATAGTCCCCCACTGCGGTGTAGTTGTACCGGTGGGCGCCGATGCGCACCGCGTTGTTTAACAGGCCCACCTCGTAACCGTTAAAATTGTCTGCTCCGATTCTGGGGTCGGTGACCTTAACAACAAAGCCCGCAGGGCCTTCGCCTCCGCCCACCAGCACATCGGCGGAAACCACGCCGGATTCGCACTGGGTGCCGTCGATCATCAGCTTAGGGCCAGTGCCGTCCAAGCGGTCCACCGTGATCTGGTTGACGCCGTTTTCCTGTTTGGTATTCCAAGTCCCGCCATAGGAGGTAAACGCCTGCACCGCTATCGTAGAAGCGGGTTCCGCAAAGCTTTCGCCGTACACCATCTGGGACCAGATGCCGCCGTATAGCTCGTGATTGACGTCCTCCATGCACGCTCCGTACAAAAGAGGGCTGACTTCTCCCACAGTCTGATCGGAGTTGACCGTCAAAATACCATCTATTCCATATTGCTTTTCCTGCACAGAGGACAAGAGGGTTTTCCCGTCCTCCCCCAGGACATACGCCTTGTAAGAAGCGCCTTCCTGATATGCCATTTTTTCAGACTCCCAACTCATTGTATTTGCATCGGTGCGTGAGGCGGTCAAATGCTGCTCAACCTCGCCGGTTTTCCCCACCCGTTCCAGCACAAGCTCCGCGGTTTCGTTTGACCCGCACTGCATCCGGGCCGAAGCACTGATTTGCTTGCCGCTGACCTTCCATTCAACCGCCGCCTGATCCGGCATATACAGGTTTTCTTTCGGGATAATCCCGGATTTTCCGGAAGGAGTTTTCCAGGAAAGCTGAGCGGTTCCCCCCAGTTCCCCGTTGTAATACTCCACTACAAGGTCGTGGTAGCTGCCTTTTTCCATGACCGCCTGGGTATAAGAAACCGCCGGATAATGCGGGCCTTTGTCCTCCATCACCAAATTTCCGTCCAGCCAGACCTTCGCCCCGTCATCAATGTTGACACTCAGGTCATACGTCCCGGTTTCCGGAGCGAAAATCCGACCCGAAAAACGCACGGAAAAGTGTTCCAGCCCCAGTTGCGGAAGGGGCTTGTTGGAATCGGTCCACTGAAAATCCAGGATCTGTTCCGTTTTTCCCGTCACATAGATCTGAAAATTGTCCCCGCTGTAATATTCCGCCCACAGGCCCTGATTGTAGGGCTTTTGCTCTGCTGCCTGCGCCAGCGTCAGCAAAGACGACCCCGCCACAGCCGCCGCAAGCAGCGCAGTCAAGATTTGTTTTGCGCGTCCTCCTCTACGTTTCATACTGTTTCCTCCTGCATCATAGTATTGTGAATGCCTTGGAAAATGCCACATTAACATTATCGTTAATGTTATCGTTAATGATATTGTACCACAGGAGAAACGCAATGTCAACAAAAAGCCGTTTTTTCATATGCTGTTAAGCAAAAAATCCGGGAACCAAAGTTCCCGGATTTTCAAACATCTTTGTTTACAGCACCAGCGAAGGCGCGGCGTAGGTACGCGCAGCCAGCTCTGCATCCAGCATATACAGACCCTTGGGGTCGCTGCCGAACAACTTCATTTTCGTAATCAGATCATCCGCGTTTTTTTCTTCCTCCCCCTGCTCCTTGACAAACCAGTCCAGGAACTGGGTGGTGCGGAAATCGTGCGCGCTGCTGGCCTGCGCATAGATCTCATGGATCAGCGAAGTGACGTACTGCTCGTGAGCCAGACCCTCTTGCAGAGGTTCCAGCAGGGAATCGAACGTTTTATCCGGCTTGTCGATGGCTTCAAGCGTCACCGCTTCGCTGTTGTTGTGCAGATACTGGTAAAACAGCATCGCGTGATCCCGCTCCTCCTGGGCCTGGACCTGATACCAGTTGGCAAACCCCTGCAAGCCGTTTGCCTCATAGTAATTGGCAAAGTCCAGATACAGATACGCGGAGTAAAACTCTTTGTTGATCTGCTGATTGAGCAGTTCCGCTACTTTTTTCTCCAACATAAAACATCCTCCTTTTTTCTGAAAACCCATTGGTTTTGACTCTATTCAGTATACCGCAGCCGGCGAAAAAATTCATGAATAGGGTTTAAAAATTGTTCCAAAACCGGTTTACTTATTTCCCTGCTCCAACACCTTGGGAAGGATCTTTTCCACCATCGCCCGGGTGATTACACCGGTTCCATCCAAAGTCACCGAGGCCGTTCCCGCCGCCGTGGCGTACCGGGCGGCGGCAACCGGATCCCCCTTGCGGGATAGCTGTGCCAAAAACGCTGCCAAGGTGGTGTCGCCCGCTCCCACTGTGGATTTCACCTCTACTTGGGGAACGGAAAACCGCACCAATTTTTCCCTGTTTGCGTATACAAGGCCCTTGCATCCCAAGCTGATCAGCACATGTTCCACATCCTTGGAAAGCTCCCGAGCGGCTTTTTCAACCGACGCATCTCCCCGGAGACTTCGGCTCAGCACTGTTTTTAACTCGGTCAGGTTCGGCTTGATGGCAAAGGGTTTGATCTGCTGATAATCCTCTTGGGTGAAAAACGGCGTGTCCACCGCCACGGGAGCCCCCAGCTTCTGGGTATACCGAATGATCTCCTTATAGTCCTCTTTGGTCATGCTTGGGGGAAGGCTTCCCGCAAACACCACCAGTACGCCGGTGTGTTCCCGCAGCACGGTGCGGATTTTGGATTTAAGTTCCGAAAGCGCCCGGCGTTCTGGCGGACTGCCCATTCGGTTGACCTTGAGTACACGCCCGTCGGGGAGCACCAGCGTTAGGTTTTCCCGCACAGCTCCCCGCACCGGGATCAGGTCAAAGTCCACCTTATCCTTTAACAAAAGCTTTTCCAGCGACAAAATATTTTGCTGGCCCGCCAGGCCGGTGAGCCGGGCGGGAATCCCAAGGCTCGTGAGGACCCGGGCCACGTTCAGGGCTTTTCCCCCTGCGCACACTGTTTCCCGCGTCGCCTTGACCGGCTCGTCGAAGTCCAGCGCCGACAGCCACAGCGTGGCGTCCAGCGCCGGATTGACTGTAATCGTCAACACCTTGTCGAACATTATGGCCCTCTCCCCTGCTTTTTCCGTCCCGGCCGAAAGGCCGTTCCCGTTCGCCGTACAAACCCTATTTTTTAGAAATCTTGGTTCCCTGGCGGGTTTCTTCTACCACAAAGCCCATCTGGGCGATCTGATCCCGCAGCGCGTCCGCTTTGGCAAAGTTCTTGGCCTTCCGGGCAGCCTGGCGCTGTTCCACCAGCTCCATGACCTCCGCCGGGATCTCTTGTTTCTGCTCCCGGTTGTAGCAAAGGCCCAGCACGCCGGTGAGTTCGTCAAACAGATCCCGCATTAGCCCCAACGTCCCTTTCGCCGTTTGGGCGGGATCGCCGTTTGCCAGGGTGTTGATATCCTTGACCAGATCGAACACCGCCGCGATGGCGTCCGCCGTGTTCAAATCGTCCTCCATCGCCTCAATAAACTGGGCCCGGCGCTTGTCACAGAGCTCCCGCACGGCAGCGTCCGCCTCCCCCTCGGGGAGAACTGCCATCACCCGGTCCACTGTGTCCCGGCAGGTGTACAGGCGCTCCAAAGCAGCCTTGCACTGCTCGATGACCTCAACGCTGTAGTTGATGGGGCTGCGATAGTGGGCCTGGAGCATCAAAAACCGGATGGGCTCATACCCGTATTTTTCCGCCACATCCCGGGTGGTGAAAAAGTTGTTGAGGGATTTGCTCATCTTGCGGTTGTCCACGTTGATGTATCCGTTGTGCATCCAGTACCGGGCGAACTGCACCCCAGTGGCGCACTCGCTCTGGGCGATTTCATTTTCGTGGTGGGGAAAGATCAGGTCCTGCCCTCCGCAGTGGATATCGATGGTGTCCCCCAGGTAGTTTCTGGCCATGGCGGAGCACTCGATATGCCAGCCGGGGCGCCCTTTTCCCCAGGGAGACTCCCAGTAGGGCTCGCCGGGTTTTGCCGCTTTCCATAGGGCGAAGTCCATGGGATCTTCCTTCTGCTCGCTCACATCGATGCGCGCGCCGGCCTCCAACTCCTCTAAGGGCATGTGGGAAAGCTTGCCGTACTCGTCAAACTTTGCCGCCCGGAAGTACACGTCGCCGTTTGATTCATAGGCGTAGCCCTTATCCACCAGCGTCTGGATGATGTCCAAAATGATGTCCATATTCTCGGTGACCTTGGGATGGACGGTGGCCTCCCGAACGTTGAGGCCCTTGGCGTCCTTTTTGTACTCAGCGATGAACCGTTCGCTGATCTCATGAGCGGGCACGCCCTCCTCGTTGGCCTTGCGAATGATCTTGTCATCTACATCGGTGAAGTTCTGCACAAAGGTTACGTCGTAGCCCCTGTATTCTAAATACCGGCGCAGAGTGTCAAATACGCAGATGGGGCGGGCGTTGCCAATGTGAATAAAATTGTAAACGGTGGGCCCGCAGGCATACATTTTGACTTTCCCAGGCGTAATGGGGACAAATTCTTCTTTTTTACGGTCCAAAGTATTAAAGATTTTCATCGGCATGCTGCTCCTTTAACGATTGAATTTCGGCTTTTAGCTTTTCGATCTGTATGGACATTCTGCAAAGCTCCTGGGATACCGGGTCGGGGACGTGAATCTGATCCATGTTCTGGCAGACCCGCACGCCGTCCCGCTTGACCACCCGGGCGGGCACGCCCACCGCAGTGGAATCGGGAGGCACTTCTTCCAGCACCACGGCGCCGGCGGCGATGCGGGAGTTATCCCCCACTTTAAAAGGCCCCAACACTTTGGCGCCGCTCCCGATCAGGACGTTGTTTCCCAGGGTGGGATGGCGTTTTCCTTTATCCTTGCCCGTTCCTCCCAGGGTTACTCCCTGGTAGATGGTGCAGTTGTCGCCGATCTCGGTGGTCTCGCCGATCACCACTCCGCTGCCGTGGTCGATAAACAGCCCCGTCCCGATGGTGGCTCCGGGGTGAATTTCAATTCCGGTGAAAAACCGGGCCAGCTGGGATAGCAGCCGGGCAATGAAAAACAGGCGATGCTTGTAAAACCAGTGCGCGATCCGGTACCAGATCAACGCGTGCACTCCTGAATACAGCAGAAAAATTTCCACGCCGTTTCGGGCGGCGGGGTCGCGTTCTTTGATGGCCCGGATGTCGGCTCGCAGTCGTTTAAACACGCTGTCGACTCCTCCTTCTAAACAGTATGGCAAACGCAGCTTCATTCCCCATGCAAAACAGGGGAACCATCTGCTAATGATGATAAAAAACAAAAACCTCCGCAAGCAGTCCCGTCGGACAGCTGCGAAGGCGGACATTCTGCCGCGGTTCCACTTCGATTTATCGCTTTACCACTGGGCCTGTAACGCGGGCCACGCGCGCGGAGATACTAGTCTGGTTCCCCCCGCGTGCTCACGGAGCGCACTTCACGGCGGCCCTGCGGTTGTAAAACGCTTTCAGCCATGGCGTTTTTCTCTGGTTCCCGGAGGCCGGACGCTACTCTTCCCCGTTTATAACGCATCCAATATCCATGTATTCTATGCTTTATGGTAGCACATTGCGACTGATTTTGCAACGGTGTTATATGATGTGAAAAAATGTGCGGATCAAAAACGGGCTTTGGGTTGCCAGCACCGTTCGGATCAGCTCCCGTTTCAAAGGCTGTCTGGACAGGCCCTTCAGCCCCTCCCGAATCATCGGCAGACCGAGCATTTCCCGGATGACCTGGGCCTGTTCCGCCTTTGCCAATCCGTTTCGGGGCGCAATGGCCGCGCGCACGCACAGGATGATGTGATCCATCACCGACTGGTAGACAAGCTGCCGGTTTTGCTCCCACACTCCATACTGGCGGAACAGGCCGGCCAGCTCTTCCAGCATCTGTTCCATCCAGATGGGGCGCTGCCGGGGAAACTGCTTGACCAAACTGTCCGACTCCCGCTGCATATAGTGATATCCTACCGCGTCGCTGACCGTCATGGAGGCCATCCGCCGATAAAGGGCAAAGTTAAACAGCGCATCCTCGTGCAGACGGACGGAAGTGTCAAACCGTTCGTCCCCCACAAAGTCCCTGCGGTATAACTTGTTCCACAAATACGCCTGCAACCGGTTCTTTAAAAGCTCCGGGAGCAGGGCGCTAAGCTCTTCCTGCGTTTTTGCCCATTGGAGCCGGCCCCGGTAAAATTTGCTGTGGGTGACACTCCCCCCCCGTTCAAAATCCTTCTGGTAGCCGAAGGCCAACAGGTCGGGCCGGTGCTCCAGACACAGGGAGACAAGACCCGGCAGCACTCCCGGCTCCATCCAGTCGTCACAGTCCATAAAGTAGAGATATTCTCCTCGGGCCTCGTCGATCCCCAGGTTCCGGGCGGCGGAGGGCCCGGCGTTTTTCTGGGTCAGCACCCGCAGCCTGGAATCCTCCCGGGCCAGACGGGTTAAAACCGCCACGCTCTGATCCGCCGATCCGTCGTCCACCGCGATGATCTCCAGCTCCGCCACGCCCTGACGGAGCACACTGTTTATCGCCTGCTCGATCATCTGCTCCCCGTTGTACACCGGCATAATCACCGAAAGCACAGGCATATTTGGCTCCATATTGCTTTTGCTCCTTCTACTTGGTGACGTTGATGCATTTGCGGTTGACCCAGACGTATTCCACGCCCGAGGCCACCGTCAGAACCGCCGCGATCCACATGAGGATCTCATAGACCGCCCGCAGGTGCAGCCAGGCGGGGAACACCCCAAACGCCGCGATGGACTCCAGCAGCAGCACTGCCACCAGGGCTCCCATGGTGTAGGCGGTCTTAATTTTACCCATGGTGCTGGCGGCGATCACTTCGCCAGTCTCCACTGCAGCCAGCCGCAGGGAGGTCACTAAAAACTCCCGTGCGATGATGATGATGACAGGCACCGAAGACACAAGCCCCATATCCACAAAACACAGCATGGCCGAAATTACCAGCACCTTATCCGCCAACGGATCCAAAAACTTTCCAAAGGTGGTGACCATGTTGTGTTTTCTGGCGTATTTTCCGTCGATGGCATCGGTCACTGACGCTGCGATAAAGACCGCCAGCGCGATCATTGTGTGGAACGGAATCCAGTCCAACAGCAAAAGCGCCACAAAAAATGGCACTAATATCACCCGAAGCACACTGAGTTTATTGGGTAAATTCATCCTTGTGTCAGGCCTTTCTTGTATTATAGTGGCGCCTAGCGGTCAAACTCCACCGCTTCGCCCATCAGGTCGTAGTCCAGCACCTCGTCCACCCGCACGCCTACATACTGGCCGATAGACAGGGGCTTGGGAGAGGTGAAAAAGATCTTGCCGTCGATGTCCGGAGCGTCCATGGCCGTCCGGCCGAAAAACGCCTGTGCATAGCGGTCGTAACCCTCCACCACTGCGGTAAGGACATTTCCCACCTGCGCCTCGTTGTAATCGTTCATGATGAACATTTGCTGTTCCATGATGAGCTCCGCCCGGCGGATTTTTTCCTCTTCCTCGATCTGATCCTTCATCTGGCCGGCGGGGGTTCCCTCCTCCTGGGAATAGGCAAAGCAGCCCAGCCGTTCAAACCGGATGTCGTTTACAAATTCGCAGAGCTCTTCAAACTCCTCGGGAGTCTCCCCGGGGAACCCGGCAATCAGGGTGGTGCGCAGCACAATGCCGGGCACCTTGTCCCGGATTTTTTTCATCAGCGCGGTCAGCTCCTGACGGTCGCCGTGGCGGTTCATCGCCCTCAGCACCCGGCCGTTTGCATGCTGCAAAGGGATATCCAGATATTTGACCAGCTTTTCCTCCCGGGCGAACACCTCCAACAGCTCATCGGTGATCCGCTCCGGATAACAGTATAGCACCCGGATCCAGCGGAAGCCGTCGATTTTGCACAGTTCTGTGAGCAAAGCGGCCAGGGTTTCCCCGCCGGGGAGATCCTCCCCGTAGCGGGTGGTGTCCTGAGCCACCACAACCACCTCGGTGACGCCGTTTTCAGAAAGCCACCGGGCTTCCTCTAAAATATCCGCCATCTCCCTGCTGCGGAACCGTCCCCGAATCATGGGGATGGCGCAGTAGCTGCACCGGTTGTCGCAGCCCTCGGCAATTTTTAAATACGCATAAAACGGCAGGGTGGACAGCACCCGGCCTCCGTTTAAGGGCAGATCCTCTTTTTTTGCGTCGAACAGCACGCTTTTTTTGCCGTCCAGGGCGGTACGCACCGCCGCGGCGATCTGCTCGTTGGAACCGATCCCCAGCACCACGTCCAGCTCCGGGATTTCTTTAACAAGCTCTTCCCGGTAGCGCTCCGCCAGGCAGCCGGTGGCCACCACGCATTTGATCCGGCCCTCTTTTTTCAGCTGGCAGAACTCCAGGATGTTCTCAATGGACTCCTGCTTGGCGCTTTCAATAAATCCACAGGTGTTGACCACCACCACGTCCGCCAGGCCCGCGTCGGGTGTGAGCTCAAACCCGTCCTGCCGCAGCAGGCCCATCAGTATTTCCGCGTCCACCTGGTTTTTGGGACACCCCAGGGACACCATTCCCACTTTGATTGCCAAACTCTGTTCACTCCATCCCGTCCGGCTTTACGCGCCGGGAGTATTTTGTTCTTTGTTCAGATCATCCAGCGAGTGAAACTCGTACTTGTCCGCACGGTCGTCGTAGGGCTTCGGCCCCGCCACGGCTTCTTCCACCCGGTCCATGCTCTTTTGAATTTTAGACAGAGCCTCCAAAGACTGCTGGCCCAGCCGTCTGCGGCGGTCGGAGAGCTCGATCACCTGAGCAAAGCCCACAAACACCGCAAATTGAACGCAGCTCAACAGCCCCACCTGGAGCGTAATGCCCCAATTGAACATCTTGGAATTCTCGTACGCGGGGACAAATACCCCGCAGATAACGCTTCCGATCAGGCCCAGTACAAACAACAGCGTTCCCGCACTAACAAACGCCCTGGCGATTTTATTTTTCATCTTCCTATCTCCTTGCCTGTTCAGCCCCAGAGGTCCTCTTCCTCCAAAAAGCCGCCGTTTTCATCCAGGTATTCCTGCAAAACCGCTCGGATATCCCCATAGCTGTGCCCCAGCCTTGCCAGGGCGTTTGTGACCTTCTGCATTCCCTTGCGGTCGGTGAGATACCGGGCGTATTTGCGCTCCACAAGCTCCCGCAACTGTTCCCGGGGGTCGATTTCGTCCTCAAGCTCCATTAGCACCTGGTCGATGACCGCCCGGGAGACGCCCTTTTTCTGGAGCTCAAACCGGGTTCTGCGATCCCCCAGCTTTTTGCGCTGCATGCAGTCCCGGGCGAGCTTGCGAGCGTACCGCTCGTCGTTTAAATACCCGAACTCCTCCATCTTGTCCGCAGTCTGAAGGGCAATGTCCTCGTCGACGGATTGCAGCAGCTTGTCCACAAGCTCCTTGCGGGAGTGATCCCGGTAAGACAACAGGTACAGCGCCCGCTCTCTGGCCTTGCGAACCTGCGCCCGGCGCAGGAGTTCTTCCAAAAATGCCTCCGAGACCTCCATCCCCTCGGTAAGGTTCACCGAAGCGATGATCTCAACATCCAGGATGTACCAGTACTCCCCGTCCACATACACCGTGTACCGGGTACCCTGTTTTTTCTCAATTCCCGTGATCTTCATGCCGGATTACTGGAAGTCCTTTTCGTCCGGCTCCACGTCCACCATGGCTTCCTTTTTCACCGCAGCGGGCTTGGGAGCCGGTTTCGCGGGAGCTGCCGGAGGCGCAGCCGCCGCAGGAGCCGCAGCGGCGGCTTTAGCGGCCATGCGCTGGGCCTTTTTGGAGGTGAGCGTCAGGTTTTCGGCATTGTCCATGATCTGTTTTCTCAAATCCTCGCAGAACTCCGGATGCTGGCGCAGGTATTCCTTCACCGCGTCCCGACCCTGGCCCAGACGCTCGCCGTTGTAGCTGAACCAGGCGCCCGATTTGTTGATGATGTCCAAGCTCACCGCGAAGTCCAGCACCTCGCCTTCCACCGAAGTTCCCTCGCCGTACATGATGTCAAATTCGCACTCTTTAAAGGGAGGCGCCACCTTGTTTTTCACGATCTTGCATTTGGTTCGGTTGCCGATAATTTCACTGCCGTTTTTGAGCGCCTCCCCCTTGCGGACCTCGATCCGCACAGAGGAATAGAACTTGAGCGCCCGGCCGCCGGGGGTGACTTCGGGGTTGCCGTACACCACGCCGATCTTTTCACGCACCTGGTTGATAAACACTGCCACGCAGTTGGATTTGGAGATCACGCTGGTGAGCTTTCGCAGCGCCTGGGACATCAGCCTTGCCTGCAAACCCACATGGGTGTCGCCCATTTCGCCCTCGATTTCCGCCTTGGTGACCATGGCCGCCACCGAGTCCAGCACGATGATGTCGATGGCGCCGGAGCGCACCAGCGCCTCGGTGATTTCCAGCGCCTGCTCGCCGGTGTCCGGCTGGGACACCAGCAGGGAGTCCACGTCCACCCCCAGCGCCTTGGCATAGATGGGGTCCAACGCGTGCTCCACGTCGATAAAGGCGGCCTCGCCTCCGGCCTTTTGGGCCTCGGCGATCATCTGAAGGGCCACGGTGGTCTTACCGGAAGATTCCGGGCCGTAGACCTCCACAATCCGCCCCCGGGGAACGCCGCCGATCCCCAGCGCCAGGTCTAAGCCAATAGAGCCGGTGGAGATCGCATCCACCTTCATGGTGGTGGCCTGCCCCAGCTTCATCACAGCGCCCGCTCCGAACTGCTTTTCAATCTGCGCCAGCACGGTGTCCAGCGCTTTTTGTTTATCCTCATTGGCTACCCGGGTCACGGGCTGCTTGGTTGTTTTTACAGTTGCCATTTTCATTCTCCGTTCTGTTCCCCGGCGGCGCGTTCTGCTGACTGGGTCAGCGCCCGCCGGCCGTACCGCATATTGTTCTTATTATACCACACAAGTCCCTGTGAAAGCAAATGTCTGTAAACCCCTGCTCGAGCATCCATTCCGCCACCGCGTCCTGCTGGCCCATGCCGATTTCATAGCACAGCGCGCCGCCGTCGTTTAGCCTGGGGCGGTAGATCCGGGTGAGTTCCCGGTAAAAAAACAGGCCGTCCTCTTCCCCGTACAGGGCCATGGAGGGTTCAAACGAAACCTCTTTTTGCAGGGCATCCATATCCGTCCGGGTTAAATAGGGCGGATTGCAGGCGATCAGGTCAATGCCTGTGAGCTCCCCCGGCGGGACGAGGGCGTCCGCCTCCAAAATCTCCAGTTCCGCGCCGTTTTGTTCCGCGTTTTGCCTGAGATAACAAAGGGCCTTTTGGGATTTTTCCAGCGCCGCCACCCGCAAATCCGGCCGCTCCTTTTTTAAAGTGACCGCTACACACCCGCTGCCGGAGCAGAGATCCAGCACCTTTGCTCCCGGCTTGTCCTTCAAAAGCTCCAGCGAAACCTCGCACAAAAGTTCGGTGTCCTGTCTGGGGATCAGAACCCCTTCGCCCACCGCAAAGCGGCGGCCGTAAAAGTCCCATTCTCCCAACAGGTACTGAAGGGGATAATGCTCCGCCCGGCGCCGGGCCATTTCCAAGGCGCGGCGGACGGCTGATTCCTCCGCCGGTCGGTCGTACAGCAAGGGCAGGCGGTTTACCTCCTGGGACAGGCAGAAAGCCGTAAGAACGCCCGCCTCCCACGCCGCGTTTTCAATTCTGGCCTGTTCCAGAAGCGCCTGCACCGCGCGTTTTAACTCCCGGACGGTGATTACCACTGGTCGTCCCCCTTGTTGTCCGGCAGCACCGCTTTTAAGGCGGCGATCCCCGTTTCGATCTCCTCGTCGTCGGGCTCCCGGGTGGTCAGCCGCTGCAGGGCCAGACCGGGCGCGGACAAGATCCGGGTAAACACATTGTCGTGCCGCCCGGCGATTTTAATCAGTTCATAGGCGATCCCCACCACCACAGGGAGCAGCACAATCTTCAGCGCCAGCCGGATAAACAGGTTGTCCCAGGTCACCACGGAAAACACGATGATGCTAATGATTAAAACGATGATTAAAAAGCTCGTCCCACACCGGGGATGAAACCGGCTGTACTGCCGGACGTTTTCCACGGTGAGTTCCTCCCCGCCCTCGTAACAGGCGATGGATTTGTGCTCCGCACCGTGATACTCAAACGTCCTGCGGACATCCTTCATACAGGCCACAATGGCGAGGTATCCCACAAACAGCGCGATTTTGATGATCCCCTCGATCAGGGTGCGGAACCACCCCAGCTCAGTGGAAAGAAAATTGACCGTCAGAGTATTGACGCCCTTGGCGATCAGGGCGGGCAGATACATAAACAACAGCACCGCCACGGCCACTCCGATGACCATGCCCACCACCGTGACTACCTTCATCAGGTTGTCGCCGAACAGGTCCAGAATCTTCTGCTCGAATTTGCCGGGCTTCTCTTCTTCCTCCCCGTCGTCCAGCTCCATTTTTTCCGCGGATTTCATCAGGCACTTGTACCCCAGCACCATGGAGCTGACAAAGTTAAACACCCCCCGCACAATCGGCACTTTCTGATACCACTTGCGGTCCTTGGTGCTCTGCACGCTCCAGGTTTCCACATCGATTTCTCCGCTCGAGAGCCGCACGGCCATGGACGCCTTGTCCACGCCACGCATCATCACGCCCTCAATCAGGGCCTGGCCGCCGATGCTGGTTCTATAGCTGTTGTTCCGGTCCGGAACCTTGTACTGCTGTTTTTCCTTCTGGCTCACTTGCGCCGCTCCTTTCAAATCCTGCTTGATCGTCTGCTTCATCCTGTTTATGAAGAACCGGCAGCCGGATGATCACCGTCGTCCCTTTTCCCTCCACGCTGTCCACCGTCAGATCGCCGTCGTGCATGGCGATAATCTCGGCGGCAACCGCCAGGCCGATCCCCGAGCCACGGCGGGTCAGATTGGCCTTATAGAATTTTTCTTTTACGTGAGGCAGATCTTCCGGGCTGATGCCGCATCCCGTGTCGCTGACGGCGATGCGGATCATTCCTTCCCCGTCTTCGGCGGCCCCCACCGAAACCACCCCTCCGGGATCGGTGTATTTGACCGCGTTGTCGATGATGTTGATAAACACCTGCTTAATGCGGTTGCGGTCGCCATACACCGGCGGGAGCATAATGGGCTCGTCGTACCTCAGCTCGATGTTTTCCCGCCGGGCCCGCTCGGTGTAGATGAGCACCGCTTCCCCCAGCTCCGCCAACACGTCCATCCGGTCTTTAAACAGGGTGAACCGCCCGCTCTGCATCCGGGAGAAATCCAGAAGCTCCTCCACCATCTGGGACAGGCGTTCGGTTTCATGCAGAATCACCCGCATGCCCTTTTGGATGGTCTGGGTGTCCTGCGCGCTGGAGGTCGCCAGCGTTTCGCCCCAACCCTTGATGGCGGTCAGCGGCGTGCGAAGCTCGTGAGACACGGAGGAAATAAATTCGTTTTTCATTTTTTCGCTGGCCGAAAGCTCTCCGGCCATTTGGTTGATGGTGTCGCACAACTGGCCCAGTTCGTCGTTGCTCTCTTTGATAATCCGGGTGTCATAATCCCCCTGTGCGATCTTTTTCGCCGCCGCGGAAAGCTGCTGCACCGGCAGGACAATGGATTTTAAGAAATAAATTCCCGAGATCACCACAAATAAGATAATCACCAGGCAGATGAGCGAAAACACCAAAAACGACTTGAAGATCATGCTGTCCACCTGCTGCAGCGAAACCACAAACCGCAGCGCGGAATACTCCGCATTGTCCACTGGGAGCAGCACCGTGACCGCCATGACCTTTTCCCCGCTGTCCAGCTTTCCAATGAACATTCCCGTGCCGCTGGCGGAGTCCAGCGCCGCCTGATAATCCGGCAGGTCGGTTTTAAACCAGTAAGAAAACCCGCTGGAAGTCAAGGTGATCTTTCCCTGATGGTCGATGGCCATCAGCTCCATCTGATCCTTCTGTTCAAAATTTTCCACCACGCTTCTCACTTCCTGGGTGAAGTTGGTGGTGTCGCTGCCGGAGTACTTCACCAGCAGGTCGCTGGTGGTGCTGGCCTTGGAGACCAGCGTCTGCTTGATGGCGCTGTAATAAAAATTTTTCACCGCAAAGGAAAACGCGATCTCCGCCGCGATCAGCACGATCAGGATGAGCCCCAGGGTGTTGACCGCCCACCGGCGGGCGATGCTGTGCTTCATATTAAACGGCCGTTTCGCCAGCGCCGACAGCTTTATGCGTTCCATTTATATCCGTATCCCCACACTGTCAATATGTATTTCGGGTTGCTGGGCTCATCCTCCACCTTCATGCGAAGGCGCCGGATGTTCACATCCACAATTTTAATGTCCCCGTAGTAGTTCTCTCCCCAGATCCCTGTCAGGATGCTGGCGCGATCCAGCGCCACATTTTGATTTTTTAAAAACATCTCCATAATCTGGTATTCCACCTGCGTCAGCTCAATGGGCTGGCCGTTTTTAAACAGGGCCCGGCTTTTCAGGTTGAGCAAAAACGGCCCCGATTCGATGTTTTTAGTCTGCTTTTCCGCCGCCATATTCACACGGCGGTAGATGGCATCGATGCGGGCCACCAGTTCAGAGGGGGAAAAGGGCTTGGTCATATAATCGTCCGCCCCCATCATCAGGCCCCCCACCTTGTCCATCTCCTGGGTTTTGGCGGTCAGCATAATGATGCCCAGCTCCGGGCTTAGGGCGCGCAGCTTTTTGCAGACGGTGAACCCGTCGATGCCCGGCAGCATAATGTCCAAAAGCGCGATGTCAAAGTCGCCGTTTTGCTCTTCGAACACCCGGAGCGCGTCCTCGCCGCTGCTCACATCGACGACCGTATATCCCGACCGCTGAAGGTTGATTACCACAAAGTCGCGGATGACGTCCTCATCCTCGCACACCAGAATTTTTTTCATCTTCACATTCCTCCATTCCAGCCGGAGCTCCGGCAAATATGCTTCAAAATAGCCGGCGCCTTACGTCATCGGCATCAGGTTTGCTTCCACTTCTTTTAAGTCCACTGCCAGGTCGTCGCCGGTCCCCTCTGGAATGTTTGCCAAATAGGTCATCTGACCGTAGTCCTTGACTTCACGGAAGCCTTCCGGCACGCCCTGCTGCTGGATATCGCTGCGTTTGCTGGAGCGCAGCTTTAAAAATACCGTTTGATCGTTTTTAAGCGATCCATTATACCGAAAAAACACTACATCGCCGCTTGTTCCGTCTTTTTTTACGCTCACTTTGTCCACCCATTCCTCCGGGAATTTAAAGATGTATCCTTCGCTCCCGTTGACATAGGCGGTCATGATCTTCATCAACTGGCCGTCCATCAGGTCGCTCCAGTCGGTCAGCAAAAGCTGATCGCCTTCCGCGGCTTCCTCATATCCCGGCGCAGGATAAGACACTGGAATTTCCAAGATTCCATCGTTGTTCACATCCATGGATTTAAGTCCCACGCGGATGGTTTGCAGCGTCATATTTTCCCTGCTGTTGTAGACGGCGTTGCAAAGCGCGCCGTTTTCCACATATAAAATTTCTGTGCCGTATAAGTCTGTTCCCTTGAGCCCATCTAAGTACAGAGCGGTTTTACGGGGATAAACCTTGCCTTTTTGGACATTGGCATATTCGTATACCGACACATCCATTTTGACGGTCCCGGACACCTGAAACCCGCCCGCCGTATAATCCAGGAGTTTGGCCTCGGGGTTTGTAAGCCTTGCCGTCGGATCGGTTTTCGCCCCTCCTGAAGAGATGACCACCAGCTCGTCGTCGGAATCCATATCCAGATCCATTACTTCCATAACCGAATATCCCTGGGAATATACAAGATTCAGGCTCCGGTTTTCATAAAGGTATACTTTTAAAATCTTTTCGGTCTGATTGACCAGACTGTATCCAATGGCAATATAGGTTTTCCCGTATTCTTTGGACTGCCCGAAACAGATTTTATCCACCTCCGTTCCGTCGCCGGTCACCTCGCCGGCGGCTTTCCACTCCCCATCCTGTTTGTCCAGCACCTTTACATGGACGTTCAGGCTGGCATCCGGCCCTTTGGAGGTGGATTCATAAAACACGATCGCTTCCTCGCCGGGTTCGTCGTCAATGTTCTGCATGACAAACGCCGATTTGTAGTCGCCGGTCTTGGGGTACTTCAGCCGGATATTTTTCCCGACCGAATCCTCCAGCGCAGCGTAGATCATGTTCTGTTCCTCCGTCAGCTTCGGAGGGGACATCACTCCGTCGATATTGGCAAAGTCCGTCTGGGAACATCCTCCGAAAGACAGAACCAGCGCACAGGACAGAAAAAGGCATCCTATTCGTTTCAATCGCACACCTACTTTATTGCGCCTGCGAATTTCCGTTTCATCCACAGGCGGAAAACTTCTCTTATTTTAGCACAAGCCGGGCGCTGTATGATGGCATTTTTATGAATTTAACCGGCAAAGGGTTCAATTTGCCCAGCATAATTTCATAATAGACTTTCTGCACCGGCTTGTCAATTGCGAAACGGTAACAACCGATTTCTTTTTCCATTCCAAGCGGCGCTGTTTTTTGTGTAAGTTTATGAAAAGTTTCGAATCGGACAGGCGATTTGCATGCGGTTTTCCCTTGAAAAAACACAAGGGATTTTGTATAATGCAATTGTTGCCGGGTCAAACGCCCGGCTTTCGCTTCGACACTCCCATCTTTTCCCCGACGCTGTCGGGACAACCTGGAAAAGAAGATCTTGGGCTAAACACAACCAGCCCGGAAAGGAACAATCATTATGAATATTCTCGTTGTCGGCTGCGGAAAGGTCGGCATCCGGCTGGCGGAATCCCTGTGCCGGGACGGCCATGACGTTTCCCTTCTGGATGAAGACGCTTCCAGCTTTGACGATTTGACCGAGGACTGCCTGACCACCGCCGGCGTCCCCATTGATCAGGATGTGCTGCGCAAGGCAGGCATCGAAACCTGCGACGCCATTGCGGCAGTAAGCCATGACGACACCACCAACATCATGGTCTCTCAGGTGGCAAGACAGGTTTTTCACGTCCCCAACATCATCTGCCGGATCTACGACCCCCGTATGGAGGAAGTCTTTACCCACTTCGGCATGCACACCATCTGCCCCACCAAGCTGACGGTGGCATCGGTCAAATCCGCGTTGTTTGAGCAGCACAAGGACCAACAGCTCCACTTTGGGGCGCACACCGTCAACTTTTCCCGGTATCCAGTTCCCAAAGCGCTGTTCGACGAGCCGCTGGAGGAAGTGGAATGCGAACCCGATCAGTCTGTCTTCGGCGTGGAGCACGCCGATCACACCCTGACTCTGGCGGGCACCGCTTCGATCCGCCTGCGGCCGGGAGACACGCTGCTGCTTTCCAAAATTGTGGACTAAAATCCGTCTTTAAAGGAGTATGTAGTCATGAAAGTTGTCATTGTCGGCGGCGGTAAAGTCGGCTATTACCTTGTCAAAACCCTGTTGGAGCACGGCCACGATCCGACGCTGATTGAAATTGATAAGCGCCTGGCCCGGTTTATTGCCAACGACCTGGATATTCCGGTGATCTCGGGCGATGGGACCTCCCTGGATGTGTTGGAAAATGCCGGGATCTCCGGATGCGACGCATTAATTTGTGTAACGGGCAAAGACCAGGACAATCTGGTGGCCTGCCAGATCGCCAAAAACATCCTGCACATCAAGCGGACGGTCGCTAAGGTCAACAACCCCAAAAACGCCTCGATCATGCGTCAGCTTGGCATCGACATCGCGGTGAGCAGCACCGACGCCATCGCCCGCCTGCTGGAACGGGAGGTGGACACTTCCCGGATCAAACAGCTTATCAGCCTCAATCAGGGGCAGAGCTCCATCAGCGAGATCAACGTGCCGGAACATTACCGCTACCACGGCAAAATCCTGGCGGAGTTAAAGCTTCCCGAGCAGATGATTATCGTTTCCATCACCCGGAACGGAGAGGTAATCATTCCCCGCGGAAACACGCCCATTTACAGCGGGGACAAAATTTTAATCATGTCCCAGAACACCGCCCTACACAGCATTAACGAAGCCCTTAAGCTGGATACCTGACCGCTTTTTCCGGACGGACTCCGCCGAAAAAGCGCAACAAAAGGCCGCCGGAGCAATTGCGGTTTACTCCGGCGGCCTTTTGTTTTGAGGGGGTACTTTATCTTTTGAGGAGGGGGTCAGTATACCTTAACGAATTGCGGCAACGTTAAGGTATGGTCTTATTATATCTCATCAGGGAATTAGAGTGTTACCAACTTGTAAACGCCCGGTAAAGGATTGACGATGTTTTTTGAACGTTTCATGACTATGTTTGAAATCAGCGTTTTCATCAAAAAACGTTCAAACCAAGGCCGCAATTTGTTTGTTTTCCCGCTGGGAAGTTCCCTGTTGAGTTTTTTGTACATTTGTGTTATGATGAAAAAAACACATTTGTTCTTTTGATCGAGTGTAAAGGACGTGAACCTATGCTGCACGATACCGCAAAACGGATTTATGATTACATCAAGCTTCGTTCGGTGGATGACATCCCCCCTACGGTGCGGGAAATCTGCCGGGATTTAAACATCAAGTCCACCTCTACGGTACATAAATATTTAAACCAACTGTGCGAGGAAGGCCTGATTGAAAAACAGGGCGGACAGAACCGCACCATTAAGCTTCCCCATAAACACGCCGCCAGCGTGCCAGTGATGGGCGTAGTCACGGCGGGCATCCCCATCACCGCCATCGAAAACATCGAGGGATACGTCTCGTTTTCCGGGTACCGGGGGAATCCAGACGATCTGTTCGCCTTGCACGTACGGGGCGAAAGCATGAAAAACATCGGCATTCTGGACGGGGACGTGGTGGTGGTCAAACGCACACCTGTGGCCCAAAACGGCGAGATTGTCGTCGCTATGATCGAGGACGAAGCCACCGTCAAGCGGTTTTATAAAGAGGACGGTCACTTCCGGCTCCAGCCGGAAAATGATGAGTTTGAACCAATTCTCACCGACCAGGTGGTCATCTTAGGCCGGGTGATCGCCTGTATCCGCAGCTATGAATAGAGTTCTCTCTGCCGTGTGGTTCGCTAAACGGCGCCTGTGATCCAGTCAAACAGCCGTCCGGGAAATTCTTTCCCGGACGGCTGTTTTGGGATTCCCTATCCAAATTGCCGTTAAAGGTCATGACAAGGAACGATGTACGGTTTTAACGCCTTTTGCGCCACCTCTTCAAAGCTTTCAGCGGCGCCCCAGTCGAAGCGGAAAAATCCTTCTCCCCCGCCTCCGCCTACCGTGTGCACCACCGTCTTTCCCCGCAGGTTGTCGATGGTCACCGTCAGGGTCAGCCGGTTGCCCGCCCGGTAATAATGCTTTTCAAACACCTGTACGATCACGCCGTGGGCATCGTCTGTCTGGATCCCGTAACAGTCGATCATCTCCCCAGTGACGCTGCCGTTGAGGATTTCATCGCTGACCAAATTTGCCGCGGTCTGCACATCCACTGTCACATAAAACGTCGCCATTGCTAAACGCCCCCTTTCCCCGCTTCCATGCGGCAAATCAATTTCTGTGACCAGCTTATCACATCCGCCCGGATTTGTCCAGAATATGCGACAAGCCTTCTTTGGAAAAACGCTGTTTTCTTCTAAAATCAAAAGCCCTCCGCTGCACGCGGAGGGCTTTTGATTTTAGAACCCGGTATTAGTCGTTCCAGGAGTACATTTTGCGCAGTTCTTTGCCGACGCTTTCCAACTGATGCTCCGCTTTGATCCGGCGGGTGGCGTTGAAGTGAGCACGGCCGTCCTTGTTTTCCGCGATCCACTTGGTGGCAAAGGTGCCGTCCTGGATCTCGGACAGGACTTTCTTCATCTCTTTCTTGGTCTCCTCGGTGATGATGCGCTTGCCGATCTCGTAGTCGCCGAACTCTGCGGTATCCGAGATGGAGTTGCGCATCTCGGAGAAGCCGCCGTGGTAGATCAGGTCGACGATCAGCTTCATCTCGTGGATGCACTCGAAGTAAGCATTTTCAGGAGCGTAGCCCGCTTCCACCAAGGTTTCGAAGCCAGCCTGCATCAAAGCGGTCACGCCGCCGCACAGCACAGCCTGCTCGCCGAACAGGTCGGTTTCGGTCTCCACCCGGAAGGTAGTCTCCAAAACACCCGCGCGGGCGCCGCCAATGCCGGCCGCATACGCCAGAGCGATGTCTTTTGCCCGGCCGGAAGCGTCCTGCTCGATGGCGATCAGATCCGGAACGCCTTTGCCCGCTACATACTCGCTGCGGACGGTATGTCCGGGACCTTTGGGGGCGATCATAATGACGTCCACATCCGCCGGAGGTTTGATCTGCTGGAAGTGGATGTTAAAGCCGTGGGCAAACGCCAGGGTTTTGCCGGCGGTCAGATAGGGGGCGATGCTGTTCTTATAAAGATCCGCCTGTTTTTCGTCGGGGATCAGGATCATGATCAGATCCGCTTTTTTCGCGGCCTCCTCGGTTGTCATAACGGTCAGGCCAGCCTCTTCCGCCTTGGCCCAGGATTTGCTTCCCTCATACAGGCCGACCACAACGTCCACGCCGCTGTCATGCAGGTTCAGTGCGTGTGCATGGCCCTGGCTTCCGTAGCCGATGATCGCAACGGTTTTTCCTTCCAGAAGGCCCAAATTGCAGTCGCTTTGATAATAGATTTTCGCCATTTTACTTACCTCCGTTTCACCCGTTTGGGCGCTTTTCTCGCCGACGGGCGGATTGATATGTGTTGTATATGTCAAACCTGATGTTGCTCAGATTCCAACCTAGATTACTTCTTTGCCGTGATGATGTCGCTTCCCTTTTGGGTGGCGATGGTGCCGGTTCGCACCACCTCCCGAATGCCGTAGGGCCGCAGGATTTCCAGCATGTTGTCCAGCTTTTCGGTGGTTTCGCTGACCTCGATGGTCATGGTGGTGCGGGTGATGTCGCAGATCTTGGCGTCCATCACCTTGGCGATGTTGATAATATCCCCCCGGTGGTCGGCGCCCGCCGCCACCTTGACCAGCATCAGCTCCCGGCTGATGATCTCGTCCGGCTCCAGGGTTTTCAGCTTGATGACGTCGATAAGCTTATTGAGCTGCTTTTCTACCTGTTCTACCGTGTAGTCGCTCCCGTCCACCACGATGGTGATCCGGGACATGGTGCTGTCATCGGTGACGCCCACCGCCAGGCTTTCAATGTTAAAGCTCCTGCGGGAAAACAAGCCGGAAATTCTGGACAGAACGCCCGGATGGTTTTCCACCAGGATGGAAATCGTTCGTTTCAAAATACGCACCGCCTTTCTCGTTGGAATGTTCCCGCCTTACAGGGTGGTCTCCTCGGGGCTTACCACGCATTCCAGCAGGAAGGGGCCTTCGCACGCCAGCAGCTCCTGAATGGCATCGGGCTCTTCCTGTGCCCGGGAAATCCGCTTGGAAGCGATGCCGTAGGCTTCCGCCAGCTTGACAAAATCGGGGCTTCCGTCCAGATCCACCCCAGAGTAATTGCCTTTGTAGAGGTTTTTCTGAAGCTCCCGCACCATCCCTAAGCGGTTATTCTTCATCACGATGATTTTGACGGGAATACGGTTCTGGCAGATGGTACCAAGCTCCATCATCTGCATCTGGAAGCTACCGTCTCCGCAGACCGCGATCACCTGGGTGTCAGGCTTGGCCGTTTTGACGCCCTCGGCCGCCCCCACGGAATACCCCATGGTGCCCATGCCTCCGGTGGTCAAAAGCCGTCCTTTTTTCACCTGAAAATAGTTGGCGGTCCAGATCTGGTTCTGCCCCACGTCGGCCACCACGATGCAGTCCTCGTCCGCAGCGGCAGAAAGCTTTTTCAAAAACAGCTTGGGATTGATACCGCCATCCTCCCGCTCAGACTGGACCGGCTCTTTGTCCCGCAGGGCGTCCAGCGCAGCCAGCCATTCCGAATGGGGATCGCAGTCTTCCCCTACCGCGTCCAGAATCTGCCGGAGAATGATCTTTGCGTCGCCCACCAGGGGGATCTGGGCGTCCATATTCTTCCCGATCTCCGCCGGGTCGATGTCGATGTGGATGATCTTGGTGCGCTTTTGCAGCACTCCGGGAGTCGTCACCGCCCGGTCGCCCACCCGTGCCCCGATCAAAATCAGCAGGTCGGACTCGTTGACCGCTGTGTTGGCCACCCGGCGGCCGTGGGTTCCCAGCATCCCGTAGTGCAGGGGATGCGCGGAGGGGATCGCCCCGATCCCCATCATGGTGGTAATCACCGGGATATGGCAGCGCTCCGCCAGGCGGGCAAGTTCCTCCCGGGCGTCGGTGGCAAACAGGCCGCCCCCCGCACAGATCACCGGCTTTTTCGCCTCTTTGACGGCGCTTACCACCCGTTTGATCTGCAAGGGATGCCCTTTCACACTGGGCTTGTACCCCCGGATGGACACCGTCTCGGGATAAGAAAACTCAATCTCCTCGTTCTGGATGTCCATGGGCACGTCGATGAGCACTGGGCCGGGACGGCCGGTTCCCGCGATATAAAAGGCTTCTTTAAACACCCGGGGGATGTCCGACGCATTTTTAATTAAATAGCTGTGCTTGATAAACGGCTCCACCGCGCCGGTGATGTCGGCCTCCTGGAACACATCCCGCCCCAAAAGATCGCTGACCACCTGGCCGGTGATGGCTACCATGGGAATTGAGTCAGCGTAGGCCGTGGCAATTCCGGTGATTAGATTGGTAGCCCCGGGGCCGGAGGTCGCCACACAGACCGCGGGCTTGCCGGTAGCCCGGGCGTAGCCGCTGGCGGCATGGGCCGCGTTTTGCTCCTGCCGGACCAAAATATGGCGAATGTTCGAACGGGCCAGCGCGTCGTAAAACGGGCAGATCGCAGCGCCGGGATAACCGAATAAATCCTTGACGCCCTCGAGCTCCAAACATTTAATCATCGCCTGAGCAGCTTTCACTGGGCACCCCATCCTTTCGCAAAATATGAAAAGCCTCCGTTAAAAGATTCCGTGTAAAACCGGCGGACCTTTTCACAAAGAGCCTACATTCACTATTATTAATTATTTATTATAGGAGCTTTTCCCCGCTTCCGTCAATAGGTTTTCATGGATTTTCTCCCAAAATAAGCAAATCCACGAATTTTACGTCGTTTCACTGTGGTAAAGCAGTAAAATTGACAACGCTGCTGTCAAAGCCATTAAAAACCTGCTTTCATACTGAGGGATTTCTGGTTCATTTTCCATTGCATTCCGTCGGAGAATGGGGTAAAATGAAACATAATCTGGTTTTAAACTCCCATCCCGGCGGCGGGTGGTACAAACTTTCTTCTTTTCTTTTTACAGGAAAGGCCCGGATAAAGAAAGGAGCGTTTCTTTGATGGACAGCGCGCTGAAAAAGCTGGAAACAGCGGACTTTTTGATATACAATTTGACCGTCTACACCCGAATTACCGAAAACGACGACGATGTGGAAACCAAGGTGCTGGAATATCTTCACTACACCCTGATTAACACCTACGACAAACAGGATGCGAACTTTGAAGCGGCCGCCCGGTACTACTCGGACTTTTGCTACTTTTTGTACAACACCAAATTTATGGGCAGTCTGCCCGACTACCTGTTTGACCTGATCCTTTATCACGACAACGTGTTCAGCCGGGAGTGCGCCAAAAACAACTTCTTTAAAATTCCGCCCCACATCAAATCTGCGGCTCTGGGGGATTTGAACGCTTTTTACGCCCTGTCCCTCATCACCGCCCAGGACATTAAAGACGCCCTGTTCGAGCGATTCCCGGACAAAAGCGAATACATCAAGCTTTTGCCCGACTACTCCAGCCGCCACGGGGTGTACAGTCCCCAGGGCTGCTGGGGCGACAACCTGTTAAAGATCGCCGATTTTTACCGGGAGCACGGCGTGGGAGCGTACGCCAAGTATAAGGCGTTTACCTTTATCCGGCAGGGGGAGTCTTTTGTGCTCAAGCCCGTGCTGGAACCCGACGACATCCGCCTGACGGATTTAAAACAGTATGAAAGCCAGCGGAAAAAAATTGTGGAAAACACCCTGGCGTTTTTAGAGGGCAAGCCCTGCAACAACACCCTTTTGTACGGCGACCGGGGAACGGGCAAATCCTCCACTGTCAAGGCGCTGCTCAACGAATATGAAACCCGCGGCCTTCGGATCATCCAGGTGGATAAAAGCAACCTGTGCGGCTTGGGAGAACTGATTGAACAGGTTGCGGATATCCCTTTGAAGTTTATTATCTTTATCGACGATTTGACGTTTCAGGACAACGACGACAACTTTGGCATGCTCAAGGCGGTTTTGGAGGGAAGCCTTGTCAAACGCCCGAAAAACATCGTGATCTACGCCACCACCAACCGGCGTCACCTGATTAAAGAGACCTTTACCGCCCGGGAGGGGGACGAGGTTCACAAGGCGGATACCATCGACGAAAACCTGTCCCTGTCCGACCGGTTCGGGCTGACGCTGACCTTCCTGATGCCTACGAAGGATAATTTCCTGGCCATCGTCAAGGCCATCGCGGACGACCGGAACCTGGACGTGGATGTGGAAACCCTGTTTCAGGGGGCGGAGCGCTTCGCCCTCAACAAAGGTGCGCGCACACCCAGGCTGGCGCGGCAGTATGTGGACCACATTCAGGCCCGCAGCGAGCTGGGCCTGCCGCTGTTATCGTAAAGGAGGACTTTAGCCATGCGCATCAAACGACTGCTCCCCCTGGCGGCCATTGCCGCTGCCGCCGCCGTGCTGTTTTCCGGGTGCGAGGCCGCCAATGAACTGGCCTACCCCGACGCCCCTTACCCCGCTCAGGTGGAAAACCTGGTAATTACCAAAGCCCCCACTTCTGTGGTGTCCCTTTCCCCTAACCTCACCGACATTTTGCAGGAGCTGGGATACGGTTCCACCCTGATCGGGCGGTCGGACGAATGCGACCAGCCGGCGGAAGTCGCCGCCCTGCCATCGGTGGGCAGCGCCGCCGAGCCGGACGTGGAGAAAATCGCCGAGCTGGGGCCCAATCTGCTTTTGTCCCAGAACTCCTTCAGCAAGCAGGACCTGGAGACGTTAAGCAGCGCCGGCGTACAGGTGCTGTGCATCCCCGCCGCCACCAGCTTTGAAGGCCTTGAAAAAATCTATGAGGATCTGGCCACCGTATTCGCCGGCAAGGTGGACGGCGCGAAAAAAGGCCAGACCATCTACTCCCAGGTGGAGCGGGAGATCAATTTAATCGTCTCAAAGCTCCCGGAAAAACAAAGCTTTTTCTACGCGGTGGATCTGACGGGAACCGCCGCCACTCCTGACACTTTTGACAGCGCGGTGCTCTCTCTGTTCGGGGACAACGTAGCCGCCGGCGCCGGATACACCGCCGACCTCACCGCCGCGAAAGAGAAAAACCCCCAGCGTTTTTTTGTGGCCAAGCCCTATGTGCAAAACCATTTGGCATCTTCTGAAGCCTATAAGGACTTTGCGGCAGTCAAGGAAAACCGGGTGTTTTCCATTGACCCCGCCCTGCTGCAGGCGCAGTCCATGAGAACCGTGGAAAGCGTCCGGCAGATCGCTTCGCTGCTCTACCCCGACGTAAACTTCGGCGGCGAACCCGGCTCCTCCAGCTCCTCGGGCGCGGCAAGCTCCCCGGCGTCTCAGACGACCTCGGCAAACGGTTCTTCGGGGACGGATTCCAGCGCCGAGGCGTCCTCCTCAGGCGCTTCTTCCGGCGCGAATTCGGGACAATAGCCGCAGCCGGCTTCCCCGCACAAAAACAGCGGGCTCTTTTTTAAAAAAGAGCCCGCTGTTTTTTCCATCCTCTTTTGTCCGGAAAATTGGCGTTTTTTGTCCGGTTCGCCTTGACACTCCCCTCCGCCAGCCGTTATAATGGAATAGAATGCGAGTGAACAATCTGCCGGGCCGCCCGGCGGTGGTGAAAGGACGGATAGCAAGAATGAAAAAGGTGAAGATCGAAGTATGTTCCGGCAGTGAATGCGTGATGATGGGCTCCATGGACATCATCGAGGCGATCGAAGGACTCAAACAGGTCAAACAGCAGCTCAAGCTGAAAGCCCAGATCGAAATTGTCCCTTGTAAATGTCTAGGCCCGTGCAAAAACGAAAACCTGGCTCCCGTTGTAAAAATCAACGACGAGCTGATCACTCAGGCCACCGGCGATATGGTGATGTCCAAGATTATTGCGGCAATAAAAGATTAACACTACATACCAGCTATCGATTTTATTTGTAAGCAGTTTTGGGAGGTACCTATGCAGGGAATTTACACATCCGTGACGAAAATCCGCAGGCAGGTGTTTGCCGCCGTGGCGAAGCTCGCCTATGAACACGACGAATACTCTTCGATTGAGGAGCTTCCGTACCAGATCATCCCGGGCGAAGTCCCCACTTATCGGGACAGCGTTTTTGTGGAGCGCGCCATCGTGGGCGAACGCCTCCGCTTGGCGATGGGGCTTCCCCTTCGCCGCGCGGACGAGCATTCCGCCCTGTCCAAAGGCGTGACCGAATGCGCGGTTCCCAAAAAGTTTTTTTCTGCACCGCTGGTGGACGTGATCAGCTTTGCCTGCAACGCCTGTCCCACCAACTCCTATGAAGTTTCCAACAACTGCAGGGGATGTCTTGCACACCCCTGCACATCGGTCTGCCCAGTCAAGGCAATCTCCATCGTGGATGGAAAATCCTTCATTGACAAGGAAAAATGTGTGCGCTGCGGCCGCTGCCAGCAGGCCTGTCCCTATAGCGCCATCGTCCACTACGACCGTCCCTGCGCGGCGGCCTGCGGCGTGGATGCCATTGGCAGCGACGACTTGGGCCGTGCGAAAATCGACCACGACAAATGCGTTTCCTGCGGCCAGTGCATTGTAAATTGTCCGTTTGGCGCCATTGCGGACAAGTCGGAGATCTTCCAGATCATCCAGTCCATCAAGCGGGGCGACAAGGTCTGTGCGGCCATCGCGCCCTCTTTTGCGGGACAGCTCGGACCTCTGGCCACCGCGGAAAAGCTTCACGAGGCCTTCAAAATCCTGGGCTTTGACGATGTGGTGGAGGTCGCCCTGGGTGCGGACAAGGGCGCCGTGGCAGAAGCCCATCACTACGCTCATAAAATCCCGGAGGAGCAGCCGTTTTTGGCGACCTCCTGCTGTCCATCCTGGTCGGTGCTGGCAAAGCGCACTCTCCCGGATCTGGTGGACTGCGTTTCGGAAAGCGACACGCCCATGATCGAGACCGCCAAGGTTATTAAAAAGCGCAATCCCAACACCAAGGTGGTGTTTGTAGGCCCCTGTGTGGCCAAAAAGCTGGAAGCCACTCGGAAGATCGTGGCGGGGTATGTGGATTTTGTCATCACCTTTGAGGAACTGATGGGCATGTTCGTGGCCAAAGGCGTGGAATTCGGCGATCTGACAAACGATGAGCCTTTAAACGACGCATCCGCCGACGGACGCGGCTACGCGGTAGCCGGCGGCGTAGCGGATGCCATCGTCAAAAACATCAACGCCCTGTACCCGGATAAAGAAGTCAAAGTGGATCGGGCTGAGGGCTTAAAGGACTGCAAAAAGATGCTGATGCTGGCCAAGGCCGGCAAGCGCAATGGCTACCTGTTGGAGGGTATGGCCTGCCCGGGCGGCTGCATCGGCGGCGCAGGAACCTTGATGCCGCTCAACAAAGCCTCCGCGGCAGTGAAAAAATACCAAAACGACAGTCCGTATGAAATTGCCAAGGACAACCCAAACATCGACGAATAAATTACACATGAAAGCAGGTGCATATGGATGAAACGAGTCAATCAATTTTTGCTTGTCGGGCTGATTGCGGCGCTGTCCGCAGCCTGTGCAGCGCTCCCCGCAGGAGCGGCTTCCCCGCTGTACGCTTCAAACCCTTTCACCAGCGATCTGATGCGCAAAGTGTTCCCCGTTCTGCTGATTATTCTGGGTGTTTGCCTGGTGGCGGGCATTGTGTGCATGATTCTTTCAAAAAACAAGAAAAAGTAAATCCGTAAAAGATGCGGCGGCGGGGGAATAAATCCCCGCCGCCGGTTTGTTTTAAGCTATGCCTATGGCTGGGAAAATGATATTCCCGAAACCATGCTTTGTTTTGCAGATCCCCGCCGCGCCTGATATTCCACGCTGCGTGGAGCCGATTACAGTCAGGCGTAGGTTGTATTCCGCCGCTTTCTTGGGTATGCTCAAAGGCAGAGGCGGGAATGCAACCCGCATCTGGGAAAGGAAGGGAATACAAATTATGGACACGATGAAAACAGGGGCGCTAATCGCGCAAAAACGAAAAGAACAAAACCTGACCCAGCAACAGCTGGCCGATCTGTTGGGGGTGACCAACAAGGCGGTTTCAAAATGGGAAACCGGGGGTTCACTTAGATAAAGATACCACATCAATCCCACGCTGACTTTTGCTCAACCGATACAGCCGGAGGGCTGGAT
>CAJFTY010000058.1 GCA_904420045.1 Candidatus Metaruminococcus caecorum | reverse complement strand
CCATGGCTATGGGATTTGCGGGGAGATGTTGGAAGAGGGGGTTCCCCCTCTTCCAGAGCGTTGTCGACTTTGTCGACACGCTCAAACGCTTCCAGGTATCACCTGGAAGCGTCTTTTTGCATATCCGGAGCAGAGGACGATTCAGTTATAACGGCCGCGTACATCAGGCAGTCCTTCCACTCGCCGTCCACCAGGACGTAATCTTTAAGGGTGCCCTCGTAGCGCATCCCCGCATTTTGCAGCACCCGGCCGGAGGCCGGGTTTTCCGGGAAGTGCATCCCCTGGATGCGGTGGAGCTGCTGTTCCCGGAATCCGTATTCCACCAGTGCTTTGGCCGCTTCGCTGGCCAAGCCCCGGCCCTGAAAGTCCGGGGCGATCCAGTAGCCGATTTCTCCTCTGGGGAAGGCGGGGTGGATTTGCAGCGAGATCATCCCCACCAGCTTGTCGTCCGGCAAAAGAGCCACCGCCAGCGTGCGGTGCAGCCCCCGGCTGTATTCCCGGGTCAGGCAGTCCAGATACCGGCGGACAGGGCCGGGACCGGTGAGCTGATGGGAGTGCATGGCGGCGATGGCGGGGCTTTGCCGGCAGGCGTTCAGCAGGGCGGGGGCGTCTTTTTTGAAAAACTCCCGCAGGGAAAGCCGTGGGGTGAGGATGGGGGAAAAGGGTTCCATGGCCGGCTCCTTTCTGCGGGGTTATACCAGCGGGACGTCCCGGCTGTAGTCCACGCCGTCGAATCCAAAGCCGAAGATGTGGTAAAAATCCTCCCAGTAACCGTCCACGTCGGCGTACTCCCCGGCGTTTTCGGTGCGGATGTGCTGCCAGGCGTCCATGACCTTGGCCTGCACGTCCTCCCGAAGCTCATAGTCGTCCAGGCGGATGCGGTTTTTTTCGTCCACTACCGGCCCGGCGGGGAGCTTTTCCCGGAACAGGCGGTCCATCTGCTCAATGCATCCCTCGTGGAGCCCTTTTTCCTTCATGACCTTGTAGAGGATGGAAATGTACAGCGGCACAATGGGGATGGCGGCGCTGGCCTGGGTGACCAGGGCCTTGTTCACCGAGATGTAGGCTTTGATTCCCTTGTCCGCAAACCGGCGGGTGATCTCTCCAGCGGTCTGGTACAGGTGGTGTTTTGCCATGCCGATGCTCCCTTGATCGTACACCGGATGGGTCAGGGCGGGGCCGATGTAGGAATACGCCAGAGTCAGCGCGCCGGGAGCCAAGACCTCCCCGGCGGACAGGGCCTCCATCCAGTCCATCCAGTCCTCACCGCCCATGACCTTGACGGTGGCGGCGACCTCCTCGTCGGTGGCGGCGGGGATGGTCACGTCGGTGACTTGGTTGGTCTTTAAATCCATGGTTTTGTTGGTGAACGGCTCCCCGGTGGTTTTGAGCACCGAGGAATAGGTGACGCCGTCGGGAGCGGTGCGCTTGGGCGCCGCCAGGGAATAAACCACCATGTCCACCTGGCCCAGATCCTCCTTGATCTGGGCGATCACCTGCTGTTTGACTTGGGCGGAAAACGCGTCGGCGTTGATGGTTTTGGCGTACAGGCCGTCGGCCTTGGCGTATTTTTCAAAGGCCGCGGTGTTGTAGTATCCGGCGGAGGCCGTGCGCTTTTCACTGGCGGGGCGTTCGAACATCACCCCCAGGGTGGACGCGCCGCAGCCATAAGCCGCTGCGATCCTGGTGGCCAGGCCGTAGCCGGAGGAGCACCCGATGACCAGCACCTTTTTGGGGCCGGGCATGGAGCCGTTTTGCTTGACGTATTCCATCTGACGGCGGACGTGTTCCTTACAACCGTCGGGATGGGCGGTGGTGCAGATAAATCCCCGCACCTTTGGTTCGATCATCATGGTTTTACACAGTCCTTTCTGAAAGGTTTTACGCTGTGGATGTTTGCTTTTTGAAATACGCTACACCAGCTTCTTGCGTTGGAACAGCCGGGCCGCGATCAGGGCAAACACCGGGCACAACAGCGCGGCAGCGCCCACGCTGACCCAAAAGCTGGGCAGATTCTCGACCTGTTCCATCGTCCCGGTTAAAAAGCCCGGCAGGGCAAAGGGGTTGAACCGGTCGCAGCGAATCAGCGGCAGGATCATGTTCAGGATGGTAAAGGCGAAAAACAGGATCACCGCGCTTACCCCCGCACGCCCGGTGGAGCATCCGATCAGCAGCATCAAACTGGCCGCAAAGGCCATGAATACCGCCAGCGCCAGGGATAAAAGCAGCGCCTGGGACAGGGGGAATTTCACCGGATACAGCAGGTAGGAAACCCCGTAGACCAGCCAGTAGCCGATGATTCCGAACCCGAACGCCGTCAGGGGATACACGCAGAACTTGGAGTAAATATAGGTGCTGCGCCGGTATCCCGCGCACAGGGGGATTACACAGCTGTGGTCTTTCTGATCGCCGCCCGCCGCCTTCATCATGGAAAGCAGCATGGCCAGCATCCCCATCTGCAAACAGTCCCCCGCGTAAGCGGAAAGGCCGATGGCCTGGGCGTCCATGCCGCCAAGCATGGTGGACAGATCCATTCCAATGGCTTTCATCATTTTGGGAAGCACGTACATCATCACCGGGTCCAGCACCGCGAACAGCACAAAGCCCAGGGCGAAAATATAGATCCGGTAGGTTTTAAACAGTTCGGTACCGTCTTTGCGGATTCCCGCTTTCAATTGGCTCATGGCTTAGCCCTCCTTCCCAACGGGGGTTACAGGCGAGGCGGCTGCCGGAGCGGCCTGCCCGATGATTTTCAGATATACCTGTTCCAGCGTGGCCCGGTGGAGCTGGTACCGGGTGACCGGCAGCTCCTTTTGCGCCAAAAACTGGAACAACGCCTGGGAGGCTTCGATTTTATCCCCATTGTACCAGACAAAATAGTCGTTCCCATTCCGGGCGGTTTTGTCGCACAGGGGCAGGGCGCGAAGGGAATCCTCCAGGCCGGGGGCTTCTCCCTCCACCGAAAAGCTGATGATGGGATCGGCATAGGTTTCCAAAAGGGAGGACATGCCGCTTTCGGCTGTAATCACACCGTTGTGCAAAAATCCCACCCGGTCGGCCACCCGCTCCACATCCGACAGGATATGGGTGGAAAGCAGCACGGTTTTGCCCATCTGCCGCAGGGTGAGGATGATGCTCATAATCTCCGCCCGGCCTTGGGGGTCTAAAGCGGATGTGGGCTCGTCCAAAACAATCAGGTCTTGGCCGCTGTACAGGGCGGCGGCCATGCCCACCCGCTGTTTCATGCCCCGGGAATACCCCCGGATCTTCCGGCCGGCGGCGTCGGTGAGCCCCACAAGCTCCACCACCTCGGCGATACGCTTTTTCACGTCGCCCGAGTAACCGGCGGCTGCGGCGATGTAGGAAAGGTATTCGTAGCAATTCATATATTCGTACAGCGCGGGGGACTCCGGAAGGTAGCCCACCGGGACGCGCTCCCCCCTGGCGGGGTCTTTGCCGTTTACGGTCACGGTGCCGCCGTCCCGGCTGAGCAGGCCGCACAGGATGTTCATGGTGGTGGATTTTCCCGCGCCGTTGCGGCCGATCAGGCCGTACACCTCGCCTTTTTTGACCTCCATGTTCAAACCGCGCAGCACGGGCCGCCGGTCGTAATTTTTTGTAAGATTATGAATTTCAATCATCGTATGTTTCCCTTCCTTTCCGGGTAAAATGGACGGCTAGTTCACCTGATGGACCGGCGTTCCGTTTAAGAACTGCCGCAGGTTTTCCGCCACAATGCCGATCAGCCTCTGCCGGGTTTGCAGCGGAGCCCAGGCGATATGGGGCGTAATGACACAGTTTTTCGCAGTGAGCAGGGGATTGTCGGGGGCGATGGGCTCTTTGGACACCACGTCCACCCCTGCACCCATCAGCTTACCGCTGTTTAAGGCATCCGCCAGGGCGGCTTCGTCCACAATCGGCCCACGGGCGGTGTTGATGATGAGCGCGCCGGGCTTCATACGGGCAAAGGCGTCCCGGCTTAACAGGTTCCGGGTGTCCGGGGTGAGGGGACAGTGGACCGACAGAATATCGCTTTGGGCCAGCACGGTTTCAAGGGGCGCAAAGCGAAGGGAACCGTCCGCCGGCTCTGGGCCGGGGGTGCGGGTGTACACCAGCGCGTTCATGGAAAACGCCCGGGCGATCTGCGCCACCCGGCGGCCGATGTTTCCAAACCCGATCAGGCCGATGGTTTTGTCCGCAAGCTCCAGCAGCGGAGCCTTGGCATAAAAAAAGTCGGGACACCGGGACCAGTCCCCTGCGTGGACCGACTGGTCGTGGAGCGCTGCGCGGTTATAAAAGTGAAGGATCAGCGCGAACACATGCTGGGCCACCGCGTCGGTGGAATAGTCCGGCGCGTTGCACACCACGATCCCTTTTTGGGCGGCGTATTCCACATCGATGGTGTTGTAGCCGGTGGCGAACACGCCGATGAACTTTAAGTTGGGGCAGGCGTCCATCACCTTCTGGTCGATCACGCATTTGTTGGTAAACACGATGGGTGCTTCCCCGATCCGCTGGGCGATGAGCTCCCGGGGGGTACGGGGGTAAAAGGTGAGCTCCCCCAAAGAACGAAGCGGCCCGAAATCCAGGGCTTGGTCCTCAAAGGCAAAGCCATCTAACACAACTATCTGCATAGGGATTGTATCCTTTCTAAATTCACTCTGTCTGAATTACGAGTTTCATTATATGCTTTTCCCATTTTCTTGTCAAAAGAATTTTGGGATAAATCAAAATTTCTCCACAAAAAAACAGGGCGGTACCACCGCCCTGTTTTTTTAAAGCGCTACGAATTCTGCTCATTTTCCCACTGAATGGATGCAGCGGGATCTTCCGGCTCCTGCTCGGCAAGTTTTTCTTCCACCGGGTCAGCGGGATCTTCGTCCACCAGGGAGTTTTCTTCTCTGGCAGCCTCAGAAGGTTCGTCTTTGTCGAACTCCTTACGGCCCCGGAACAGGGCAAAGATCACCAAAAAGAACATTAAAAGCTGAACCACGCCCAAGACGATTAAATAAATTTTATTGTTGCTTAAATACCGCAGCAGGGTGGTGGGCGCCCAGATGGCGAACAATAGCTGATACAGATACCGCTGGCGGATATAACCGATGATAAAAAGCGCGGTGATGACAACCACGGCCGCAATATGAATGATGATGGGAAGCATATGTTTTTCTCCTTTTCCGCGGGCTTGTCCAAATCCTACCCCATTCCCGCCTATATATCCTTATTTTACCATACGAACAGGGCAGATGTAAACCGATTCTCACGAAAAAATGCTTACTGTGTTCAATTCCTTGACATGTGGGAGCCCTAGGACGATGAGAGTTGACAAACCCGCTGATCTGGCCTAGAATGAAACCAATATCCCGTTGACATGGAGGTGCAAGAATGAAACAATGTATGGATGCGGACAACCTGCACAGACGGCTGAAAAAAATTATCGGCCAGGTTCAGGCCATCGACCGTATGGTGGAGGAGGATATCCCCTGCGAGGATGTTCTGGCGCAGATCAACGCCGCCAAATCCGCTCTGCACAAAGTGGGGCAGGTGGTGCTGGAAGGGCATATTAAGCACTGTGTCCGGGATGGAATTGAACACGGCGACGCCGACCAGACCATCGCCAGTTTTACCAAAGCGGTGGAGCGCTTTGCCAATATGACTTGAGGAAAAAATTCCCGGCAGACCGCCGGGAATTTTTTATGGCCCCTTGACAACATATACCCCTATGGGTATAATGTGCGTATACCCATAGGGGTATAAAGGCTGCGGTAAAAAACCGTCCGGCGGAATTCTCCACGGATGAGAAAGGGTGAGTTTCATGATGCAATTGAAAAAATGGTTGGAATGGGGCGGCGTGAAAAAAGAGGTGGTTTGCCTGCTTTTCTCCGCTGTGGCGCTGGTTTTAAGCCTTTTGCATCTTGTGCCGGGGCCGGTGGACGCCGCATGGATCGCGATTGTGCTGTGCGGGGTTCCCATTTTGCTGGAGGCTTTGATTGGGCTTGTCACCGCGTTTGACATCAAAGCGGATGTGCTGGTCTCCATCGCATTGATCGCGTCGGTGGCCATTGGGGAGATTTTTGCAGCGGGGGAAATTGCCTTCATCATGCAGTTGGGTGCGCTGCTGGAAGATTTAACAGTGGCCAAAGCCCGGGCTGGAATTGAAAAATTGGTGCATTTGACCCCGCGCACCGCCCGGCTGCTGCTGGCAGCGGGAGAAAAGATCGTCCCGGCTGAACAGGTGCAGGTGGGAGACCGCCTTCGGGTTTTACCAGGGGAAACGGTTCCCGTGGACGGAGTGATTCTTTCTGGGAAAACCTCTGTCAATCAGGCGGTGATGACCGGGGAATCCCTGCCGGTAGATAAGGCGGAGGGGGACGAGGTTTTAAGCGGAACCGTCAACCAGTTTGGAGCCTTTGATATGCGCGCCGCAAAGGTGGGCGAAGACAGCTCGATCCAGCGGATGATCCGCCTGGTTCAGTCCGCCGACGCGGGAAAGGCAAAAATTGTAGGAGTGGCAGACCGGTGGGCCACCTGGATTGTGGGGATCGCTTTAACTGCGGCGGCGCTGACCTGGCTGATTACAGGGGAACTGATCCGGGCGGTGACGATTCTGGTGGTGTTTTGTCCCTGCGCCCTGGTGCTGGCTACCCCCACCGCCATTATGGCCGCCATCGGAAACGCCACCAAACACGGTTTTTTGGTGCGGGAGGGCGACGCGCTGGAGCGGTTGGCGTCGGTGGACAAAATCGCCTTTGACAAGACGGGAACGCTTACATACGGTACGCCCCGGGTGGAGGCGGCCGTCCCTCTGGCGGAAGGGGTTTCCCGCAAAGAACTGTACGCCTGGGCAGCGGCGGCGGAACAGCGGTCGGAGCATCCCCTGGGCAAGGCGGTGCTTCGCTGCTACCGGGAGGAGTTTTCCACGGACGCGCCCCAGGTGGAGCAGTTTGAAATGCTGCCTGGGCGGGGTGTCCATGCAGTTGCTGGGGGCAGAGACATTCTCGCGGGGAATGAGGAACTGCTGGCGGAGAAAGGAGCCCTTCTGCACAATACAGAGCCGGCACGCCGGTATATGGAGCAGGGCTGCACCATCATGTATCTGGCGGTGGACGGAATGCCGGTGGGATTTTTGGCGCTGACGGACACCCTGCGTCCACAGGCCGCCGGGATGATCGCACAGATCAAACAGACGGGGGTGGCACCGGTGCTGCTCACCGGTGACCATGAACCGGCTGCCCGGCATATGGCGGAACGGATTTCTGTGGAGGAGGTGCACGCGGACTGCCTGCCGGAGGATAAGCTCCGGCTGATTGGGGAGGATGCGTCCCGCCGCCACCGGGTCTGCATGATTGGAGACGGAATCAACGACGCGCCCGCTTTAAAAAGGGCGTGGGTAGGGATCGCCATGGGCGGCGTCGGCAGCGATATTGCGGTGGACGCCGCCGATATTGCGCTGGTGGACGATGAAATCAAGGAGATCCCCCATCTGCTTGGGCTGGCCCGCAGGATGATGCGGACGATCAAGTGCAATCTGGCATTCTCACTGACGCTCAACGCCGTGGCAATTCTGTTGGCGATGACCGGGATTTTAAATCCCGTGGTGGGAGCTTTGGTGCACAATGCGGGATCGGTTGCCGTCATTGTCAACTCCGCGTTTTTATTGCGCTGGAAAAAGAGACAGTGGCCACGCTGATATCAATTTCTTGAGCACCTGCCCGAATGCGGCGGCCGGTGATTTTCCAACCGGGGATGCTTTTTAATACGTAAGTCGCCGTATCTTCCCAAAGAGCTCCTTTTTTATAGGAATCCAGAGCATACATCGCCTTTTTGGTCATGTCATGCAAGACGGAAGGTGAAAAACCGGCGTGCATTTTTGGGTGTGGGACCAGTGGCCACAGATAGGGCAGATATACATATCGGCTGTTCATTGTTTGGTGCAGGTCTTTTGAAACAACCGGCTCATCTCCAAGCAGTCGGTATACGGCCTCTGCTTTTTCTTTTGCGCCAAGGACGGCAAACACGTGGGCCGTTTTCTCTTCTTTGTCGGTCATGGAAATCTGCTCCACAACTTGCTGATAAAATGTTTCTTCCATATACTGATAGGTATTGACCGCCTGGATACGCAGAAATCCATCTTCTTCATACCCATTGAGGTAAAGATATACACTGCTGAAGAAATGATATTGTTCATGTATAACCTCCTGTCGATAATGGATGTATTTTTGTACAACCAGAACGCTGTAACACAAAAATACAAAAGCCTGAAAGTCCTGTGCTTGCGGGACTTTCAGGCATCATGATGTCATTTCACACATTCCGTTAGCGTCTTCTCGTCTCTTCTGCAACTCCTTTTGGCGAGTCCCTCACATGGACTTCCGCACACAAGTTTCGCACGAGGGATTTCTCTAAAGCATTGATTTTACAAGGTTTCTGACAGGTTTTATCCTAAAAAACAGACATCAAAGGGGAACCCCTTCAAGGCCTGTTTTTCTGTTTTTTTTTGTCCATCGTCATTCTCTTGCGGAGATAACGGATTTTGTAAAAAATACGCTATCCGCGTTTGTGAATGACAACTGTTTTTATTCCCATTCGCCGAGTTAAATCCATTTCTAAACTTTTTTGTATAGATGATTTGATTCGTTGCGGTTTTATTTGATGCGGATTATCCTTATCCTAAGGTCTATTCGGACTTTTGCTATCAAAAATCTATCTGAGCCATCCTATCAAGGGTTTTGCTTGAGATGGACGATTGGATGGCTTATAAGTATTATAGCATATTTATTGTACCATTTCCAGAAAAGTCTCTTGCTTTTTATCTGGCCTCATCCCTTCCACCGCCTAATTTATTTCAAAAAACATATGGTTAAATACATTCAACCAAACGACTTCAAAGCAGTTAGTTTCATCTCGTAGTGTAGTCATAGTGATGACAAGTAAGCATTAAATTCAGCTTCGGTATATGTGTGTACTTCCTTGAAGCAATAATTTTGAAATATTTTAAGCCCAAAACACACATATTCTTCATTTGCATACTTTCCCACATTCTTAGCAAAAGCATCGAATGCAGGAGATGGTTGAACTGCCGTCTTTCGTTTTTTCTTAAGTTCTTCGTCGAGATCGTTGTCCTG
>CAJFTY010000057.1 GCA_904420045.1 Candidatus Metaruminococcus caecorum | reverse complement strand
GCCTTCCGGCGGGAGGGCAACAGCTGTTTGACACTTTTTAAAATCGGCCGCAGATTGATGGCGATCACACCCAGCATTAACAAGGTCACCCAAACCATCCAGCCTGGGACCTCGAACACCATCAGCATGCACTCGGCCATCAGCAGAATTCCATTTAAAACCAGGTTTCCGATGTTCCAGCGCATTTTGATGTGGGTAGTGGCATTGATTCCCCGGAGGATAAACACCACAAAATAGCTGACCAGCGTGGCAAACGCAGCTCCGTTGGGGCCGTAGCCGGGGATCAGCAAAAGATTGAGCACCACGTTGACCACCGCGCCTACCACCGTGGTCCCCAGGGATAAAAGGCTGCGTTTTTCCACCATGTACACGCTGCCTAAAAATGTCACCAGGTTGGAAAAAACAATTGCCACGGTGAGCAGCGGGATAAACTTCCAGGACTCATAATAGGTGTCCGCCACCAGGATTTTGGTGACCACCTTGGAAAACAGGATAATCACTGCCGCGCAGATAAACAGCACCGCGCTGTAAGAGCGAAACACCCGGGAAAAAAATTTGCCTCGCTGTTTTTCTTCGGTGACGGCAGAAATCTGCCAGGCGTTTAAAAACACGTCGCCCACCAGGGAGATGGCCGTGGGAATTTTGGACGCTGCGGAATACAGTCCGTTGGCGCCTGTTCCCAAAAAATGTGTAATCATAAATCGGTTGGACACATTGGTGATCCACCAGAACATGGAGTTGGGGATCATGGGCACCGAGTATTTGAGCATCTCTTTGGACGTATTCCAGGAGAACTTTTTGACGCTCACATACCGGGGGAGCTTGACCATGATGGACAAAAACACCACCGACAGCGCGTCGGAGCACACCATGGCCAGCACATAACCAGTGGCGCCCCACTTGAGGCCGGATAGAAACAGCACGTAAAAACCAATGGTGGTCAGGGTGGATAAAATCCCGTCAAAGGCGAACAAACGCACCTCACCTTTGGCGCGGGTAAACTGAGCGCATACCGACCGCAGGGAGGACATGAGCACAAACACGCAGATCAGCAGCGTGTTCCCCTTAAAAAAGCTAATCATAGAAAGCAGCGGCGTTACGACCAGCAGCACCAGAAATCCGAAAAACACCGCTAAAATCCCGGTGGAAAACACCTCCTCCTTTTTCACCGCCTTATCCAGGCCGAACCGGATGATGGAGTTGGTGATGCCTAACGAGACAACCGGCAGCAAAAAGTTTCCCGCCTGAAAGATCAGGTCGGCCTGGCCGAACTGCTGGGTATTCATCACCCGGGTCAGGTAGGGCATCATCAAAAACGACAGCAGCTTGCTGCCAAAAATGCCAATGGCAAAGATCAGCGTATTGGACAGCAACCGTTTGTATTTATCCATAGAGGCTTCCTTTCCAAGACGTCGGATTTGTGGTTTGCGCCGTACGGCGCCGAACGTCCTCCAATTGTATTGTGAGCAAGCGTTCTCCGTATGATCGAACCGGAAAAAGTAAACCCAAAAGAACAATTTTATACACAAACAAAAAATAAAAGTACAGGTAATACAATCCATTCTGTGGATTGATTCTGCTGGAAGCGCAGTGCGCGCGAGCGGCAGAATTGACCATCGCCGCAGGCGGACCATATAAAATGAAAGGGTATAATATCCAAAGGATATTATACCCTATTTTACCAATTCAGACAACTTGCCTGCTGTTTTTGTAAGAAATTATTTTATTTTCCGGCCATACAGTTCCACGTCGCCGATGCGGGCAACGCCGTCCTCGCCGGGATTCTGGACCGTCAGACGGACGTATTTGCAGGGGATGGGAGGCAGGTCGATATCCGTCACGTTTTGGGTGTTGCCCTCCACCTGATCCGCGGTGGCCCACTGGTCGCCGTCCATGCTCACCTGCAGGGTGAAATCCCGGGTGTTCAGAGACTCGTCCTCCCAGTCAAAGCCCGCGTGGCGCACCACGTAGCGGCTCAGCTCGTACTGTCCGCCCAGATCAAAGGTGAGCGTCGCCCCCGCTCCCTGTTTGGAAACCCATTTGTTGTCCCCGCTGGGGGAGCCGTTGACCGCGTTCATGGGATCTACTGTATTATCGCTGGCAGTCACGGTGAGATCCTTGGACAGGGCCAAGTTGTAGGGCAGACCGTTGTGCTCCGCCAGCAGGGCAAAGAAGTGGTCGGCCCGCAAAACTTCCACCTTGCCGGGGGCCAGCGCCTCGCACATCTCCTTGAGCTTTTGCAGGTTGGCAGGGGTCAGCGACCAGGACACCGCCTGGCCCGCCAGGAACATGGGCTCTTCCCCGGTGAACTTTTTGATGGAAGGCTCCAGGTGCTTGAAGATATCCTCGATGGTCTCCGCGTAGGCGGGGTAGTTGGGGACAAAGGGCAGGCGGCCCTTTTCCACGTGCAGGGTCAAAGGCGCGGGCTTCTGGAACCAGTCCTCCAGCGTCAGGCCGTACAGGGTGCGGGCATGCTTTTCATAGGATTCAAAGTGCACGTCGTTTAAGATGTCCCAGATGGTAATGGCCCGGATGCCGGTTTTGTTCAGGTATTGCTCGCTGAGCCGCACATAGCCGTCGGTCAGGTCTTTGTCCTGCAAGTACAGCCGCTCGTGGTGAGAGTCGTAAATCAGCGCGTATCCCAGGCCGGAGGGGCCGGAGCTGAAGAAATCGTTGGGGGTGGCGGTGTCGTAATAGTAGTTGAGGATGGACGGGCCGATGTCCGCAAGGCCCGGGCTCACCGTCCAGTTGATGGGGATGCTGCCCCGGTCTTTGTCCTGCCAGAGCATGTGCATTACGTGCTGGCAGTACTGGACGTTGTCGCCGTCGCTTAAAAACAGCGCCAGGTACACCTTGTTTTCCAGCTCGGGCATTTTTGGCACAGTGGGGATCCGGATGTGGTGGGGCATGCCCGCGTGCACCGTGGAGTTCTCATAATAGTCCGAGGGGATGGTGGACACGCCGTGAGCGGTACCCGCGCCGATGCCGGAACGCTCCTCGGGATACCAGCCCAACAGGATGCTCTTTCCCGCGGTCAGATCGCCCAAGAATTTGTGGAGAACTTCTTCCTCATCTGCTTCCCGGGCGTCCAGCCACACCACGGCGGCCCCACAGGCGGCGGCCATATCCCGCACATAGCCTGCGTGGTCGATGGGATCCATGGACACCATCACCCGGCGGGAGCAGTCCTTCCAGTAGTGGTCGTACAGGTAGTTGTAGGTCTCCACCGCCGTGCGGAGCTTCAGCCCAGTCAGATCGCACACCACCGGCAGGTTCACGCCGTTGCGGGCAAGGCTGGGATACTGCCCCAGCTCCACGGGAAGCGCGTCTTTAAGTCCCGCCACCGTGCAGGCCAGGTTGCGCATATGCTTGTTTTCCTTGTCGTCGTACAGCACGACGCCGGACACCTCGCCCTGATATTTGCGCAAGACCTCGAACAGGTCTTTCACCTCGTTGCGGGTAAGGCCCATCACCTGGGGCCAGACGTCGCAGCCCTCCTCCCGCTCGGCCTTGACGCCGTCCAGATACAGGCGGGGCTGTTTTTTGCT
>CAJFTY010000056.1 GCA_904420045.1 Candidatus Metaruminococcus caecorum | reverse complement strand
TCCCATACCGAACACGGAAGTTAAGCTCACCAGTGCCGAAGATACTTGGCTGGAAACGGCCTGGGAAAATAGGGCGGTGCCAACACTCTGTACTACAAATACAAGGATCCTTTTTATCAAGTGATCCTTGTATTTGTCTTACGGGCCTTTAGCTCAGTTGGTTAGAGCTACCGGCTCATAACCGGTCGGTCCCGGGTTCGAATCCCTGAAGGCCCACCAAAGGAATGATCCTTTTCCATGGAAAAGGATCATTCCTTTTTTACATCACCTTTGTTTTCCAGTGTTGACGATTCAGCCTTTAAAAAGAGAATTTTCTGTACAAAAGAAATTAGAAATGATAAAATATTCTGAAAGAAGTGGTATGCTAGCTAGCTTATATAAACGGAGGAAGTTATATGAAAAGAGTATTGGCTTTTTTGTTTATACTCGTATCGCTTTCGTTCTTTTGTATTTCTGTTTCCGCTATGGAAGTTGGATTTGAGATTCAAGAAGTCAGCCCGGAAGAACAGCAAAAACTTTTTTCTCAAGTGTTTGTTGAACAATCCAATCAAAAATATATTTCCGGAGAAGAACTGGATTTGTACGATGTCAATCAAGATGGGGAGGTATTAGTCAGTATAGGTCTGGGGAACCGAATCAATCTTTTTGATGAACATGGTAATTTTATAAAAAGCTACAATATACAAACAAAGTCTAAAGGCACAGTTTTTGCCTTTTTTGATAAGGACGATGGGAATTTAATTACATACTTTTTTCGAGATAACTTTCTAGTGAAATTTGATCCGGAGGGTGAAATGATTGAGGCGGCCAAGGCTTCCTCATCCGATGTTTCGTCTGTTTATCACTCGATGAAACAGAGCTTGGAGCGCAAGGTGAATGGAGTTCGTTATGAAGCGGTAGAAACGGCCTTTTGGTGGACTCCAAACAAACTTATGCGAATCGATCAAGACCGAAACGAAATTCTGTTATATGAACGGACCATTGGGCAGTTTTTTTCGCAGTATTGGAGAGAACTTGCAGCGCGGCTTTGGTTGCCTGTTCTTGCTGCATTCGGAATTGCACTTGCTTACCGGTTAAAACAGCTCAAGCGCATTTCCAGATAGCCGTTTTGCCTCTTTCCCGGAGCGTATTATTGCTTCGGGAATTATTTATGTCAAAAACAAGCGGTTGGCGGTAAGTAACATAAATTTTATCCGAATATCTCTTGACAAGAACGGATGTTCTGTGATACACTACGAAAAGAACAGATGTTCTATTTTAAAAAGAGGAGGTTCAGCCGGTGGATATTATGGAAAAGCTTACCATCCTGACGGACTCTGCAAAATATGACGCCGCCTGTACCTCCAGTGGAGTCGACCGGGGTTCCTCCCCTGGAGGAATCGGTTCAGCGGTGGGATGTGGAATTTGCCACAGCTTCGCTTCCGATGGGCGGTGCATTTCACTGCTCAAGGTGCTGATGACCAACTCCTGCATTTATGACTGCAAATACTGCGTGAACCGGTTTTCCAACGACGCGCCCCGGGCCACCTTTACTCCGGAGGAATTGGCGGAGCTGACCATACAATTTTACCGCCGCAACTACATTGAGGGCTTGTTTTTAAGTTCCGGCATTTTAAAAAATCCCGACTATACCAGCGAAAGGCTGTTAAAAACCCTTTTAATCCTCCGAAAACAGTATCATTTTCATGGATACATTCATGTCAAAGCCATTCCGGGAACCGATCCGGCGATCCTGCAGCAGCTGGGCCTGGTGGCAGACCGGATGAGCGTGAACATCGAGCTTCCATCCCAGACGAGCCTTCACAAGCTGGCGCCGGACAAATCCAAGACGGATATTTTGAAACCCATGGGAATGATCCGGTCCGCCATTCGGGAAAACACCTATGATCTGGTAAAGTATAAACACGCGCCCCGTTTTTCTCCGGCAGGGCAGAGCACCCAGATGATTATTGGTGCGACCCCCGACACTGATTATCAGATTTTGTCCCTCTCTGAGGGGCTTTACCGGAAATACCGGTTAAAGCGGGTATTTTATTCGGCGTATATGCCGGTGTCGGACAATCCGCTGCTTCCCTCTGCGGATGTAAAGCCTCCCTTGCTGCGGGAACACCGGCTGTATCAGGCGGATTGGCTACTACGGTTTTATGGATTTCAAGCCAGAGAGTTGCTGGACGACGAGCATCCCAACATGAACCTGATGATGGATCCCAAATGCAACTGGGCTCTCAACCATTTGGAACTTTTTCCTGTGGAGGTCAATACGGCGGAATACAGCATGCTGCTGCGCATTCCCGGCGTGGGTATCAAAAGCGCCAAGAAGATTCAGTTGGCGCGCCGGAACGGGAGGCTAAACTTTGAAGATTTAAAGAAAATCGGCGTGGTGTTAAAGCGCGCCCAGTATTTTATCACTTGTTCCGGAAAACTGGCCTCCGGGTTGAAAATCACCCAGGACGGCGTGCTGCGCGCCTTGATCGGCGACCAGATGCCATTGCCCCAGCAGCATGAGCAGTTATCGTTGTTCACACCCTCCAAACAGCTTTTGAAAGGAGCGATTTCCCAATGCCTTGGCGTACGAACCTGATTTATGTCTACGATGCAACGTTTGACGGTTTTTTATCCTGTGTGTTTGAAAGCTTTTCCTGCCGGGAACTACCGGTCCATATCCTCCCGCAGGAGGACTGCGAAGCCTCTCTGTACCCCATAAAATGGGTGGACACCGATCCGGAAAAGGCGAGACGGGTGCTGGATTCTATCCCCCGGCGCATCTCCGCGCAGGCCCGGCAGCTGGTCATCGACAGCTTTTATACCTGTCTGCCGGATAAAGAGCGGCATATTTTAGACTTTTTGCGGCTGGGGTATCAAGTGGGGAAAACGGTTACCAACCGGATTACCGACGACCGGGTGATGGTACTACAAAAAGCTGTGCAGCACCTTGGCAACGAAGCTCATTTGTTCAAAGGCTTTCTGCGATTTTCCGTGTATGGAAATGTCATGGTGGGGGTGATCGAGCCAAAGAATTTTGTCCTGCCGATGATCGCTGAACATTTTTGCAGCCGCTATCAAAATGAAGCGTTTCTCATTTATGATAAAACCCATAGGCAAGCGCTGGTCCACCGTCCTTATGAAGCGGTCATTGTGGACTTGGAACGGCTGGAGCTGCCACAGGAGGGAGCAGAAGAAATTCGGTTTCAGCAACTGTGGAAACGGTTTTACGACACCGTCGGCATTGAGGGCCGGTATAACCCCCGCTGCCGGATGACCCATATGCCCAAACGGTATTGGAGCAATATGCTGGAAATGAAAGATACCCTTTCTGCTGACCAAAAAGAAAACCGGCCGTCTGCTGCCTCCCTTACGGCGCGTCCTGCATAACCGATTTGCCCCACAGATTCTCTTTCTGTTAGAAAAGGAATCTGTGGGGTTTTTCATTTTTAGGATTCTTTAAATGTGCTGGACGCTTTGTGGCGGCGGCTAATCTGTAAAATCGAAAAACAATGCGCCCGCTGTAAAGACAGCGGGCGCAACAGGATTTATTTGAGCATATCCAGGATAGCTGGCTTGGATTTTAATCCCACCGACTGGGCGACAACTTCGCCATTTTTGAACACCAGCAGCGTGGGGATGCTCATCACCTGGTATTTCATGGCTAGTTGCTGATTATCGTCTACGTTGACCTTAGCTACGGTGACGCTGTCTTCCACATCCTGCGCAACTTCGTCCAGAATGGGCGCGAGCATTTTACATGGGCCGCACCAGTCTGCCCAAAAATCCACCAGTACGGTGCCTTCCGCCTTTAAGACCTTATCCTCAAAATCCTGTTCGGTCAGATGAAGAATGCTCATGGAAAAAACCTCCTTTTTTTCGTTGCCTTTATTATATACCTTTTAAGTATAAATTTCAACCCCTTTTCAGTTGAAACTCGACTAGATATAGGTTCTTTCATTTTTTCCATTTTATGCGGATTGTGGGAACATCATGATGATTTTCAGCCCCAAATCCGATTATATGAGGATTCGCTGGTCGCAGTACTCACACACCAGTAAATCTCCGTTTTCCACAAAATGGCGGGGCAGGTAGCTTTCCTGATTGGTGATGCACTTGGGATTGGTGCAGGCGTGGATTTTGGATTCCTTGCCGGAAAACAAAGGCTGTCCGCACAGCTCAGGCCGCTGTAGCATGGTGAGAATCAAGGCCATACGGGCATAGACGCCGCACTGGGCCTGTTTAAAATAACACGCCCGGGGATCGTCGTCCACCGCGATTTGAATTTCATCCACCCGGGGCAGGGGATGGAGAATGCAAAGATCCTTTTTGGCGCCGCTAAGCTTTTCAGCGTCCAGCACATACACATCTTTTTGCGCCAGATATTCTTCCTGAGAAGCGAACCGCTCCTGCTGAACCCGGGTCATGTACAGCACATCCAGCTCCGGTATTGCGTCGGTCAGCGCGCTGATCTTTTGATAGTGGCAGCCGTGGGCATCTAATAAGTCGGTGATGTACGAGGGAACCGAGAGCTCCTCGGTGGAGATCAGCACAAATTCATTGTTGGGGAAATGGCACAAGGCTTTGATTAGCGAGTGAACCGTGCGCCCATATTTTAAATCTCCGCACAGCCCGATGGTCAGGCCGCTCAGCCGTCCCTTGTATTTGGAAAGGGTCGTAAGGTCGGTCAATGTTTGGGTGGGATGCAGATGGCCCCCGTCTCCGGCGTTGATGACCGGACAGTTTGCGTGGAGCGCGGCCGCCTTTGCGGCTCCCTCCAGCGGATGCCGCATGGCGATGATATCCGCATAGGAGCTGACCACTGTAATGGTGTCCTTTAAATTTTCCCCTTTGGCAACCGAGGAGTTTTGCGGGTTGTCAAAGCCGATTACCTGTCCGCCCAGCCGTAGCATTGCCGTCTGAAACGACATTTGCGTGCGGGTGGAGGGTTCGTAAAACAGGGTTGCCAGAATTTTTCCGGTCAAAGCCCCGTAAAAATCGGAGGGGTGCTCCTGGATTTTCAGGGCAAGGCCGACGATTTCTTTCCAGTGGTGGAACGATAGGTCGCCAAGGTCGATCAAATTGGTCTGATGGTTCATGAAAGATCCCGCCTTTTTTCCGGTTTTGTAAGCTGATACAAATAATATTGTATCATTTTGTGTCGAATTTTACAACACTCTTGCGCCATGCGCTTAATCAGAGACACAATTGATTCAATTCGTCAAATAATATAAATATTTAAGAGGTGACTTTTTGTTTTTGGTGTGTTATACTAAAAACAATCAAATAGGGAGGGAAAAGGACAATGAAACATTTTGTAAAAGCAATGACCAGTATGTTGCTTTGCGCCTCGGTTTTGGCGTGTACCACCCTGGCTGCTCCGGTAAAAGAGCAACCCCAGCTGCCTCTGTCTCCCCAGGAGTTCCGTGCGCAGGCGGTGTTCCGGGACAAGGCGGCGGAAATTTCCGATTCGGCGGTGAAAATCTCCCAGATCAAAACAGTGCGGGATTTTAACGGCGAACCGTATACCGTCATCGAATGCGCGCCCGCGGGGTATATGATTTATCACCCCGCGTCCGGGAAGTTTGTGGAGACTTCCCCCAGCGCGCCGTCACCCTATAGGGGCCTGGTGGGGGATAATCTGTACTATGGCGGCCCCACCGAATATTATCAACTGGAAGATGGGGTCTATTTCCACACCGTGCTTGACGAGACTTTTCAGGAGCCCGAAACGGTGGAATGTATGCGGCAGTCCAGCGTGGATCTGTCCGAATACCTGACGCAAACCCGCAACGTGGCCCTGCTGGACTATGTGGCCAACGGGGAACAGCAGGCGTATGTCACGGCCAGCACCGAGCACACCTACATCGGGGGGCTGAACGCCGATCAGCAGAAGTGGTTCCGGGAGTTAGAAGATTGTGGTGAATGGTCACCCGGTGGAGATTCAGAGGGCGCCTGCGGGTTTGTCGGCTTAAACATGCTGTATGCTTTTTTGGATAAATTCAAGGATGACAAATATATGGATGACAAGTACTGGAAAAATCCGGAGAAGACGCAATTAGTAAGTGATGATGTACAGGATTACGATCAAGATTCTTGGAAGAAAAAAGAGGATGTCCCTTCTTTTACTGAATACCTGTATAAATTTGCGCCGAAGCCGGATGGCACAACCTCGATGCACATCCACAAAGTGTCCAGACTGTATGCGGCCGAAAAAAAGTTTGAAGATGATATCAAGCACACCAGCCTGTATTGGGGACTGTTCAACAACAAAACCATGACGGAGTTTTTGGAAAGCGGCTATCCCATCGAACTGTTTGGCAAGATTAAACGGCCTACAGAAAAACCAGATGGAAAGATTATGCATGCGGTAGTGGCATATCGATATGAAAAATCCTCCTCTGGGTACAAATATGTCTGTCATTACGGTTGGGATGACTTTTCTGAGGTCACGATTGAAGGAACATTGGGAAGTATGTATGGTATGAAAATCAAATATAAATAACAGGGAGAGAATAAAATGTTGCTGTTAGGAGCGGAATCATGAAATTTTTCAGGGGGTTGTCTTCGATTGTGCTCGCGGTTTGTCTTCTGTTTTTGTGTTCCTGTGGCGGGTATGCGTCGGTGGAATCCGTTGAAGCCAAGGCGATGTTTAACAACCGGAAATTGTCCTTGCCGATCCCTTCGGATAGAGCGGATATAAGTTCAATTGGATCTGATGGAAATTACGGCTTTATGGGATTTGCCTCTGATCAGACCGGTGAAGAACTGTACCACACCATCCAGCAGCTCGCCCCGTCACTGACCTGCACGCTGGGGGATCATTACATCCTGATTTCCTGGAAGAACGGTGTACAGGTAAACGATTATTATTTGATTTATTGGTACAAAGAACACTGGTATGAATTCAACGGAATGCGCGCAGGGATCATTACGGGCGTTGCGTCCAACAAAGAAAAACAGCGTCGGGCGGTTTTGCTGCCCTACCATCTGGTGTCGGATGACCGGGTGGGCGTTAACTTTTCGGACCTTTACCTGAACGCGGAGTATGAAACC
>CAJFTY010000055.1 GCA_904420045.1 Candidatus Metaruminococcus caecorum | reverse complement strand
CCACCGGTCCTGCGGGCATTCAGGGAGCCACCGGCCCTAAGGGAGAAACCGGAGCTACCGGGGCTACCGGTCCTACGGGCATTCAGGGAGCCACCGGCCCCAAGGGAGAAACCGGAGCCACTGGAGCCACCGGTCCTGCGGGCATTCAGGGAGCCACCGGCCCTAAGGGAGAGACCGGAGCCACTGGGGCCACTGGTCCTGCGGGCATTCAGGGAGTTACCGGCCCTAAGGGAGAGACCGGAGCCACTGGGGCCACCGGTCCTGCGGGCATTCAGGGAGTTACCGGCCCCAAGGGAGAAACCGGAGCAGTTCCACAGGTGGAAGTGGCCGAAGATACAAAAACAAGTTATAAAGTACGATTTAAAACCGATGCGCAGGAGATTGTCAGTCCAAACCTAAAGGCAAATGTGGAGACCTACAATTACAACTTATCGGTTTTGGGCAGTACGGTCAATATCCCGTTGGATAATCTGATCCTGACCGCAAGAAATACGTCTACCACAAGCATGCGGCTTACCATTAAACCGAAAAATACGGGGACCTCGGTGCTGACGGATATCCGCCGCACAACGATCTATGATTCGGTGATTGAAACACAAACCAATAACAACACGACCATTTCAGCGGAATTCACGCTGGATGACCTAGTGTACACCATGTCCCAGGAGACGCACTGGATGAGGATTCGCCAGCAGGACCCCGCCACCAAGCTGTGGTCGTTGTGCGAGGTATATACCTTTGCATCGCAAAATGGATCCCGCACGTCGTTTTGGGTAAACTGGATCTACACCGGAAGCACGTTTGCCACACCGTAACAGGTTCGGATCAAGGCTGCACATGAATACGAAAACGGCTTTGCGCGATTTAAAAAAGACGCGTAGGGCCGTTTTTTGATTCACCTCTCCATATGGACGACCCGGTTAAAAAGGGATAGCCGACAGATCCGGGGACAGGAAGATGGTTTTTCCTATTGCCTTTGGAGTCCATTCGGGGTATGATGGAACCATAGAAACGGCAAAGCCCTCCGGCCGCTTCAATTTTAACAGCGGGAGATGTACAGCAATGTGGAATGTAAAATTGTGTCTTGGTACCAGCGACGAATTTGACTGCTCGGTGGAAGAACAGATTCGTCTGTTTCATAAAATTGGGTTCGACGCCTTTTTTACCGACTGGTTTCCGCAGGCGGATCTAGCGGGATGGCGGGCCCTGGCGGACCAGCTTGGGATGGAATACCAATCGGTTCACGCGCCCTTCGGCCGCGCGGCAGACCTTTGGAAAACCGGTGAAGAGGCTCAGGCGGCCGTGGACGAGCTGATCGCCTGCCTGCGGGACTGCGCAAAATACAGCATTCCGATCATGGTCATGCACGCATTTATCGGGTTCGAGGATCACACGCCCACCCAAGCGGGAATCGAAAACTTTCAAAAAGTCGCGGAGGAAGCGAATAAACTGGGAGTAAAAATTGCGCTGGAAAATACAGAAGGGGAAGAGTATTTGGCCGCCCTGCTGGAGTGTTCCAAGGGCGATCCCTGTGTGGGCTTTTGTCTGGATACCGGCCACGAAATGTGCTACAACCACTCTCAGGATCTGCTGGCGTTGTATGGGGATCGGCTGATTGGCACGCACATCAACGACAATTTGGGCATCCGGGATTTTGGGGGCGAAATCACCTGGCGGGATGACCTGCACCTGTTGCCCTTTGACGGAATCGGGAACTGGGAAGGATTGGCCCGGCGGCTGGCCCGCCATGGATATGAAGGGTGCCTGACGTTTGAGCTGTGCAAAAAAAGCAAGCCGGACCGCCATGAAAACGACGGTTACGACCGGATGCCGCTGGAAGAATACCTCACCGAAGCTTATAAGCGTGCATGCCGGGTGGCGGCTTTCTACCGTCGGGAAATCCGGCAGGGGTAACGGATTCAGCACGGGTAAGCGGCTCCCTCTGGGCGCATACTAGTGAAAAGGAGAGGAACAACCATGCGGCTGACCAAACGGATGGAAAACGGCGGAAGCGATCTGGTCCCCGGGGTGACCAGCCCGCAGGCCGTGGAAAAACTGGCGGCATTTGAAGATCTGCTGGACGATTTGCAGGCGGAGCAGCAGGCGCTTTCCCAAAAGTTGGGGGAGCTTCGCGCCCAGGGCAGGGAAAGCTCGGCGCGTTTTCGGGAGCTGCTGGGCAAGAAGCTTGTCAACAGCCAGGTGCTGGGCCTGTTTGCGGCGAGGGGCCTTTGCGTCCCCGGCGAAAAAGGGGAATTCCGCTAATCTTCATCTGTTCACAGCCCATTCACCCAAACTAGGCAAAATCGTGGTATAATAACCGCAAAGCGGTTCTTATACCTGTGCATCGCCCCCACGCCGAGGACGGCGGGGATGGCTTATTCTGCCATTTCGCTTCGCCTCATGGCAGAATAACCGCAAAGCGGTTCTTATACCTGCGAATCGTCCCCACGCCGGAACCGCCAAGGGACAGCTTGTTCTGTTGTCTCGCTTCGCTTTATGACGGAATCAAAAATCATGAAAGGCCCAGCGGAAGTGTTGCGCGGGCCGGAAAGCCGAGGAACCACCATGGCGCTTTTTAAAAAGAAATCCCAGCAGCCTGCCTCCGATCCTGAGATTTACTCCCAGGAGCAGATTGACTGCGTCGAACAGCATATTGTGCTAAATTTCGGAGCCTTTGACAACGTGCTCCACGAGATTGTATCCCCCGATATCCATGTGGACATCGCGGTGATCCCCCCCAGTGAGGAGCGGGACTTTTACACTCTGGTGACGGTGGGCATGGGCGCCCATAAGATGAATGTCCCCCCCGAGCTCGTGGGCCGCGCCGACCGGGCGGAGCTTGTGTTCTGCCTGCCCGCCGGCTGGGACATTCAAAACAGCGATGAACGCTGGTACTGGCCCCTGCGGTGGATGAAGATCCTGGCCCGCCTGCCGATTTCGGAGGACTCCTGGCTGGGGTGGGGACACACGGTTCCCAACGAAGGCCCTTTTGCGGACAACACCGCCTTGTGCGGCATGTTGCTGCTGGCCCCCGGCTGCTTTGGGGACAAGGCGGAGGAATGCGTTCTACCAAGCGGGGAAATTGTGCGGTTCTATCAGCTGGTTCCCCTGTATCAGGAGGAGATGGACTACAAGGTTTCCCACGATACCCAGGCGCTGTTGGAGGTCATGAGCACCGGGGAATTTTCTCCTGTGCTGGACATTACCCGGCACAATTACGGGGAGGATCTGCCCGAGGAACGCCCCTTTGTTATCTCTCCTGACAAGATCCGGCCCCTGCTCAAATGGGACGGGCCCGCCGGGTGTCTTGCCACCGACCGGATTTTGTTCGACGGCGCGCCGGTGGGGTATCTCTGCCGGGAGGAGCCCATGCCCGGGCTCCCGGACAGCGGCTGGCGGTTTTTCGCCGGGGATGAGACCGACGAGTATCTGGCAGACCCGCAAAACGCCGGGATCTACGACTTGAACACCATCTGCAACTACGACCGGGAGATCATGCCGTATCTGTCCGCCCCGGTGGGCAGCGCGTTTTTGCGGGACGAAAACGGCGCGTTCCAGCCGGTAAACGGGCAATGAGGTTTTACGATTAGTATATAATATTTATTATAATACACAAAGGAGCCTTGCTTTCGGCGGATGCCGGAAAGCTTGGCTCCTTTTGTCGCGTCTCGCCACGGTGGCGCTTATGCGGGGTTCCCGGCGGCTTTCATCGCCTGCCCACTACGACGGGTTCGTCTTTTGCCGCGCTAAAGTTTTTTGCCGGTTCCCGCAACGGCAGGCGGGTTAGGGAGTAAACAATCAAGGCTGTTAACTTTCAGGCTCCTATACAATCCTAGAATTTAGCCTTTGCGGGGTTCCGCCCCCGCACGACGGGTTAGCCTTTTGCGCCGCCAAAAGGCTAACAACAAAAGGCGGCGTAAGGGAGAAGTTTCTCCCTTACGTATCCTTCTCACAGTTGCAGCCTCGGTGGGCTGACAAAGGCTGGGAGGCTTTGTCATAAGCTCTTGCTTGGAGTAGACAATCAGCTTACCGTCCGGGTACAGCGCTTGTAGCTTGTGTCTGCGTGTAAATAATGAGAAAAGCCCGCAGCTCTGCTGCGGGCTTTTCGTTGCCAATCTATTCAATATAGACTGGTTCGGACATGGAAGTAACTCTGGATTCCAAAGGCAGATGCCTTTGGTCGTTGTGTGGATATTGTCACGATCAATCGTGCCAAGCCAAAAAGCGAAGCTTTTTGCTGGCTGATTGTAGCGCAGCGAAAATCAGGCTCTCCCCTTTGATCGCCCGGGGTT
>CAJFTY010000054.1 GCA_904420045.1 Candidatus Metaruminococcus caecorum | reverse complement strand
CCCTGCGTTCCAGCAGCAGGGCGCTCCCGGCGCTCCTGTGAACCCTGCGTTTCAGCAGCAGGGCGCTCCCGGCGCTCCTGTGAACCCTGCGTTCCAGCAGAAAGGCGCTCCGATCAATGAAAAAATTCAGCAGCAGATGGCCGCAATGGGAATCAAGACTTCCAAAAAGCTGAGCAAAAATGTCCTGATTCTTATTATCGCAATTGCGGTTGTGGTGTTGATCTCCATTGGTATCGGCGGCATCCTGTTTGTGACCAACCTTGGCAAGACCACCGTGGATATGAGCAAATATTACGAAATTGAAGTCAAAGGCTTTAACGGCTATGCCAAGGCCAGCGTCAACGAGATCCTGGATCCGTATGACGATTTGTTCTCGAACGGCAAGATCGACAAAGACAAACTGACTTCCGCGGCCAGCATCTACTCGTTTTTGTCGGACATCGACAAAGAGCTGTCCAAGAGTTCCAACATCTCCAACGGGGATACCATTGAGTGCAAGTTTACATACAGCAAGGAAGCTGCCAAAAACTTGAAACTGAAAATTAAAAACGACACCATTAAGCTCAAGGTAAAAGATCTGGAAGAAGGGAAAAAGGTGGATCCCTTTGCCGGGCTGGAAGTAACGTTTAGCGGAATCTCCCCCGACGGCCGGGCGACGGTGAACAACAACAGCAGCGACGACTTTATCCGCAGAGTCCGCTACAGCCTGGATAAGCGCAGCAATTTGAAAAACGGCGACAAGGTCGTGGTCACCGCTTCTTATGATGAGGAGTACGCCATTGAAAACGGCTACGCGGTACAGAGCGACACCAAGGAATACACCGTCAGCGGCCTGGGTACCTACCTGGACGATAAAACCACCCTGTCTGCCGAAAACAAAGCGGCCTTTGAAAAAGAGTTTAAAGACCGGGTGGATTCCATCCTGGCCAGCAGATGGGAGACCATCTACAACAAATTCGGCGATTCTGTTTACGGCGGAGAAAAAGTGTCGGTTGGAACTCCCACTTTGGAACGGGGATATCTGCTGAGCCTGAAGGATCCGGAAAAATCCTCCGGCGATTACAACAAGCTGGTGATGATCTACAAGGTGGACATCAATGTAAAAGCCGGCCAGTATTCTTCTTCCTCAGACAAATTCGGCAACCGCACAGGATATGTAGCAGTCACCTTCAGCGAAGCAGGCATCTCGGACGAAGGCATTTTCGTGGATACCCCCACATCCATGTACTCCGGGTACAGCGCGGACAAATCGCTGGAGACCCTGGAAAACGATCTGGTCACGATCAACAAAACCAATTACATAGTAAGCAACTGGAAATAGCTGTCATACGCTGTCAAAAACAGGACGTCCGCGACCGGACGCCCTGTTTTTTATAGGGTTTCGCCGGCTGGGTATATTTCCGCGCAGATTATGCTTGACAAATACCAAAAAAATCCGTATAATGAAGATCGTTTCAAAAATTAAATCGTTTCCCATTAAAAGGGAGTAGTTGTTATGCGCTGTCAACATGCTCGGCCATTTCGGCCTGGTGGCGCAGCCATCCAATTGGTAACGAGACTTTTAATGCATGGGTTTCTCATGCATTAAAAGTCTTTTTTGTTGCAAAAAAAGCGGCGGCTTTCCCCTTTCGCCACGCCCTGTATCTCGCCGCTTCAAGAAAGGAAAGAGGAGTTACCCATGAACGAATTCAGACAACCCGGGCAGGAAATCCTGGACCAGTTTCAGGTGCAGAAGGACGCCGGCCTGTCCACCTCCCGCGCACAGGAGCTTTTGTCCCAGCACGGCCCCAACGCCCTGGCAGAATCCAAAAAGAAAAGCCCCCTTCGGGTGTTTTTGGAACAGTTTTGCGATCTGCTGGTGATTATCCTAATCATTGCCGCGGTGATTTCCGTGTTTTCCGGCAATGTGGAAAGCACCATTGTCATTTTGGCGGTGATTATCCTCAACGCCATTTTGGGCACTGTCCAGCACTTTAAGGCGGAAAAATCCCTGGATAGCTTAAAGGCCCTTTCCTCTCCCAGCGCACGTGTAATTCGGGACGGGGTGAAGATGGAGCTCCCCTCCGTCCAAGTGGTCCCCGGGGATATTCTGCTGCTGGAGGCCGGCGACCTGGTGGTGGCCGACGGGCGGATTTTGGAAAACTTCTCCTTACAGGTCAATGAAAGCTCCCTGACCGGAGAATCCACCAATGTAGACAAGACCGACCGGGTGATCCAGGAGGAAACCGTCCCCCTGGCCGACCAGGTCAACATGGTGTTTTCCAGTTCCCTGGTCACCTACGGCCGGGCTACGGTAGTGGTCACCGCCACCGGCATGGACACCGAAATCGGCAAGATCGCCTCGCTGATGAACCAAACCAAGGAGAAAAAGACACCCCTGCAGGTGAGCCTGGACAACTTCAGCAGCAAGCTGGCCATCGTCATCATGGTGATCTGCGCTGTGGTGTTCGGCCTGAGCCTCTACCGGAAAATGGAGCTTTTGGACTCGCTGATGTTCGCGGTGGCCCTGGCGGTGGCGGCGATCCCTGAGGCGCTGTCCTCTATTGTCACCATTGTGCAGGCCATGGGTACCCAAAAGATGGTCAAGCAGCACGCGATCATCAAAGAGCTGAAAGCCGTGGAAAGCTTGGGCTGCGTGTCGGTGGTATGTTCCGATAAAACCGGAACCCTGACCCAGAACAAGATGACTGTGCAGGGCCTGTACGCCGATGGGCAGGTGCTGGATATCTCCCAGGCGGATGTAAAAAATCCCGTTCAGCAATGTCTGATCTGCACCGCGGTGCTGGCAAACGACTCCACCGTCCGGGACGGCGTAGAGATGGGCGACCCCACCGAGACCGCCCTCATCACCATGAGCCGAAACGCGGGACTCGACCCCGACGGGCTGCGGGCACAGATTCCCCGGCTGGGTGAAATTCCATTTGACTCCGACCGCAAACTCATGAGCACCGGCCACATTCTGGAAGGCGCGCCCATGATGCTCACCAAAGGGGCGTTGGATGTGCTGCTTGGACGCACCACCCACATCCTCACAAGCGCCGGGCGCCGTCCTATCACTCAGGAGGATCGGGACGCCATTGAGGCACAGAACCAGCAGATGTCGGAAAACGGCCTGCGGGTGCTGGCCTTTGCCTGCAAGGAGGTCGAATGTCCCGACAAACTCACCCTGGAGGATGAATACGGCTTCACTTTTGTGGGGCTTTTGTCCATGATCGACCCTCCCCGGGAGGAATCCGCGGCGGCAGTGGCGGATGCGAAAATGGCCGGCATCAAGCCCATTATGATTACCGGCGACCACAAGATCACCGCCCGGGCCATCGCCCGCAAGATCGGCATTGTGGAGCAAGGCGACCTGGCCGTCACCGGCGCAGAGCTGGACCAGATGACCAATGAACAGTTGGATGAAAAGCTCCCCCACATCTCGGTGTACGCCCGGGTGTCCCCCGAGCATAAAATCCGCATCGTGGACGCCTGGCAGCGCCGGGGCAGCATTGTGGCCATGACCGGCGACGGCGTCAACGACGCGCCCGCTCTGAAAAAGGCGGACATCGGCATCGCCATGGGCATCACCGGCACCGAGGTGTCCAAGGACGCAGCTTCCATGATCTTAACCGACGACAACTTCTCCACCATCATCAAGGCGGTGGCCAACGGCCGCAGCGTATACGCCAACATCAAAAACGCCATTCAGTTTCTGCTGTCCGGCAACATGGCTGGAATTTTAAGCGTATTATACACCTCGGTGCTGGGGCTTTCTGTTCCCTTTGCGCCGGTGCACCTTTTGTTTATCAACCTTTTGACCGACTCCCTGCCCGCCATCGCCATCGGTATGGAGCCCGCCGAACGGGATCTTCTGCGCCAGAAGCCCCGGGATCCCAAGGAGTCCATCTTAAACGGCGCGCTGCTCTCAAGGATTTTTGTCCAGGGGGGCTTAATCGCTGTGTTCACCATGATCGCCTACTACATCGGCTTAAACCAGGGAGGCGCAGCCCTTGCCAGCACCATGGCGTTCAGCACCCTGACGCTGGCGCGGCTGTTCCACGGCTTCAACTGCCGGAGCAAAAGCTCGATCTTCAAACTGGGAATCCGCTCCAACCCCTACAGCTTCATGGCCTTCGGCGCGGGCGTGCTGTTGCTGGCGCTGGTGCTGTTCGTCCCGTTCCTGGAAGGGCTGTTTGAGGTGACGGCACTGACCTGGCCCCAGGTCGGGTTTATCGCCCTGCTGGCCGCCATCCCCACCGCTTTGATCCAGCTTTGGAAGGTCGTGCGGGAACACCTGCCCAAAAACAAGTAAGGACCGGACGGGATGAACCGGGACAAACTGCGCGCCGCTTTGTGGGATGCAGGTGTTTCCTCCCTTTCCGGCGACGGCCCCGCTGCGCTATTGCTTCAGGGAAAGGCACATCTTCTCACACGTCAGGAAGATTGGGCGCACGTGCAAAAAAGGGGCTGTTTTGCCGCACATACCGGTTTTCCATCCAGGAGCTTTCACGTTTCTTATAGACAAACCCGCCGGGGAGCATACGGAAATTCCGTTTGCTCCCCGGCGGGTCTATTTTGTACGAAAAAAAGCGGTCGCGGCTTAGCTGCAAAACCGGTGCTTGCCGATGGTGACGATCACCGGCCGAGAATGCATAAACTTGTTGGAAGTCTTGGCCGGGTTATAATAATAGATGGCGCCGCCCGACGGATCCCACCCGTTTAACGCGTCTCGGGCCGCCTTGTAGGCGGAATCGGACACCGGCTGATTAAACTGGCCGTCGGTGATCGCGGTAAAGGCGCCCGGCTGATAGATCACCCCCGACAAGCTGTCGGGGAAGGACGGATGCTCGATCCGGTTTAAAATCACTGCTCCCACCGCTACCTGGCCGGTATAGGGCTCCCCCCGGGACTCGGCGGAGATGATCCGCGCCAGTAGATTCACGTTGGCTTCCGTGGCGGTTGGCTTTTTGCCGATGCTGATTCCCAGCCGCTTCAAAGTCTGAGGACCAGCGATTCCATCCACCGCAAGGCCCTGCTGCTTTTGAAACTTCCGCACGCCCTCCTCGGTTTTTTTACCGTAAATTCCGTCCACCGCAATGTTGTATAAGCCCCGGTCTTTTAACTTTTTCTGGATTTCCCGCACTTCCGTGCCCCTGGAACCCATTTTGGACAGCGCGTCCACCGAGTTCCCCTGGGACGGCAGCGTATAGCCCGAAAACAGCATGACCGCCGCGATGACAAATAGATTTAATGCGACGATCACCCCGCCTTTGAGCAAGAGGATCATTTTATTCTGCATGGCGATTGCCTCCTGTATTTGGGTGATATCCTTACATTTCCCCTTTTTACCGGTATTTATCCTGCCGGGAACCATTTTTTGCAGAAAAAAATAGGATAGAGGGAATCCTTTCGCAAAAACATACTGCAAGAAAAAATTCATACAGAAAGCATGGTTTTACCTATGATCTACGAGCTGCTGTGCGGCGCGGCGATTGTCGCAGCGGGAATCCTGAGCGCCGTGCTTTTCCCCATTGGGCTTCGAAAAAAAGCGCGGCGCGCTGCCCGCCGCTGTGCAAAGCCTTCGCTGCCCTCCTCATAAAAAACGCCCCTCACGGGGCGTTTTTTGAGCGTGTCGACAAAGTCGACAACGCTCCCCACAGACAGACAAAACCGCTCACGGCTGCGCCTTGCTCTTTGTTTTTCCTCCAATACCACCTTTTCGACGAAAACTGACTCCGCAACGGACTTCGCCGTTGTTGACCGCCGCTTTCCTTTCAACGTGTCACTACGGCGGCGCATGTCCACCTACGTGACAAACTTGAATGTTCGATCCCTTTTTCGACAGGCTATTTTATGAGACATTTTAAAGGACAGGCCCCACAGTCCTCTTTGTTTACAAAACCTTCTTGATAATTTCCTTTTTATGGGATACACTGAAAACAAGAACAAACAGGCGGAGACCGCTCCGTTTTTGGAAAGGACGTGCGTATCCATGAAAGCGTTGATCACAGGGGCAAGCTCGGGCATCGGCCGGGATATGGCGAGAATTTTAGCCGCCCGGGGATGCGATCTGATTTTGGTCGCCCGGCGGGAGGATCGTCTGGAGGAGCTCAGACAGGAGCTCCCGGTCAAGGTCCGCACCATCGCCCTGGATCTTTCCGTGGAGGAAAACTGCAAGGCGCTGTATAAGCAGGTCGGGGATGAAAAGGTGGGGGTTTTAATCAACAACGCGGGCTTCGGGGTGTTCGGGCCCTTTGACGAGACCTCCCTGGACCAGGAACTGGAGCTGATCCACACCAACATCTGCGCAGCCCACATCCTGACCAAGCTGTTTTTGCAGGACATGGTCAAGCGAAACAAAGGGTATATTTTGAACGTGGCTTCCTCCGCCGCGTTTTGCCCGGGGCCGCTGATGGCAGCCTACTACGCCTCCAAAGCCTATGTGCTCAGCCTGACCCAGGCGGTCAACGAGGAGCTGCGCAAAAAAGGAAGCCGGGTGTATGTGGGGGCGTTCTGTCCCGGGCCGGTGCGCACCGAGTTTAACGCCCGGGCGGGTGTGGAGTTCGCCGCCCCCAGCATCAGCAGCGAACAGGCCGCTCAGATTGCCATCCAAAAGATGATTCAGCGCAAGCCGGTCATCATCCCCTCTTTGTCCATGAAGGCCACCAAATTCGCAGAGCGGCTGCTCCCCGACCGAGTGGTCACCCGCGCCTGTTACCACATTCAGCACGGCAAACAGAAAAACGCTCCGCAGAAATAAGAAAAAACGCCCTCCCTTTCCGGATGTCACAGAAAGGGAGGGCGTTTTTGGGGGCAGGCGAGCGGCCGTTTCGTAAAAGTATGCGTTGTGGCCATTTCAATCCACGCCGCCTTTTAAGGCGGCGACCAACGAAGAAGCTGCCAACTACTTTCGCATCGGAGATTTTCAATCCACACCATCGTTACAGATGGCGACGATATTGGCGGCATAACGGCCGACTACCTTCAGATATTTCAATCCACGCACCCTTGCAGGTGACGACAAGAACTGTCTTTGACTGTCGCCAACCCTAAAGTATTTCAATCCACGCCACCCTTGCGGGCGGCGACTGTTGATACCAAGATCACCAACTGACAGAGCCGGCAATTTCAATCCCCGCGGGCCAGGATATCCACCAGATCCGCGACATTTTTACAGGTTTTCCCCGCCTGTTTTGCCACCTCCGGCCGGCCGGAGGCGATGGCGTATCCCCCAAAGGCCAGCAGCATGTCCAGGTCGTTCAAATTGTCTCCCACCGTCACCGCCTGAGAAGCGGGGATTTTCATGAGCTCCAGATATCGGGTGAGCCCTCCGGCCTTGCTGACCCCAAAGGGGACGATGTCCACATTTCCGCCGTTTTGGAAGGCGGTCACCCGGCCGTGAAAACGCTCGTTGACCGCAGCCGCCAGCGCCGAAGCCTCCTCCTCGGTGTGAAAATGAGTGTCCACCTGGGTGAACCGCTGGATCTGAGCCGTCTTGGAAAGGGGAATCCAGGGACCGCCCTCGCCTGGAACCTGGCCTTCATATTCCACACAGCACCGGCCCTCCGTGCCGGTCACCGCCACATGCAGCCCCTTTTGCTCAATCAAAAAACCGCAGAGGTCGGGGAGCACAGCCCCATCCCCCGCCCGGTCCTCCAAAAGCTCTGCCTTTTCGTTGTATAGGACACAGCCGTTGTTGCAGATCAAAAAATCAAACGGGCAGCTGTAGTAGTGCATCTCATGGAGAATTCCCTGCAAATTCCGTCCGGTGATGACGCCAAACCGGTTTCCCGCCTGCCGCCACCGGTGGATGGCGTCCATATCCTCCTTTGAGACAATCCGGTTTTGATTAAGCGTTCCGTCGTAGTCGCTTGCAATGACCTTCATATGTACTCCAGTTCCTTTCTTTTTCCATTGCTAAGCCTATCATACCACACCGCATGACAGAAAAAAAGACAGCAGGCGATGTTTTTCTTTTCCTCCCGGCCGACCTGTGGTATACTGATGATGGAAATGCGTGTTTGACTTGTCCGGTTTGCTCCTGGTCTGCCGCCTGCAATGGCTGCACGGCCATATTCTCAAACAGCCCCAAAAATGCCCACACGGTTTACAAAGGAGGCCGATGACCCCTATGATTACCCTGGAGGAAGAAAAACGTTATCTGGTGCTGCTGTCGGTGCTTCTCTTAGGGGGAGCGGCGACCAAAAAAGACGCGCTGGACACTCTGGTCAGCTATCGCCTGATTCAGTTAGACGAAGATGATCTGGTGATTAAACAAAACATCAAAGAGGCCGCCTGGCGCAGTGACTTGGGGTTTATCCGCAAGCATTTGGAACGCCGGGGATATCTGGACGGCTCCATCCGAGGGCTGTGGCGGATCACCACCCACGGGCTGATTTATTTTTTCGACCTGTGTCAAATTATGAACACCAATTTTAACTTGAGCTACCACAAGGTTTCGCCTGACGCCAAGGCCATCGCCGCCGAGTACACCGGCGATCAGCTGCGGGATTTGGAACACAAGACCACCTTTCGCCCAAGTATGTATTCGATTTTTCGCTATATCATGGGAGAAGCCCTGCTCAAACAGGCCCTTTTGCGGCAAGGCTGCGCCTGCGCGGTGTGCGGAGTAGACGCCCCTGTCATGCTGGAGGCGGTGCGCCCCAAGCCCTGGATTCGGTGCACCGAGCAGGAAAAGCTAAACGATCAAAACGGCTTGCTGCTGTGCCAGCGCCATGGAAATCTGTTTTCCCGGGGGCTTTTGGCCTTTGACGAGGACGGTCGTCCCATGCTTTCTTCCAAGCTGCCAAAGACGGCGGCCAAAATTTACAGCGCCGATCTGCCGGAGCAGGTTGCGTTCCCCGAGGAAACCAAAGTCTACCTAAACTGGCATCGGGCCCATGTGTTCAAAAAATAACAGTTGCGGGGTAATTCTTTTTTGTTCCGCCACTCATCCCCATTTTAAAAGCAAAGGAGGACATAGAATGATCACCCGATCCAAACAGGAGCTGATCCAGGCGTTTAACGACTTAAAAATCCCCGGCATGCCGGCCGTCGCCGAGCTTTATGAGCTCAAGGGCGATTATATCAACCTGGAGTACACCCTCCCCAGCGGCCAAAAGGCAAAGCTTTGGGAGGATGAAAAAACGTACTACGGCGCCCAGCTCTGCAAGCCGGACGGAGACGGCCGGTGCTTCGGCCTGACTGCCGACGACGATCACCTGCTGGTGTGCGAGTACGGGGACGCCGGCGCCGACCCGGAAATCATCCTGTATAAAAAGCTGTAAGCCTAGAGAGGATTCCTATCATTGCGCAAAAAAGCCCTTCATCCTTTTGGATGAAGGGCTTTTTTGAACATTTATTAGACAAGCTCGATGATTGCCATCTCCGCTGCGTCGCCGCGACGGGGGCCGATCTTGACAATGCGCGTATAACCGCCGTTTTTGTCGGCGTATTTCGGCGCGATTTCGTCAAATACCTTTTTGGCCACTCCCTCTTTGGTCACATAGGATAAAACCTGACGCTTGGAGTGCAGGGTGTTGTCTTTGCCCAGCGTAATCATCTTTTCGGCCATCGAACGGACCTCTTTGGCTCTGGTCACGGTGGTTTCAATTTTGCCGGATTCCAGCAAATAAGTCACCATCGCCCGGAGCATTGCTTTTCTGTGATCGGAAGCTCTACCGAGCTTTCTGCTACCTGGCATCGAAATTCACTCCTTACCTCTGCTTTAACAGTATTACTCAAACGGTTATGAGGATGATCGAAGGTTTACTGGTCGCTGTCGTCGGGGTTGAGGTTAAAGCCCAGCGAATGGAGCTTCGCGATCACCTCTTCCAACGATTTGCGGCCCAGGTTGCGGACCTTCATCATATCTTCCTCGGACTTGTTGATGAGGTCTTCTACTGTGTTGATACCCGCACGCTTTAAGCAGTTGAACGAACGCACGGATAGGTCAAGCTCCTCAATGGTCATCTCGAGGACCTTTTCTTTGCCCTTGTCGTCTTTTTCCACCATGATTTCCTGGGTATACGCTTCCTCGGATAGATCGACAAACAAATTGAGATGCTCGTTGAGAACCTTGGCACCCAAAGACACGGACTCCTTGGCGGAAATGGTTCCGTCGGTCCACACCTCCAGGGTCAATTTATCGTAGTCGGTAATCTGACCCACACGCGTATTTTCAACAGAGTAGTTCACCTTTAACACCGGGGTGTAGATGCTGTCCACCGGGATGACTCCAATCGTGGACGCGAGATTCTGCTTGTTGCGCTCCGCAGGAACGTAACCGCGGCCCCGGTCGATGACGATTTCCATATACAGTTTGGCGCCCTGATCCAGGGTGGCAATGTGCATGCCCGGGTCGAGGATTTCTACCTCGGAATCCGACTTGATGTCGCCCGCGGTCACTTCGCATTCGCCTTCTGCCTCGATGTAAACCGTTTTTGGCGCTTCTCCGTGGATCTTGGCGATCAGGCCTTTGATGTTCAGGACGATTTCCGTCACATCCTCCTTGACGCCCGGGATCGTAGAGAACTCGTGCTGCACGCCATCGATCTTGATCGAAGTCGCCGCAACACCGGGAAGCGAGGAGAGCAGCACCCGTCTTAAGGAGTTACCCAAAGTGGTGCCGTAGCCACGCTCGAGGGGCTCAAGAATAAATCTTCCGTAGGTTCCGTCTGACTTAATTTCAGCCGTCTCAATTCTTGGCTTTTCAATTTCAATCATGTATAACCCTCCTGTACTGCGGCTTTAAGCCGCTGGAATGACGCCTTCCCCTGCCGATTCTAAAGGTTCGATGCATTACTTGGAGTAAAGCTCGACGATCAGGTGTTCCTCAACATCCAGATCAATGTCTTCGCGGTTGGGCAGACGAAGGATTTTCGCCTCCAACGCATCGCGGTTGACATCCAGCCACACGGGCACGGGACGGGAGCCGCAGGTCTCGGTGATCGCTTTGATCTTCTCGCTGGAACGGCTGTTCTGCGCAACCGCAATCACGTCGCCCTCTTTGCACAGGTAGGACGGGATGTTCACCCGTTTGCCGTTGACGGTGTAGTGACCGTGAACCACCAGCTGGCGCGCTTCCGCACGGGAGCAGGCAAAGCCCAGGCGGTAAACCACATTGTCCAGGCGGGATTCCAGGATCCGAAGCAGGTTTTCACCAGCCATGCCCTGTTTCCGTTCTGCCATATCGAAATATTTTGCGAACTGGCTTTCCAAAACGCCGTAATAACGTCTGGTTTTCTGTTTCGCTCTCAACTGAATCCCATATTCAGACACTTTTTTACGACCCTGTCCGTGCTGGCCGGGAGCATACGCTCTGCGGGCAATCGCGCACTTGTCGGAATAGCATCTTTCGCCTTTTAAAAACAGCTTCTGCCCCTCGCGGCGGCATTGTCTGCAAACAGCACCGGTATATCTTGCCATCTTTCGTTACACCTCCTAGATTCTTGATTAAACGCGTCTTCTCTTGGGCGGGCGGCAGCCGTTGTGGGGAATGGGAGTCACGTCTTTGATCATGCTGACTTCCAATCCGGCGGACTGCAGCGCGCGAATCGCGGCTTCTCTTCCGGAACCAGGACCCTTAACATAAACTTCAACCGTTTTCAGGCCGTGCTCCATCGCGGCTTTCGCAGCGGTTTCCGCAGCGGTCTGCGCAGCGAAGGGAGTGGATTTTCTGGAACCGCGGAAGCCAAGGCCGCCGGAGCTCGCCCAGGAAATCGCGTTGCCCTGAACGTCGGTGATGGTCACGATGGTGTTGTTAAAGGTGGACTGAATATGAACGGCACCGCGCTCAATGTTTTTGCGCTCACGGCGTCTGCGT
>CAJFTY010000053.1 GCA_904420045.1 Candidatus Metaruminococcus caecorum | reverse complement strand
TCAAAGTGTTTGTCAACACTTTTTTCCGCTCCGCCGTCCCTCGCGAGACAGCTTATTTATATTACCACACCTTTTTTGCACTGTCAACTCTTTTTTTTGTTTTTTTCTTGGTTTTCGTCAATTTTTCCTGATTTTATTACTGTATGCTAAAACATTGTCGTTTTACATTTACTTTTTTAGTCAATTTTGTTGCATTTTAATTTCATATTCCTTATAATAAAGGGGATAAACAGAAACATACGGGGAGGATTTTATGAAAAAGTCAATCTATGCTTTATACGGCGTCGGAATTTTATTAATTGTTTTTAATTTAATTGGGATTCCCGCCTTCTTTTTCCGCGAATCTTATATTGCAAACTTCATCCGTATCATCTGGGTGACCCTTTCCTCCCTGCTGGGTGTTATTATGGGCACATTGTTTATACTTTTCGCCAATGTCCAGGTGGATTCCGCCGAACACGAGGACAAACTCAACCTAAGCCTTGGCCGCAACCACAAAACAGACCTAGAGCTCACACAGCTCCGCCAGGAGATCGCTGAGCTTCGGGACCGCCTGTTCGCAATGAACCCCCGCGCAGCCGCGCCCACTGGGACGCTGGACAGCGAACATAAAGAAAAGGAGTAAAGCCATGAACCATTTGCCTGCACGTTTTCTATGCACCGCCCTTGCACTATCCATACTGAGCCTCTCCCTGACAGGATGCATGGGCAAAACGCCCGCAGCGGGGAACGGATCTTCCAACCCGGCCACCGCTGCCCTTTCTTCAGGAATCCGTTCTTCTTTGGAAAGCAGCCCGGAACAAAGCGCATCTACGCCGCCGGGGACTTCTTCGAGCCCTTCCGGAACGTCGTCCGCTGAGGGCCGGACTTCCAGTCCAGGCGCTGGCGGAACCTCCAGCCCGGGAGGGAGTTCTTCTAACAAGCCCGGCGGCAACGTCGCCAGCGTGTCTTCCAAAGCCTCCAATCCCGGCCAGCCAAACGGCAGCATTGCCGGCACCGGAAGCACGGGCAGCAGGCCTGCCGAAACCGGCAAGCCGTCTTCTTCCTCGTCCCAAAAACCTTCTTCCTCATCGTCAGCTCCGGCCAAGCCCGCAGAGCCCGAGCTGAGCCCAGATCAGAAGGATCGCAAGAAAATTCTGACTCCGAATCTCTGGGGCAAACAGGGCAATGTGCTCATTTTAGGCAACAGCTTTATCGCAACCTCCAAAGTGGGCGATGCCCTGCGGCGGCTGGCCTCGGAAAACGGCCAAAAGCTCACCGTCAAGGACATCAGCGAGGGTAACGCCACCATTGAATCCCTGTCCGCCCACATCGACCGGGATCCCAATATCCGCGCCGGAAAATACGACGCCATCTTTTTGTGTGGGATCTTTTCCCCCCAAACCCAGGCGCTGCAACGGTTTTTAAGCGCGGTAAAGGGTACCAAGACCAAGATCATCCTGTTCCCCGCGTCCAACGAGTCCCCGTCGGACATCGCCAACGCCCGGGCCATGTACCCAGGCTCCGGTTACTTGGGCTGGCTGGACATCGTCTATGAACTGTATGCCCGGGAGGGCTTTAACCGTATGAACCTGGTGCTCGATGACTGGGTCCTGCACCTAAATGAAATCGGCGGATATGCAGGTGCGCAGATGATCTTCCATTATCTGTACCGAAAAACGCCTGTTTCCACGAAAACTGACAACTACATCAGCTCGGCCTATGGAACCAGTATCTTCGGCAGCAGCCAAACCTCCAAGCAAAAGCTCGCCACCATCGCGCGGGTCGCCCAGGAGCTAGTGCTAGGCACCCGGCTTTATCAGGGTGCAGCCACGGTATAAAAGACAAGTCTATATGTTGCAGAATAGGACGTCCTTTGCCTATCATACGGCGGAGGACGTCTTTTTTCAGCGTTTCCTCCCGCATAATTCCCCGGGAAATGCGCATAGGATGGTACAAAAGGCCCCGCTTTTGGCCGGTGTAAGAAAGGTCGGATGGATTCCATGGATTTAAAATCAGTCGCCTATGCCCACGCTGCCCCCTATCCCACGGTGGAGGTATCCCGCTCCAACCCTCAGTACGCCCGGGCAATGCTCAGCAACATTGGCGCGTGCAATTCCGAGATGTCCGCCGTCAGCCTGTATTTTTACAACAGCCTGATCCTCCGGCAGGCGCATCCCGATGCCGCCGAAATTTTTCACAAAATCTCTGTGGTGGAAATGCACCATCTGGATATCTTCGGCCGGCTGGCGCACCTGCTGGGAGCCGACCCCCGGCTGTGGAGTTCGGTGCACGGGCGGCGCACCTACTGGTCGCCTGGGTGCAACCGGTACCCCAGAGACATTGTTCCCCTTTTAGAAAACGCCATTAAAGGAGAAAACGAAGCAGTCAATAAATACCGCCGGCAGATGCAGTGGGTAGAGGATCCCCATCTTGTGGCGCTGCTGGGCAGAATTATTATGGACGAGGAAAAGCACCTGGAAATCTTCCATGCGCTGCTAAGCGAGCTGCGGTGAACCAGGCCGTCCCCTCCCCAGCCTCACTGAATGCAAACAAACACCCGCCCGCTCCGACAAGGAAGCAGGCGGGCGCTTGTTTATTCAGCGTACCCCGGTTCTGCGTCTGATGAGCAGCCCAGCGCCCGCTAAAACGGCTCGTATGACGGAAAAGAGTCTTTGCTTTGTTGTGTTTCCTTTTCTCCGCTCCACTTGGAAGGTCAGCCCATACGCTGAAAAAGTGTGAATAATTCGTCTCATTTTTTCATACATTTTATGTGTAATTTCTTGCTGTTTCGTTAAATTGTCTTGAATTATGCCATGCCTTGGATTATAATGAAGCTATCAATGATATAGTGAGGGTGATGTTGTATGAATGAAAATAACAATCCAAACAACAACACGCAGGCATCTGGTCCCGAACCGGACAATCAGTCTGCACAAGCGACGCCAAATCCTGTTCAGCAGGGTGCTCCTGGTACTCCTGTGAACCCTGCATTTCAGCAGCAGGGCGCTCCCGGCGCTCCTGTGAACCCTGCGTTTCAGCAGCAGGGCGCTCCCGGCGCTCCTGTGAACCCCGCGTTTCAG
>CAJFTY010000052.1 GCA_904420045.1 Candidatus Metaruminococcus caecorum | reverse complement strand
GCGCAAAAAGCGGATCATCGGCACGGGACGGTTTCTCTACAACGTCGCCCTGCGGTTTGGCGTACAGGTGATGATGCCGGGGCCGGTTCGGGGATGGGTGTTCCAAAAATTTGCACGCCGTCAAGACGCAAAGGAGTAACCAGATGGATACAAGAAATTTATCCAATTCGCTGCGGAATCGTTCACAGGTGCTATATGAACTTTCAGAATCGGAACAAAGGGCGCTAAAATCCTGTTTGCTGGATATGCTTAAAGACATGATTGCCGTGTGCGAGCAAAAGGGCCTTACCTATATGTTGGGCGGAGGATCGGCACTGGGCGCTGTCCGGCACCAGGGGTTCATTCCTTGGGATGACGATCTGGATTTGCTGATGCCCCGGGCGGACTATCAGGCATTTATTGAAGCGTTCGAGGAAACGCTTTCAGAAAAATATCTTCTTCGGGCGCCCAATACCCCTTATCAAATCTCGAATAATTTTTTGAAGGTGATTAAAAAGGGAACAACATTGGTGGAGCTGGACGGTATGAACGCCCCTTTTGAAAAAGGCGTGTTTTTGGATGTTTTCCCACTGGATTATGCACCGGCAAACAAAGCGGTGCGATATATAAAGGGCAGGATGGCAGATTTTATGGCGATCGTGGGAACTTCGCAGTATCTGTTCCGGTACCGAAACGATAGCATGAAAGAGTACTACTGCCAGACAGCAAAAGGGAAAGCCTATTATCACACCCGGATGCTGGTAGGGCGGTTGGCTTCATTTCGAAAATATCAGTCCTGGTACAATGCGTTTGACCGGTTTGTCCAGGGCAGGCCAAGCGAGCTGCTGGCTATTCCAACCGGCCGCAAGCATTACCTGGGAGAATGCCTGCCAAAGGATGTTTATCTGCCGGTAACCAAAGGTGTGTTTGAAGGGATTGAGGTCTGTCTGCCCCATAATCCCGATGCATATCTGACGAATTTGTATGGGGATTATATGGAAATCCCACCTGTAGAAAAACGAGAGAAGCATTATGTAGTACAGTTTTCTGTCAAAGAACCGGAGAAAAATGCCGGTTCCGACAGCGGACAAAGGGATGGAATGTGTTGATGAATCAGGGTGCTGCGATCAAGAATGAAAGGGAAGCGTTCCCCCGGGTGCTGGTGGTCAGCCACAATGTGTTCAGCGAAACCTCCAGCATGGGGAAGACGCTGTATCAGTTTTTTGAAGGCTGGCCGAAAGAAAAGCTGGCGCAGCTGTATCTGCATACTGAAATGCCCACAACGCACATCTGTGAGCGGTATTTCCGCATCACTGATTTTGACGTTTTGCATTCTTTCAAGCGCCGGGGAGAACCGGGAAAATCCCTGGGGGCCGGGGACATCCGGGAGGATCTGGTCAGCGAGCGGGTGGATGAGGGCGCTCAGGCGGCGCTGTACCAGTGGGGACGAAATCGCAAGCCGTATATGTATCTGGGGCGCAACCTGCTGTGGCGCCTGGGGAAATGGTATACCCAAAAGCTTAGAGACTGGGTCCGGGAATTTCAGCCGGAAGTCCTCTTTTTTGCTTCGGGCGATTACAGCTTTGCCTACCGGATCGCCCTGAAAATCGCAGAAGAGTTTCAGCTCCCGCTGGTGACCTATGTCTGCGACGACTACTACATTTGCCGCAGGTTTTCGGTGTCTCCGCTTTATTATCTGTACCGCCGCCAATTTAAAAGCACATTTCGAAAGACCGCGAAAAGAACCGCCTCGTTTGTCTACATCTGTGATCCGATGAAGGAAGACTACAACCGCCTGTTTGGGACGCAGGGAATGACCCTGATGACGCCGTCGTCTTTTGAACGGATCATCCCGCAAAAGGAGGAGCGTTCCGTTCCGGTGGTTTCATATGTGGGAAGTCTGGGCTACGACCGTTGGAAGGTTCTGGCGGAGGTGGCAAAGGCGCTTCGGGCGATTGACAGCCGTCAAACGCTGCATGTGTACACCCAGGATATCAAACGCGCTGAAAAGCTGACAGGGCTTGCGGACGGCGTCGAGATGCACGGGGCGGTAAACGCCCGGCAGGTGGAGCAGATTCTGCGTTCAAGCGATGTGATGCTGCATGTGGAATCGATGGACAGAATCTACCGCAGACGAATCAAATATTCGGTTTCCACCAAGGTGGCGGACGCTCTGGCCAGCGGCACCTGCCTGTTTGCATACGGCCCGGAGGAAATCGCCTCCATTCGGTATCTTAGCGAGACAAAAACCGCCTGCGTAGCCACGGACCAGCAGGAGCTGGAACCGGCGCTTCGGGAGGTGCTGGCATCTTCGGAAAAGCGGATGGAATATGCCCGCCGCGCGCTGGAGCAGTCGGTTGAGCGGCATGACGCCGTCAAGAACCGGGAGCGGTTTCGGCAGCTGCTTTACAAAGCTTCACAAAAAGAAAGGGAGCCTCATGAAAGTACTCCAGATTAACTGCGTATACCGCCGGGGGAGCACCGGAAAGATCGTCTGGGATCTTCACACCTCCCTGCAGGCCAGAGGGATTCAGTCGGTAGTCTGTTACGGCAGGCTCCAAGACACCGAGGAGTCCAATGTATACAAGACCTCCTCGGAATTCGCGGGGAAGTTTAACAACGGCCTGTCCCGGCTGACGGGACTGCCGTACGGGGGAGCGGGAGCCGCCACTCGGCGGCTATTAAAAATTATCCTGCGGGAACAGCCGGACGTGGTGCATTTGCAGTGCATCAACGGATTTTTTGTCAACATCTACCGGCTGGTGGAATTTTTGAAGAACAGCGGAATCCCCACCGTGCTCACCCTCCATGCGGAGTTTATGTACACCGGAAGCTGCAGTCACGCTGTGGACTGTGAAAAATGGAAGACCGGCTGCGGGAACTGCCCCCAATTGCACGCTGCCACCCATTCCATGTTTTTGGACCGCACCCATACGGCGTGGCTGAAAATGAAGCGGGCGTTTGATGGATTTGACCGGCTGACGGTGGTTTCGGTTTCGCCCTGGGTGCAGTCCAGAGCGGAACAATCCCCGATTTTGGCGGGAAAGCGGCACTGCACCATCTTAAACGGGATCGACACCCAAACGGTCTTTCATCCCCGGGATTGCCACGCGTTGCGGGAAAAGTGGGGCATTACCGATGAAAAGGTTCTGCTTCATGTCACCGCGGATTTTAAAAACCCCATTAAGGGCGGCCAACATGTACTGGAGCTGGCAAGGCGCTTGGAGAAAGAACGCATCAAAATCGTCGTAGTGGGAAACGCAGGCCATGAGACTGTGTTCCCGAAAAACATGATTGATGCCGGCCGAACCGAAAACCAGGAGGAACTGGCCGCGTACTATTCCATGGCGGATCTGACCGTGCTTACCAGCAGGCGGGAGACCTATTCCATGATTTGTGCGGAGTCGCTTTCCTGCGGCACGCCGGTGGTGGGGTTTAAGGCGGGGGGGCCTGAGCAGATTTCCCTGGGGGATTACAGCGAATTTGTGGATTATGGGGATCTGGACGGACTCACTGGATGTATCCGCCGGTGGATCGGCCAAAAACACAGCGTGGGGGCGTCATTGGCACAACAAGCCGGACAAGTTTATTCCAAAGAGAATATGTGCGAGGAGTATGTAAAGATTTATGAAGCGATTACAGCTGGATAAGCCGATCAGTTTCAGCAACTTATTTTTGTTCACCGAACTGCTGTTATGCTTGATGATCCTGGGGACAACCCTTTTAAGTATGCCGGCGATCACCAGCGCCTGCTTTGCGCTGACATTTATTATCCTGCTTTTGTTTTTACTTCAGACAGCGCTTCAGATCCCGCTCACCAAACAGCGGATCCCGCTGGCAGTCTGCCTGTTTTTGATTATTGCGATGTCTTTTATTACTACATTGGCGGGTGCGCCGTCTTTTATGACATTTTCTTACTACAAAAAATATCTGATTTTTATCAGCACGCTGATTCTTATTTTTATCTGTATCTCCATTCCGGTGGATAAAAAAAAGGTTGATTTTATTTTTGCAATCAATCTCATCATGGGATTTTTGTATATCGCGGCCTATTTGTTCCTGCCAAAGACCTACTTTGCCGGAGGGCTCACCTTTCAGTTTTCAAACCCCAACGAAACGGCGATTTGGATTTTAAACACATGGCTGTTTTGCTTTTTGGCAATCTTTTATTATAAAAAAACCAGTGCAAAAGTATGTTTTGTCCTGCTTTCGGTGTTCTTGTTTTACTTTATTCTTTTGACCCGGGCGAGGACAACTTTGATTACGGCGTTGATCTTCATCGCCATCAGCCTGTTTGTCTGGCTGAAAAAAAGGATTCAATTTGGCGCGCTTTTTTCCACGCTGCTGATGAGCTTTCCCATCCTGTTCGTGGCGGTTTATATGTGGATGGTGAATTCGGGAGCCATCAAGTGGTTTTCTTTTTTGACGGCGGAAGGAAAAACGCTGACAAGCAGATACGGCGTTTATCGTTATGCTTTGGAGCATTTTGCGCAGCATCCGCTTGTTGGGGATTATTATGGGATCAGCGAGGGCACAGGGGTTTCACAGCTGCATAATACCCATGTGGACATTTTGGCAAGCTTTGGAATCGTCGTTTTCGCCCTGTTTTTGTTTTATCTGATCCGGGCGTTTATGTCGGCGGCCAAGGAGGCGCAGACAAAATTCCAGACGCTGGGCCTGACCGCTTTTGCAGTGGTCATCATCATGGGATTTGGCGAGGCCGCGTTGTTTTCCGGCAGTATGGGCATGTATATTTTAAGCTGCAGCCTGTTGCTGGTTGCGCGGTACCGCGGCGCAGATGAAAAGCAGGCTGAAATTGGACCTGCATCCGATTTAGCAGAAAAGAGGCTGTAACATGACAACAGGAGCGCCTACGATTGATTTTGTAATCACCTGGGTGGACGGTTCAGATGAAAACTGGCTGCGAGAACGGGCGCGGTTTCTCCCGGACCAAGGCGTTCAGAATATGAGTGCACTGTACCGGGACTGGGGAATTTTAAAATATTGGTTTCGGGCAGTGGAACAGTTTGCGCCGTGGGTGAACCAAATTCACTTTGTCACTTGGGGCCATCTGCCCAGTTGGCTGCGCACCGATCATCCAAAACTGCATATTGTCCGCCACCAGGACTATATTCCGGCGGAGTATCTGCCCACCTTCAGCTCCCATCCCATTGAGCTGAATCTGCACCGCATACCAGGGCTTTCAGAGCAGTTTGTGTACTTTAACGACGACATGGTTTTAACAGCGCCGATTCAGCCGGATGATTTTTTTCTGGATGGACTTCCCCGGGACAGCTTTGTCATGTCAGCGCTGACCCCGTCGTTGGTCAACGATCCGTTTGTTCATTATCTTTGCAATGACATGGCGGTCATCAACACTCATTTCAGAAAAAAGGCTGTGCTGAAAAAACAGTTTTCTAAGATATTTTCCTTAAAATACGGCAAGCTGCTTTTCAAAAACCTTTATTACAGCGGGGTGGGGAATTTCACTGGGTTTCACAACTTTCACATGCCTGCGGCCTACTTAAAGCGGACCTTTGAAGCTGTTTGGGAGCAGGAGCCGGAAATCCTTGCGCAGACGTCTTCTCATCGTTTTCGGGAGCGCACGGATGTCAATCCCTATGTATTTACGTATTGGCAACTGTGCAGCGGCGATTTTGTGCCGCGAAAGCCGACTATGGGTAAAATGTACACAATTGGGGAAAATGAAGCGCTTTATGGGGCTGTTGCAGATCATTTGTATCGAATGCTTTGTATCAACGACACCATTCGGGAAATTGATTTTGAAGCTGAAAAGCAGAAGCTGACGGATTGTTTTGAGCGCGCGTATCCCAATCCATCTTCCTTTGAAAAGTAGGAGATCGAATGAACATTACCTTTATCACCAACCGGTTGACCCATCACCAGCTTCCGTTTTGTCAAAATATGCAGGCTCTTTTGGGCGGCGGGTTTTCCATGATTGCAACCGTACCCATCGTTTCGGGAGAGGAACATCGTTACCCCTCTTATCGGGAGAATACGGGTTTTTTGATCGAGTCCTACGGGGAGCCGTCTGCGGAAATCAAACAGAAGATTTTTGACAGCGACGCAGTGATCATCGGTTCCGCGCCGGACGATTGGATTTTACCCCGTTTAAAAGCGGGAAAGCTGACGTTTAAATACTCCGAGCGGTTTTTGAAAAACGGCCTGACCCTGAAAACATTTCCCCGGGCGTTGATCGGCGCGTGGAAGCATCACGGAAAATTTCAAAAATATCCGCTGTACCTGTTGTGCTCCAGCGCCTATACCGCGGCGGACGCGGCCCGGTTTGGCAACTACAAGGGCCGCGCGTACCGCTGGGGGTATTTCCCGGAGGAAAAACGGTATGATCAACAGTCGCTCCACGCAAAACGAACGTCCGGTGTTCTTTCTGTCCTTTGGGTGGGCCGAATGCTCGACTGGAAGCACCCGGAAGCCGCGGTGCTGACCGCTCAGCATTTAAAACAACAAGGGGTTCCGTTTACCATGGATCTGATTGGCACGGGGCCTCAGGAGCAGGCTTTAGCCGGACGGATTGCAGAGCAGGGGCTTTCCGACTGCGTTCGGATGCAGGGGGCGAAATCTCCGGAGCAGGTCCGGGACGCTATGGAGCGGGCGGACATTTTCCTGTTTACCAGCGATTTTCACGAGGGCTGGGGCGCAGTTTTAAACGAAGCGATGAACAGCGGCTGCGCCTGTGTGGTCAGCCATGCGGTGGGGGCGGCCCCTTTCCTGATCCAAAACGGCGAAAACGGTTTTTTATACCAAAATGGCAATCTGGAGGATCTGTTTCAAAAAACAGCGTATCTTGCCGAACACGAAAAAGAGCGCAGGTCCATGGGGGAACAGGCGTATCGGACGATTGCGGAGGACTGGAATGCCAACGCCGCAGCAAAACGGTTTGTGCAGTTGACGGATTGTTTGCTCCGCGGGCAGGACACGCCCTATGCTTCAGGGCCATGTAGTAAGGCGGAAATTTTAAAAAACGATTGGTATCAAGGAGAAACAATGTGAAAGTTGTGATTGCGACAGACTCGGTGATGGATCTGCGTCAGGACAAAGCCGAAACATCCAGCGGGTTGTTTGTATTAAAGCTTGCAAGGCAATTGCTGTCGGTGGGAAATCAGGTTTTCATTTTATCCGGCCGTGTGGCGGCGGACAGCGTGACGGAAGACGGGAATCTCAGACTGTTAAAGTGGCAGCGTTTCCAGCCGAGTTTTTTCACCATTCAGGGGGAAGCGAAAACGTACAGGGAACTGGAACAAATCAGCAAAGAATATCATCTGCTGGATACGGATACGGCGTTTCTCACGTTTGGCTATTCCTATCAGACGGCCAGGCTGTTTCTGAAGTTAAAAAAGCAGTACGGGGTCAAACTGTTCACCTATATATTTGACACGCACCGCGGCGTGCTTGCCTCCCTGCCAGGCTATAAACAGTGGATTCTTGAGCGGTATCACCAGCATGGAATTCACCTGACCAACCGGTTTGACGGGGTCATCCTGTTCCGCGAAACCGCATACAAGGACTTGGGGCTCACAATCCCTTATCACATCAGCCGGATTGGCGTTGAGGAAAACGAGATTGCAGACCAGTATCGGTTTACTGACCATGCGCCGTTGCGGGCGGTTTACGCTGGTGCGCTGGAAGAGTACAATGGCATCCGGTTGATGTTGGACGCCTTTGGCCAGCTCGACACAGGCAGAATAACCCTGGATATTTATGGGAATGGTTCGTTGGAAAATGTTGTGAGGAAGACCGCCGACCATGTGAGGATCCGGTATCATGGCCGGGTGGAGCACAAGCAGGTTGTGCAGGCACAAAAACAAGCCGATCTTTTGTTAAACCTGCGGGATTTGTCGTCCCCTGTCTGCCGGTATGCGTTTCCCTCGAAATTAATAGAGTACCTGGCCTCTGGCGTCCCCGTGTGCAGCACGCGTGTTCTGCAAAAGAATGAATTTGAAGACGCGGCGTTTGTTCTAGATGACTTTTCGACCGATGGGCTCCTCTCAATTTTAAATAGGATTCTGGAAAATCCCGCTGTCTTAGAGCAGGTTTCCGCCCGCCAGATCGACTATGTAAAGCGGTTTTGTTTGTGGAAGACCGTCCCGGAGGAACTGACCGCTTTTATCAAATCCGTATAAACCCGTCTTGTCAAGGCAAAATCAACGTATGCAGTAGGTGGGGGAAACCATATGAATGAGACAAAACAGATTAAAGCGGGGGCGCTTTTATCGTATTTTGGCGTTGCGATTAACATTTTAGCAGGGCTGTTATACACACCGTGGATGGTTCGTCAGATTGGACAGTCCGACTATGGACTTTACACGCTGGCAACGTCGGTTACAGCATTTTTTTTAATGGACTTCGGCATCAGCGGGGCGATCTCCAGGCTGATCTCCCGGTACCGCGCGCAGGGCAGGGAAGACGAAGTGAAAAATATTCTGGGCCTGACCTACAAGATGTATCTGGTGATCGACGGGCTGATTTTTTTAGCGCTGTTTATCATCTTTTTATTCATGCAGAATATTTTTGTTCGGTTGTCTGCGGCGGAAATTGAGAAGTTCCGCATTGTGTTTGTCATGGTCGGCTTTTACAGCCTGCTTTCCTTTCCGTTTATTCCCCTCAACAGCATACTTACATCGTATGAAAAGTTCACCGCGCTGAAAGGCTTTGATATTTTTTCAAAGCTGTTGTCCATTTCGCTGGTCTGCAGCGTGCTGTTTTTAGGCTTGGGCCTTTACGCGCTGGTGCTGACAAACTGCCTGTCTGCCATCGTCATTATTGTATTGAAACTGATTTATCTCAAACGCAGCGTGCACATTAAAATCAACTTTAAGTTTAAAGACAAAAAAATGCTTTTGAATATTTTCAGTTTTTCAATCTGGGCGACCATTATTTCGGTTGCGGCAAGGCTGATTATCAATATTTCCCCCAGTATCTTGGGCATGTTTTCCGGTGCGATTCAAATTTCGGTCTTTTCATACGGCGCGTCGTTGGAGGGATATACCTGGATGCTGGCGAATGCGCTCAACGGCCTTTTACTGCCGAAGGTCACCAGAATTACCGTCCAGGAAAACAACCCGGAAAAAATCACCAGCCTTATGATTAAGGTGGGAAGGATCCAATTGCTGATTATAGGATTGGTCGCAGTTGGACTCATTACCATGGGAAAAGAATTTATTATTCTTTTAATGGGCGAAAACTTTGCAAACTCCTACTATGTAGCCTTGTGTCTGATTCTTCCTGGGGTTGTCACCATGACGCAGGATGTGGCTTATAATTACCTTGTTGCAATGAATGAAATCAAGTGGCGGGCGCTGGACTATATTGGAGCATCGGTTATCAGCATTTTGCTTTCGCTTTTGCTCACCCCAAAATTCGGCGCAGTGGGCGCGGGAGTAGCCGCCGGCATTGGAATTGTGATCGGTCACGTGATTGTGATGAACGTGATCTATCACCGGGTGTTTCATCTGGACATCCCCCGCTTTTTTAAAGAGTGCCATTTAAAATTGGCGCTGCCCATGATCCTCACAGCGGCCGTCGCTGTCCTCTTACAGGTATTGTTCCCGGTTCACAGCCTGATTTTGTTTTTTGTCAAAGCGGTGGCGGTCGGCGCTGTATACGTACTGCTAATGGGGTTGATCGGGCTTAATTCTTTTGAAAAGCAACTGTTTTTAGGTCCGGTTATGAAAATCGGCAACGCGATCAAAGCAAAATTCGGAAAAAGAAGTTCCTGATGATCGTCGAGAAAACATCAAACATCATGACAGGTGTTCAAATGGAGGTTTTTCATTTGAGCGCCTGTTTTTTATCTTCCGCGAATGATTCTTTTTGTTTATAAAAATCTTTGGGAAAATCCGTTGAAAACAATTGAATCCTGCGAAGGAATATGCTATCATAAAAGCGTCGTTCCGCGCCTGTGTCCAAAAGGAAGCGGACAAATAAAATGAACCACAAAATTACATAAGTGGAGGACTTTTTATGAGCCAGACGAATCAACCCTATTGTCATTGCCCGCAAGGGCTTCCCGAAGGGGAAAACCGCGCGAATTTCCACCTGAAAAGAACCTTTGAAGCGACCGAAAAGGACGTTTTTACCGGAGGCAGACTGCTGGGCCGCTACACTCCGCTGCCCCGGCCTGTCCAAAACGTTGTCGCTCGCCTGTCGGTACGCGACAAGCAGTCCGGTATGGTGCTGGCTTCCCGGGAGATCGCCCGCTGGCAGTTTGAAGGCCAGGACGAGCGGTGCTTTGGCCTGAGCTATTTACAGCGCGAAGGTCAGGAAGTGGAATATATCGCTCAAACCGACGGCGCTCAGGTTGTCTCGGCGGACGGCGAGGTGATGCACCCCACCCTGCACTGGCCGCTGGATCAGACGATGCCCACCTTCCCCGCGCCTGAGAAAACCCTGGATTACATCGACGTCACCGACATGAGGGTGGATGAAAAGGCGTTGTTCACCACCTTGAAAGGTACTGTCAACCGGATTAAACCCCGCATTCAGTCCTGCGAGGGCAACCGCCACGATGCGGAAACCTGGCCCTCCGCAGTTGGACTTACCCTGAACCCAGTAAACGATCCCTACACCCTGATCGAAAAATACAAGGGCGAGGTAAGTGGCATCGTCATTTACGACGATCAGGTGGAAACGACGCTGAACCTGGCGACCGCGGTCGCCGGCGACAAGGGCGCGCTGGTGGTTTCTCCTGCGCTGGCGGAAAAACTTTCGTCCTTCGGCTTCCCGGTGCTGGAGGATTATCGCGGCAAATTCAAGGGCCTGCTGGAAGTGTATGAATACCTGTATGACCAGGTGCTTCCCGGCTTGAGCCACCGGATTCTGGCGAGTCTCGCCCCCTCCACCGGCGGCTGCCTGCGTGAGTACATCCCCGCCATTAAAGCCGCGGTGGTCTGGCTCGATCCCCGCACTGGCAACGACGAAAAATACATGCTGGACGATTTTGTAAAAAGCCTGTATCCCGGTGGATTCTGCATGGGCTGGTGGGCAGAGGAGGGCTCCGGCATTGACGCGGCATCCATCCACGGCGTTCCCACGATTCCCAGCGACTTCTCGGTCAACCTGACGGTGTACGGCGGCACCGACCGAACCATTCACGTAAAGCCGATTCCCAAAAAGCCTGAACTGAAAAACAAAATTTACGTCTCGTTGATTATGAGCGACGGCGACAACCTGCAGTATGTGGAGCACCGCTTCAAAGACCTGTGGGATACTCCGGAGCGGGGAACCTTCCCCTTGGGCTGGACCATCAGCCCCGCCACGGTGGACGCGATGCCCGGCCTGCTCAACTGGGTGTATGAGACCGCAACGGAAAACGATTGCTTTGTCACCGGCCCCTCTGGCATGGGCTACACCTATCCCAACCACTGGCGGGATAAGGATGCGCTGATTGACTACCTCAAACGCACCGATCGCTACTGCCAGCGGGCAGGCATCCGGGTGGCCACCCTTTGGGCCCACAGTGTGGGCAGCGCCACAACCCAGATGGTAGGTGAGCTTTATGCGAAGTACGCTCCCTCTCTGCTGGGCATCACCGGTCAGTGCACCGGCGGAGGCTGGCGGATCTACGATGGCAGCCTGCCGAACCTGGAGCTCACCGGAAGCTATGTCTCCCAGATGCATCAGGTGAAGGGTTGTATTGAGGAAGGCGCCAAGGAATACGACGGCACCAAGCCGGTCTTTTTGGCGGTGCAGGCTGTGCCGTGGGATATCACCGTGGCGGATCTGAAAGAATACGCCGAGAATCTGGGGCCGGAGTACGAGCTTGTGCGGCCCGACATTTTCTTCCAGTTGTTCCGGGAGGCGAACGGCCTGCCGATTGATCCGATCAACTAAGAAAAACCGCTGTAAACAAGTATGTGAAGAAGAGGAAACGGACGGCATTTTACAGGACCGTCCGTTTGCGAAACAGTATGTTTCACAGAATTAGGGAAGGGCTTCCATAAGCTTAGGATTTGTACCTGCGTGCCCGACAAAAAGCGAATGTTCCGGTTGGAATCTATGGTGCAGTTCCCCCTTCCGTATTCAGAAAGGAAAGGGAATAACCATGAAAAAAGCACTCGCTCTGCTCACCTGTGCGCTGATGGTACTCGGCCTGACAGCGTGTTCGCAGCAAAAAGACAACGAGACTTCCTCCATGGCTTCCGGTGTAGCCACCATGGCCGGTTCTTCCGAGCTTGAGGTAAGCTCGGTGCAAAGCGACACGGCCTCTGTTTCTTCCGCCGCAGCCTCGTCTGAGAAAGAGGCATCCAGCAAAGCGGCATCCTCCAAAAAGGCGGAGGCTTCTTCCAAGACAACCTCTAAAACGAGCTCCAAGACTTCCTCCTCGGTCGCCAAGATGGATTCTCCCACCCGGGTGATGGGCAGAATGCTGGAAGCGCTGAAAAACGACGAATTGGATGTAGCGCTCAAATATATCATGAACGCCACAGAATCGGATTTCCCGTTTGCGGATATTCCCGAGGCCTTTGACATGATCTATACGGGGATTCAGCATAAGATCAAAAGTGAAAACATTGAAAACGGAAAAGCCTATGTGGTCATCGACGTCTTTGCGGCAGATGTTCCCACCGCGGCGCACGGCTATGTGCAGGATGTGGAAAAGCTCGAAAAGGAAGAAGCCGCCAAACCCGCTGGCCAGCGTTTAAGCGGAGAAAAGCTGAAAAAGAAAAAGCAGGATCTGTTTGTGGCCCGGCTGCGGAAGGTCGAAAAATCCCATAAGGAATCCATTGTGGAGATGGTTCCCCATGAATCCAAGTGGAAAGTGAACAACGTGGATCAGTTGACCCAAGCGTTTGTGGGCAACTTGAGCGGCTATAAGCTGGATGATATCATCTAATTACGTGAAAATCCCCTGTCCCAGAGCGGACAGGGGATTTTTTGTCTTTTTACAATACGGAGACAGCAGACGCGTTCTTGACATAGTTTTATAAAAAATGTATACTAATAAAAGAAAAAATAAGCAATTCACACAAAAATACAAGGGGATGGATTTATGAAAAAGGGAATTGTATGTTTGCTCTGCGCACTCATGGCGGCAAGCCTTACGGCATGTAAAGGGCAGCCGGAGCAGGAGATATCCTCTACCGCGTCCGGGACGGTTACGGCGGGGGTATCGTCTGATTCTCCTGCGGAGGAAAGCTCCGCTGTTTCGGAACGTTCCGATGCCGTAAGCTCGAAAAAGGCGGAGGTGTCCAGCAAAGCGGTGTCCTCCAAAAAAGCGCCGGTATCCAGCAGACAAAAAACAAAAAAACAAACCTCATCAAAAAAGATATCGAAAATTTCTTCAACTAAAAACACGATATCTACCCCTACATCTGTGAATTCTTTATCAGAAACAACCCAAAAGACGCCTGAGCAGTCAATGGCGGAAATGCTTGGGGCAATATCCAAAGCCGATAGCCATACTGTTAATCAATATCTGGATGATAATTCTTGGGAAAATGTAAATACTGAGGGGCCGGATTTGCCCATACAGTATTATCAGCAGTTTTATCAACTGATGTTTACCGACATTGACTATCAAATATTGGATATAAAAGAATCCGGTAATCATGCTGTGTTGACATTACAAGTCACAAATGTAGATCTTTTATCCATTCAAGATGATTATCAAAACGATTTAGATCAGATGATACGCGAAGAGATTTTTAAGCCGGACGACCAAAAACTAAGTGAAGATGAGTTATGGGTTAAATCAGCAGAATATTTTATTGCTCATTTAAAGTCTGCGCAGAAAACAACTAGAACCTCAAAGGTGGATTTGATTCTGACAGAAGAGGGATGGAAGATCAAAGACATGAATCAGTTGTTGATTGCCCTAGTAGGACCAGTGGGAAGTCTTGCTGAGGAGCAGTAAAGTAAACAAATTTCACATTCCATTAAACAGACGGCAAATGGATGGTTGAAGATGAGGTACAGCTTTTCTCGCTCATTTTTGGTCAAGGTTATAATGATATTTTTTCCTATACCGT
>CAJFTY010000051.1 GCA_904420045.1 Candidatus Metaruminococcus caecorum | reverse complement strand
CGCAAAAACCCTCTTGACAGTAAAATATGCCTCCTATATAATAGGCAATGCGACGAATTTCGGGACAATCGCGCAGGCTGGCGCGAACCGGTAACTTCGTAAAAATAATTATTGGAGGTAACACCTATGTCTACTACAATGCCAAAGGCTGCGGAAATCAGCCGTAAATGGTATGTTCTCGACGCAGCGGACAAACCGCTGGGACGTGTTGCGGCGAAAGCGGCCCATATCCTTCGCGGCAAACATAAGCCCACCTTTACTCCTCATGTGGACTGCGGCGACCATGTCATCATCATCAACTGCGGCAAGGCCATCCTGACCGGCAACAAATTGCAGCAGAAATTTCACCGCTGGCACACCGGCTGGATCGGCGGCCTGAAAGAGATCAGCTACGAAAAGCTGATGGCGGAAAACCCTGAAAAAGCCATGATGCTGGCCGTGGGCGGCATGCTGCCCGACACCGTGATCGGACGCAACTCCCTGAAACGCCTGCGGGTTTACAAGGGCTCCGAGCATGAGAACGCAGCGCAGAAACCTGAAATTTGTGAGTTTTAAGGAAGGAGGCAACCGAATATGTACGATTCCAAACCGTTTTTCTATGGCACCGGCAGAAGAAAAAGCTCCGTTGCGCGGGTACGCGTCTATGCCGGAACTGGTAAAATCACCATCAACAACCGTGACATCGACGATTACTTCGGCCTTGAAACCCTGAAGCTGATCGTCCGTCAGCCCCTGAACCTGACCGACACCCTGGGCAAATTCGACATCGTCTGCACCGTTGCAGGCGGCGGCGTCACCGGCCAGGCCGGCGCGATCCGCCACGGCCTGTCCCGGGCTCTGCTCCAGTACAACGAGGAGCTCCGTCCCGCGCTGAAAAAAGCGGGCTTCCTGACCCGTGACCCGAGAATGAAAGAGCGTAAGAAATACGGCCTCAAGGCTGCCCGTCGCGCTCCGCAGTTCTCCAAGAGATAGTTTGCCGCGCAAACTCCTCTTGCCGAATACAAGCAAAAACCGCTTTCCGCGTTTGCGGAAAGCGGTTTTTTTACGCCTGCAGCCCCTTTTAGGAAAGCGCTTTTTCCCTTATAGTAAGAGAAAAGCGGATATTTTAAGGGAGCTGTTTCAGACGGTATGCGCCGGAAAACTTCCTGTATATTCCTCTTTGTACAAATGCCTGCGCGCCGCTTGAAGGGCAACTAGGCTTTTTGTATACGAATTTCTTAAAAATTTTGACGCGCCGCTTGTATATTCTATCCATTTTTTTAAAAATAAATCATCTGATTTTATGCATATTTTATTTTTCAGCATTGTGTAAAATGCCCATGCAATAGGAATTCAGCAAAATTTTTGCAAGATATTATACAGATTGGCATATTTTGTGCAGCTTTTCATTTGATTTGGAATATAATTTCCATTTTATAATTTACAATATGTATATTTAATAATAGAATATACATGTTTTTGGCTTTAATTTCCAAGAACTGTAAAAAATTAAAGAAGTGCCGATTTAGTAAATACCCCAAAAAATCGGATCCATGTCCTTTGTCACAATTTACAAAAAATTGCGGCTTTTGTTGTTTTACCGGTTGATCTGGCAAAGAAAATTTTGTTTTTTTCGTCATACTAACCAAAAGAACCCCCTTTAAAATCCTTGACAAACAGCAGATGTGTGAATATAATAGCTACAAAACGGTTACAATGGTAACAAAATACAAAGGCGGACACGGTTTCCAGCCTTTTATCAAAGGAGTTTTGTATGAGTACGTTTTGGAAGAAGCTGACCCTGGCCGCCAAAAACATGACGGTTCGCGGCATTGTGGTAAGCGTCCTGTGTGCTGCACTGGCTGCTGTGATGACAGGGATTACCTTTGCATCCAATGCCGTGTATATTCACGACGGAAAAGACGTAACGCTGGTGTACACCACCGAAAAAGACCCGAAGGATATTTTAAAATCGCAAAATCTCACCCTGGGTGCCAACGACAAGCTGGAGTTCACCGGCTTTGAAAACAACACCGGCACCATCACCATCAAGCGGGCGTTTGACGTAACCGTCACCGCCGACGGCGAAACCAAGACTGTTTCGCTGGCGGAGGGCACCGTGGCCGACGCGCTTACCCTGGCCGGGGTGACTATGGCGGACGAGGACCGGATCAACGTGGCTCCCACCGAGGCCCTGCATGCAGGAACCGCCATCGTTGTGAACCGGGTCACCACCCGGATGGTCAACAAAACCGAAGAAGTTCCCTTTACCACCACCGAGAAAAAGACCCCTATGCTCAAAAAAGGCACCACCAAGGTTGTGACCCCGGGCGTGGCGGGAGAAGTCGTCTCGGTCTCCAAAGAGACTTTAGTGGACGGCAAGGTGGTAAAATCCGAATTTGTTGAGAAAAAGCAGACCAAGGCCCCTGTCAACCAGGAGGTCCTGGTGGGCACCGCCCCCAAGACCCCAGTTTCCCAGGTGACCCCTCCCAGTTCACTGGAACTGACCACCAACGGCGTTCCCGGCAACTACACCAAGGTGCTCACCGGCAAGGCCGCGGCCTATAGCGCCCGCAAAGGCGCCAAAACTGCCAGCGGACGGTACGCGATCCCCGGCCATGTGGCGGTGGACCCCCGGATCATCCCCTATGGAACCAAGCTGTATATCGCCACCCCTGACAACTCGTTTGTCTACGGCTACGCGGTAGCGGCGGACACCGGAACCGCTCTGCGGGAAGGCAAGATCATCGTGGACCTGTTCTTTAACACCTACGAGGAGACCTGCCGGTTCGGCATTAAAAACGTCAATATCTACGTGTTGGAATAGTTTGAGTATCTCTCCCTACTTGCAAACGGGAACAGGAGCCGGCGGAAATTCTTCCGCCGGCTCTTTTGCTGGCTTTTAACTTCCGGCCCGCTTACAAAAACGCCGTCTTACGGACGCAGACGCCCTGTACTCCGCTGTCCCAGCTATGGGTGGCGGGGTCTTTTTGTGCACAACCGCACAGCAGAACTGCCAGCAGCAGCGCCGCCGACAGCACTGCAAACGCTTTTCGCATGTTTACCGCCCCTTTTTCAAACTATTTTTCGGTGTTATTGTTCACGGAGCTCTCTAAAATATACCGCAACAAAGAAAATCAAAGAAATCCAGAGTTATTCAGAGATATTTTAATTTTTAGTGGAATATTAACCCCTGTCAGCAAATTATCCTAGTAGCTTTTTATCACGCTAAAGTATACAATGGGACTACGAATGATCCGCAGCAGCGGATCCAAATTGATTTGAGGGGTATGACCCGGAGGTAAGCTTCCTCCGGGCAGCCGGGAAAGGGAAGAGGTTCACATGATGAAACGGATTTTTGCGGCGGCTCTTGCGGGAGTTATGGCAGTGTGTGTGCTGGCGGGCTGCCAGCCGAAAAACGAAGACGTAAATGCCGGCACGGGCAGCGCCGCCAGCGGAACCAACGGCGGCGACTGGGACGGCAAAACCCTGGTGGTGGGCGTGGACGACAAATTTGCCCCCATGGGATTCCGGGATGAGAACAACAACGTGGTGGGCTTTGACATCGATCTGGCAAAAAAAGCGGCCGAGCACATGGGCTGTGAAGTGGAAATCAAACCCATCAACTGGGACAACAAAATCATGGAACTCAATAACGGCAATGTGGATGTGATCTGGAACGGCTTTACCATCACCGAAGAGCGCCAAAAGGCGGTGCTGTTCACCAAGCCCTATCTGGCCAACGACCAGGTGATTGTGGTGAAAAAGGACAACAGCTCCATCAACAAAATTGACGATCTGGAGGGCAAGAAAGTTGTGCTGCAAAAGGACTCCTCCGCGGAAGAAGCTTTTGCCAAACAGGCCGTCCAGTCCAAGGTGAAAAGCTTAAACAAGGTCGCTGACAACGCCATGGGTATGCTGGAGGTGAAAAACGGCTCCTCCGACGCGCTGATCGTGGACTCGGTGGTCGCCAAGTACTACATCAGCCAAAATCCCGACCAGTACCGCATTGTGGGTGAGTCCCTGGCTCCCGAGGAATACGGCATCGGCGTCAAAAAAGGCAACACCGCACTGCTGGAAAAACTGCAGAGCGCCCTGGACACCATGTGGGAGGACGGCTCCGCAAAAGAGATCTCGGAAAAATGGTTCGGTGAGGATCTGCTGCTGAGAGATTAGCCATCGCTTTGTGTCCGGCGCATGTCCGCGCACAAACTGTTTTTTAACACCAGCCGGGCTGTGCCCGGCTTTGTTTTTCCGGTCACGTCCGAAAAAACATCACGCTGCTGGGAGGCGCTTCATGGATTTTCAGTATATGTTTCAGATTCTACCGCCGATCCTGTCGGGGGCGGTTACAACCCTGCTTCTGTTCGGCCTTGTGATTTTGGTTTCAATCCCGCTTGGGTTTATCGTCACGCTGCTGGTGCGCTCCAAGATCCCGCCAATCCGGTGGATTGCCAACGCCTATATCTTTGTGATGCGGGGAACTCCGTTGCTGCTGCAGCTGATTTTCATCTTTTATGGATTTCCCATCATCGGCAACGCGCTGGCGGAAACCTTCCACTCGGATTTTTTCCGGGAACTGTTCCAGATGGAGCGGTTTAACGCGGCGTTTTTGGGCTTTACCCTGAATTATGCAGCATATTTCGCTGAAATTTTCCGGGGCGGGCTGCTTGCCATCGACAAAGGACAATACGAAGCGGCCAAGGTGCTGGGCTTTTCCAGGCCGGCCACCATTTTTCATATCATCTGTCCCCAGATGATCCGGGTGGCGCTCCCCAGCGTCGCCAACGAGACCATCACCCTAATCAAGGATACCTCGCTTTTGTACGCGGTGGCCATCCCCGAAATCATCGACGTGGCAAAATCCATTGTCAACCGGGATTCCACCGTAGTGCCGCTGATTTTGGCCGCCGCCGTCTATCTGGTGCTGATCTTGATTCTCACGCTGGTGTTCAAATGGCTGGAGAGGCGGTTTAACCACAGCAAATAGCGTTTGCGCGGCGCCCTGCCGCCATCCATCCGGAAAGGATTGTTGATAAACATGGAAATGATTGCTTGTACCGGCCTTCAAAAGTCCTTTGGCTCCCTGGAGGTTTTAAAGGGCGTGGATTTTTCAGTGAACAAAGGGGATGTCATCGCGGTGATCGGGCCTTCTGGCTCGGGGAAATCCACCATGCTGCGCTGCCTGATTGACTTGGAGCACGCCACCGGCGGCACCATCGTCATCCAGGGCGAGCCCTTGGTGACCGACGGCGCCTATGTGCCGGAAGCGCAGCGCAAGGCGGTCACCGCCAAGATGGGAATGGTCTTTCAGCATTTTAATTTGTTTCCCCATTTGACCGTTCGTCAAAATTTGGAGCTGGCTCCAAAACTTGTCAAAAAAATGGACAAGGATGAAATCCGTGCAAACAGCACAAAATATCTGGAGAAGGTGGGACTGTCCGACAAGGCCGACGCGTACCCCGACAATTTGAGCGGCGGCCAGCAGCAGCGGGTGGCCATCGCCCGTGCGCTGATGATGAACCCGGATATTCTGCTGTTTGATGAGCCCACCTCCGCTTTGGACCCCGAGCTCACCGGCGGGGTGCTGGAGACCATTCGCCAGTTGGCCGAAGAACATATGACCATGATGGTGGTCACCCATGAAATGGCATTTGCAAAAGAGGTCGCCAACACGGTTTTGTTTATGGACAGCGGGAAAATCCTGGAATCCGGCGCGCCCGAGCAGGTGTTCGTTTCACCAAAAGAACCAAGAACACGGGAGTTTTTAAGCAAAATTTCAAAATAGCACACAAAAATGCACCTATTTTTTATTTCATGACTTGCATTTTAAAAACGCCCGTGCTATAATATTGCCACAGTGGGGATCCTTATGAATTGAACACACAAATGCCTTTTGACATTTTGGAGTATTTCCCATCTTATCATCCACCCTTAGTCAACGCGGAGCGTACCTTGCTTCCGCAAGAGAGAGAAAACGGAGGTTTTACGTATGAAGAAACTTGTTGCTTTGATTGCTGCGGCCGCCACCTGCGCCGCCATCAGCCTGACCGCTTTTGCCGCACCCGGCATCAGCGCTTCTGAGCAGAAAATTCTGGATTCCCTGCAGGGTTCTGTGACCACCCAGGCGGGCGCCAGCATCTCGATCCCTCAGGAGTACCTGAACCAGGCGAAAAACTACCTGATGCGTTCGGACGTGGACATCTCTGAAGCAGACGCCACCACCACCATCGGCCACATTGAAGAAGCAAAAACCGCTGTGAAAAATTCCAATGCGACTTCGCTGTCCGATCTGCCTGGTAGTGTAAAATCCATCGTTCTGGAAAAAGCGACCGCCGCTGCGGCTGTCAACGGCCTGAGCCTGACTTTCGATGCCAGCAGCTCCGCGATCACCATTAAAGATGCCAATGGCGTGACTGTGTTCGAATCCGGCGATATCATCAAAACCACCGGTGCCGACTACACCGTGGAAATCGCTTTGGGCGCCGGCCTTGTTCTGATCGCTGTTGCGGGCAGCGTTTACCTGGTCAACAAATCCAAAAAGGCTGCTGTCAATGGCTAAGAAGCATAAAAGATTAATGGGATTCATTGTAATCCCGTTAATCTTTGCTTTTTTATCCTATATTTTGCTGTTTACCGTGCTGTCTCCGATGATGAAGCCTGTGTTTTCCATTTTCCAGCTGATGTCATCGGAGAAAGGCGCGGATTTTTACTCATTACCGGAATCTATTTATTCCCCCAGCAGTATATCGGAAGGGACGGTGTCTTTGTCCCAGATCGAATTCCCGGTGTATGGGGCCCACTATGCGTCCATTCAGCTCCCCGGCACGGATGAGGCCGAGGATCTTTATTTTGGTGACTCCAACGCGGTGCTGAAAAAAGGCATCGGTCAATATATGGGCAGCTTCCTGCCGGGATACGGTTCCCCGATCCTCCTGAGCGGGCACAACAACACCTATTTTCACAACCTGAAAAATGTGAAGGAGGGCGATGTGATCACCATCACCACCTCCTACGGGGTATATGAGTACAAAGTGACGGGCACGGCGATCAAAACCCGCACCGATAAAACCGCCTATGACCTGAACCAGCAAAAAGAGCAGTTAATTCTGTACACCTGTTATCCCTTTAATGCGCTGGGCCTTACAAGTCAGCGTTATTTTGTCTATGCGGACAAGATTTCCGGCCCTGAAATCGTGGACTGAGTGAATATCCTGTCCTAGAATAACCTATGATAAAAACAGATGCGGACAGGCCGCGCACCGAGGAAATGAACTTCTCTGGCGCTGCCTGATCGTGTCTGCTCTGCAAAATAGCCATGTGCACACGGATATTCCCAGCGGATATGTGACAGGCTGTATAAAAAACAGGGCTTTGTACGGCGACAGACAAAGCCCATAACAAAAAAGGATGTGCTGGGCTTGCACAGTAGTACGCCAAAGAAAATACTGGCGGTGGTCTGCTCATTTTTGTTAAGCCTGCTTACGTTTTTACTGTTGGTAGCGATCTGCACCAAAATGACGTTTTTTGACAAGGGCTTTTATCTGAGCAACATTGCCAAAACCCATTACTACGAAAAAGTGACCTCCGATTTAATGGAGGATTTTACATCTCTCGGAATCCCCGGGGGAATTCCGGACGAGGTGTTTAAAAACACCATTTCTCAGGACGACGTCCAAACCGAGATCATGGCGTGCATTGACACTTCTTTTTCCGGGAAAACCTATCAGATTCGTTCAAACGCGGTCAAGCAAAAGCTGTACTCCGCGTTTTTGGACTATGCCAAACAGCAGCACAAGCGGGAGGCCACCGATCAGGAACAGCAGGCTTTGCAGGAACTGGCGTCGGAGTGCGAAAAAGTCTATATCCAAAATGTGCGTTTTCCGTTTATCCAGCAGATTTCCGGAGCCAAAGCGCTGTACGACCGATTTTTTATCCCGGCCGCCATCATCCTGGGGGTGCTCTGCGTCCTGCTGGGTGTGGCCATCTGGTTTACCCAGCGCTGGCGCCACCGCGCGATCCGCCTGTATGTCTACGCGGGCGTGGGCTGTTCGCTGACGGGAATCCTTTTTCCGTTGTATATGCTGATTTGGGCCCCTTATAAGCAACTCAATATTCAGCCGCCTGCGCTGCACGGCCTGCTCACGTCCATGGCGTCTCAGTATCTGATTTCGCTGCTGGTGGTATTTGTGGTTGTTGGGCTGTTGTGCACCGTTTTGGCGCCGATTTACCGAAAGCTGAAAAATAAGGTCCTTTAGTTCCTTTTACGCTGAGCAGTTTAGGGGCCGCATGCCTTTAAACTGCCTTTTTATACACTCGGAGGATAACGATCTATGAGCTCCCTGAAACCGATGAAATCATCTAAAAAAAATCGAAAATCCCCTGCGCGCACGGTGTATATTCTGGGCAACAAAACGCCCTTTCCAGTGCGGGAGGCTTATAAAGCAGCCCGGACCAACATCATGTTCTCGCTGCCCCAGCCCGGCTGCAAAACGGTTCTGTTTACAAGCTCCGCGGCCGCGGAGGGAAAGACCACCGTATGCCTTAACAGCGCGATCACCTTTGCCCAGACGGGCGCGAAGGTGATGGTCATCGACGGCGACCTGCGCCGTCCCCGGGTGCACAAAATGCTGCGGGAAAACAATGTCCCCGGCCTGACGAACCTGCTGGGTAATTTCTGCTCGCTGGAAAACGTCATCCGCACCACTCCTGTGGAAAACCTGCACTTTATCTCTGCAGGCTCGATTCCTCCCAACCCGGCGGAGCTGCTGGGCAGCGAAGGAATGCGCCAGCTTCTGGAGGTCTTACAGGAGCAGTACGACTATGTGTTCATCGACACGCCCCCCATCGGAGTCGTCACCGACGCGCTTTCAATTTCCAACATCGTATCCGGCGTGGTGATGGTGGTGCGCCAGAACTCCACCAACCACGACGCTTTGCAGCACGCGGTGGAAAGCTTGGAATTTGCCAAGGCAAAAATCCTGGGTTTTGTGCTCAACGACGTGACTTCTTCCGACGGGCTGAGCTCCAGCTTTTTCGGCAAAAAGGGCGCGTACTACTACGCCTATGAAGAACACAAATAACCGGATTTTAACTGGATATATGTTTAAGGAGGCTTGCAATGTTTCTTGATTTTCATTCCCATGTTCTGCCGGGCATCGACGACGGAGCCAAAGACCTTGCAACCTCCCTTGCCATGCTGGGGGAGATGCAGCGGCAGGGCACGTCCCTGGTGCTGGCGACTCCGCACTTCTGCCTGTCCAACGGCAGCATTGAGGAATTCATCGTCCGTCGGGATGAGGCCTACGGCCACCTGATGGCCGCAGTGGAGGCCACCGGCGCGGTGATCCCCAAAATTCTGCGGGGCGCCGAGGTGCTGTTGTCCACCGAGCTGGCCGAACAGCCGGATCTTTCCCGGCTGTGCATCGAGGGCACCCGCTGCATCCTGCTGGAAATGCCCTACGGCCCCTGGCGCAGTTGGATGGTCAACACGGTGTACGAGGTGCAAAACGCAGGCTTTTATCCCATTATGGCCCATCTGGAGCGGTACTTCCGCTTTTCCGGCAACGAGGAGTGGATGGACGATCTGCTGTCCTCCGGCCTGGCGGTTCAGATGAACGCGGGTTCCATCGTCAACCGGGAGCGCCAGCGGTTTTGTTTAAAGCTGATTAAATCCGGCATTGTGGACGTTCTGGGCAGCGACGCCCACAACATGGATTCCCGTCCGCCCCAGTACAAAGAGGCGGTGGCCATCATCCGCAAAAAGCTGGGAGACGCTGCTTATCAGCGGATTGAACAAAACGGACAAGAACTTTTGGAATTAAAGCTTCGGTAACTGGTTTTGCACTTCTTACTACCGTTTATAGGAGCTTTTTAATCGCCTAAAAGGGCGGCTGCAAATCGCAGCCGCCTTTTTTAGTGCCCAAACGTTTTGAGTTTGAATTTTTTAGATTTTTTTTATACTTCTCCGGCAGGTTCGCCAAGTTTTGGGCGGCTGTTTCCCATAAATCCGCCACAACAGAGATTTTACATAAATTCGCTGGCGTTTTGATGCTTTTTCGGATAGAATAGTAAATTGAGGAAGTTTTTTGACTGAGCTTGTGAAACAATTCACAAGGCCGGGCAAACCCTTCCGGCCGTTCGTTTTGGGACGGCCGATGATTCTGATTTGCCGGCACGCTCCGGCAGAAAGGACTTGATCCAACCATGAGAAAAACAAAAATTATCTGTACGCTCGGCCCCGCCACCGACAAAAGCGAGGAGATTATCCGGGAACTGATGCTGTCCGGCATGGACGTGGCCCGCTTTAACTTTTCCCATCAGACCCACGAGGAACACAAGCAGCGGTTCGACACCGTGGTGCGCCTGCGGGAGGAGTTAAACCTCCCCATCGCGACCCTTTTGGACACAAAAGGGCCGGAGGTCCGTCTAAAGACCTTTCAAAACGGAAAAATCCAACTGCACGCCGGGGACAAATTCACCCTGACCGCCCGGGAGGTGGAAGGGGACGAGACCATTGTGAGCGTGTCCTTTAAAGACCTGCCCAAGGACGTGGAAAAGGGAAATAAAATTTTGATCGACGACGGCTTGATCGAGCTGCGGGTGGACGAGGTGGACGGCGAGGATATCCACTGTACCGTCATCAACGGCGGCCCGGTGTCCAACACCAAGGGGGTTAATGTGCCCGGGGTGTCCCTGTCCATGCCCTATATCAGTGAAAAAGACGAGCAGGACATCATCTTCGGTATCGAGACCGGCTTTGACTTTATCGCCGCGTCGTTTACCCGCTCCGCCGACGATATCATGCAGATCAAAAACATCTTAAACCACCACAACTGCCACGACATCCGGATCATCGCCAAGATCGAAAACGCCGAGGGCGTGATGAACATCGACGATATCCTCCGGGTGGCGGACGGCATTATGGTGGCCCGGGGCGACATGGGGGTGGAAATTCCCTACGAGCAGATCCCCTCACTGCAAAAGATGCTGATTAAAAAAGGCTACAACGCCGGCAAACAGGTGATTACCGCCACCCAGATGCTGGACTCCATGATGAAAAACCCCCGCCCCACCCGGGCGGAGACCACCGACGTTGCAAACGCCATCTACGACGGCACCTCCGCCATCATGCTGTCGGGGGAAACCGCCGCAGGCGCGTATCCGGTGGAATCGCTGCAGGCCATGGTGCGCATTGCCACCCGCACCGAGGAGGACATCGACTATCAGAAGCGGTTTAACATGCGGGGCGTCAACGAAGCGCCCAACGTGACCAACGCCATCTCTCACGCTACGGTGACCACCGCCCACGACATGGGCGCGGCGGCGATCATCACCGTCACCAAAACCGGCCAGACCGCCCGGATGATCAGCAAATTCCGGCCGCTGTGCCCGATCATCGGCTGTTCAGACGATCCCAAGGTCCGCCGGCAGCTCAACCTGTCCTGGGGCGTGATTCCCGTGGCGGTGGAGGAAAAGACCAACACCGACGAGCTGTTCGCCCACTCGGTGGAATGCGCCATCCGGGACAAGCTGCTGGAAAACGGCGACCTGGTGGTGATCACCGCGGGCATTCCCCTGGGGATCTCCGGCACCACCAACATGCTCAAGGTTCACATCGTGGGGGATATCCTGGTGGCGGGCACCGGGGTGACCTCCGGTGTGGTGTGCGGCAACCTGTGCGTCTGTGACAGCGAGGAGGAGGTCGCCCGCAACTTCCGCAACGGGGATATTCTGGTGGTTCCCAGCACCAGCAACGGCATCCTGCGGCAGCTCAAGCACGCCAAGGGCATCATCACCGAGATCGACGGCCTGCAAAGCCACGCCGCCGTGGTGGGCTTGGCCCTGGACGTCCCGGTGATCGTGGGCGCCCGCAACTGCACCCGGCTGTTAAAAAGCGGCTGGACGGTGATGCTGGACGCCAACCGGGGCATCGTGTGCTCCGCCACCAACAAGGGATAAACCCCTTATCATGCACAAAATCCCAACCTTTCCGCCGCTTGGCAGAAGGTTGGGATTTTCTTTTTTGCGGACGAAGCGCCTAGCTTTTTCGGCGTTCTCCCGGCGGGTTGAGCAGCGTGTGGATCACCCGCTCCAACACAATGGCCAGGCTTTCTTCCACGGTTTTTTGGTTCATCTTCGCAATGTCCTCGTAGATACACGACAGATCATCCGATAGTACCACTTTATATTCTTTCATGTCGTTCCTCCCCTATATGAACACTATCGCCTGCTTATATGTGAACATTATATAGCTCATAATAAGGACTGTCAAGAGGTGAGCATATGATCGTTTACAACAAGCTTTGGGACGTGATGAAGCAAAAAGGGATTTCCACCTACCGGCTGCGGGAATCCCACGGGTTTAACACTAAAACCATCGCAAAACTGCGGCAAAACGGCACCGTTACCACAAAGACGTTAAACAAGCTTTGTTTGATTCTAGATTGTGAACTGTCTGATATCGCGGAGTATCAAAAGGATGAAACGGAATAGCGGTTTGACAGCACTATTTGTTCTCTATAACTATCCTAGCACAGCCGAGATAAAAAGTCTGCATTGCAGTTGCAATGCAGACTTTTGGTTTCTATTCAAGCATACTGAAAGCAATCAACATATTGCAGGTGATTGCTTGTCCACATTTAAAATACCATCTACTCCGCCCACGATGAATAAAACCATTCGGTTCCCCAATGAGGTGATCGAACAGGTTGAGGAAGCCATTCAGGGCAAAAACTGCACCTTTTCCGCCTTTGTGATTTCCGCTGTCCGCGCCGCGCTGGAAGAGCTCAAAGAGGAGGAATGACCGGCTTGGTTTCCGGGGCGGGGGACAGGGCACTGTTTTTAGGCTGCCGGGGCAGCTCCTCCCTTGACATCGGCGGGGGAACGTGCTAGGATGGAGAAAAGGCAATGTTTTTAAAAGCGAAGATGAGGAATTTCTCTTTCCCGCCGCTCCCAGGACCCGGGAGGGGCGGACATCCTGAGTGCCGCAGAGAGGCGCGTAAAAGCCGATTCGGTTTTTGCTGCAAGCGCGCCGCACAAGGGATCGGGAAGGGAACACCGCCCTCGGAGCCCGCGGCAAAATCCGCGGCGGGAAGCAAACGCCCGTTACCCGGTTTGCGGTTTCAAAAAAGAAGCGGCCGGCGTTTCACGAAGTGAACCGCCGAAAAACCATTCGGTTTTTCACGGATTCGAGAATGCTCGGCAATTTGGGTGGAACCGTGGAGTATTGAGCAATCGACACTTCACCCCATACTGGGGGTGAAGTGTTTTCTTTTTGCCGTTCACTTCCCCTGAACATGAACCTTCACAAGAAAGGAAGAGATGACTATGGCAACGATTACCCTGAAAGGCAATGTACAAAAGGAGTTCCCGGCGGGCACCACCGTCGCCGACATCGCCAAGGAGCTGGGCATGGGCCTGTACAAGGCCGCCTGCGCCGCCAAGATCGACGGCGTGCCCTGCGACCTGCGCACTCCGGTCACCAGCGACTGCGCGGTGGAGATTTTAACCTTCGACGACCCGGACGGCAAGCACGCCTTTTGGCACACCTGCTCCCATGTGCTGGCCCAGGCGGTGAAGCGGCTGTATCCCGACGCCAAATTCGCCATCGGCCCCGCCATCGACAACGGGTTTTACTACGACTTTGATGTGCAGACGCCCTTTTCTCCCGAGGATCTGGAAAAGATTGAAGGGGAGATGAAAAAGATCGTCAAAGAGGGCCTGCCCCTGGAAAAATTCGAGCTCCCTCCCGACGAGGCGGTCAAGCTGCTGGAGGGCATGGGCGAGCCCTATAAGGTGGAGCTTGCCAAGGAACACGCGGACAAGGGCGAGCCCATCAGCTTTTACAAGCAGGGGGAGTTCACCGACCTGTGCGCCGGCCCCCACCTGATGAGCACCGCGCCCCTGAAGGCCGTCAAGCTCACCAACTGCACCGGGGCCTACTGGCGGGGAGACGCCAGTAACCGCCAGCTGTGCCGGGTGTACGGCACCGCCTTCCCCAAGGCAAGCGAGCTGGACGCCTATCTGACCCGGCTAGAGGAGGCCAAAAAGCGGGATCACCGCAAGCTGGGCAAAGAACTGGGGCTGTTCACCATTTTGGAGGAAGGCCCCGGATTCCCGTTTTTCCTCCCCAAGGGCATGCTCCTCAAAAACAAGCTGATCGACTACTGGCGGGAGGTGCACCAGAAGGCGGGCTATCAGGAGATTTCCACCCCCATTATGTTAAACCGTTCGCTGTGGGAGCGCTCCGGCCACTGGGATCACTACCGGGACAACATGTACACCACTGTGATCGACGACACCGACTTCGCCGTCAAGCCCATGAACTGCCCCGGCGGCATTCTGGTGTATAAAACCGGGCTGCACTCCTACCGGGATCTTCCCCTGCGGATGGGAGAGCTGGGCCTGGTGCACCGGCACGAGCTTTCCGGCGCGCTTCACGGCCTGATGCGGGTGCGCTGCTTCACCCAGGACGACGCCCACATCTTTATGACCAAAGACCAGATCACCGACGAGGTGAAAGGGGTGGTGTCGTTAATCGACGAGGTTTACAGCCTGTTCGGCTTTAAATACCATGTGGAGCTTTCCACCATGCCGGAGGACCACATGGGCAGCGACGAGGACTGGGAGATGGCCACCAACGCCTTAAAACGCGCCCTGGAACAGCTGGGCAAGCCCTTTGTCATCAACGAGGGGGACGGCGCGTTTTACGGCCCCAAGATCGACTTCCACCTGGAGGATTCCATCGGCCGCACCTGGCAGTGCGGAACCATCCAGCTGGACTTCCAGCTCCCCGAGCGGTTTGAACTGGAATACACCGGCGCGGACGGGGAAAAACACCGTCCGGTGATGATCCACCGGGTGGTGTTCGGCAGCATCGAGCGGTTCATCGGCATTCTGACCGAGCACTTCGCCGGGGCGTTCCCCCTGTGGCTGGCTCCCGTGCAGGCCATGGTGCTGCCCATCAGCGAAAAGCAGGCGGCCTATGCCAAGGAAGTGGCCAACGCGCTGGCGGACGCCGGCATCCGGGTGGAGCTGGACGACCGCAACGAAAAGATCGGCTACCGCATCCGGGAGGCCCAGCTCCAGAAGATCCCCTACATGCTGGTGGTGGGCGACAAGGAAGTGGAAAGCGCCACCGTGTCCGTCCGGGCCCGCAAAGGCGTGGATCTGGGGGCCATGTCCCTAAACGACCTCACCGCCCGGATGAAAGACGAAATCGCCCGCAAGGAAAACGGCCTGGAACAAGCGTAAACTATTTGTATAATAATAGATGATTTATCCAAAACTTTAGGTATCAAAACAAACAGACGGCTTTGAAAAAGCAGGAAAGGATCGAATCGCATCATGGAAAACAAATTTATTGTGGAGACCTCCGCCCGGCATCTGCACGTCACCAAGGAGGATCTGGAAACCCTGTTCGGCAAGGGCGCAGCCCTAACCAACAAAAAAGACCTGTCCCAGCCCGGGCAGTTCGCCTGTGTGGAGCGGGTGGACGTGGTAGGCCCCAAAAACACCCTGAAAAACGTCACCATCCTGGGGCCGGAGCGCTCCGCCACCCAGGTGGAGGTCAGCGCCACCGACGCCCGGACGCTGGGGCTCCCCGCCGTGGTGCGGGAATCCGGCGACATCGCGGGAACCCCCGGCTGCAAGCTGGTGGGCCCTGCGGGCGAGGTGGAGCTTAAAGAGGGCGTGATCGTGGCCAAGCGCCACATCCACATGACCCCCGCCGACGCCCAGGCCTTCGGCGTGTCGGACAAGGAGATCGTCTGGGTGGACATTGACACCCCCGACCGGAAGCTCTCCTTCGGGGACGTGGTGGTTCGGGTCAGCGACAAGTTCGCCCTGGCCATGCACCTGGACACCGACGAGGCCAACGCCGCCGGATGCGCCGGTCAGGTGTTCGGCGCCATCGCCAAGCGGTAAAGCCGCTTTCCCCAGAAAATCCCCGGGAGCCCGCAGGCTCCCGGGGATTTTTGCATCTATATGTTCCAGCTCAGGACAAACGCTTCCGTTCCAGCTCTCGGCGCTCCAAAGTCTGAAAGCGGTTTTTTATCATCCGGTTGATGGTCCGGGACACCGAGGAATCCTCCCGCTCTGCTGCATCTCGCAGCTTTTGCAGGACTTCGTAATCCAGGGTCACGCTGATTTTCTGCTTCATGCCATGGCGCCCTCCCGCTGGGTTTGGTGCTCCTGGTAATGCTCGCAGGCGGCGGATTCGGGTTTTTTCAGTTTTAACCGGGGAAATCCGCAGTGGCCAGCCTCGGTCTGCTTGAAGGTGATTTTCTCAAAGCCGTCCTCCCGAATGTAGTGCTGGTGAAAGTATTGACAATCCTTGCAGTGTTTG
>CAJFTY010000050.1 GCA_904420045.1 Candidatus Metaruminococcus caecorum | reverse complement strand
GTTGCCGTGCTCTGTGACAAAGCGGGCGTGCTCCGCCGCTTTGGCAGAGTCTCCCGCTTCGGAAAACAGCTTAGCCAGGTTCCAGTGGGCGCGCACCGCGTGGCAGGGAGCGATGTCCTGCTCCAGCAGACGGGTCTCCCAAAACCATTGGCGTTGTTTTATATCATAGCCGATCTGCTGGTAAAACAGCTCGTATTCGATTGGCGTGAGGTATTTGGAAAGAGCTTGGTACAGGCCCGTTTTGGAAGCCGTCCTCCCCAGAGCGAGTTTGGCGCTTTGAAGATACCCGCCCGCCATTTCCAAATTGTTCTGATAAAACGCCGCTTTGGCCATAGCTCCATACAAACAGCCGTTGTAATACGCATCCACAGGCTTATTTTCCGGCAGAAAATAGCGGGGGAGCGTCTGGGCCGCCAGGGCGTAATCCCCTTTTTCCATATAACCCTCGCACACGTTGACTACAAAGGGCGCGATTTTCGTGAATGGAACATGGTTGGCGAACACGAAAGGGGCGTAAACCGAGACAAAAGCGCCAGGGTCGCACTGTTCCATCAGCGGGGCCAGCAGTTTTTTATTCTCGCGCACCGCAATGGTGTTGCAGATTGTCGCGCTGGCGAGCAAGTTAAAGAAAAGCAGTACATAAAACAACAGTGCGCCTGCAAAATCCAACTGCGGGAACAAAATCGATAACGCGATCCACAGTGCGCAGGGCAGTAAAAAAGACAGGAATATCAAAAAAATATACAGCCTCTTGCTCTTTTTAAAATAGAAAGCCATAACCAATCCCCCATATTTTATTTGCTATCTATAATGTACCATACTTTGACGCGCAAGTCGAGAACTGATTCATACTGGAGAGAAAAAGAGCCCGTTTTATTTTTAAAATTTCTCTTGACAACCGGATAAAAAATCGTATAATAAATGTAAATGCATCGACAGGGACGGGTTTTAAATCCTTCTTTGCAGAGAGCTGCCGGATGGTGCAAGACAGCGGGAAGTTTAAAACGTTATCACCCTTGAGCAGACAGGCCCAACCCCGACCACGCGGTCAGGCAGTAAGCCGGTACGGATGCCCGCCGTTATACGGGAGCGCATTGCTGGATGCGCGCAAAGGGGCCGCCTTAAAAACACGGCAAGTAGAGTGGTACCGCGGAAGCGATTGTTTGGCTTTCGTCTCTAATCAACGGATTGGAGACGAAGGCTTTTTTATTGTGGAACAACAAGGCTCTGCTTTGCAGGAAGCAAAGCAGGTTCTTATCTGCCCCGGTCTCCAGGGGAGGGAGCCGCCCGGCTCCCCGAGGTATCAATCACCTGAAAGGAAGGTCGTCATTTATGTTAACGCTGGACAAGGTCTATCACGCGTCTTATGTTCTCAAGGAGGTTGTGCGCAACACCGATTTAATCTACGCGCCGGGTATCAACCCCCAGTGCCAGGTGTACTTAAAACCGGAAAATTTGCAAGTTACCGGGTCGTTTAAGGTTCGGGGGGCATACTATAAAATTTCCCAGTTGTCCGACGAGGAAAAAGCCAAGGGAGTGATCGCCTGCTCGGCGGGCAACCATGCTCAGGGCGTGGCTCTGGCCGCCACCCGCAACGGGATCAAATCCCTGATCTGTCTGCCGGACGGTGCGCCGATTTCCAAGGTGGAGGCCACCCGTTCCTACGGCGCGGACATCTGCCTGGTCAAGGGCGTGTACGACGACGCCTACCAAAAAGCCCTGGAGCTTCGGGACGAAAAAGGGTACACCTTTATCCATCCCTTTGACGATGAAAACGTCATCGCCGGGCAGGGAACCATCGGGCTGGAGCTTTTGACCCAGCTTCCCGACGCGGATGCGGTGATCGTCCCGGTGGGCGGCGGCGGATTGATCTCCGGCGTGGCGTTCGCCATCAAGAGCTTAAATCCCAATATCAAGGTGTACGGCGTGCAGGCCTGCGGCGCGCCCAGCATGGTAAATTCCGTCAAGAGTAAAAAGATCCAGTGCTTGGACTCGGTATCCACTATCGCGGACGGTATCGCCGTCAAGGAGCCGGGAGAACACACCTTTGAATATTGCAGCCAGTATGTGGACGATATCGTCACCGTTACCGAGGACGAAATCTCCACCGCGATCCTGACGCTCATCGAGCAGCAGAAACTGATTGCGGAGGGCGCGGGCGCGGTGTCGGTGGCCGCGGCCATGTTTAACAAGGTGCCGGTGCAGGGCAAAAAGGTGATCTGCCTGGTGTCCGGCGGCAACATCGACGTGACCATCCTGTCCCGGGTGATTAAGCGGGGCCTGTTAAAGTCCGGCCGGAGCCTGGCGCTGACCATCGAGCTGATGGACAAGCCCGGACAGCTCAAGGACGTGTCCAGAATTATCGCGGACCTGGGCGGCAATGTGGTGGCCGTTCACCACGAGCGGGCCAGCGAGGGCTCGGACATCAACGGGTGCTTTTTGCGCATGCAGATGGAAACCCGCAACTTCGAGCACATTGAGGCCATCAAAAAAGCGCTTACAGACGCCGGATACCGGTTGTCGTAAATCCGTTCGTTTTCCTGTTAAACCACGATAAGAAAGGATGAGTATGATGCTCAAAGTCATTCACACTTCAAATGCGCCGGAAGCCATCGGCCCCTACTCCCAGGGAATTATCGCCGGGGACATGCTGTTTGCTTCCGGACAGATCGCCATCAACCCCGCCACCGGCAGCGTGGAGGCTGACACCATTGAAGGCCAGACTGAACAGGTGATGAAAAACATCGCTGCGCTGCTGAAGGAAGCGGGAACCTCCTTTGACCAGGTGGTCAAGACCACCTGTTTTCTCAAAAACATGTCGGATTTCGCCGCCTTCAATAACATTTATGCCCAATATTTTGTAAGCAAGCCCGCCCGTTCTTGTGTGGCGGCCAAAGAGCTCCCCAAGGACGTGCTGGTGGAGGTTGAAGTCATCGCCCAGGTGTAAGGTCGGTGAAAAGAAGCGCTCCCGGACCGATCATAGGTCAGGGGGCGCTTTTGCGCGCAGGGATGGGGAAATGCCCTTGACTTGCGGAAAAAACAGAGTATAATAAAAAATAGTTTCCGGCATATGCCGATAAAGGCGCCGGTGTTAAGGAGATGGAAAACAGTGAGCGAATCTTGCAGCCACGACTGCTCCTCCTGCTCCAGCAATTGCTCGGAGCGCAGGGCGGAACAGACCGATTTCAGGGAAAAGCCCCATGAACTCAGCCGGATCAAACGGGTGGTCGGCGTAGTCAGCGGCAAGGGAGGGGTGGGAAAATCCATCACCACCTCCATGCTGGCGGTTCTGATGAACCGGATGGGCTACAAAGTGGGCATTTTGGACGCGGACGTGACCGGCCCGTCGATCCCCAAGGTGTTCGGATGCCGGCAGACGCCGGGGGCCAGCGAGCTTGGGCTGTTCCCGGTCAAAAGTAAGACCGGGATTTCGGTGATGTCGGTGAGCCTTTTGCTCCAGAACGAAACTGATCCGGTGGTCTGGCGGGGCCCCATCATCGCCGGGACGGTCAAGCAGTTCTGGACCGATGTGATCTGGGGCGACCTGGACTATCTGTTTGTGGACATGCCTCCGGGAACCGGGGACGTGCCCCTAACGGTATTCCAGTCCCTGCCGGTGGACGGGATCGTCATCGTCACCTCACCCCAGGAGCTGGTGGAGACCATTGTGGAAAAAGCTGTGAAAATGGCGGATATGATGAACATCCCAGTGTTGGCTTTGGTGGAAAACATGAGCTACTTTGAATGTCCCGACTGCGGCGGCAAGCACCGGATTTTTGGGGAAAGCCGCATTGGCGAGGCAGCACAGCGCCACAGCGTGTCCGTCACGGCTCAGGTGCCCATGGATCCCAAGCTGGCGGCCGCCTGCGACAAGGGGCTCATCGAGCTGTTTGAAGGGAACTGGCTCGATCCGGTAGCCCAAGCTTTGGCAAACATTCACACCGATGGAAAGGAAGCGGAATAAACGATGATGATCGCAGTGCCTTATGAAAACGGACAGGTGTTCCAGCACTTTGGACACACCGAGCAATTTAAGCTTTATGAGGTGCAGAATCAAGAGATCGCCGGGGAGACGATTGTCTCCGCTGCTGGGAGCGGCCACGGCGCGCTGGCGGGATTTTTAAAGAATGCCGGAGCCCAGGTTTTAATCTGCGGCGGAATCGGCGGGGGAGCGAAAAACGCCCTGGCCGCCCAGAACATCCAGGTGTTTGGCGGCGTTTGCGGCGACGCGGATCAGGCGGTGAAGGATTACCTGGCGGGAACGCTTTGCTACAATCCCGACGTGATGTGCAGCCACCATCATGGGGAGCATGGGGAAAGCGGACACACCTGTGGGGAACACGGCTGCGGCAGCCACTCCTGCGGCCACGGGGAGGGCTAATCCAGTGCCCCGCCCAAAAAAGTGCAGACGGGTGTGCAGCATGCCCCGGGTGACGGCTTTCGTCCCCCAGGAGGCGGGTAGGGCGCATCCAGTCACCATGACGGTGGACGAGTACGAGGCTGTGCGCCTGATCGACCTGGAGGGCCTGACCCAGGAACAGGCGGCCGCCCAGATGGAGATCGCCCGGACCACTGCCCAGGCCATCTATTTGAGCGCCCGCAAAAAGCTGGCCGACTGCCTGGTCAACGGCAGGCGGCTGGTGATCGCCGGCGGCGATGTGGCCGTCTGCACGGAAGGGTGCTGCTCCGGCAGACTGAACTGCCCGAAACGGAAAGGGCGCACAAGCGAATAGACGGGACAAAAACCGCCCGGGAAAAAGGAAACATCCTTTTTCCCGGGCGGTTTTTTGCGCCTCTGCTTTGATAAGAAAGCATGGGGATTTTCAGAGAATCGGTTGCCAGTATCCGTGCAACCTGCTGGGGATTTCGGGGGATAGGTGCCGGGGAATATGTAAAAAGGGGGAAGATGATTGACAGATATGGAACGGCTGGTGGAGGCGGAGCAGCGGGGTAAATCCAACCAGCACCGCATTGACGCGCTGGAGCGAAACCAGAGGGCCATCCAGGACATGGCGCTGTCCATCCGGGAGCTGGCCACCCAGATGAAACACATGAAGGAGGATCAGGCCCAGATCAGCGGCCGCTTGGCGGCCATCGAACAAAAGCCAGCCAAGCGGCTGGACGGCATCGTCGGGGCGATTGTCTCCGCGCTGGCGGGGGCGCTGATCACCGCGGCTGTGGGCGGGATCTTTTGGCTGACGCGGTAACGTGTTGCCGGACGACAAAAGGGAGGATCTATGGATTCAATACTCAATTTTATTAAACCGGAGCTTTTGATTCTGGTTCCTGTACTGTACTGCGTGGGATTGGGACTCAAGCGTTCCAAACTCAGCGACCGCTGGATCCCCCTGCTTTTGGGAGCGGCGGGAATGGGACTGTCGGCGCTGTATCTGTTGGCAGACGGGGTGGCGCAAGCTTCCATTTCCGCGGTCTGCCAGCGCCTGTTTGCGGGGATTACCCAGGGGATTTTGTGCGCGGGGTGTGCGGTTTATGTTCATCAAATCATGAAACAGACGGGCAAAAACGGGGAAAGTGCATAGGATGAAGAAGGGCGGTGGAAGCCGGCCTTCGAAAAAGTCGTTTTGGGCCGCTTTTCTCCTAGGCGGGGCCGGACGGAACTGACGGGCAATCTGGAAAGGATGGATGGTTTATATGGCAGAATACAGGGGAATTGACGTATCCCATCATCAGGGAGTCATCCGTTGGGAGGAAGTCAAGCGCGCGGGCATCCAGTTTGCGATGGTGCGGGCCTCCTACGGCTGGGAGGACAAAGAAAAACAGACCGACGCGCAGTTTCACAACAATGTAAAAGGAGCAAAACAAGCGGGAATCCCGGTTGGTGCGTATCACTACAGCTATGCCACCACGCCGGAGGAGGCCCGCAAAGAGGCCGCCTTTTTCCTGGATATTATCAAAGGATACACCTTTGAGTACCCGCTGGCTTACGACGTGGAGGCGCAGGTGCAGGCGGGTCTGAGCCGGGAACAGCTCACCGAAGTGGCCATGGCCTTCTGTGAAGAGGTGGAAAAAGCCGGTTATTATGTGATGATCTACGCCAGCAAATACTGGCTGGAAAACAAGCTGGATTTCGGGCCTTTAAAACGGTTCGACGTGTGGCTGGCCCAATGGGCGGACGACGCCACCTATTCCGGGAACTTCGGAATTTGGCAGCGGTCCAACGAAGGGCAGATTCAAGGGATCGACACCCGGGTGGATTTGGACACCGCCTATCGGGATTACGAGCAGATTATCCGGGCGGCCGGGCTCAACGGCCTTGCGCCCGTACAGCCGGAAAAGCCAAAGCCTGTCATGCGGGTAGGGGCAAAGGTGGAGTACAGCGGATATTTGTACGGAACCTCCTACGGCGTTTTCCGTGGAAAAAAGGTCAGCGGCACCTATACGGTCAGCCGGATTATTCCAAAGCGCAAATGCGGCGTTTTGTTAAACGACGGTTTGGGCTGGGTCAAGGAATCCGACTGCAAAGTGGTGGGATGACCGGCTGATTCATTTTTTACAACAGGCGCCCCGGGAAACCTTCCCGGGGCGCCTGTCGCCTGTATAAATCGAGCAGGCTTGACAGCTCCATGAGAGAGTGCTATTCTCTGAACTGAAAAGAGCTTTTAAGAAAACGGAACGGAGCGGAACAATATGGAACTTTTTGCAGCGGTCATTGGATGTCTAATTATGATCGTGTTTGTCATTGGCATGATCCGGCTGCTCACGAAGTTGTATGAAAAATCGGGGCTTGCGGATTTTTTCTGGGAACAAATCGACCGGCATGCCGAAAAAAAGCGGAAAAAGAAATGAAGGAATGCAGTAAATATCTTTCACACAGGCGGTCATTGGTGGCCCGCCAAGGCAGCCAATCCTATACAAAAAGAAGGAGATGGGGGTTATGGAAGATCTACAAAGTGTGATCGGCCTTGTTATTTACTTTCTCTTCCTCCTTTTACTGGGCGTCGGCTTCAGCAGGCTGCTGCGGCTGGTCATCTGGCTTTTTAAACAGGTATTTCAAAAATTCGGCAAAGGGCATGTCAATTAAAATCAACCAAAACGGTCTGAGAAAGGAAAAATTTCGTTTTCTCAGACCGTTTTTTGCGGGAACTCTTCCACGGTTTGTACGAAAAAACTTAAAAAAATACAGGGTTTTTGCTATACATTACCAATAAATTGTGGTATACTGAAAACATCCTGTGGAAAAGAAGACCGTCAAGGGGGCGATGTTTGCCCAAACATTTCGCGGGAGACGATTTTGAAAAGGGGAGATTCCATGCAGAATATCTTTATCGGCGTTATTTTTATCCTGTTTCATTTTCAGCTTACCCTCACGGTCGGCGGAATGTCCTTTGTCATTGGATTGATTCCAAACTTTGTGGGATTTATTTTCATCTACAAAGGAGCGAAAGAGCTATCTGGAAACTGGAGCCGCTTTGCAGGTCTGAGCACCTTTGCGCTGATCGGCATTGTTTACTCCAGCATCACCTATGCGCTGGATCTGTTTGGAATCGGCGCGGGCCTTCCTTCCTTTATGAAAGTGATTTTCGGCTTGGTCAACACGTTCTTCCTTCTGTACACCACCTATCAGATCATGGCGGGTGTAAACGATATGCAACAGGCCTTTCAGGCGGATTTAAACGGTTCCTCTTTGCGGGTGGCGTGGATCGGCACGCTGGTGGTCGCTTGCGTCTTGTGCGCGTCCTCCACACTGGGATCGCTGCTTCAAATTTACTGGATGTTTACCCTTTTCTATTCGATTGCGCAGTTTGTGGTCGGGGCGGTGTTTTATATCTGGTATCTGGTAGCCCTGAACAAATCGAGATCGCTTTTTATGAATTGCGCTGCCGCGTATTCACAGAATATGGCGGGAAACATGGGACAGTATTATGCCAGCCCGGGGTTTGGGCAAAACGCGTCCCAACCCGGCCGGCAAAGCTATGGAAATATGTATCCCGGCGGCTCGAATCCCGGGACTCCTCCTTATGGGGGAGCTCCCAACGGTGCGGCTTACGGGCAGGGCTATGGCGCGCCAAATCCTGGATATCCGGGCAATGCAGGATTCCCCGGGCAGCCTGCGCGGCCCGCAGGGGAGGCGGCTCCCAATGATAACCGCCCAAAACCGCCTGTTGACGACAGCATGTTCCGCAGGCCGACCGAATGACCGCAGGGCGCCGTTCAGCCGGAAAGCGTATAAAAAAACAGGAGCCTTCTGCACGGGCTCCTGTTTTTTATACAATTTTTGCTACGTATGGATTACGGGTAAAACTGCTTGTCCTCCCGCTTAGCGGAGCCGGGCACATAGGGAAAGCAAAGCTCCGCCGTGCCGTATCCGCTGACGATGTGATCGGTGATCCCCATGTCGTTCAGAATATAGTGGTTGACTTCGGTGGCCCGGTTTTGCTCCATGTTGGGCGCGGGGGAGGGCCACAGCGCCACTTTGGCGTGGGTCTGCGCATACAGCTCGATGGTGGAGCCGTTAAACCCGTGGTGCGCCACCTGAAGAATGTCGCAGGCCAGGGCATCCTTGTTGTGGTCTAAAAGTACCTGGTCTGCTTTTGTTTCCGCGTCGCCCAGGAACAGAATCCGCTGGCCGCAAAGATTCACTGCGATGACCGTGGAGTAATCGTTGCCGCAGGCGGGGGTGGGCCATAAATCCTCCTGGGTGTACAACACCTCTACGGTCAGCTCTCCAAATCGGAGAACGTCCCCAGTGTGAGGCGTCACCACCGGGATGTGCTTGCAGTCGGTTTTAAGCACACGGTAAAATTCCTTGGCGGTTGCCTCATCGGAGGACTTCCAGCCGTCCTCCTCCTTGACCCAGGAATAGTCGATAGGCTGGAAGTGAAACAGAAGCTGCTCAATTACTGCTTTGTCCAGGTATTTACGGGTGAACTCGATAAACGCGCCGATGTGATCCTGATGGGCGTGGCTGAAAAACCAGCCTGCGATCACCGGCTTTTCTCCACCGGACTTTTGAAGCAAAAATTCGTACAGCCGGTCGGCCTCCCCCGGGGTGAAATAGCCGCCGTCGATGATGAAAAACCGGCCGTCCTCCAGATGAAAGACATAGCTCATGCCGCAGTCGATGTTGCGGTGGTCCAGCTCCAGCTGTGTCAGGGTTGTCGCCATAGAAAAATCGTCCTTTCTCTGCCTTTTTCGGTCGATTGGACCGTTTGCAGAAGACAGCCGCCCGCCGGAATCGGCCGAAACGGCTGTATGCTCCTTTTACCAGTTAACAGGATTTCGGCGCCGATGTCAAGGGGGATTGCGAAAAAAAGCCCCGCCCCGATCCAATCTTTCTGGAGCGGCGCGGGGCGAATGCGATCAGCCTTCCCGTTCTTCTTCGGGGTAGGTCATCCCCCAATCCCGGCGGATGCTGGTCATCATGTCCATCACATCCTGGGTGTAAGAAAGGCACATTCGGTTTTCAAATCCGAAAACGGCGGCTTCCATGTCCTCGATCTCGTAGACTAGGGCGTCGTCTGTATGGCCGGCTTTGACGGTTTCGGTCCGGCCGTCTTCCACATAGGTGATGACGGCCTGCTCGCCTCGGGGATATTCGAATAGTTCCACATACCCTTTTTCAAAGGAAAGGGTGGCCCGCTTGGGCTGTTTGGCGTGCAGTGACAGCAAAATGGTTGCCATTTCTTCCTCTTTGTTTTTTAAGAGGATTCCCGCCTGTTCGTCCACTCCAGTGGGGGCAAATTTTACCTGGGACAGGATTTGATCCGGTTTGGAGGACATAAACCACCGGGCGAGCGAAAGCGCGTAAACGCCGATATCCAGCAGGGCGCCGCCCGCCAGTTCACGGCTGAAAAAGCGGTTGTTCATATCGTATTCCTTGTAGCTGCCAAAATTCATTTGAATCAGCTTTAACGCGCCCAACTGGCCGGATTCGATTTTTTCACGCAGTTTTTTGTAGACCGGCATGTGATAGATCGTCATGGCTTCGGCCAGAATGACGTGCTTTTTTCCGGCAAGCTCCATCGCTTCCAAAAGCTCCCGGCTGTTGAGTGTAATCGACTTTTCGCAGAGTACATGCTTGCCGGCGGAAAGCGCTTTGCGCAGGTATCCGATATGGGTGTTGTGGGGCGTGGAAATATACAAAATATCCACGTTTGGGTCCGCAAACACATCCTCCAGATGATCGTAAACGGTTTGAATTCCATAGGCTTCGGCAAACGCCATCGCTTTGCTGTGGGTGCGGTTCGCCACGGAATACAGGGATTGCCCCCTGCTTTGAAGCGCCTGCGCAAGCTGGTTGGCGATCACCCCGCAGCCCAGGGTCGCCCAGCGAAGCTGTTTCATACAAAGCTCCTTTCTTATCACGACGCGATTGGCTTCTTTGCGGTTCTATCCCCATTATAGATTTTGTATCGCCTTTTTGCAAGGCAGCGATACAAACGGAAAAACACGGGACGCTTCCGTTTTACCGGAGCGCCCCGTGGCAGTGCGCTTTGCCGCGCTTATCCCAGGGAGGGAGTATCGCAAAACTGAACGGTCTGGGCAGCCTTGCCCTCGCTTTCAAAGACGATTAAAAGGTTTTCACCCTTTTTTAACAGGGGAGCGGGGACGTACAGCCGTTTTTGAGGTCCCTCTTCCCAGAACCGTCCCAGTTGAAAACCGTTTAACAACACGCAGCCCTTCCCCCAGCCGGGGAGTTCTAAAAAGGTGTCGCAGGGCTCGTCCACGGTAAAGGGGATCCGGTAAAATCCCGGCGTGTGGGGCAGGTATTCCCCGTCAAAATCAATTTTTTCACTCATGGCGGCGTCCATGGGTAGGGGATACATCTCCCATCCGGCGTGCCCGTGGCCGTTTACGAGCACCGCCCCGTCGATTCCCTTGCGCTGGGATTCCAGGCTGGGGCCGTAGTTAACCCGCCCCATGTTTTCGGTGAGGATCATAAGCTCCTGCCGACCGGTCAGGGTAGGGGCCACGGGGTATTCCTCCAAAAGCTCACGGTCATACAGGGTGAGAATGGGCTTTCGGTCAAAAAAGATCTGGGCCCGGTCGTTCGCTCCCCGCAGCTCGATTTTTTCCACCGGAAGACCGGGGGTCAGTGCTGAGCGGTACAGGGTGTACCCGAAGCTTTGCCCCAGCTTTTCCATGCAAAGAGGCCACGGGCTTTGAATAGGAGAGGAAATTTCATTCAAGACGCTGAACAAAGACACCCGTTTTTCCACCCGTTTTGGTCCGTAGGCGGCCTTTTTTACAGGCGGAGGAAGCGGGATCTCCGGCAAAGGCACGTGTTTTTCGATCACCTTCTGAAACGCCCGGTATTTTTCAGTGATTGTTCCGTCCTCGGACAGGGGCGCGTCGTAGTCGTAGGAGGTCACATCGGGAGAAAGCTTGCCGTAGTAATTGGCGCCATTTGTAAAGCCGAAGCTGGTTCCCCCGTGGAACATATAGAAGTTTACGCTCCCCTGGGATAAAATGTCATCCAGCTCCCGGGCGCATTCCTCTGGAGAGGTTGTGTGGTGAACTTCGTCCCCCCAGGCGTCAAACCAGCCCACCCAGAATTCCATGCACATTAAGGGCCCGCCGGTGTGCCGGCGCAGGATGGGTAGCTGTTCCTTGGCCTTGGACCCGAAGTTTGCGGTGGCAAGGGTTCCTGTAAGGCTTCCGCAGGCAAGGTAGTCCCCCCACGGCCCGTCGGAGGTGACCATCGGCACCTGGACGCCGCAGTCCTCCATGATGGTCCGCAGGGCCGCCAGGTATTCCGTTTCGTCCCCGTAGGCGCCGTACTCGTTTTCCACCTGCATCAAAAGAATGTTGCCGCCCCGGTGTACTTGCAGTGGGGCGAGGATGGAAAACAGATGGTGGTAATAGTCCCGGACATGCTCCAAAAACGGGGGATAGGTGCAGCGCAGCTTCATCCCGTCTTCCGCCAGCAGCCAGGCGGGCAGGCCACCGAACTCAAACTCCGCGCAGATATAGGGGGAGGGCCGTACAATGGCCCAAAGTCCCAGTTCCTGAGCAGTTTGCAGAAACTGCTTTACATCCAGCATTCCCTGAAAGTCAAACGCACCCTTACGGGGCTCGTGGAGATTCCAGGGCACATAGGTCTCCACTGTGTTACAGCCCATGGCCCGCAGCTTGATGAGCCGGTCGCGCCAGTATTCCGGCACCACCCGGAAATAGTGGATAGAGCCCGAGATTATTTTCATGGGTTCTCCGTCCAGCAAAAACTGGTCTTTGATTTCAAAGGTGTGTGCGCACATGCGGATATTCCCCTTTCTGTGAACCAGTGGTTTATTTGACCGAGCCGATCATGCCGGCTACAAACTGCTTTTGCATCACAAAGAAGATGATTCCCGTGGGCAGGGTGGCGATGACGATGCCCGCCATAATCATGCCATAGTCCGGGGTGTAGGACGATCCCATGGCAGACAGCACCAGGGGAACCGTCCGTTTTTCAGGAGACTGCAACGCCACCAACGGCCACAGGTAATTGTTCCAACTATTCATAAAAGTGATGATCGCCCCCGCCGCATAGGTGGTTTTCATCACCGGCACGTACATCCGGAAAAAGATTTGCAGCTCGTTGAGCCCGTCGATCCGGGCGGCCTCCAGGATATCCCGGGGGAAGCTTTTGGTGTTCTGGCGAAAGAAGAAGATCAAAAACGCCGTGGACACCAGCGGCACAATCACCGAGAACATCGAGTTTAATCCAAAGGCGGTAAACCCCGACTGGCCGATGGAGCTGAACATCCGGTACAGCGGGATCATCAGCGCGCAGAAGGGCACCATCATGGACAGCAGCAGAATGCTGAACACCCGGTCTCGGGCCTTGCTGCGGAAGATTTCAAACCCGTATCCCGCGATGGAAGAAATCAGCAGCGCCAGTACCGTGGTGATCACTGCGATCACCGCGGAATTGAGAAGGGCCTGGCCGAATCCCAGTTCAGAGGTAAACAGGTTTTTCAGGTTTGTAAGAAGTTCGCCTCCGGGGGTCAGCTTGCCCTGGCCCACGTCCGCTGCCGTGTTGGTGGCGGAGATGATCATCCACACAAAGGGGAAGATGGAGATAAACGCCAGGATGCTCAAAAACACATATTTCAGCGCAGTTAAACATACATTTTGCTTTTTCATTGATTTTCTTTCCCTCCCAACCGCATTTGCACCAGGGACAAGATCACGATCAGCACCACCACCAAAAAGGCCACTGCCGACGCGTATCCAAAGTTCGGGGTGTATTCAAAGCACAGGTTGTAGATATACTGGGAGATGGTGACTGTGCCGTTGGCGGGTCCGCCTTCGGTGATGTTTTTCACCTCGTCAAACAGTTGCAGGGTTCCGATGGTGGAGGTAATGGTGGTAAACAGGATGATGGGCTTTAACAGGGGGACCGTCATCCGGGTGAATTTCTGGAAGGCGTTAGCCCCGTCGATGTCTGCGGCCTCATAGATGCTGGGGTCGATGTTTTGCAGTCCGGACAGGTAAAAGATCATGTTATAGCCCGTCCACCTCCAGGTGATGGATACGATGATTAAAACCTTGGCCCAGATGGGGTCGGTGGTCCACAGGATGGGTTCCATCCCCAGGCCCATGAGCATCTGATTAAACAGCCCGTCGTTGGAAAAGATGTTTTTCATAATCAGGGAGTAGGACACCAGCGACGTAATGCAGGGCAGAAAGATTGCCACTCGGAAAAAGCTCCGGCCTTTGAGGGTTTTGTCGTTGAGCAGAATCGAGATGAACAGCGCGAATAAGATCATGATTGGCACCTGAATAATCAGGTAGATGATGGTGTTAAACAGCGCTTTTCGCATGGTCGTGTCGGTGAGCATCCGCTTGTAATTTAAAAGCCCTGCAAACCGCACGTTGGCGCCTTTGCCGGTCTGGAACGACATGATTAGCGCCTGCACCATGGGAACAAATACAAATACGCAGATGAGGATGACGCTTAAAGCTACAAACGCCCAGCCCCAGCGGTTAAGCGTCCGGTCCAGCGTAGGCCGCCGCTGGCTGCGGGAAGCCGCCTGTTTTTTCGGCCGTCCGGAGGGACCGGGGCCGGGGGCGGCGGTAACTTGCTTCACAAATGAGGACCTCCTTAAAAAAGCGGCCATCCATACCGGTCATGGCCGCTTTGTTGATTCTTATAAAAAAGGGATTTAACCCACTGCGGAGAGAATGCCTTCCACCTCGGTGTGAACCTTTTTCAGCGCGTCGGTTACCGCGGTTCCTTTGAGAACGTTTTGCAGGGCCTCGGTCATTTTCTTTTCCACATCGTAGGTGGCTACGCCGTAGTTGACTGCCGGGATTTTTTCCGTCCAGGCGGCAAAATCCTTGTAGATCGCCTGGCCGCTGAAAAATTGGTCAGCGGCGGACACGTTGGCGCCGTTCGCAGCTTCTTTATAGGTGCTCACAAGGCTTACGTCCTTGCACAACTGATCCAGCAGCTCGGTGTTGGATGCAAAGGTGCTTTTTAAAAACTCCTTGGCGGTGTTCTTGCCGTCTACCTTTTCCAGCACATACCAGCTGGCTCCTCCCAGGTTGGAAGCATTCACGGACTTGGAGACGTTGGACATCCGGGGGAACGAGGCGATGGCCCACTTGCCGGACTGATCCTCCGCCTTTTTAATACTGGATGCATACCAACAGCCAATCACCGAAGAGGCTACCTTTCCGCTGTTCACTGCCGCGACGCCCGCGTCCCATCCCGAGGCGGTGGTGGTGATGCCCGCGTCTTGCATCTGCTTATAGATGGTCAATGCCTCTTTTAAAGCGGCGTTGTCCTTGATATCGGCCTTGCCGTCCTCATCCACATACCACTTGCCCGCCGACTGCATCATCATGCGGATCAGGCCCAGGTCGTTGGGGTCGAGGGAGAGCATGGCCTTACCGGTTTTTTCCTTGACCTTTTTGCCGATTTCGATAAACTCCTGCCAGGTCAGATCCTGCATATCCTCTTTTTTATACCCTGCCTGCTCGATCAGATCGGTGCGGTAAAAGACGCAGGCCACGCCGCTGTCAAAGGGGACGCCGTATATTTTGCCGTCTTTGGTCATGGTTTTCAGTTTGTAGTCCATAAATTTGGACGAATCCACCACATCCGACAGATCGGACAGCTGGTCGGGATAGGACTGCAGATAGTTCTGAATGCGGTAATCCTCAATCAGGACAATATTGGGAAGCCCGGACGTGTTGCCTGATTCAAATGCGGTGTTTAATTTGACTACAATATCGTCCTGGGACATGCTAACCACATTAACCTGCACGTCGGGATTTATTTTCGCGTAGTATTCCTTGGCAATGTTGGCGGCCTTGACGTTAAAGGTGTCGTCCCAGGCCCAGATGGTGAGTTTGTTACTGGTGCTGTTTCCAGCGCCGGCAGACGAGGAGGCGCCGTCGTCCCCCCCTTTGGTACAGCCGGCCAAACTCAGAACCATCGCTGCGCTGAGCAGCGCGGCCAGTATCCGTCTTTTTTTCATGATGATAAACCTCCTGAACGTTATTTGTATGATCCGTTGCGGAATTTTCAAATTGATTACCCTTAGTATGTGTGTTTTCTTTTTAAAAATTTCGCCGCGAAAAAAATTTTTGAAAAAACAAACAAAGCCAGAACAGAAAAAACGGGAGCAGGCCGGTCGGTCTGCTCCCGTAAAACAGGATTGAAAAAATATAGAGATCTTGCATTAAGAGCCGCCGAATGGCTCCAGCCGGTCGATGATTTTTGCCCTTGCCCTGCAAAACACCACCCGCGCCCAATTTTCGCTTTTGCAAAACAGCGCGGCGATATCCCGATAAGAAAGCTCGCCGAATACCCGCAGGGTGAACACCTCTTTATAAGGCTCCTCCAGAGTGTGGAGGAGCTGGTGGATCTTTTCCGCTTCGGATTGATCGCACAACCGGTCTTCCAGACGCTCCTGCTCGGGAATCTGCTCCGGGAGAGGAGCGGGCTTTTTCTTCCTGCACCAGTCAAAATACAAATTTTTGGCAATCTGGCACAGCCACACGGTCAGCTTGCAGCTCCCGTCGTAGGAGTCAATGCGTTTGTACGCCCGAAAAAAGCATTCCTGGGTCAGTTCTTCCGCAAGGTGGGCATCCCCGGACAGCTTGAGCAAAAATCGGTAGACGTCCTGGGCGTGCTGCCGGTAAACCTCTTCGTAGTTCATGGGTAATCCCTCACAACCATACTCCCTTTGGAATACCGGACCGTTTTGCCGTCCTCACCCAGTTCTCCGAATTCATATCCGGTAAGGCGGAAACAACCGGCAAAGTATTCATGGGCATAGAAAATACAGATGCGGGATTCTCCCTGATACACAACTTCCCGATGAAAGGTAAATTGATTGCCTTCCGGGTCTCCAAAGCTGGCACCCACAGAGGGCTGAACGGGTTTTAGCTGAAGTTCCTCTGGGTTCCAGCCCTCCTGCTGGACGATCATGTCCCGGAGCTTCTGGGTGTACGAGTCACGGGAGATGACCTCCAGATGGTCAATCCCCAGGATGCTGTCCATGCCGGTCCAGTCTTTGGAGACCGCCGCTTCGCACAGAACATATCCCCAGAACAGACAAAAAACCGCGGCCACTGTGATTACGATGGACAACAGCACGGCCTTTTTATTCATCTTCCGGAGTTTTTTAAAAGGCTCAATGATCGTTTTTACATCTTCTTTGGAATGTGGGCTTGCCGCTTTCCGTTCCAGTTTGATAAAATACTTGTCGAAAAAATGCCGGCAGCTTTCGCATTCCTGCAGGTGCTGTTCCACAAAGCGGCGGGTTTCGTCGCTGAGCAGGCCGTCCGCATATAGGGGCAACAGGTCCTTGACAACATCGCACATTTGCTCCATTGTTCCACTTCCTTTCCAATTATAGAACGAACAAGCGCCGTTTTTGTTACAAGTTATTGTAGAAATTTTCTGTCTGGATTAGAAAGGAAAACCAAACTTTTTGACCGAAGCACCGGATCAAACAGGGAGACCGCCGTGGCGGTCTCCCTGTTTAAAAGTTTTTGTACCCTGCCAAAGCGAAAAGGCCGTTGTTCCTTCAGCGGATGTTGTAAAAATTTTTAATACCGTTTCTGATTCAACAGCGCCTGCTTCATATCCCACAGCTTTTTGGACAGATCCACATAGTAGGTATGTGGATTTTCAAACCGCTTGACCTCATCCCACAGCAGGCCGATCTGCTGCTGGCAGTAGGCCTTGATTCCCTCGATATCCGGGAGCTTGTACACAAGCTCCCCCTTTTGGAAAACCGGAACCTGCAGCACCTTGGCGGTGAAATTTGTCAGAGTTTTGGTTTTCCAGGTGGCGTTGGGGTCAAAGATGGTGTGATCGGCGGTGTCGTCGATTGTTTCATCGTACACGCACAGTTCGTCGGCCAGAGCTTTCCCGGTCTCGTTGTCAAACAGCCGGTAGAGCTTTTTGAAATGCGGATTGGTGATTTTGGCGGTGTTTTCGCTCACCTTGATTTTGGGGAGAATCTTGCCGTTTTCATCCTCCACCGCCGCCAGCTTGTAGACACCGCCGAACACCGGGGAGCTCTTGGCGGTAATCAGGCGTTCGCCCACGCCGAAGGTGTCGATTTGGGCGCCCTGCATAATCAGATCCCGGATCAGGTACTCGTCCAGGGAGTTGGAGGCGACGATCTTGCATTGGGGCAGCCCCGCGGCGTCCAGCATCTTGCGGGCCTCCTTGGACAGGTAGGAGATATCCCCCGAATCCAGCCGTACCCCGAAATCCAGAATTCCCTGGGGGATTAAAACCTCCTTGAACGCCCGGATGGCGTTGGGAATGCCGCTTTTGAGGGTGTTGTAGGTGTCCACCAGCAGGGTGGTGCTGTGGGGATACAGCTCACAGTAGGTTTTAAACGCCTCATATTCGGTATCGAACATCTGAATCCAGGAATGGGCCATGGTGCCCCCAGCGGGAACACCGAACAGCTGGTCGGTCAGCGCGCAGGAGGTTCCCGCGCATCCACCGATATAGGCGGCCCTGGCGCCGATCACCGCGCCGTCGGCCCCCTGGGCCCGGCGGGCGCCGAACTCCAGCACGGCGCGGCCCTGGGCGGCCCGGACAATCCGGTTGGCCTTGGTGGCGATCAGCGACTGATGGTTTAAAGCCAGCAGCACGTAGGTTTCGATGAGCTGGGCCTGTATGGCAGGGGCCCGCACCGTCAGCAGGGGCTCGTTTGGGAACACCGGCGTGCCCTCCGGCACCGCCCAGATGTCCCCAGTGAACCGAAACTGGGACAGGTAGGTCAAAAATTCTTCGTCAAAGATCTGCTTGCTCCGCAGGTAGCCGATCTCCTCCGGGCCAAAGCGCAGGTCCTGGATATACTGGACCACCTGCTCCAAACCGGCGGCAATGGCGAAGCCTCCGCCGTCAGGTACATTACGGAAAAACACGTCAAAGTAGACATTTTTCTGGTAAAAGCCGTTTTTCATATAGCCGTTGGACATGGTGAGCTCGTAAAAGTCACACAGCATGGCTAAATTTTCCTGATTCATCATCCTTGCTCCTCCTTTTGATCGCTGTGATTTTCTATTCTCGTCCAGTTATCTGGATTTGCAGCCCTTCCATCACGTCCAGTGCGGCCTTGTGAAGGACCGGGTCGTTGCTGGCCGTGCAGCCTGCGTCTACGATCACGGGAACCTCGGGCAGGGCGGTTTTTGCAAGCACCGCATTGGACAGCACGCAGATGTTGGACACTACGCCTGCCAGCTCGATGCTGTGGAAGGCTTTTTCCCGCAGGAAATCAAATAGCTGGGAAGAGCCAAAGGCGGGTTTGTAAAAACAGGGGTCCCCCGTTTGATACAGGGCGGCCACTTCGCCGTACAGCTCGTGTCCGGGAGTGCCTTTCAGGCAGTGCTCCACCGGCAGATGGGTTCCCTCCTGGGTGTGCAGGTAGTCCGGACCGTGGGTGTCAAAAGTGAATAAAATGACATCCCCCCGGGACCGGTATTCCCGGATTTTGTCCGCGATGGGTTTTTCCAGCTCCAAGGCCTTGGGAAAACCCAGGGAGCCGTCCACAAAATCCCGCTGGTAATCCACAACGATCAGGCAGCGCTTTAACATCGTCATCCTTCCTCTCCTGGCAGACTTCCGCCGGAGCCTTTTACAGCCCGGGGAATTGCTTTCTTTTATCATACCGAATCCGCCCTTCGGATGCAAGGGAAAGTTGACAAAAGTTTGCAGATCAAACCGGCTATTTTTTGACAGACAAATCTTCCGTACTCCGCCACTGGCTTCGGAACGCCCGGGGCGTCATCCCTTCCCGGGCGCGGAACAGGGCGATCAGATGGGAGGCGTTTGCAAAACCGCAGGCCAGGGCGATATCCTCTACCGTCTGATCGGAGTATTTTAAAAGCTCCTTGGCGTAGCAAAGGCGCAGTCCCGTCTGGTATTCGTGGGGCGGCTGGCCCACCGCACGGGAGAATTCCCGGGCCAGGTGGAACTTGCTCACATGCAGAAGGCGGGCCAGTGCTTCCAAAGGGACAGCTTCTTTAAAATGACGGTCCAGATAGTCCCTTGCCTGGCGCACATAGCCGGGAGCCTGAGGGGCGCCGGCCTCTCCGGAGCAGCCCCGCAGCGCCAGCGCGGTGAGCAGCCGGACAATGGCTTCGCCGGTCAAAAGCTCCGACGCGGCGGTCCGGGTGCGGTTGACCGCAAGGATTCGGCGAAGCATTGCCTCCACTTTGGAATCCTCCGGCAGGGGAACCACCGGGGCGCCCCCTTTGCAAAATTCTTGATAATAGCCCCGGGCGCCGCCGCCCTGAAAGTGCAGCCACAAAAATTCCCATTCCCCGGCAGCCCGGTACAGATGATGTTCCATACAGTCAATGAGCATGCAGCTTCCCGGCGTCAGGGGAGAACTTTGGCCGTTCAGGAACAGCTCTCCTTCTCCCGACAGGGTGAGGATGACCAAAAAGGAGTTCAGATTGGCGCGCTCGGTAAAATAAGGCGGCCGGGTCTTAAAGTGACCGGCCTCCTGCATGTACAGGTAGGAGGAGCGGGCGGCTTCGCTGGGGGTTCCAAACAGCCGGACGGAATCCGCCGACCAGGCGCAGTCCGCCCGTTCCAGATACGCGTTTGGGGCAGGGCGTTCCATCTTGTATCGCTCCTTTTTAAAGACAGCAAGATTTTAACATTTTTGCTCAATTTTATTGGATGTCTATTTTATTTTACCCTTGTATAATGGAATTGTAAAGCGAAAAAGAATACGCGCGATTTCATAATATTTTTATCAGGAAAGGAGCAGGACAATGGTGAAAAAATTACGGCCTTCCCCAAAGCCACGGATCGGGGTTTATTCCATGGGACTGCAAACGTATTGGAAACAGTTTCCGGGGCTTAAAGAGCGGCTGACTGGATATGGGGAGTTTATCGCCGCCCAGGTGGAAAAGATGGACGCGCAGGTGTATTTTTACGGCATGGTGGACTGCGAGGAACAGGGGAGAGCCTGCGGGGAGTACATGAACGAGAATGGCGTGGATTTAGTCCTGGCTCATTCTGCCACCTATGTGACCAGCGCGTCGGTGCTGCCGGTGCACCAGATCTGCAAGGCGCCGGCGGTGGTGTTAAACCTCCAGCCCACGGCCCGGATCAACTATGAAGCCACCACAACCGGGGAGTGGCTGGCCCACTGCGGAGCCTGCCCGGTTCCGGAACTCTCCAACGCCTTTTGCCGGGCAGGAATTCCCTTCCGGGTGGTCAACGGCCTGCTGGGACTTACAAAAACGCCGGAGATCTCTTTGACCGACGAAAACACCGCAGAGCTTCCCCAGGCGGTTCGCGCCTGGAAGGAGATTGGGGAATGGGTGCGCGCCGCCGGGGTGAAACGGGGCCTGTCCGGCGCGAGGATCGGCTTTTTGGGCAACACCTACAGCGGGATGCTGGACATGTACAGCGACTTCACTATGGTGCAGGCCCAGACCGGTGCGCATATCCAGGTGCTGGAGATGTGCGATTTAGATCGTCTGCTCAAAACGGTCAGCGAGGAGGAAACCGCCTGGAAACTCCAGGAAATCCAGGAGTTTTTCCAGATTAGCGAGGACAAGGCCGCTGATCCCCTGGCTCAAAAGCCCACCCGGGAGCAGTTGGAATGGGCGGCGAAAGTGGCGGCCGCTCAGCAAAAGCTCGCGGTGGAATACCGGCTGGACGGCTTAACCTATTACTATCACGGCGCACCGGGCGGGGCGTACGAAAAGCTCCAGAGCGGGTTTATCGTGGGGCACTCCCTGCTGACGGCCGGAGGAATCCCCTGCGCGGGAGAGGGCGACCTGAAAACCTGCCTGGCCATGAAGATCTGCGACCTGTTGGGAGTGGGCGGCAGCTTCTGCGAAATCGTGGTCACCGACTACCGGGACGGCACCATCCTGATGGGACACGACGGACCCTTCCATCTTGCCATTGCCAAGGGGAAACCCATCCTGCGGGGAATGGGGCTTTACCACGGCAAACAGGGTACGGGCGTGTCGGTGGAGGCCAAGGTGCGCACCGGGGCGATCACCAATCTCGCCTGCACCCAGACCGGGGATGGAAGCCTTAAGCTGATCATCACCGAGGCCCAGGCCTGTGACGGGCCGATCATGACCATCGGCAACACGCAGACGCCGGTGAAGTTTAAAAAAGACCCGGATTCTTATATGGACGAGTGGTTCGCCCAGGCGCCCACCCATCATTTTGCCATGAGCGTAGGACACAATGCCTCGCTGTTTGAAAAGACAGCGGATCTTTTGGGAATTCCCTGTGTGACGCTGGACCGCTGACAGCGTATGGGCCTTTTCACCAAAACCTCCAGGGGAGAAAGTCGTGCATAATTCACAAACATTGGATCGGAAAAGGGAAAACAACTGGCAATCACCCAGATTTTGTGCTATAATAAAAACGGATAAAACGTGTGGTCTGACCCAAGGGCCGCACGTTTTATCCTTGTTGAGGCAAAGCGTCCGCAGTTTTAAGCGGCGAGAGAGGAAAACGGTGATCCACAATGTTTCAAATCAACGACACGGTTTTATACGGATCGGATGGGGTCTGTAAAATCACTGGGGTGATGGACAAGGAGTTTGGGGGCAAGCGGTCCACCTATTATGTGCTAAAGCCGGTGTACAACAGCGCCACCATTTATGTTCCCACGGACAACCAGGCCCTGTTGGGAAAGATGCGCAGGGTGCTGTCCCCGGAGGAGATTTCCCATTTGATCGAAAGCATGCCGGACGAGGCCGTGATCTGGTATGAGGATGAAACCGAACGGAAAGAAAAGTTTAAAGAGATCCTTTTGCGGGGAGACCGGGTGGAACTGGTAAAAATCATCAAGGCGCTGTATCAGCATCAGATGAAACAGCAGGAAAAGGGCAAGCGCCTCCACGTGGCGGACGAGCGGATTTTTAAAGAAGCGGAGCGTATGCTGTACGACGAATTTGCCCTGGTGCTCAATCTTGAACCCGACCAGGTACTCGGGTTTATTATGGACAAAATCAAGGTGGAGGAAAAGCCGCGGGAACACGTCTCATGAGTTGGGCGAATCCTTTTGGGTGCAAACCTCCCGCTGTACGGCGATGGTGGCGAGGGTGTCTCCCAATTGGGTAAACGACGCTGCCAGCAGGCCGATCTGCTGGACAGTTAGTCCCTTGGCCAGAAGATTCGCTGCGGCGGTGATCGAAGCGGTCCATTCACAAGCGTTCAGACAAATCACCTCCCACTTATTGTATGTGGGGAAGAGGTGCGCTGTCCCTGTTTTAGAGAATGAATACAAAAACGCCCAGGGCGCTGCTCATGCAGCGCCCTGGGCGTTTTTTGCCGGTTGAATTTACAGAAGCTCCACCCGGCGTCGGTCGCACCGGAGCACACCTTCCTGCGCAAGCTTTGAAAATTCCGCCGAAAGAGCGCTGCGGTCTACGCACAGGTAGGCCGCCAGTTCTTCCCGGGAATACGGCAGGGTAAACGCCCGGCGTCCCTGCCCGTACAGGTCCAAAAACAAAAGCAGGCGCTCCCGGATGGTCCGTTTGGAGAGAATTTCAATTTTTTGGTTGAGCAATCGATTTTTGCGGGCGAGCAGGGCCAGCAGATTTTGAATCAGGCGATGATGAACGGTGCAGGACACCGGACAGGAAGCAATCATCCGCCGAACGTCCATATGGAGCATCCTGCAATCCTCCGCGGCCTGCACGGTCACAGGGCTTATATCAATCCCCGCTAAGGCGAATACCTCCCCAAAAAGATCCCCGGCGCCCACCTCTGTCATCAGGTTTTGGCGGCCCTCGCTGTCTTCCCGCAAAATCCGCACCGCTCCGGAGATCACAAGACCCACTGTCCGGATCGGTTCTCCCGCCAGCTGCACGATCTGGTCTTTTGAATAGGTGCGGACCTGCCCGTTGATACATGGGAGCATGGAGGCAAAGCCGTCGGCTTCGATACCGTAAAACAGCGGGTTTTCTTTGATCTGTTCAAATAAAGTGTTCATCCTTTTTTCCGCCTCTAAAATCAAAAAGTGTGTTTTATAAATAATTTTTGTTTGTTGTATCTACAACAGAAATGCTGGTTTTATTTTAGTAGGATAGAAACAGAAAATCAAGGGAGGAACAGTCGATGATTCGTAAAATTATAAAAATAGAGGAAACGCTCTGCAATGGATGCGGGCTGTGTGTCAACGCCTGCCACGAGGGAGCCATTGGCCTGGTGGACGGAAAGGCCAAGCTGATGCGGGACGATTACTGCGACGGACTGGGGGATTGCCTGCCAGTCTGCCCCACAGGGGCGATCCGCTTCGAGGAGCGGGAGGCTGTGGCCTATGACGAAGCGGCGGTGCAAAAAGCGATGGAAGAAAAACAGAAAAGCGGCTCGCCCTGCGGTTGTCCCGGTTCCAAGGCCAAGACGCTGAACGTCTCTCTCGAACGGGGACAGGAGGCTCCTACGGCGGCGCCTGACACACAGCTGCGCCAGTGGCCGGTGCAGATCAAGCTGGCGCCGGTAAACGCCCCCTATCTGCAGGGCGCACATCTTTTGATCGCCGCCGACTGTACGGCGTACGCTTATGGGAATTTCCATGGGGAGTTTATGAAAAATAAGGTGACCTTGATCGGATGCCCTAAGCTGGACGAGGGGGATTACAGTAAGAAACTCACTGAAATTCTGGCGCAAAACGATATTAAGTCGGTGTCGGTGGTGCGCATGGAGGTTCCCTGCTGCGGCGGGATGGAGCATGCGGTGAAAACTGCGCTGCAAAACTGCGGCAAAATGATCCCCTGGAGCGTGACGGTTCTCTCTACCGACGGACGGGTGCTGGATCTGTAATTTTTGTGCGTAAACAGAGCGGTTCAAACAATTGGATGATCCACATGCGCGGGGCTATCGGCTCCGCGCATGTCAGTATATGGGGTTTAAAGTACACGGTGAATCTGGCCTGTTGTAAATCAGGGCTCGGAAAATCAGTGGAACAATCCGTATATGGGTTTAAAACTTGATGTTTTAAGCTAATAATTACCAAAAATATATACTTATTACAAAATTTTTTATGGAATCATGTTATATTGAAGATGATTCAGAAAAGGCAAAGGTCCTAAAAGAATATCATTGGGGCGATCAAATAGGAAAACAAGGCGTTACTTTTCAATCGCATCCTCATGTGCTTTTGATGTGTTTTTAAAGGGAAGCGGTTAAATCATACGGTCAGGCATTTTAGAAGGAGAAAGCGTTTATGATTCTTCAAAAGGAAAGAGAGATCCTACGGGAGCTCGCCCAGCAGCAGTTGGAAGCCGCCTGCGGCGAGAAAAACAGAAAGCGAGTTGAACTATGGAAACGTCACAACGACTGTCGGGGTGAGCGGCCGCTGATTCATTTGGAGATCGATACGTTTGAAAACGAGCTTCTTCCCAAGCGAATGCGCTGTGAGACGCCGCTGGCAAGGGAGTTGGAGTTTGCACTGTATAAAAATTTTTTGAATTTTACCGTGCTGGATGACGACTGGGTTGTGCCGGATTATTTTCCCATTGCCTGGCGCACCTATTTTCAGCCGTTCGGCCATCCGGTTACGGCAACCTTTGCGTCGAACGCAGACAGTGTCTCCGTGGGCCATCGCTTTAACTATCTCATTGAAGATTTGGAGGAGGACTGGGAAAAGCTGAAACCATCCCGTTACGGTGTGGACCGCGAGGCTACACAGGCTTACTTTGACGCCGCTCAGGATGCCTTTGGCGATCTCCTGCCGGCGCGCATGGTCATGCACTGCCTGACGGCTGTTCCCACCCAGGACGTAGTCCATCTCATGGGCATGGAGACGATGTGCTTTTCTATGTATGATTATCCGGAATTGTTTCACAAACTGATGGACCGGCTGGCGGACGATTATCTGGCGTATTTTGATTTTCTAAGGCGGGAGGGCCTGCTGCTTCCAACTACAGGTTTTGAAGGCTTGGGCCAGGGCAGCAGGTGCTTCACCAGCGAACTGCCCTCCGAAACTGTAAACGGACCGGGGGATGTGTGGGGCTTTATGGATTCCCAGGAAACTGTGAGTATTTCGCCGGATATGTACGGTGAGTTTATTTTTCCCTATTATCGAAAGATTACCGAAAAATTTGGACTGCTTTCTTATGGCTGCTGCGAACCGGTAGACAAAGTATGGGATTATGTGGGCGCTTTCAAAAACCTGCGCAAAGTGAGCTGCTCCCCCTGGTGTGACGAGGCGTTTATGGCGGAGCGTTTGAGAGGCAAAAGAATTATTTTCCATCGCAAGCCCAGCCCCAATTTTCTCGGGGTGGATAAGCAGCTGGATGAACAGGCTTTCCGGGAGCACATACGCAACACGCTTACCGCCGCAAAAGGCTGCACGTTAGAGATCACCCAGCGGGATGTTTATACCATTCACAACGACGAGGAAAAAGCCAAGCGTTATGTGGCGATTATCCGTGAGGAAATTGAAAACCACTGGGAACCGTAACTAGTCTTTCATATAACGCTAATAATCAAATGATGGGAGACGTTTCTATTACGAGTTTTGAGCATAGACTCTGTTTTTCATTTTGTTTTCGGAAGTTCGATTGTTTCATTGAATACTTCATTTTGGGTTTGCTTATAGAGAATTTCCAGATGTCGGTTAAAATCACCATAGCCGGACAGTTTGTAATTTCTCTTGATTCCATGATGCGGCATATAAGTCATTAATACAGAATCCTGATCGTTAGGAAATATCATTATTGTAGCTTTGCCCGGAACAGTAATTTCGATCCTGTTTTCAGTTTCATTTATTTCTCCCCAATAAATAGAGCGTTTCGGAGTGGTAAGGCGATCCACATAATCTGCACTAAAGGATTGAAATAAAACAGTGCCTTTATATTGCAGACTCGTGGGTTTCATACTGTTCATTGTGCTGTAATAATACTTGTTTGAAAAAAAACAGCAGGTAAAAAGTATGATAAGCAGCAAACCCATCAAGATCAATACAAAATTTCTCGTTTTAATCTGGATGATATGAATCCCTCCTATCCATTCAAATGTGACAGGAAACCGAAAGACTGGTTTTGTCATTCGTCTGCCGCCCATTTCGAATCGCTTTTCACGAAGCGCTGTACGAACGCTCCATGAAAGCATACAGGTTTACGTAAAGTAAAAAACGGCTAAACCCGCATGGTTAAGCCGTTTTTTTATGGTGCGGGTAACAGGACTTGAACCTGCACAGCCTTGCGACCATTAGAACCTGAATCTAACGCGTCTGCCAATTCCGCCATACC
>CAJFTY010000049.1 GCA_904420045.1 Candidatus Metaruminococcus caecorum | reverse complement strand
CGGGAACAGGAGGTAGAAATCTTTTACCGCTTCATCGGCAAAATTGATTGAATGACACCAATATCTTTAACTATGTGATACCGGGGACGGCTTTCCGGATGTGAGCCTGCTGCTTCCGCTGGCACAGGCGCTTGGCGTAACCGCCGACACGCTGTTAAAGGGAGAGGAATGCGCTGAAGATTTATCCTCCTCCCACACACCGTGTTCCGATCCGGAAGCTGGAACAGGTCTTAGGGTGATTTCTCTGATCTCTTTATTTTTATCGGTGTTGGGGACGGTTGTTTCCTACTTTCTTTGGCTGCAATTCCAGCAGCCCGCGGTCTGGATTGTAGGAGTCGTCCTTCTGTTGATTAGCGGAATATCATTCGGCGTCTGCGCCACGGGGATAAAAGCAAGATTTGGCTGCGAAATCAGCCGAGAACTAAAAAAGGGTGTTGCCCTTAATCTCTGGGGATGGACGCTGCTGCCCATTACCTATATTGTTTTTCTGGGATTCCAATTCGTGCCGTTTTCCTATGTCTTTTTTGTCCCGCTAGGGGTTGCGGTGAGCGTCTATCTGGCCGGGTGTATAACCGCTCATTTCCTTTTGCTGCGGCGGCGCTAAAATGGAAAGGTACTACATATAAAAACAGCGGCTGGAGTTCTCCCCGCCGCTGTTTTATATTTTTCCGATACCTTTCAGCCCTGTTTTTTGCGAAAAAGATCAATCAAATTGTTTCCACAAAATGGACAGCAGATGTATCCCAATATTTTTTGTAGACCCGCTCTTGGTTACCATCCAGGTTGAGCTGATACATTCGGAACGTCACCAGAATATCTTTCGGCTTCCACTGTTCTTCATAGGAATACTGATAGCGCATGCCAACATTCTGCATGACGCCGCCGCTGCGGGGGTTGTTCCGGTCGTGCGTCGCTGTGATAAAGGGAAGCCCATCCTTTTTGACCTGCGCGACCACGGCTTTTCCTGCTTCAGTAACAATCCCCTGATGCCAGAACTCTTTTCGCAGCCCATAGCCGAAATCATGATGTTCTTCCATATCAACTTTTATGTATCCAATGGGGATATTGTCTGCTTTCAAACAGATGGCATAGGCATACCCCTGGGGCTCGGCATACTTCACAGCATACCGCTGCTCATAAAACGAATATGCTTCTTCCATGCTCTTTAACGGGAACCATGGCAAGAATTTGTTCACTTCTTTGTCGCTGTAAATTTTATATAAGGCTTCCACATCAGCCTTTGTAAATTTTCTTAATATCAGCCGCTCTGTTTCAATTGTAGGCGTATTCAACTTTCGATATCCTCCCAGTCTGGATAATGGTTTTTGTATAATCGCCGCAACATGGAACACGGACGTTCTCGAAACCTGCTTAAAAGGATGCTTTATCCATACTGAACGCCATATTTTTTCATAGCGGCCTCATGTTCCTCATAGGTTTTGGAGTAGTGGTTTTGATTGTCGTTTCCGTAAAAGAAAAACAGGTATTCGCTGGATGCAGGATTTTTCGCCGCCTGGATCGCTCGGCTGCCGGGATTGCAGATGGGCCCCGCCGGAAGCGCTTTGCATTTATAGGTGTTGTACAGCGCGGCATATTTTCCCGTGGAGGAAAGCAGCGGGCTGCCGGTGACGTTTTTATTGACATATTCCCGGGTGGCGTCAATTTCCAGCTTCATGCCGGCGTTCAGACGATTGTAGACCACCGAGGCCACCAGCGCCGCGTTCTGGCTGCTGCGGGACTCCTTCTCGATGATGGAGGCCACAATTAGCTGCTTGTCGGTGATATTCCCCGCCTTTGCTCGGAAGTTATTGAGCATCTTCACCAGTACGTCCTTGGGATCATCGTTTGTATAAAATTCATAAGTGTCGGGATACAAATATCCCTCCATTTTATACGCCCGGTCGGAACTGGATGGAACGGTGAAGGAAGACGGCGAATAGCTTTGCGCGGTTTTGTAAAACTCCTTTGCCGTGCAAACGCCGTTGGCTTCCAGCCGGTTGGCCACCTGCAAAAAGGTGAACCCCTCCGGAATGGTGACCCGCACCGTTTTACGTGGTTCAGCCGAAGAGGTAGGCGGCACGGCCGATCCCGTCTGTTTGGAAGAACTGGACGCCGGTGTCCGCGAGGACTGTCTGGAGCTTACACCCGTGCTGACATTAGGGGCAGAACTTGTCACACCCGTCTGAGAAGAAATCTCGCCGGATATCTGGGAAGAGCTTTCCAATACCGTCTCCGAGGATGCTGCCGCACTGGAAAAATCCGATGAACTCCCATTCGGAACGTCTTTTTTGCATCCCGTACAGAACAAAGAGAGAAGCAGGCAGATGGTAAGCCCGCAAGCAAAGCTGCGTTTCATGTTCAGGTGAACCCCTTTCATTGATGTCCGCCCGCAGGCTTCAACAGCCCGGCTAAGCCTGTAGACGGATCAATCCAATCTGCTTTTATAGCTATTATACGCCTGAACCAGACAAAAAACAACCTGTCCGATCCGTTGTGCCCGAAATCAAAAATCTGTCGTCAATGCATGACAAAATAAAAATATTGAAAACAATAGAAAACAGGTGAAAAACATGAAAAACGAGAGAAATAAAGAGATAATCAAACTAAAACTATCGCCTGGAACCTCCTGGAGCTTCCCACTGTTCCCCGGGAGATTTGAGGTTCGCACGACCACGTGATATAATCAAATTAACCTCGAAAAGGATGAAAAGAACCTGGAAAGGAGGAGCGTTCCATGGAATTAACCAACATACCGGGAACCACCATCCCGGATTCTCCGGGAAACCCAAGCGCGTTTTCTCTGATCAGCCCGCTGGTTACGGCGGCGGGAGGGCTCAGCCTGTCCCAGATCAAGGTGATTACCGGGCTGGAAGGTTCCACCATCCAAAACTGGGTCAAACGCGGCTGGGTTTCCAAGCCGCAAAACAAAAAATACGATGAGCTTCAGCTTGCTAGGATCTTACTCATCAGCGCCCTGCGGGACGCAATCCGCATCGATCAGATTGTACAACTGATCGAACACGCCTGTCTTCCTCCCGTACCGGGAGGCCCTCCGGCTTGTACCGAAGCGACCTTGTTTGACTGCCTGTGCCGGGTCATCCGGCCGCTGAACATGGAATCCGGCGTTTCCTTCGAGCAGATCCGGCGCCATGTGTCCCAAATCTCCCGGGAGATCGGGGACCGGGCCGATGTGCAGGAGCAGCTGTCCACCGTGTTGGAAATTATGGTGGCGGCCCACCTGTCCTCCCGGCTGCAGCGATACGCAGACGATTTGACCGCCCGTGTATTGTCGTTCGATTAGTTGTTGCATATAGAGAAAGAGCAAGCGCTTTCTCCAACCTCTCAGAATTTCCGGCAAAGGCCGGGTTCGCTTGCACAGAAAAAACAAGATGCCGAATCCAATTGGGACGGCATTGCCGGGAGCTCATGGGCTCTGGCATCAAATCCCCTGTAATGAGGAAAGGAAGATGGAAGGATGGATTGGTTTTTTAGTTGGTGGGACGGCTTGTCCGCCCTGCAGCAGGTGTTCGCCTGCGCCGCAATTCCGGCCAGCATCATTCTGATTTTGCAGACGATTTTGCTGCTGTTCGGAATGGGCGGACACGCCGCTGACCACGGTGAAATCGACGATCACTCCGCGCTGATGGAGGCCGGCTCCCCCGAAGGGGAAGCGGATGTCTCCGGCGAGGTTTCCATAGACGCTGACGGAGATGCCGATCACGACTTGTCTCATCAAGGCGCGGGTATCCGGCTGTTCACTGTGCGGGGCCTGGTGGCATTTTTCGCTGTGGGCGGCTGGCTGGGCATTGTCCTGACCGACGCGGGGCTAAACACCGCGCTGGCCATTGTTCTGTCCCTGCTGGGCGGATGCGCCGCGTTGGTGTTGGTGGCGCTCATCATTAAATGGTCCCTTTCCATGCAGGAGGACGGAAATCTGACGCTGAAAAGCGCCATCGCGCAGACCGGCTCGGTGTATATCACCATTCCCCCAGAGCGTTCAGGAAGCGGAAAGGTCACCCTGACCCTTCAGGAACAATTCATGGAGCTGGAAGCCATGACGGACAGCGAAACCCCGCTGCCCACCGGAACGCAGGTTCAGGTGACCGGCGTTGCCGGCGGCAGCACATTAATCGTACGTCCCATCGTTCCGGTAAAAAAATGCGGCAATGAAAACCGGACGTTGGAATAAAAAACACTTTATAAAAGAGGAGGAAAAAACATGTCCCCAAACGTTATCATCTTGCTCGTGGTTGTAGCGGTTCTGCTGTTTTCCATGCTGCTGGTGGTTTTATCCCGCTACCGCCGGTGCCCTTCAGACAAAATCATGGTCATCTACGGTAAGGTCGGCACCAACAAAGACGGAAGCAGCCGTTCTTCCCGGTGTATTCACGGCGGCGCGGCCTTTGTGTGGCCGGTAGTCCAATCCTATGAATACCTGGATTTGACCCCCATGTCCATCAACGTGGACCTGGCAAACGCGCTGTCCCATCAAAACATCCGCGTGGACGTCCCCTCCCGGTTTACGGTGGGAATCTCCACTGAGCCCGGTGTGATGCAAAACGCCGCCGAACGCCTGCTGGGCATGAAGCTGGCGGAAATCCAGGAGCTCGCCAAGGATATTATCTTCGGTCAGCTGCGTCTGGTCATTGCCACCATGGATATTGAGGAGATCAACACCGACCGGGATAAATTTTTGGAGGCCGTGTCCCACAACGTGGAAACCGAGCTGAAAAAGATCGGTCTGCGTCTGATTAACGTCAACGTCACCGACATCACGGATGAATCCGGATACATCGAGGCGCTGGGAAAAGAAGCAGCCGCCAAGGCCATCAACGACGCGAAAAAGACCGTTGCTGAAAAAAACCGCGACGGTAGCGTGGGCGAGGCGCAGGCCTTAAAAGACCAGCGCATCAGCGTGGCGCAGGCAAACGCAACCGCCATCGCCGGTGAAAACGAATCCAAAGCGCAGATCGCCGAATCCGACGCCACCCGCCGCGAGAAAGAAGCGGAGGCTCAGCGCCGCGCCATCGCCGCGGAAAAAGTCGCCCAGGCACAGGCGCTGCAGGAGGCGTACGCCGCCGAGCAGGCCGCCGAGGCCGCACGTGCTGAAAAAGAGATGGCGACCCAGCAGGCCGACATCATCACCAAAGCGCGGATCGAAAAAGAGAAAAAAGAACTGGAGGCGGAAGCCGAAGCCGAGCAGATGCGCCGCAAAGCGCGAGGCGAAGCGGACGCGATCTTCGCCACCCAGGAAGCCCAGGCCCGCGGTATTCTGGAAATCCTGGCCCGCCAGGCGGAAGGTTTTGATAAGATCGTCGCCGCTGCAGGCGGAAATGTGGACGCCGCCATCCAGCTGATGCTGGTGGATAAGATGGAAGAGCTGATGAAGATCCAGGTGGACGCGGTCAAGAACCTGAACATCGACAAGGTGACGGTGTGGGATTCCATGAATGGAAAAGACGGATCTCCCACCACGGCCAACTTCCTTTCGGGCATGATGAAATCCATCCCGCCCTTGAGCGAAACCTTCAAAATGGCCGGTGTGAAGATCCCCGAATTTTTGGGCAAAGACATTTCGGACCCCCCGCCCAGTGCTCCTCAGGCGTAAGCAAGGCCATCAATCACAAGCAGCCGAAAAGGCCGTTCCCCATATGGGGAACGGCCTTTTTTCTCTTTTTAAAAAAAACATACAAGCGAAAAGGCAATAACGGCCGACACTACCATCCAAGCGACAAACAACACGCATGCACAGGCAATCAGCCCATAAACAAACGCTTTTTTCTCCTGGGCAGATTGCGGATCGGAGGATTTTGACCGTGCCGGTTGAATCCGATCGGCTGCGTTGTTCCGATTTACGCCGCACACGCCGTCGTTTTCTTTTTTCTCTGAATTGGACGAATCGCGGCCGGTGGGATGTTTCATCATGACCTCTCCTAACGCAAATTTGCTGTGCAGGCTTTTAAATCACAAGATTTTCTTTCATTATAACAGAAAAACGACAAAAATCAACACTTATAACTATAATTATATTTATTAATGTCTGTATATTTATAGCTATTACTATCACAATACCATTGAGGTGATGGTGATGAGCATCGACTATAAACTGATTGGAAGCCGGATGAAGGCCCATCGGAAAGCGGAGCATAAGACCCAGGAACAGCTGGCAGAAAAATTGTCCGTAACCGTGGGATATGTCAGCCAATTGGAACGGGGCGTAACCAAAATCAGCCTGGACACCCTAGCGGAGGTTTGCACCATACTGCACTGTGAAATGTCCGATTTGATTACGGGAGCCTCCACGGGCCAAGAGACCTATCTGCGCCAGGAATTTTCCGAAAAATATGCCCGGTTGGACGGGGCGCAAAAGAAACTCGTTCTGGATTTTATGGATCTTTTAATCCGGCAGAGTCATCCGTAAATATGCCTTAAAACAGCCTTCACTTCCTTTTGTCTTTCTCCGATTTTCGCCTGCTCCTATATCTGCCATCGCTTGCCATCATGAGAATTTGTGGAAAACGCGGGAAAGGATTTGCAATATTTTTAAAAAAAAGGTATAATGATTGGTATTCAGTTTTTCTATGTAGGTTCGCCGTCTTACATGCGTGCGATTCTATTAAAGCGCGCCGGTAAAAAGGATACCTTTTTCTTTTTTTGCTGCCCATTCGATTTAACGCGTTGTCGCGTCAAATCAGAAATGCGCCGCAGCCGGCGCGGATCGTTGAATCCTGACTTTGGAAAGGACTATCCTGTTATGATACAAGAACTGTTAAAGGTTTCCGACCTGTCGGTCCGGTTTGGCAACCGGGAAAAGCAAGTCACCGTCATCGACGGGCTGAGCTTTTCCCTGCAAAAAGGCGAGACCCTGGGGATTGTGGGAGAAAGCGGCAGCGGAAAAAGCGTGACCTCCCTGGCGGTAATGGGCCTTCTGCCCGCCGAAACCGCCAAGGTTTCCGGCTCTATTGAACTGGACGGAACCGACCTGCTGGCGCTTCCTCCTAAAAAAATGCAGGATGTGCGGGGAAACAAAATCTCCATGATTTTTCAGGAGCCCATGACCAGCCTAAACCCCATCCAGACCTGCGGCAAGCAAATTATGGAGCCTATGTTTCTCCACCAGGATATTGATAAAAAAGAGGCCCAAAAGCGCGCCATTGAACTTCTCCGGCTGTGCGGCATCCCCGACCCGGAGCAGCGGTTTCGGGAATATCCCCATCAGATGTCCGGCGGCATGCGCCAGCGGATTATGATCGCTATGGCGTTGGCCTGCAACCCGGAGCTTCTGATCGCAGATGAACCCACTACCGCTTTGGATGTGACCATTCAGGCGCAAATTTTGGAGTTGATGAAGGACATCAAGGAAAAACGCTCCATGAGCGTGATGATGATTACCCATGATCTTGGCATCGTCGCGGATTTCTGCGACCGGGTACTGATTTTTTACACCGGTCAGATCGTGGAGAGCGCCCCGGTCAAAGAGCTGTTTGACAATCCCCTGCACCCCTATTCCCAGGGCTTGATCCGGGCGATTCCAAAGCTTAACCAGGACGTGGACCGGCTGGAAGCCATCGAGGGCATGGTGCCCGACGCAGACCAGATGCCCAAGGGATGCCACTTCCATCCCCGCTGTCCACACGCCACTGAGCGGTGCAGGAACGAAGCTCCCCCGCTAATAAAGCTGAATGAAACCCGCAGCGTACGCTGTTTTTTATTTGATGAGAACAACCGGGATGACAAAGAATCCGTGTAAAACCAGAAAGGCTTGATACATACATGAAGGATGAACTCAATCAGGAACACACCGCTCCCCTGCCGCCGGATGTGGAAGCCCAGATCGAAGCGGGCGTGTACGCCGGCATCAGCGGAGAGCGCCTGTCCGACGAGGAAAAAGCGCTGCGGGAAGCCGGTGAAGCACCGTTTGAGGAAACACACGACGGTACCCAGGCGTTGGTGGAAGCCATCGACGTCAAGCAGCATTTTGTGGTCAAAAAGGCCAAGGGAAAAAAAGCGGTGTTAAAAGCGGTGGACGGCGTGAGCTTTACCATCCACAAGGGCGAGACCTTCGGCCTTGTGGGGGAAAGCGGATGCGGCAAATCCACCCTGGGAAAAACCTTTTTACGCCTCTATCCCCTCACTGGGGGGAAGGTTCTGTTTGAAGGGGAAGATATCTCCACCCTAAAAGGCCGTCGGCTCAAAGAGCTGCGGTGCAAAACCCAGATGATTTTTCAGGATCCTTCCTCCTGTTTAAATCCCCGGCGAAAAATCATCGACATTTTGATGGAACCCTATGTCATCCACAAGCGGTTCACCCCCAAAGAACGGCGGGAAAAGGCTATGGAGCTCTGCGACATGGTGGGTCTTTCCAGGGCGTATTTAAACCGGTATCCCCACGAGATGTCCGGCGGCCAGAAGCAGCGGGTGGGCATCGCCCGGGCCATTGCGTTGAATCCCAAGCTCATCGTCTGCGACGAGCCGGTTTCCGCGCTGGATGTGTCCATCCAGGCACAGGTGATTAATCTGCTGGAGGATCTGCAAAAACAGTTTGATCTGACCTATCTGTTTATCTCGCACAACTTAAGCGTGGTCAAGCACTGCTGCCAGCGCATCGGCGTAATGTATCTGGGCCGGATCGTGGAGATCGCCCCCTCCGGTCGGATTTACGACAATGCCCTGCACCCCTACACCCAGGCGCTGATCTCGGCCATTCCCCAAATCGAGGGGGAGAAAAAGCAGCGCACCGTTTTAGAGGGCGACCTGCCCAGCCCCAGCAATCTGCCCGAGGGCTGCCCGTTCCACACCCGGTGTCCCCGGGCCATGGAAATCTGCAAAAAGGCCGTTCCCCAGTTACAGGAGTTGGAGCCAGGCCATCAGGTGGCCTGTCACTTATATCAATCGATTGAGGAGGAGTCAAAATGAAGAAATTCAGCTTGCGCAGATTGATCTGCGCGGCGCTGGCCGGCACCCTGCTGGCGGCGTCCCTGGCGGGATGCAGCGGTCAGGGAACCGGAAGCACAGGCAAAACCGTGGTCATTGGCGCGGCCACCGACCTGAAAACCCTGGATCCCGGACACGCGTATGAGGTCTACGCCAACATGATTACCTACGCCACCTATGACATGCTGTTTCGGATCGAGGGATCGGATATCGAAAATCCCAAGCCCTCCCTCACCACCGACGCATGGAGCTTGGACGACAGTCGCACCGTGTACACCTTCCCCTTGCGGGAGGGCGTGAAGTTCGCCAGCGGAAATGAACTGACCAGCGCGGATGTGGTGTGGAGCATCAAACGCGTGATGAACTTAAAATCCAATACGGCGGCCCATGTGGCCGGCATCAAATCCGTAGAGGCCCCCGACGCTAAAACGGTGAAAATTACCCTGAAAGAGCCGGACGCTTCCTTCCTGACCAAGCTCGCTTCCAACGCGTTCTGTGTGTTGGACAGCAAGCTGATGAAGGAAAACGGCGGAACCGACGCGGAGGACGCGGCCAGCACAGACAAGGGTCAGGCGTATCTGGACAAACAGTCCGCCGGTTCCGGTCCCTTCAAGCTCACCAGCTGGGTCAAGGGCAGCGAGCTTGTGCTGGAGAAAAACCCCAACTACTGGGGCACCTCCACCAATGTGGAAAAAATCATCCTGAAGGAAATCCCCGACTCCAACACCCAGATTCAGATGCTGGACAAAGGGGAGATCGACATCGCCCTGACTCTGAACGCGGACAACATCGCGCAGCTCAAAGGCAAGAACAACGTTGAGATTAAAACCGCTTCCACCGCTGTGTGCACCTTTTTGCTGATGAACAACGATTCCAAGATCGGCGGCCCCATGGCCAATGCGGATGTTCAGCAGGCGGTCCGGCTGGCCATCGACTATCAGGGCCTGAAAACCATGTGCGGCGAGGGAGCCACCCTTCCCTGGTCAATCGTTCCCCAGGGCTTTGTAGGCGCGAAAAACCGTCCTGACAACTACCAGAACGTTGAAAAGGCCAAAGAACTGATGAAAAAAGCAGGATACGAGAAGGGCTTTGAAATCACCCTGACCGCCGCGAACTTTGATACCGAAGGCATGAAGTGGGGCGATATCGGCCAGAAGATCCAAAATGACCTCAAACAAATCGGGATTACCGTCAAGCTGGAAACCCCTGAGTTCAGCAACATTCTGGACCAGTACCGCAACGGCGAGATTCCGTTCCTGCTCATGCACTGGAGCCCCGACTACTATGACATCAACAACCAGCTGGCGTTCCTGCCCGGCGACACGGTGGGCGAGCGCGCCAAGTGGTCCGCGGAAGGACACGACGACCTGATCGAGCTGGGCAACAAAATTATCGGCGAGGCCGATAAAGAAAAACGCACCCAGTATTCTCAGGAGCTGCAGGACAAAATGGCGGAAAACAGCCCCTATGCGTTCCTGCTGCAGCATCCCAAGACCTTTGCGGTCAGCAAAACCCTGAACAACGTGGCTTACAACGATTTAAGCAAGATTCAGCTGGCGGAAATCAGCATTGCCGAGTAGCGGCAGCGGATTCCCCGCAATGTTTGGTTTACGCAGTCGGTTCCCGGGCCGAAACCGGCCCGGAGCCATTTTCATTTCACACTTTGCACGCCCGTAAAACGGGCGGAGTAAACCCATCGCACAATTCCAGCAGTCCAAGCGGGCTGTTAAAACCGGATTCCGGATGACTCCAGTATCCGGCAAAGCCTGGCGCGCAGGGAGAACCGCTCCCCTTTGATCGGGCCAGGCTTTCCTGAACACTGGAATTTAAGTTCTAAGAAGGGACGTGAAGACGCTTGTGGCGTTACATACTTAGACGTTTGGGGATGATGATCCTCCTGCTATTCGGCGTGTCGCTGATCGTGTTTATGATCTCCCACTTGGTACCCAGCGACCCCGTAGCCACCAACCTGAGCCAATCTGCCCAGTCCGACCCGGAGGTCGTGGCCGCCTATAAACAGAAATGGGGCCTGGACAAGCCGCTTTATGAACAGTATTTTATCTACCTTGGAAATCTTGTCAAAGGGGATCTGGGCACCTCCATCCGCACGGGGAACCCGGTGATGCAGGATCTTTTGCAGTATTTCCCCGCTACGGTGGAGCTTTCCATCTTCGCCATGATCGTAGCAGTGGTGCTGGGCATCCTGTTTGGCGTGATCTCCGCCGTCTTTCGGAATAAGCCGGCGGACCAGGCCCTGCGGGCGATCTCGGTCAGCGGCGTCTCCATTCCAAGCTTCTGGTTTGCTCTGCTGACGCTGTATGTATTTTCCAGCGTGCTGGGGTGGTTTCCCGGCGGCGGACGGCTGGACCCACGGGCGTTTTCCGGTACCGGCGGCACCGGCTTTTACATCCTGGACGGGTTACTCTCCGGGAACTTCGCCATGGTGGGAGACGCGCTGGCACACCTGATTCTTCCTGCGCTGGTGCTGGGCTTTTTCACTATGGGCCTCATCACCCGCCAGACTCGCAGCAACCTGCTGGAAACCATGTCGATGGACTACATCCGCACCGCCCGCGCCAAGGGAATGAGCGAGCGCCGGGTGGTCACCGGCCACGCCCTGAACAACGCCTTGATCCCGGTCATCACCGTGGCGGGTATGGGCTTTTGCAACCTGCTGGGCGGCATGGTGTTTGTGGAAAAAATCTTCGCCTGGCCCGGCATTGGCCAGTATGCCTACCTTTCCGCCACCACGCTGGACTTCCCAGCCATCTGCGGCGTGTCCATGCTTATCGCCTTCACCTATGTGGTCATCAACCTGGTCATTGATATTTTATACGGGATTATCGATCCTAGAGTCCGGTATCAGTAAACAAGGCGCTGATGCCTCCCCGAAAATCGAAGAGAAAGGACGACAATCCCATGGGTTTTATCAAACGTATTCTCAAGCAGAAAAACTTCATGTTTAAATTAGGCATCGTCATCTGCCTGTTCTGGGCTGTTGTGGCGATTTTAGCCCCCTTGATCGCGCCACAGGATCCGGTGGCACAGGATTTGTCCCGGCGGTTTATGCCACCCAGCGGACAAAACTGGTTTGGCACCGACAGCCTGGGCCGGGATGTGTTCAGCCGGGTGCTGTACGGCAGCCGAATTTCCATCACCGCAGGCTTGATTACCGTGGCGGTGTCCTTTGCCATCGGCATCCTGTACGGCGCTGTGGCGGGCTATGTGGGCGGCGTTGTGGACGATATTATGATGCGGATCAGCGAGATGATCCAGGCGTTTCCGCCCCTGATTCTCGCCATGGTCATCGCGGCTGCCATGGGGCCCAGCATTGTCAACTCGGTGTTCGCCATGGCGATTATCTGGTGGCCCAACTACGCCAGGCTCACCCGCAGCATTGTGATCTCCGTCAAGGGCAACGACTACGTCACCGCCAGCAAATTGATGGGCGCGTCCCGCTTGCGGATTTTGTTCAAAGAGATTCTTCCCAACAGCATTGGACCGCTGGTGGTCATGTCTACGCTGGATCTTGGCAACGCCATTTTGATGTTCTCGGGCCTGAGCTTTTTGGGCCTGGGCGTTCAGCCGCCCACTCCGGAATGGGGCGCCATGGTCAGCGACGGTGTGTCCACCTTCCAAAACTGGTGGATTTCCACCTTCCCAGGCCTTGCGATCTTCACCGTGGCCATGGGCGCCAACTTTATCGGCGACGGCCTGCGGGATTACTTGGATCCCAAGCTGCGCAACCAACTCTAACAACATGTTTACGGCCGCGCGGAAAAAATCCGCGCGGTTTTCAAAAGCAATACAAAAAAGGAGATTTTGAATATGACTCTGATCGAAGTAAACGAACTCGCCCCTGTGGGCGCTCCCCTGTACGACCTGCGAAAAATCTTCAACTTAAACGGTTCCTACGAGCATGTGGACTTCAGCCTGATTACCATCCAGCCCGGTTCCCGGGTTCCGGAAACCGGCGATGGCTTCCACGATGCAGACGAGTACTCCTATTTTCTGGAGGGCGAAGTCTACACCGTCAGCGGCGAGGATATTGGAACTGTGGGCAAAGGACAGGCCACGTTGATCCCCAAAGGGGAACATCACTGGTGTGAAAACCGCACCGACAAGCCCTGCACCCTGGTGTGTATGATGGTCAAGTAGTGTTCTTCTTATCCTGAAATGTTTACTAGAAAGGAAGATGCAGTGATGAAATCCGACCGAATCGCCCGTGTTGCCGCCTATATGAAGGAACAGTCCCTCACGCAGATCGTTGTGACCTCCACCGCGGCGGTGTATTACTTGACCGGACTTTGGATTGAGCCCCATGAACGGATGCTCGCCCTCTACCTCACGGAGGATGGAACTGCAACCTTGTTCGGAAATGAAATCTTTGGTGTGGAATCTTCAAAAGAGCTTCCCGTCATCGCCCACAAGGACAGCGACAATCCTGTGGCGGATCTGGCGGCTGTGCTCCGCCCCGGAACCTTGGGCGTGGATAAATTCTGGCCCAGTAAGTTTTTGATCGGGCTGATGCAGGCCCGCCCGGATATAACTCCTGTGCTGGGAAGCGCCCCCATTGACACGGCCCGGCGTTTTAAGGACGCGGAGGAGCAGGACGCCCTGCGGCGAGCCTCCCGGATCAACGATCAGGTGGTGCAGGCCGCAATTGCCGCCGTGTGCGAAGGCGCTGTGGAAATCGAGCTGGCGGCATCTATCAACAAAACGTTTATGGACCACGGCGCGGACAACTCCGACGGTGTGCAGCTGGTCTGTTTTGGAGCCAACGCCGCTGATCCTCATCATGCGCCGGATCACTCGGTCATCCAGCCGGGCGACTGTGTGGTGTTTGATATCTTCACCCCCATTGGCCGGTACTGGTGCGACATGACCCGCACAGTGTTTTACAAAACCGTCAGCGAGGAGCAGCGCCAGGTGTATGAAACTGTAAAAGCGGCAAACCTCGCCGGAATTTCGGCGGTCGCCCCCGGCGTTCCCCTACGGGAGATCGACCGCGCGGCTCGAAGCGTGATTGAACAGGCGGGCTACGGGCCTTATTTTACTCACCGACTGGGACATGGGATCGGACTGGAATGCCATGAGCCCCCGGATGTCAGCGCAGCTTCTGACGCAGTGGCCAAACCGGGGATGGTGTTTTCCATTGAGCCGGGGATCTATCTTCCCGGGAAAGTGGGCGTTCGGATCGAAGATCTGGTCATGGTGACCGAGAACGGCTGTGAAGTTTTAAACCGCGCGCCCAAAGACCTGATGATCGTAGGTTAGCATGAACATTAAATATCACGAAAGAAGGAGCCACCTGCTATGGAAGAACAACAGTATGATCAAAATGACATCGAAAGCACCAAAGGACTTGCCTGCCTGTCCTATCTGGGAATTTTGTTTTTGATCCCCATGCTTGTCAATAAGAATTCTCCCTATACTAAGTTTCACGTCAATCAGGGAATTGTTCTGCTGATTGCGGAAATTATACTGGGTGTCGCCAGCGGATTGATCCGGTTTGCCTTAGAGCTGATTCCCTTTATCGGTGGAATCATTGCCAACCTGCTGGGAATCGTCATCGGGCTTGTTTGTTTGGCATTTATCATTCTTGGAATCGTCAACGCCGCCCAGGGGCGTGCGCGGGAACTTCCTGTGATCGGTTCCATCCGTATTTACCGTTAAACTCTTCGCAAAAAAAGAGACCGCTGCGGCGGTCTCTTTTTTTGCGTCGAAACTTACTGTTAAAAGCAACACAGTTTGCAAAGTTATATGAGCCCGAAAAGGCGTTGCATATTCGTTGCCAGTTTTACAATTTCTATCCCGTTTAGTTCCGTTTTTCGACAAACAAAAAAACAAGGGCTGAAGATTCAGCCCTTGTTTTTACCTGCTTGGGTTATTTTCGTTTCTTGCTGACTACCAGCGTTACACCGGCTGCCGCCGCCAGAATCAAAGTACCCATGGCAATTCCTGCCGCTCCCGTTACCGGGTTGTTGTTGTCATTAGGAGTATTATTATCATCAGGAGTAGTGTTGTCATCGGGGGTGTTGTCGTCAGGGGTATTGCTGTCATCAGGATTGTTGTCAACGTCGGAGTTGTTGTCATCGGGATCATTGTCATCAGGGTCGCTGGTATCTTTGATCACCGCAGCTTTAAAGGTCTCCACTGCTTTGTTCAGCGTCGCCGCTGCTTCGTCAACAGCCTTCTGATCTGCATCTGCGTTGTCCGCTACACCCTGCGCCGCTTTGATCGCCTGATCCAGTGCATCTTTCGCTGCCTGCGGATACTGACCGGCTTTATCGCCTACTTCCGCTTTATCAAACAGCGCTTTTGCATCGGTAATCGCTTTGTTCAAAGCGTCTTTGTTCACTTCGTCAGGCTCTTCTCCGCCGATGGTGGAAGGAATCCAGCCCACGCCTTTTTCGCCGGGATCGCCGTCCGCCAGCGCGGAACCTGCATAAGCCGGACGAGCAGTAGGCTCTGTCACATTTTTCAGATCCTGGTAGCCATACTCAGATTTCAGAACATATTCGCCCTGATCCTTTCCGAAGTCATAATCGTTTGTGGCAATTACCACGCGGTCAATCGATCCGGTGAAGCCTTCCAGCACGCAGTTGACATTCGCTTTGTCGCTGGTCGCTTTGAACGGCACCACGATGATCACTTTCTGATCGCCGCCTTTGTCCGCATCGTACATCAGATCGTTCCGGGTCAGGAAATAGTATTCGTGCTGCGGACGCACCTTGATGGTCCAGTCCTGAGCTGCAACTTCTGACATGGTCAGGTACACAGCTGCTTTGTAAACCTTGCCTACTTCCAGACCGGGCAGGTCGGGGCACATGAATTCGCGGTTTCCGCCAGTGCCAGGACCAAAGGTCAAGCTGGTTCCATCAACGGTTCCTTCGTCTTTGCCACCGGTATATTTGTCGCCGGTCGCTTCCACGATGATTGTTCCTTCGGGTTTTTCTTCCTGTTTCACGGTTGCTTTGACAGTATACTCTTTGGTGCTTCCGTCTTCTGCGGTCACCGTAAATTTCACTTCTTTGGAGAAGTCTTTCACAGTCGCAGGATCGGGGCTGATGGTCGCCTTGTCGGAGATCACCGCAGTAGCCGTCAGGTTGGTCAGGTCGGTGCCCACAGGAAGTTCCACCGTAATGGTGGTTCCACTGATTACGGCATCTACACCGCCCAGCTTAAAGGAGGTGATATCCTTCGCATCCGACTTGCTGGGATCAGGAACAACCGCAGCTTTGAATTCGTCAATCGCCGCGTTCATCTGATCCACCAGTTTGTCAATTGTGGCCTGATCTTTGGCGCTATTCATCTGCAGCTTAATCAGCAAGATCGCGCCGTTCAGAGCAGTTTTCGCCGCTTCCGGATACTGACCGGGCTGATCGCCTACAACCGCTTCATCGTACAGTTTCTGGGCGTCGGCAATCGCTTTTTCCAAAGCGGTCTTATCGAGAGGCGTCTCGCCCGCTTTGGGAGAACTGATTCTCAACTCTGCCACAGAACCGGAGAATCCGGGGTCCGGCCACTTCAGCTGTTTGCCGAATACAAAGTCGCCAGGGATTTCGCCCATGGTCTTCTGCCCGGTGATATCCCAGCTTTCCAGCTGTTTGCCGTCCGCAAATACGGTGACGGAGGTCTCGGTAATCACATATTTGACAACCGTCCACTCGCCGATTTTCAGGATGCCTGCGTCAGTCTTGGCACTGCTTCTCTCACCGATTTCAGTACCATTGGTCTTCATACCAAATTTCAGAGCGCCGTCGGCCATTGAACCAAGCAGCCACCAGTTTTCTTCCTCTGCGCCCAAGCCCATGATGCCGATATTGTCGACCAGCTTGGACGGATTGATTACAAATTCAATTGTAATGTCTTTTTTGTTTTTGAGCATGTCACTGCCCAGGTTGATATAGCCGTTGTTGTCCATAGTGACAACACCGTTTTCCAGTTTCGCTTCGCCCTGGATATCCAGGCCGTCCGCTTTGTTAAAGTCGTTGTGGAACAGGATGTCGTTTTTGGTTTCGTCCAGTGCTTCCAGCTTCGGTGCACCGTCGTCAACTTCATCTGGAACAACGGCCTTTTTGAAGGTTTCCACAGCCTCATTGAGCGCTATGGTAGCATTCGAAACAGCGGTCTGATCCACTTCGTCGTTGCCTGCAATGGCTTCTGCCGCTTTAATCGCCGTATCCAGAGCGGTTTTTGCAGATTCGGGATACTGACCGGGCTGATCGCCTACAACTGCTTCATCGTACAGCTTCTTCGCGTCGGTGATCGCCTGATTCAGTGCGGACTTATCAACAACAGGCGCCTGGCCGGGAGCGGTGATTCTCAGTTCTGCCAAAGAACCTGCAAACCCGGGATCCGGCCATTTCAGCTGTTTACCGAATACAAAATCGCCGTTGATTTCACCGATGGATTTCTGTCCAGTGACATCCCAAGTCTTGAGCAATTCGCCATTGGCGTATGCGGTGACGCTGGTTTCAGTAATGACATATTTGACGGTGGTCCACTCGCCGACCTTCAGAACTTCATCCTTGGTGGGCTGATCGCCGCCAGCTTCACCTTGGTCGCCTGTTCTCATGCCGAACTTCAGCGCGCCTTTGCCACGCATACCGATCAGCCACCAGTTTTGATCCTCGTTGGTTCCAAGGCCCATAATGCCTGCATGTTCTACAATTTCAGAGGGTTTAATGACCATTTCGATGGTCACATTTTTCTGTCCCTTGAGCATATCGGTGCCCAGGTTCAGATAACCGTCTCTTGCCATCGCCAGGTTTCCGCTGCCAATAACGGCAGGACCCTGAACGTCCAGCTGCTCACTGTCTGTGCCGTCAAAGTCGCTGTAGAACAGAACCTTGTCTGTTTTCGCGGCTTCTTCCAGTTTAGGTGCGGTGGTATCGGTATCCGCAACCGGAGGCACCGCAGCGGTCTTTTCAGAGGTGAACACGCCGTTGTAAAGCGGTGGAGCCATCACTTTCACAGAAATCGTTTTGCCGATGTCCGCAGAAGTAACGGTATAAGTGCTGCCGAACATATCCTGTCCGCGGCGGCACTCATCGCCGGCATACCAGTAATAATTCAGTCCAGTCCGGCCGGCTTCAGGAGTAAGACCAGTTACGTCAGCAGTCAGAGTTTCACCCACAACCGCATTTCCGGTAATCTTCACCGTGCCTTCCATATCCGTCTTGGCAACAGAAGCCTTGGAAGGAGTCCACGCGATACCGGGAGCCGCATTGTTATCTGTAACCTGATTCGGCGCTTTTTCAAATACATGGTCATAGCCCAGTGTGCCGAAATCAAAGTCCGCGCCGTACACAGCAAACTTTGCCAAAGAGCTGTTGCTGCGGTATGCGCCGTGCTGCCACATCTTCAGCGTCGTGGTTTCAGCAGTTGCTTTAAAGGGAACCACAACGATCACACGCTGGGGATTGTACCCGTTTTTACCATTGGTGAGATCGCCGTTGGTCGCCTGCAAGGTTGCTCCTTCTACCGGGGTAAACTTCACTTCCCAGCCCAGTTCAACAACGTCCTGCAGATTATAGAAGTACGCCGCTTTATAAACTTTGCCAGGGGTCAGTCCGGTGACCTCTGTCGAGCACAGAGTGTGGTTGTCATAGTAATCCAGGTTGACTTCTGTTCCCTGTTTGTAGTCCTCAATTTTCAGCGTATTGTTCGCAAAAGAACCATCCGCCGCATTGCTCTCATAGTATTTCTGAGTATCGGTTTCAGCTACGCCGTTGTCCACCTCAAAGTCAAACAGCTCCGGCAATCCGACTGCCTCGGCGCCGTCCACTTTTGCATTGAGAGACAATACCTGTCCGCCGTCGGTCTCTAAGAACCAGGCTTCAAAGGTGTATTTCTGGCCTTCAACCAAGTCAATGGTCTGCGGATAAAGATTTCCCGAACCGTCGTCGTTCCAAGTGCGGCCCGCCCAGAACTCATAAACTTTTTGGTCGCCAATCTTGAGCATAAAGCCGTTGTCCACTTTTGCCGCGCCAAACTGGTAAGTTCCAGACGCTTTCGGGATCATAACGCCTTCATACTTGATCAAATAGTTGTCATCGTTGATGACAGCATCTGTAAATTTATCGACCAGTTTCGGTTCGCTGATTTTCGTCGCAACTTTTTTCAAATTTTCAATCGAAGCGTCAAATTTGAAGTTGGCCTCGACGCACGCGCCGGCATTGCCGCCCTGGCCTTCGCCGTTTGCACCGGTGCCGTTTCCGATCAGATCGTTGATATAGCCGGTGTCATCGTTGGGCTTATAAACCTCCCGTTTGACATTCCACTCAAACGCGTCGTTGATGTTCGAGCCGGAGTTTACATCATCCGGAGTGGTCGTCGCAAAGATTTCACAAGCGTCGCCGCCGTCATGCTCCAGATAGTAAGCCTCGACCTCGTAAGTCTGACCCGCTTCTACCGTAAACGTTTCCTGATTGGAAGGCAAGCGGTCATCCGCGCCGTCAAACCAATGGGAACCGCCCCAGTACTCATACACTTTTTTACCGTCTACCTTCATGACAAATCCGTTGTCAATTTTACGGCCGATCAGAGTGTAGGTGCCGGATTCTTTTGCCTTGATGGTTCCGGTCCATTTGAGCATATACCAATCTTGATTCAGCAATTCCAGTTTGGTTACATTCTCCGTTGTTTCCGTCACCCGGGCATTTTGGATCATCCCGTCGATGGTGGCATCAAATTGGTTCAGATTGTCATACCCAACTCTGGCGCCGCGTCCATCGTCTACAATGTAATCCCCAACCCAGGAAGGCACATTGTAGGTAGTCGCCTTGATGCCCGACACGGTAGCTGCGCCGGCTGTCAAGTTGAGCAAAATGCCGGAAACCGACATTGAAAACGTCAACACAGCAGCCATGGCCGCAGCCAGCGGTCTTTTTGTGCGTTTCATACACAAATCCTCCTTATAAAATTTCAGTTCCCCATCCGTTTGCAGGCAGTTTTACGGATATTTGAACTTATATTTATTATGCCATTATTAGGCAAAAAAAGCAAGATATGTTTTAAAGTATTGTGGCAAATGCATAATTTGAAATCTTACTATTTGACATGATGACTAAATGATACTTATTTTACACAAAAATCGGCAACATTTTGCACAGTTTTTATAAAATTAAAAAAATTTTGCCATTTTTTATACGTTTTGTAAACGATAAGCGTGATCATTGTTTCCAGGCAGTATAAAAGCGGACGTTTATCGTCCGCTTTTAAAGATAAAATTTTTATATTTTTTTCTTTGCCGAAAATATTTCAGATCTATGAGCGCGTTTTCTGCTCGTTTAAGCCGGTTCGTTTGCCAAAAAACGATCCACCACCTGCTGGCGGTATTCTTTGGACAGCGAGGCAAAAAAGGCGGAATATCCTGTTACACGCACTACCAGATCCGGATGGGTGGACGGATCTTCATGAGCCTCCAACAGCTTCTGCTTGGTCAGGCAGTTTAAGTTAATCAGCGTGCCGTTCATGTGGTTGTGGGTGTGGATCAGTGTCACCAGTGCATCCACGCCGCCGGAGGAGCTTAACAGATCGGTGTCAATATCCAGATGCAGGGGCGCGGAATTTCCGTATCCCGCCTGGGTCTTGGCCACAGCGTTGGCCTTCAGACTGGGAGAAAAGGTCTGCACGCCCCGTGCAAAGCCCGGGTCGGGTTCAGAGGAATGGGAGATGGGCTCCCCGTCCTTCCGGCCGTTGGGGGTGGCCTTGGTAACGTTTCCGTACATGTACACATCCCCATGGGAGAACATCCCCGGGATAATCATCAGGTGATGCTTGGGGGTGAGGCTCCCCTTGCAATACGAGACATAGTCGTCCCGGATCTTCACCGCCCACCGCTCCGCCGGGGAGTCGGGCGTGCCGAACCGGTGGATGTTTTTGAGCATCAGGCGGACGTCCTCCGCCCCGTCGTAGTTGCGTTCCAGCACGTCAAACAGTTCCTCCCAGGTCAGGCGCTGTTCTTTCACCACCCGCTGTTCAATGGCGGCGAAGGAATCCGCCACGGTGGCGAGGCCGATGCCGTCGATGTTCAGGTTGTAGATATCCACGCCCCCCTGGGCGCAGTTGAGCCCCCGCTCGATGGGCCCGTGCATGAACAGGTTGTCGACGATCTCCGGCGTGTTGCGGGACACCACTTCGTAGTGCCAGTCGTACCCCTCTTTAAAACAGTCCACCATGATGTGCAGATGCTTTTGGAACAGTTCCCACAGCGCTTCCAGCGTGGGGTTCTCCTGCTGCTTCAAGTCCTCCATCGCCCAGTTAAACGCCCGGGCGAAGTTGCAGCGGGTCACATCCTGCAGGGGGTACTCCCGTCCGGGAACCGCACACCAGTTGCAGCCGGTTTTGGCCCGCATGCGCCCCAGTTCCAGGGGATAGCCGTTTTTCGCATAGCCCTCCTCGATCCCCTGGGCCATGGAATAGCAGCAGCCGAAGCCATCCTGAACGGTGTACTCCAGCGCGCGGCGCAGCAGGGGTTCGTTGATGCCGTCGTGCACCCGGATGGCGATGTTGGCGGGAATACACAGGTCGTGCATGGCTTCCAGAATCAAAAAGGACATCCGGCTGGTCATATCCCGGCTTCCGTCGGGCGTGAGCCCGCCGATCTGGGAGTAGTGAGTGTCGTTAAAAAACAGGCTGGCAACGTACCAGACCGCTTCCTCATCGGTGAGGATGCCGTCGGATACATCCTGCTCGTAAAACGGGCGGAGCAGTTCGTCCAGCTGGCCCAGGGCTCCCCCGCCGAAATAGGTGCGGTCCACACACTGAAAATGGGCTAAAAACTGGCAGGCTTCCCGCAGGGTCAGCGGGGGATTGTCGATCAGCCATTCGTTGATCCGGGCGATTTCCCGGTAGTTTTCCCGCTCCTCCTCATCCTGCGCGTTTTCTGCCAAGGTGTTTGCGTATTCCACATGGCGGCGGATCCACTCCTGAATGCCCAGGATCAGTTCTTCCTCCCCGTCGTAGAAGGAGGTGTCCGCCGGGGCGTTTTGCGTCCGGTACGCACGCACCTTTTCCAAAAGCCCGCCCCATCCCAGTTCAAAACCGATGGTCATATCGGGACACAGATGGTTCATACCGCCGATTCCGCTTTGAATAATGCCGTATTTTTGAATGATCTCCCGGATGTGTTGGGGCGGGCGGTCCTCCGGAGCCAGGCCGATGGGGGCAAAGTCCTGAAAAAAGCCGATCCAGCAGGTGGCCAGGGCGCTGTTTTTGTTGATGTACACGGGGATTTCATTCAAAAACTTCCGCAGGTTCTGTCCCAGGTTCCGGCAGCCGTGCACCAGCCCGCTTTCGTGCCCGGGAATATGGGTAAACTTGAAATCCTCGTAGACGATATAGCCGTGGTCGTCGATGTTTAAGTTCCCTTTGATATGAATTTTGTGGTTGTTAATTTCCAATTTGTCGTCGTGCAGGTTTTGAATCCTCTGGGCCGTTAAAGGCGAAAGAGGAACTGGTTCGGTGTTGAGTGTCATAAGAATCATCCTCTCCATTTACGAGATATTTTCTTGGGTCACAGATCGTTTCGATGGACGTTTGATTACGTGTGGCAGGCGGGAATTCCCAGCGCCCGAAAGGCTTCCACCGTGCGGTCCAGCAGCTCCGGTTCGGGGACCTGGGCCAAAGGCGCCCGGTTGGGAAGGTCCAGCGCCGTGTACTTGCTGTTTCCCAGCTTGTGATAGGGCAGGATCTCCACTTTTTGCAGGGTAAGCGGAGCCAGCAGCCGGGCGATGGCCTCCATCTCCCCGTCGTTGTACCCTTTAATAAAAGGGACGCGCACGATGATGGATGCGCCCTGTTGGGATAGCCGGGAAAGGTTTTCCAGGATAAGCTCGTTTCCCCGGCCGGTGAGCCGCCGGTGGGTGCCGCTGTCCGCCGCCTTGACGTCGTATAAAAACAGGTCGGTCAGCGGCAGAATGCGCTCAAACCACTTCCAGCTCACGTTTCCGGCGGTGTCCACCGCGGTGTGGATTTTATGCTCCCTGCACAGGGAGAGCAGCGCGTGCAAAAACGCCGGCTGCATCATGCACTCCCCGCCGGAAAACGTCACGCCGCCTCCCGACTGGTCGTAGTAGGGCTTGTCGTCCAGGATCCGGGCGAGCACCTCCCCTGCGGTGACGGTCTGCCCCACTCCCGCCAAAGCGCCGGCGTAACAGGTTTCCGCACAGGAAAGGCAGCCCTCGCAGAGGCCGCGGTCCACCACATGCGCTCCTGTTATGGGGTCAAACCGCTGGGCGCCGGTGGGGCAGGCCTCCACGCACTTGCCGCAGCCGATACACCGGTCGGGATAAAACTCCACCTGGGGCCGGGGGGAGATGGACTCGGGGTTGTGGCACCAGACGCACGCCAGGTTGCACCCTTTGAAAAACACCGCTGTGCGCACCCCCGGCCCGTCGTGCACCGAGAACTTCTGAATGTTAAAAATGGTTCCGGGAGTGTCGATGTGTTCCATCCCCATCACCTCCATTCAAATTTGCATTCAGTATATGCAAATTTACCGCAAAATGCAATCCGCAAATTACGCAAAGAAACGGATCAATTTCCGTGATAATGACGAAAAGAAACGGAGGAAACTTCATGGTTCTCAGCGGGGGCGGACGCGCGCAAAAAAGGGCCGGTTATCCAATTGGATAACCGGCCCTTTTTTGCCGCAAGTCGTCAAATCATGATTTTTCCAGAACCATCCGGGTTCATCATGACCAGTTGCGTTTGAGAATTGCTTTGAGGACAGATGATTTTATCGCCTACCACCCCAATGGGCAATACCGACAGTTCCATGCGTCTGCCCTGCTTTTCATAAATAAGCTGTGCGGTTTCCATATCCAAATAGTAAAACGCGTCCTGGGATAAAAAAGCTTGGGTGTAACCGCTATAAACCTTTTGGGTTTTCGACGACCCAATCTGCATTTTATAGGTTCCTCCCGGTTCTGCACCATAAGTCTGATAGACCATCCAATCGCCCTGTATCTGCATAAACTCCATCTGCTCATTGCTCAATTTTATTGTCTTGGACGTATCCAGATTCATTTGATAAGGGCAGCGATCCCGTGCGTCGATATAGTATAGATAGTTTTCATAAAAAATAGGCTTAGCTGTAAGCTTATGCAACGTTTGGCGCTGTGTGCCATCCAAGCGGACACGGCTGAGATCGTCGCTATTATGTGTGTCTACGACATAACACCATCCGCCGCTCACGTGGATCACCATATCCCGTTCGGTCAAAATCCGCTGTTTTTCTGTCCCGTCGGTTCTGACTCGATAGCTTCTTATGCCTTCGTTTGCTTTGACCTCCAAATAATAGACCCAACCGTCGTACACGCTGATATAGAAGGGAGAAACATCGCTGCAAAGCGTTTTCTGCTCAGTCCCATCCGTGCGCATTTTTTTCAGGCAAGGTTGTTCCATATCCCCTTTTTCCAATGAAAAATAGTATACCCAGCCATCTTGTTCGCAGACCCGGCCGCCTAAAAGCTGGTTGGCGGCTACATTCACTGCCACTTTCTGAAATCCCTGAAGCGGCAGTTCGCGGTCGTCCGTTGTTTTTTTTGACTCAGCACTGGAAGTTCCCCCCTCCTGCTGGGAGAATGCCCCTCCAATTGAAGACACGTTCTTACGAGAGGATGAGTTTTGCTTTGATGCGCCGCCGAAATCCGATATCAAATCCGACGAAGCCTGTCCCACAGCGGGCAGGGGCGGAAGGCTCCCCATCGAGGGGATGTACCAGCTTTCCTCCGATTCTGTTTTCAT
>CAJFTY010000048.1 GCA_904420045.1 Candidatus Metaruminococcus caecorum | reverse complement strand
TGACAGCGGAGCTTAAAAACATCCGTAATAAGACTGCACATTTTTCGGATAATGGATATAGCCCAAGCATTTTTTTCTATGTCAGTAGCAGCAGTGATCCACTAAACAAACAGGTTCCTGCCACACTGGCAGAACATACGTTAAGGCCTAATGAAAGCATTACCAATCAACTGGCGTGTACTGCCTCAGAATGCGGTACCTATGTACTACAGGTTGAAGCGTGGTTTACTATTGACGGGCAGGAGCATCATATGTCCCTCGAAGACACCTTTATCAATATAGTCGAATAATTGATGCCCTAATGAAAGCTTTTTCTCTGCGCTTTATGGAATAGCGAGAAATTCTTTTTCCCATTTTAGCTTCGTTATATATATATATATAATAAAAAGGAAGCGGCTTCGACCGCTTCCTTTTTGTGTGTCGTGATTTCTGGTCACCGGGGACGTTTGTCAAACTCCGGGTTGTAAGCGTAGTAGTTTTTGCTGTCCAGATGGTCCTGCACATGGCGCAGGGCTTCACCGAACCTCTGATAGTGCACCACTTCCCGCTCGCGCAGGAATTTGATGACATCCCGCACGTCAGGATCGTCTGCCAGGCGCAAAATGTTGTCATACGTTGTTCTCGCTTTTTGCTCGGCAGCCATATCCTCGTGCAAGTCGGTAATAATATCGCCTTTGGACTGGAAGGTCGTCGCGCTCCAGGGGGTTCCCGAAGCGGCCTGCGGCCACAGGCCAGTGGTATGATCCACAAAATAGGTATCAAATCCACTTTTTTTGATTTCCTCCATTGTCAGATCCCGGGTGAGCTGATGGACAATGGCGCAGATCATCTCGACATGGGCGAGTTCTTCCGTGCCAATATCGGTCAGGATCCCTTTGGTTACTTCATAGGGAGCGGAATACCGCTGCGAAAGATACCGCTGGGATGCGCCAAGCTCACCGTCAGGCCCGCCGAACTGGGTCGTAATCACCCTGGCGAGGGCGGCGTTGGGCCGGGCAATTTTTACGGGGTATTCCAGTTTCTTCTCATAAATCCACATTGCTTAGCCCTCCTGCTTGTATTCCCACGGCCAGGGATCACAGATCCAGGTCCAGGTGGTGTCGCTGGTGACGTCGGCCGCTGTGATCGGGCCGTATTTGCGGACAAATTCCTCTTTAGTTTCTTTGCACATCTGCAGGTATTTTTGATAGTACTTGAGCGCTTCAGCGTCGTTTGGGTGGGTGTCCAGGTACAAGTTGCACTCGACCAATGTAAATTCGCAGATTTGCAACCTGCGAAGCAGTGTTACGCGGTCATTTTCCATTGGGTACCGCCTCCTCACCGATAAAGGGAAGATCCAATTGTTCAAAAATGGTCCCCCGGGTAAATCCTACGTCGGAAGGATAAATCTTGCACCACTGCTGCATGGGCACATAGGCCATCGCCAGCGAGATTTTGTTGGCAGGTGGCATCAGGCCCGGGCACATTTGGTTTTGTTCCATGAGTTCAAACTCCTCTCGTCTGAATAAAGCGGGGCTTACGCCTTCGGGTTATCTTATGCGCAGGTTCAAACGCCGGTTCCAATTGGTAAAAGACAAGCAAAAAGATGTTCCTTTTTCTGTTTTTCCGTAAAATATCGCCGCACACAGTCTTGTCAAGCCCTGTTTTTTCCTTTATAATAAAATACGTACTTTAAAAAGCGGACAGGCTTTCTGGCCTTCCGTTTTTCATGTCCATAAAAGCGTTTGTGGACACGAGGAGTTTGAGGGAACGGACAGTGACAGCTGCGCCGTATGGTTTGCAAAGTTCCGGGGCTTTTGGCCGTCAAAAAGCCGTGGAACATTTTGTTGTGTCCGGAATCGCACAGTTGGCGGCAGATTGGGGAAAAAGATGAAGGCTATCGGTTTTGACAATGACAAATATGTGCGCATGCAGTCGGAGCATATCCGCCAGCGGATCAGCCAGTTTGGTGGAAAACTGTACCTGGAATTCGGTGGAAAGCTGTTTGATGATTTTCACGCGTCCAGAGTGCTGCCGGGGTTTGAGCCCGACAGTAAGGTGAGAATGCTGGCACAGTTGTCCTCCCAAGCGGAGATCGTCATTGTCATCAACGCCGGCGACATCGAAAAAAATAAAGTCCGGGGCGATCTGGGGATCACCTATGACCTGGACGTGCTGCGCTTGATCGACGCCTTCCGGGAAATCGGCCTGTTTGTAGGCAGTGTGGTGATCGCCCAGTATTCAGGTCAGGCCGCGGCGGACGTTTTTAAAAAGCGGCTGGAAGCGTTGGGGATCAAAAGCTATCTTCATTATCCCATCGAAGGATACCCGGGCAACATTCCGCTGATTGTCAGCGATGAAGGCTATGGGAAAAACGAGTACATCGAAACCACTCGGCCCCTGGTGGTGGTCACGGCTCCCGGGCCGGGCAGCGGAAAGATGGCTACCTGTCTGTCCCAGCTGTACCATGAATACAAACGGGGCGTTAAAGCGGGATATGCAAAATTCGAAACCTTCCCCATCTGGAACCTGCCTTTAAAACATCCGGTCAACTTGGCGTACGAAGCCGCCACGGCGGATTTAAACGACGTAAATATGATCGACCCTTTTCATCTGGAAGCCTATGGGGAAACCGCAGTCAACTATAACCGGGACGTGGAGGTCTTTCCCGTCCTGCGTGCGATTTTTGAAACCATTATTGGTTCCTGCCCCTATCAGTCTCCCACCGATATGGGAGTGAATATGGCAGGCAACTGCATTACGGACGACGAGGCGTGCTGCGAGGCCTCCAAACAGGAAATTGTCCGCCGGTATTACCATGCCCTTTGCGATCATCGACAGGGACGCAGCGGCCCCGAGGCGGCGTACAAAATTGACCTTTTGATGAAACAGGCGGGGATTACGCCTGCTGCGCGCCCGGTGGCGGCCGCCGCCAATGCCCGGGCGGAGGACACCGGCATGCCCGCGGCGGCCATCGAACTCCCCAGCGGGAAGATCATCACCGGAAAAACCTCGCCGCTGCTGGGGGCGTCCGCAGCGGTGCTGTTAAACGCACTGAAAGAGCTGGGGGGCATCAATCATGAAATGCATCTGATATCCCCCATTGTGATCGAGCCGATCCAGCGGCTAAAAACCACCCATCTGGGCAACCGCAACCCCCGCCTGCACACCGACGAAATTCTGTTGGCGCTGTCCATCAGCGCGGCCACCAACCCCACGGCGGAGCTTGCGATGGAACAGCTTCCCAAGCTTCGGGGAAGCGAAGCCCATTCTTCGGTAATCCTCTCCCAGGTGGATGAAACCACCTTCCGAAAGCTGGGACTTAACCTGACCTGCGAACCAAAATACCAAACCAAAAAGATTTATCACAAATAAAAAACGGCCTCTTCCAAACAGGAAGAGGCCGTTTTTTCATGCCGCAAAATCAAGATAAACCCTATAAAAATTGCGAGACGAACGACATGCGCGGCAGTTTTTGTTGTCTTGCCTATGCGTTTGAACGAACATATAAAAAATAGCCATATCCTTGGCAAAATACCGGTGGTTCATCCTCCATGGAAGCTTTACCAAAAAACAGAGCCTTTGCTTTGTTACTTGCAAACCCATGATAAAAATAAACAAAAATTAATTACAAACTAGTATCATTTTTGACACAAAATGAGAAAATCTCTTTTTTTTCGCTTTGATTCGGCGTATACTGAAAGCATAGATTTGAAAGTAGGGAGGAAGTTCTATGAAACGCGCCGATTTGCTCAAACGCTGGACTGCCGCAGCCGCTGCATGCTCGCTATGCCTTTTGTTTTTTTCCTCCTGTGGAGAACGCGTCTCCCATACGGCGGGAGCGGAGGGAAGCGTGGGAAGCGGCGTGGCATCGCAGGCCTCCTCCTCATTATCCTCCAGTGTGAATTCGATTAAACAGGAAGATTCCTCCCATGCGTCGTCCAGCAGGCGGACATCCTCCCGCACGGTCTCCAACCCCAGAAGGGAGTCCAGCCAGGAGCCAGTGCAGGAACCGCCGCCCAAGGTGGACGGGCTGCGGGTGCAGGCGCCTCCCGCAGATGTCCATAAGGACAAGAAAAAGGTTGCTTACTTAACCTTTGACGATGGTCCCAGCAAACAGACTCCCAAGGTGCTGAAAATTTTAAAAGAAAAGAACGTCACCGCTACGTTTTTTGTGGTACATAATGGCAACAAGGATGAACAGCCGTATTATCGAATGATTGTAGAGCAAGGACATCAGCTGGCGCTGCATAGCTATACCCATGACTACAAAAAGGTCTACCGCACGGACCAGAGCTTTTTTGACGAGTTTAAGCGCATGCAGACGTTTTTACATGAGCAAACCGGGCAGTGGGTGTCGGACGTCCGGTTCCCGGGAGGGACCAGCAACACCGTCACCTCCAAGCAGAGGATCAAAAACATCATTGGCACGCTCAACCAACACGGGATCCGGTACTATGACTGGAACGTTTCGTCCGGTGACGCATCCTGCAAAAAGCTGTCCAAGAAAAAGATTGTGGACAACGTACTCAAAGGCGCAGTGAAGCTCAATGAGCCGGTGATTTTAATGCACGATTCCGCTAACAAGGACACCACGGTGCAGGCCCTGCCGGAGATCATCGACGGGCTTCGAAAAGCGGGTTACCGCTTTGACTCGGTGGAGCATATGAAAACGCCGTCCCAGCACCGGAAATATCCCCTGGACAATCAGAATGCGCCGGGCGGGATGTCGTCAGAAAGTTCTGAGCCTGCGACCTCCTCCAAGAGTTCCAGACCGCAAAAGCCCCAGAGCTCCTCGAAACCTGCAAAACCATCCAAACCGTCCCAGGGATCATCCGATCCTGAGATCAAATCTTCTCTGGGAGCGGGAGAGGATTCCGCCATATCCAGTCGTAAAGAGCGCTAAAGAAGAACCGATGTCCTTTTAAACGGATCAAGGAACTCCTCCCTTGATCCGTTTTTTGCTGTCCGCGCATTTGCCAAAGGCTTTGGCATGTGGTATCATAAAAAAGATCTTTACACGACAGGAGGACGGGCATGGAACCGGATTTTCAGGTGGAACGCCTCAGCGATACCATCCGGGTGGCGGTGAGCCCGGCGCACAAGTTCGGCACCGACGCCTTTTTGCTGGCCCACTTCGCGGCGCCCCGGCATAAAGACGCCGTCTGCGACCTGGGCGCCGGGTGCGGAATCATCCCACTGATCCTGTGGCGGGATTTTACTCCCCAAGCGGTCACGGGGGTGGAGCTTCAGCCCCAGGCGGCAGAGCAGTTCGCCCGGTCGGTGGAGTTAAGCGGCCTTGCCGGAACGATCACCCCGGTGCAGGGGGATCTGCGGGCGCTTCCCGGCTCCCTGACGCCGGGGAGCTTTGACCTGGTGACCTGCAACCCGCCTTATAAGGCGGCAGGGGCGGGAATCCCCAGCGAGCTCCCCCAGGAGCTGGCCGCCCGGCACGAGGTGTCCTGTACCATCGCAGATGTGTGCAAGGCCGCTTCCCGGCTGCTGCGGTTTGGGGGACGTCTGTGTATCTGCAACCGGCCGGAGCGGCTGGCGGACTGCATCACCGCCATGAAGGACGCGGGGATCGAGCCCAAGCGGCTGCGGTTTGTAGCGAAGCACGCCGACCGGGCGCCCTGGCTGTTTCTGCTGGAGGGCCGCAAGGGCGGGAAGCCCTTTATGACGGTGGAGCCGGTGCTGGCGGTGGAGGATCAAAACGGGTTTTCTCCCGAGCTGTTAAAAATTTATGGCAAGGATCAGCAAGCCCGCTGACAGGAAAGGAAACGATTGCAATGCCCGGAACATTATACGTGGTGGGGACCCCCATCGGAAATTTGGGAGACTTTTCGCCCCGGGGGGCGGAGATTTTATCCCAGGCGGACTTTATCGCCGCCGAGGACACCCGGGTCACCCTCAAGCTCCTCAACTATCTGGGGATTAAAAAACCCATGGTCAGTTATTATGAGCACAACCTGCGGGAGCGGGGGGAGCAGATTGTAAGCCGCATCCTGGCGGGGGAAACCTGCGCGGTGGTGTCCGACGCGGGGATGCCCTGCATCTCCGATCCGGGGGAGGATCTGGTGCGGCTGTGCGCCCAAAACGGGGTGGACGTTTACGTGGTGCCCGGCCCCAGCGCGGCGATCTCCGCTTTGTGCGTCAGCGGGCTGAACACCTCCCGGTTTTCCTTCGAGGGTTTTTTGTCCACCAACAAGGTCAGTCGGAACGAGCATCTCAATCAGGTGAAAGGTTCCCAAAACACGCTGATCTTCTATGAGGCTCCCCATAAGCTGCTCAGCACCCTGCGGGACATGCTCCGGACGCTGGGGGACCGAAAGATCGCCCTGTGCAAAGAGCTCACCAAGCTCCACGAGCAGGTGTTTCGCACCACGCTGTCCCAGGCGGTGGAGCATTACACGAAAAATCCCCCCAAGGGAGAATTCGTCCTGGTGGTGGAGGGCGCCGCCCCCAGGGAAGAAGCTATGACCCTGGACGGGGCGGTCGCCCTCGCCCGGGAGATTCTGGCGGGCGGAACAAAGCCTGCGGACGCCGCGCGGCAAGCGGCGGCGGTCTCCGGCTTTAAAAAGGCCGAAATTTATAAGCGGCTGATTCGTGAAGAAGAACGCTGAAATAGGCATCGACACCATTTGGTGGAAAGGACGGTCATCCCAATGAATCTGAAACAGACCAAATACCGAAATCTTTTGTACTGGATCCCGGTGGCGGTTTCGGTTGTGCTTACGCTGGTATTGATTTGGTTTTTGCCCGGAACCCTCGCCGTGCAGTTCACCGGAGGTCCCTTTGAAGGGGTGATTCCCACCTCGTTTTTGCCAAGGTGGTTCGCGCTGGTTCTGCCCGCTATTCATGTGGGATATCTGTTTTTGGCGGGATTGCCCCCGGTGGATAAGCGGGAGCCCCATGTGCTGTTCGGGCCTCAGAAGTTCTGGCGGGGATTTCATTGGGTGATGTCCATCATCCTGTTTTTGGGCCAGTTGTGTATTTTGTGGATGAATCTTGCGTAAAACGTTCCCTCCGTACAAAAACGGAGGGTTTCGTTTTTTATTAATAAACTTGGTGTAACGTGCAGTCCGGGGCCGCTTTTTCGAAACGGGATTTTTGAAACGGCACAATAAAATTCTGCAAAACCGTCCATACTATCGGAAACAAGATCCAGCCGGGAGGCGTAGGAAAGGACGGAAGACACAATGAAACAGACAATTTTGCTGCCGGTGGAGGGAATGACTTGTTCCGCCTGCGCGGCGGCGGTGGAGAAGGCCCTGTTCAACCTGGACGGCGTGAGCAAAGCGTCGGTGAACATCGCCACCAACAAGGCCTCCATCACCTTTGAGGATACCTCCACTTCGGTGGAAAAGCTGCAAAAAACCGTGCGAAAGCTGGGTTACCAGCCGGGGGAGCCGATACAGGGGCGGCGTTTTTCCACCGCCAAGGCCCAGACGACGCTGGTTGTGACCGGCATGACCTGTTCCGCCTGTGGGGCGGCGGTGGAAAAAGGGCTCAAAAAGCTGGCCGGGGTGGAAAAGGCCCAGGTGAACATCGCCACCAGCCAGGCGATGGTAGACTTTGATCCCGGCAAGGTCCAGGAGCAGGAGATGATCGCGGCGGTGGAAAAACTGGGATACGGCGCCGCGGTCAAAGGGGCGGAGCAAGAGCGGGAGGCCGCCGGCAAAAAAAGCCCCTGGCCCGCCATTCGCCTGACGGTGGCGCTGGTGTTCGGAGCGCTTACCATGTATATCGGAATGTCCCACATGCTGCCGTTTCCGCTGCCCCTGCCGGAATTCATCGGCCTAGCCGAGCACCCCCTTTCGTTCGCCCTGGCTCAGCTGATCCTCACGATCCCTGTTCTGCTGGCGGGAATGGGATTTTTTGTCCACGGATTCGGCCGGCTGTTTTCCCTGTCCCCCAACATGGACACTTTGGTAGCGGTGGGAACCACCAGCGCAATGGCGTATAGTCTTTACAACACCTGGCAGATCTACGCGGGCAATCCCCATGCCGTCCACGGCCTGTACTATGAATCCGCGGCGGTGGTTATCGCTTTCGTGATGCTGGGGAAATTTTTGGAGCGGCACAGCAAAAACCGGGCGGCCCAGGCGATCAAAGGGCTGGCAAAGCTTTTGCCCGACCGGGCGGTTATTCTCCAAAACGGGGAGGAAATACAGGTCAAGACCTCCCAGATCTGTGTGGGCGACGTGGTGCTGGTACGCCCCGGCGGCAAAATCCCCGTGGACGGGACCATCGTGTTCGGAGAGGCGGCGGTGGACGAGGCCATGCTCACCGGGGAAAGCCTTCCAGTGGGGAAACAAACCGGGGATTCCGTGTCGGGGGGAACCATCTGCCGGGATGGGGTGCTGCACATTGAGGCTGTCGCGGTGGGGAAAAACACCGCCGTTGCCCAGATCATGGAGCTGGTGGAGACCGCCAGCTCCCGAAAGGCCCCGGTCTCCCGGATGGCGGATCAAATCGCGGGCTTTTTTGTCCCCTGCGTAATCCTGATCGCAGTGCTCAGCGCGGTGATCTGGTGGATCATTGGCGAGGATTGGGGATTTATTCTCAACGTGTTTGTGTCGGTGCTGGTGATCGCCTGTCCCTGTTCGATGGGACTTGCCACCCCCATCGCGGTGGTGGCTGCCACCGGACGGGGGGCAACCCTTGGCATTCTGTACCGGGGCGGAGACGTACTGGAATACGCCGCTAAAATCAAGACGATCCTGTTTGACAAGACGGGAACCCTCACCAAGGGGGAGCTGTCGGTGGTGGATGTGATTTCCAGCCAGTCGGTGTCCGCCCAGGAGCTTTTAGGAGCGGCGGCCTCGGCCGAATACGGATCGGAGCACCCGGTGGCCAAAGCCATTTTGGAATTTGCAGAGGAAAACGACGTCCAGCGCCTGACGCCGGATCAGGTCAAGACCATTTCCGGCAAAGGAGTGCAGGCGTTTGTGCAGGGGGTGGAAATCCTAGTGGGCAGCCGGCGGCTGCTGGAGGAGCAGGGCGTTTTCCTTCCTGCTGCGACGCCGAAAATCCCCCGGGGGTGCACGGGGGTGTACACGGCGGTGGAGGGCCGTCTGATCGGCCTGATCGCCCTATCTGACACCCTGCGGGAAGAGGCGGCGGAGATGATCGGCGTGCTCAAGGACTGGGAGATTGAGCCGATCCTGGTCACCGGAGATAACGAGACCACCGCACGGATGGTGGCCGATCAAGTGGGGATCCAGACGGTGCACGCCGGTCTGCTCCCCCAGCAGAAGCAGGAAATTGTAGAGCAGTGTAAGGAGAGCGGGGGCGTGGTTGCCATGGCAGGGGACGGAATCAACGACGCCCCTGCCATCGCAGCCGCGGATGTGGGAATCAGCGTCGCCAAGGGCACCGACATCGCGGCAAACTGCGCGGGGGTTCTTTTGATGCGGGAGGACCTCATCACCCTGCTGGATGCCCTCAGCCTGTCCCGCAAAACCCTGCGGATCATCCGGCAGAACCTGTTTTGGGCGTTTTTGTACAACATCATCGGTATTCCTCTGGCGGCGGGTGTGCTGGCCTATTGGGGAATCACTCTGACACCCGCCTTTGCAGCGGCGGCCATGGCGCTGTCCTCGGTGTCGGTGGTGCTAAATTCCCTTCGTCTGACGAGATTTTAAACTTCTTTACCCAAAAAGGCGGCTGGCTTCCATGGATGCGCCTCTGCCGGAATGCCCACGTCTTTGTGGGAGCCGGCTGGCGCCGCCAGACTGTAAGCCTGCCGCCTTTTTCTATATAAAGCGGGATGGGAGCCGGTTGTAAAGCGGCTCGGCAAAAGCTCCCCTATAGGCGGCGCAGACTGCCAAGCAGCAGGGCCGCCACTTTCTGCACGCCCTTCCCGCGAGCTTTTCGCTCAACCCATTCTATGCGCCGGGAAGGGGATGGTGCGCCGGAAAAAAATCCGTCCTTTTCAAGGGCGTTTTCCCCTGAAAAGTGGCGATGCCCTCACCGGCGATGAAACGAACGGCATTTGATGCACCGATTTCCTTACTTTCTTTCCGCCAAGGGGAAATTCCCGGGCTTTTATCTTGACAATCCGTCGCAGGTATTGTATGATATATAAGTTCCAGTTTACAGTTGCCGCTGTGGTGGAATCGGCAGACACAAGGGACTTAAAATCCCTCGATGGCAACATCGTACCGGTTCAAGTCCGGTCAGCGGCACCATGTCGGAGCAAGCACTTGGTCGCTTGCTCCGATTTTCTTTACAAACATCCAAGGGCGCTACGCCGCCGCTGCGAAAATTTGTTTCTCGATGTTCCTGACGCCTGCGGTGAGCGTGCTGCGCACTGCGGGCGTTGTGTTTTCACTGATGTTTACATACGCGGGCCGTACGACAATGTTGGAAGGACCCAAAGGATTTCGGAAAGGATGAAGCAGATGCCGGACTTATACGAGCTGCGGGCTCAGATCGACCGCATTGACCGCCAGATACAAGCGCTTTTTGAACAGCGTATGGAAGCTGCTGCCCAGGTGGCCGCCTATAAAAAAGAGCACAGCCTACCCATCTTTCAAACCGGGCGGGAAGCGGAAATTTTGCAGGAAATCGACCGCCGGAGCTCCCCGGACTGCCGGGACGGCGCCAGAGTTCTGTTTACAAACCTGATGGACATCAGCAAAAGCCTTCAGCAGCATAAAATCCACGAAACCACCCCCTCCGTCGCCCGCTTGGAGCAGGCGCTGGAGCATCCCAAGACACCGCCGGAATGTCCAGTGGTGGCCTGTCAGGGGGTGGCAGGGGCGTACTCTCACCTTGCGGCCCGGCAGATGTTCCCAAGCGAGGAGCTCCACTTTTTTGGCACCTGGGAAGAGGTGTTCCAGGCGGTGGAGGAAGGCCGTGTGGACTTTGGTGTGGTGCCCATTGAAAACTCCACTGCCGGCAGTGTGCGGGAGGTGTACGAGCTGATGCGCCGCCATGACTTCGCCATCAGCCGGGAGACCAAAGTCCGGGTGGAGCATTGCCTGGCGGCCCGCCCGGGCGTGACGCTGAATCAGGTGGAACGGGTGTACTCCCACGAGCAGGCGTTGGCCCAGTGCAGCGAGTTTTTAAAGGCGCACCCGTCTGTTGAGCCCGAGCATGTGCTCAACACCGCTATGGCTGCCAAGCAGGTCGCCGGATCTTCGGAGCCAGCGGCGGCGATTTGCAGCCGGCTGGGGGCGCAGGAATACGGGCTTGAGGTTCTGGCCTGCGGCATTCAGAACAGCGAGGAAAACTACACCCGGTTTATCTGCATTTCCAAGGAACTGTACCCCACCAAGGAGGCGGACACGATTTCGGTGGCTTTGTCCCTGCCCAACGAACGGGGCGCGTTGTACCGTATGCTGACAAAGTTTGCGGTCAACAATGTGAATATGACCAAAATTGAGTCCCGCCCGGTGGGAAACAAAAACTTTGACGTTATTTTTTATATCAATTTTACCGGCAATCTGTACGACCAGAAGATTCGGGACTTGTTGGGCGATCTTTCCCGGGAGCTCTGCTCGTTTAAGTTTTTAGGCAATTACAAGGAAGATGTGTTGTAAAGCCAAAAAGGAGGCTGGCCCTATGAAACAGGCGGCTCCCCTCCGCCGGGCTGGGGATAAGGATGTAAAAGCGGTGGCAGAGTTGGCGTTGCTCCTATGGCCGGAGCATACGCAGGCCGAGCTGGAGGAGGAGATGGCCGGCGTGATTGCCGGACCGGACTCCTGTGTTTTTTTGGCCGAGCTCGACGGCCGGGCGGCGGGATTTGCCCAGTGTTCTCTGCGGCGGGATTATGTGGAGGGGGCTTCTAGTCCCGGTCCGGTGGGCTACCTGGAAGGGATTTTTGTAAAAAAGCCTTTCCGAGGCCGGGGCATGGCAAGCACACTGCTGTCCGCCTGCCAGCAATGGGCCAAACAAAAGGGCTGTCGGGAATTTGCCAGCGACTGTGAGCTGGACAACCGGGACAGCCTCGCCTTTCATCTGAGTACCGGATTTGAGGAAAAGGGTAGGATCATCTGTTTTTTAAAATGTCTAAAATAGGGAAAAGGACCGCGTTGTCGATTTTTATCAGAAGGTTTGTTGACAGCCTTCCATCCGAGGGGTATACTAAATTCCGTAAGTATACGATCGTGGACACACCGGCACTGCTGTACCAAAAAACGGATGGCTGTCGCCGGCTTGTTCATAAAATGCGAGGAGAGAGTACATATGAAAAAAATTGCGGCTATGATCGCAGCATTAGCAGTCTGTCTGTCGTTGACGGCCTGCAGTGGAACAGGGGAGGGGAACTCCAGCACCACCGCTCAAATGAGCAGCACGTTGTCAGCAAGCAGTCAGATTACCGAGGTGTCCTCAGACGGCAATGTCCAAACCGCTGCGATTAGCAGCAAAACGCCAGAAGCGTCCTCTTCCAAAAGGGAAAAGGTATCTTCGGCGGCGGGGACAAACAAGAAGCCCGGAAAACCATCTTCGACATCCAGTAAAAAGAACAGCAATACGGCCTCTGTTGTGGTGATTGATAAAGTTGCTCCGGTGGTGCCGCCTGTGACGAAGCCGAATCAGACGTCCTCGAAAGCAACGACGGACAAAACATCCTCTGCCGCCGGGGAACAGACCATGACCCTGGAGGAACTGGTCGCCCTCAGCCAAGATGAGATCAAGGACTTGTCGGAGTCTTTAAAACAGATGGGGTTGGAAGTAAAATTAGAAGCCAGAAATAAGTCCATGGTGTATTCGTATCGGTACATAGGAGAGGCTATGCTCAGCAAAGAGCAGTTGGATGCAAATTTAGAAGCAGCAAAAGGCACGTTTTCCAGTGTGTTATCCTCAGCGAAACAGGCCGCCCCCGACACCAGATCTCTGATTCTTGAATATCTGGACAAAGACGGCAACCTGATTACCTTCAGAGAGTTTAAATAAGTTTCAATGAACAGCAGGTACTAGTCAACAGGCGGTTGTATGCAGTAATCCACAACACGAATTGTATGTCTGATAGAAAATGTCAAAAATAACAAAAAATATAAATTGACAGTTTGATAATTGTGGATTATAATGAATAAGACAGGTGAGCAAGCTCTTTTTTTAAAAAAAGAAGCCCTTGTTCCCATAAAACGTGAGGAGAGAGTAGATATGAAAAAAATTGCGGCAATTATTGCGTGCCTGGCGGTCTGCTTGTCACTGGCGGCTTGCAGCGGCGGCGACGCAGAAAGCTCCAGTACCGTTACCGAAAACAGCAGTGCCACACCTGTAAGCAGTCAGACTGCTCCGGAATCGACCACAGCGGCGACCGGAAGCGGAACCATTGAAGCGTATATTGCCAGCATCCAGGATACGATTGATCAGATGTCCGAATCTATGAAAGCACAGGGGATGAATATCAAAGTCTTGGCAAGAGACAAATCCCTGGTTTATTCGTATCAGTTGACGACAGAATCAGCCGATATCAGCCAGATGAAAGAGACGTTGGAAAGCGGTTTGGAATCCCAGGCATCTACCTTTACCCAAGTCCTGTCCGGTGTGAAAATGATGGCCCCCGATACCAAATCCGTAATTGTGGAGTATCTGGATAAAAATGGCGATGTAATCGTCTCAAAAGAATTCAAATAAGCGGACAAGATACAAAAATAAGCGGCGGCTATTGAGCCGCCGCTTATTTTCTTTTGGCATTTCACACGGTCGAGGAGGGAATGCGATGTTTGAAACGGCGCCGGGGATTAAGCTCCCGTTTCCAGAGGGAATCCCCCAGCAGTATGAGGTTCAGGAGGGCCGTTCGATCCGGCTCAACATCAGCTTTGAAAAACTGGGAGCGCTGGTGCAAAACGTATATGAAATGCTTGCACCTCCCCTCTTTTTTGTGCTGGAGCTCCCTTTAAATCTCCGGGAGGAACAGGCGTTGGGCGCAAAAGCCGGCCGGCACCGGGAGGTGCTGTACTTGGATGGGCAGAGCCTTGACCAGATTCATGGAATTATGGAGCGGTTTGGAAAGCTGCTGCTGGCGGACGGGATGTCTCAGTTTGCCATCGCCTCCCACCGCAGCCGTGAGGAGATTTATGTCCAGAAATACAAACTGACCGACCTGTACTCGCCTTCGCCCCGGCGGTTTGTCCCACTGCTGAAAAGCTATGGCCTCACCGAGACCGACCGGCTGTTCACCCCCTGGGATTCCTTTTCCCCTGAACATCCGGGGGAATGCACCCGGATCTGTATGGAGGGGCTGGACGTCTACCAGGCGGCGGAGATTCTGAAAAAACAGGGGATGTACCGCGCAAGGATTGTAGAGGAATAAAACAATCCAATGACAGAAAAACACCGGTTGGGACAGGCGTTCCCAGCCGGTGTTTTTGTGTGAAATCAGGATGCGCCCTTTTGTGCGGCCTTGGTCGCTTTGATGACCTTTAGGCGGGAAAATTCCTCCCGGTCTTTTTCCTCCAAGGCGTCGGTGATGTACTTGGCGGTCTCCTGAAACCGGGGAATCATAATGTTTTTTAAGGCGTTGGCCCGCCGCTGGGTCTTTTTGATGGCGTTGGCCAGCCGGTAAATGCTGTTGTCGATCTCCGCCAGGGTCACGGTCAGGCGTTTGACCTTGTCAAAGCAGATATAGGCGTAGTCCAGCAGGGAGTTGGTCTGGGAAAAGCCATAGCTCATAGCAGGGGGCGGGCTGTCCAGGGTCACGTGGGGGATCTCCACACCCATGACGCTGCGGTAGGCGATTTCCACCCCGGTTTCCTCGGGGATGGAGTCCGCGATGTTGCTGCAAAGGCCCAAGGTGACGTTGGCCCGCATCAGGGCGCGGTACGCCTTGCCGTAGGTGGTCTCGATCTCGCCGCGGATCTGCTTGGCGGTGTCCACCAGCGTCATCATTTCCCGGATCAGGATGTTGCGCTTGCGGTCCATCAGGTCGTAGCCCATGGTGGCCAGCGCCAGGGATTTTTTGGTGCTAATTAAGTTTCCCTTGGTGGGGAATACCTGGGTGCTCAAATCCGTTTCCTTCCTTTCTGGGGCGGGAGGCCGTTTTTATTGCGCCTTGAATTTTTCCGCCCGCTGGGGATCGTAGTATTTTTCCAGAATCTCGTTGTCGATCCGGTCCAGAGACGCTTTGGGAAGCAGGCACAGCAGATCCCATCCCAGATCCAGGGTTTGGTCGATGGTGCGGTCCTCGTAAAAGCCCTGGGATAGAAAGTGCTTTTCAAACATCCGGCCGAATTCCAGGTACTGCTGGTCTTCGGGGGAAAGCTCTTCCTCGCCGATGACCGAAGCGAGGCTTCGGGCGTCCTGCACCTTGGCGTAGGCGGCGAACAGCTGGTTGGACACCGCTGAATGATCCGCCCGGGTATAGCCTTCGCCGATGCCGTCCTTCATCAGACGGGACAGGGAGGGCAGCACGTCCACAGGAGGATAGATGCCCGACTGCTCCAGCGAACGGCCCAGCACGATCTGGCCCTCGGTGATGTATCCAGTCAGGTCGGGCACCGGGTGGGTGATGTCGTCGTTGGGCATGGTCAAAATGGGGATCTGGGTCACGCTGCCCTCGGCGCCCTTGATGATGCCCGCGCGCTCGTACAAAGAGGCCAGGTCGGAGTACAAGTAGCCGGGATAACCCTTTCTGCCGGGGATTTCGCCCTTGGAGGAGGAGAATTCCCGCAGCGCCTCGGCGTAGGAGGTCATGTCGGTCATGACCACCAAAATGTGCATGTTGTGCTCGTAGGCCAAATATTCCGCGGCGGTCAGGGCGCAGCGGGGGGTTAAGATACGCTCGATGATGGGGTCGTTGGACAGGTTTAAGAACATGACCACCCGCTGGAGCACGCCGGACTCCTCAAAGGAGCGTTTAAAGTAGTCAGCCACGTCGTTTTTCACACCCATGGCGGCGAACACCACGGCGAACTTCTGGCCCTTGTCCTCAGCGATTTTCGCCTGGCGGACAATCTGCACCGCCAGCTTGTTGTGGCTCATGCCGGATCCCGAAAAGATGGGGAGCTTCTGTCCCCGGATCAGGGTCATCAGCGCGTCGATGGAGGACACGCCGGTGCGGATGTAGTTTCGGGGGTACACCCGGGAAACGGGGTTTAAGGGCTTTCCGTTGATATCGCCGTACTGTTCGGCATAGATTTCGCCCAGCCCGTCAATGGGCTTTCCAGCGCCCGAGAAGATACGTCCCAAAAGCTCGGTGGACAGCGGCAGCTCCATGGGCTTGCCGAGAAAGCGGGTGCGGGTGTTTTTTAAGGACAGGCCGTTGGTGCCCTCGAACACCTGGATGACCACCCGCTCGCCCTCGATCTGCACCACCCGTCCCAAACGGGTGGTGCCGTCCTCCAGCAGGAGCTCCACAATCTCGTCAAAGCTGGCGTTGGGAACGTGGTCCAGCACTACCAGAGGGCCGTTGATTTCTTTTAATCCAATAAACTGCACACTCAAGATTCGTCCGCTCCTTCCTTATTTGATCTGGCTGAGTTTGGTGTCAATGGTGTGGTAGTAGTTGTCAAACAGCTCCAGATGGTCGTTGGGAATGTCGTACTTCATCCGGGTGAGCATGTCAAACAGCCCCAGATCCGAAATCTCCGAAACGGGGATGCCCCGGGCGATAATTTTGCGGGACTGCTCATATAAATAGATGATGGTCTGCATCATTTTCAGCTGTTTTTCCATGGGGACGTAGGTGTCGTCCTTGTGGTAGGCGTTTTGCTGCAAAAAGCCTACCCGCACCACCCGGGCGATCTCGATGATCAATTTTTGGTCGTCCGGCAGAACGTCGGCGCCGATCAGCTTGACGATCTCCATGAGCTTGTTTTCCTCCGCCAGGTAGCTGTTGAGCTTTTGCCGGCAGGTGAGAAAATCCGGGCTGACGTTTTTGTCGTAGTAGCCCTTTAAGTCATCCAGGTATTCGCTGTAGCTGGTGGTCCAGTTGATGGCGGGGTAGTGCCGGGCATAGGCCAGCGACTTGTCCAGCGCCCAGAAAGTGCGCACAAACCGCTTGGTGTTCTGGGTGACCGGCTCCGAGAAGTCGGAGCCCTGCGGAGACACCGCGCCGATGATGGTCACGCTGCCCTCTTTGCCGTTTAAGGTCTCCATATAGCCCGCGCGCTCGTAGAATTCCGACAGGCGGGAGGGAAGGTACGCCGGGAAGCCTTCTTCGGCGGGCATTTCCTCCAGGCGGCCGGAAATTTCCCGCAGGGCCTCCGCCCAGCGGGAGGTGGAGTCCGCCATGATCGCCACATGATACCCCATGTCCCGGTAGTACTCCGCCAGGGTGATGCCGGTGTAGATGGACGCCTCACGGGCGGCCACCGGCATGTTGGAGGTGTTGGCGATCAGGGTGGTGCGGTCGGTCAGGGCCTTGCCGGTCTTGGGGTCGATCAGCTCGGAGAACTCCTCCAGAACCTGGGTCATCTCGTTGCCGCGCTCACCGCAGCCGATGTAGACGATGATATCCGCGTCACACCACTTGGCCAGCTGGTGCTGGGTCATGGTCTTGCCGGTTCCGAATCCGCCGGGAACCGCCGCCGTTCCGCCCTTGGCGATGGGCAGCAGGGTGTCGATGACCCGCTGGCCGGTAATCAGTGGCCGGTCGGTGGGCAGGCGTTTTGCCACCGGACGGGGGGTGCGGATGGGCCATTTTTGGCACAGGGTCAGATCCACCACCTCACCTTTGGATGTTTTCAGCTTGGCCACCGTGTCGTTGATGGTGTATTCCCCGTCGGGGGCGACCTCTACAATTTCACCCGACAGCTTGGGGGAGAGCATACATTTGTGCAGGATCACCGGGGTCTCGGGGCAGGTGGCGTAGATGTCGCCGCCCTTGAGATGATCCCCGGGCTTTACCGTCAAGGTCACCTGGTATTTTTTCTCGGTGTCCAGTGCGGGGATGCTGTTGCCCTCGTCGATGAACGCGCCGGAGGCCTCCTCCATCGCCCGCAGGGGACGCTCGATGCCGTCGAAGATATTGGATAAAATCCCCGGGCCCAGGGTGGCCGACATGGGCGCTCCCGTGGGATACACCGGTTCTCCCGGCTTCATGCCGGTGGTGGATTCATACACCTGGATGGTGGTGGCGCGGTCGGTGATGCCGATGACCTCGCCGATGAGCTTTTTTTCGCCCACATAGACCATTTCCAGCATGGAAAAATCCTTGGTGTCCCGCACGGTGACCACCGGTCCGTTGATGGAAAAAACAGTATTGTTCACGTGTATCGCCGTTCCTTTCCTTTTTAGGGAATTGGGAAATGATAAAGTCAGTCGCTGTGGATCAAGCGTTTTTTGCAGTCGAATGGGGTTTCGACCCGGAATCGCAGGGAGATGATCCGCTGAGCTTGGGTATAATGGGGCTTCGATCCGAAACCCCTATTCGATCCTCAGCCCGGAGATGTTGTTGAAGTACTCCCGCTGGCCTTCCAGCAGGGAATCAAGGGTTTCATCCACTGCGATTCCCAGCGCCTCGTTTTTCAGCAGAAAGCCGCCGATTTCGCCGCCGTCAAGCTGTTGCAGGGAAAGCCCTGCGTACTGCCGCTGGATGTCAGGGGCGAGGGCCATGTCCGCCGCCGTCAGATACAACTCGGAGCCTTCGATGGGACAGGAAGCAAGCGCCGTGCCGATTTTTCGCAGCAAATATTCCCTGTACTCCCCGGTGGCGGTAAACGCCCGAAGGCGTTCCCGGACCGCGTCAAACACCTGGTCGCTTAACTGCTCCCGGCGCATGAGCAGTTCCCGCTTAGCCTGCAGGTCCGCTTTAGAAACATCCCGCTTACAGTCCTGTTTGATCTGGCCCAGCTGCGCCTGCATGCTGTGGAAGTGCAGTTCCAGCGCGTCGTTTTTGGCTTTTTCCAGTTCTTCCTGCCGGTGCTTGTCGATGTCGGACAGGATTTCGGCGGCTTGTTTGTCCGCCTCGGCGAACACCGCCTGTCTGAATTTATTGAGTTTCTCGTCTTGTGTCGACATTGTGATTCCATGCCTTTCCGGTAGGACGCAAACCCCGCAGGGAAAGCGGCGCTTACCAAATTTGCTGCTGACCGGTAAGCGGTCAGATGGTGATGCCCACCGCCTCTTTTACATAGCGGGCGATGGCTTCGCTGACCTCCGACGAGCCGTGCCGGTCGGGAATTTCCACGATCAGCGGACGTTTCCGGTTGAGTTTGTAGTCATAGATGATCTCCGGGCAGAGCTTCACAAGCTTTTCGGTAATCAGCACGATGCCAATATCGCTGTCGCCTGTAAACACCCGGTTCAGCTCGGATACCACTTCCTCCGGCTGGTGGACGACAACACCCTCAATGCCGGCCAGGCGCATCCCGATTTGGGTGTCGATGTTGTCGCTGATTAAATAAAACCGCATAGTCGGTCCCGCCTTTCCCGCCGAGTGATTACCGTTAGATTTTGTTCAGAATCAGGATGGCGATCAGCAGGCCGTACAACGCGACGCCTTCGCCCAACGCCACAAAGATGATGGATTTACCAAAGTTTTTGGAGTTCTCGCTGCAGGCGCCGATGGCGGCGGGAGCGGCGGCCGCAACCGCGATACCGGCTCCCAGCGCGGACAGGCCGCAGGCCAGGGCAGCGGCTAAAAAGCCCATTCCTCCGCCGGCGGTGGCGGCTACGGGAACAGTGGTGGTCGCAGCGGACACGAAGCCGCCCAGGGGGAGCAGGGTGGCCAGGCCGCAGGTTCCGAAGAAGCCACAGATGTTGGCAATGATGTTGCGTTTGGCCTTTTTGCCGGTGGTGATACCCCGGTACACGGGGATCAGCGGCATGGCCAGCAGTGCGATAACGATCAGGGGGATCACAAAAAATAATACGGTATTCATTCTTTTTTCCTCCAAAATAAATTATTTGTTGTTTATGTCATATGTGATCTTCACTGGCTCAAACGGCTTTCCGTCGCCGTCGTAGAACCGGCTGAAAATCTCATAGTACTCCAAACGAAGCACCTGAATGCCGACGATCAGGCCTTCCATAGCCATGACAAAGGCGTTTCCGATGATCACCACGATGGGATTCCCCACGCTTCCCACCATGTGGGCCAGGGTCATCACCACCGCCATCATGCCCGCGTGGCTTAAAACAAAGCCGCCCACACGCAAAAATGACATGGTGTTGGTCACATAGCTTAAAAGCGTTTCAAACATTTCGAAGAAGTTTTCCACGATGAACATCCCGACGCCGCCCTCGGGCTTTAGGTCTTTGCGCTTTTGCAAAAGCTTCCCCAGGGGTTCTTTTAAGAACATTACGAGCAGCGGAACCGCTAGGAACAGGATGATGAAAACGGGATTTAACACGTTGATGTTTAGCACCAGCATTCCCACCGCGGCGGCGATCACCGCCAGGTAGAAGATCAACCCCGCCAGGCCGTTGGAACTGAACAAGGCCCGTTCGTGATCCTTGGTTTTAAAGCCCTGGAAGATGTTGATGCACATGGACAGGATGATGAGCACTACCCCCAGTCCTACCGCGCCGATGAGCAGCATGCTGGTAGTGTTGGTGTCGAACACGTCCACCGGCTTTTCGTTCAAACCGAACAGCGCCTTGTACAAGGGGTTTAGCGCCTCCTCATAGCCGAACACCGATCCATATACGCAGCCAAACAGGGCGGAGAACACGCCGCACCGTTCCAGGATCGCGCCTAAGTACATCTTTTTAAACTTGTGCATCAGCCAGCCGATGAGGATGAGCATAAGCCCCTGTCCCACGTCGCCGAACATGATACCGAACAGCAGACAGTAGGTGACCGCCACCAGCGAGGTGGGGTCAAAACCGTGATAAGATGGCAAGCCGTACATTTCCACAAAGTTTTCAAAGGGCTTTGCAAACCGGCGGTTTCTAAGCTTGATGGGGGGCGTAACTGTGCTGTCCGCATCCGGGGGCTTGTCGACGCATACCACGCTTTGAGTGTCCTCAAACCGGACGGAAAAATTCTCGAGCTCCTTCGAGGGCACAAAGCCCACCAGATAAAACTTGTCGCCCAGCACCGCCGCATGCTTGCGAAGGTCGAACACGTCGCTGTGAAATTTGAGCTTTGCATACATCCGGGGGAGCTGTTCCCGGTATCGGTTCTGCAGGTCTTCAAACTCTTTGTCGAGCCCTGCCAGTTCCTCATGCCTTCGTTTTAACTGCCCGGCGATATAATCCAGCGACTCCTGGGGCGTGCCATGGGCGAAATGGGGGATTCGTATTCGCTCAAACAACAGGGAGGCGAAAATCTCGTCGATCATGGGAGCTTTGTCGGTGGGGACAAAGTAAATGCCCCAGTAATAGTCCCGGTCGTTGTCAAACGAAAAGAAGAAAAACGGGCTTTTTTCATAGTAGCTCAATTTTTCATAGCCGTCCCGGGGCAGCCGGCCGAACCGGAACCGCACATATTTGGAGGAGAAAATCCGGTCGAAGCTCACGTCCAGGTCCCGCAGATGCTCTACGTGGACGCTGGCGAGCTCCATCTGTGCGATCTCCTGCCGGACGGCCTGACGCCGGTCCCCCAGGTCTTTTAAGGAGCGGTCAAGCTCCCCGGCGTCCTCGCCGATCTGGGAGCAGGTGCGGCTAAACCCGGAAAAATCCGTGTAACCTAAGGGGATGGACAGCTCGATGGAAAGGTCCACCAGCTTGCTGAGGGTATTGGAGTAAGGATTGGGTTCGTTTAAAACCTCAAACCCCTTGGCGCCCTGGGTGGAGTGAATTGAGTTTTCCACATGAAAGCTGCCGCTTTCACAACACCGGATCAAGGTGTCGTCCAGTTCGGACAGACTGCCGACCAGATTTACAAGCGACATCTTTTCAATCGCCATGTTTACACCACCTCATTTGTTAAAAAACAGTTGCGTCGCAGCCGTTTTTTTATCTTAATTCTCATTGTCCCGCCGGCCTGCTTTCTTTAAAGCAGCCGCCGCCAATGGATGTTTTTCCTGTTTCACAAGAAAAAAGCAGCTTTACAAAATAAGCAGCTTTTGGATTTCCGCGGTGGGGACGTCATAGCGGATTCCCTCAATCACACTGATGATATTGCCAATCTCCACCCGGCTTAACACCATAAAGGTGTACAGCACGCAGGGGGCGTTCACCGAAAACCGGAGCAATTGTTTATTGTACAGGTAGCTGATCCGGTTGGTGTAGTCTTCCACATACAGAAAGTCCCGGTCCCGCACTTTGGAACCATAGGGCGTATCGGAAAAGACCTTTAAAAACTCGTCTTTATCCTGCGCCTCCACTAGCCGGTGGAGCTTTTGCCCGGACAGCTTGCTGGAAAAGGGGTATAAGTACGGGAGAATTTCCTCCGGCGTCTTGTGAAAATACACCTTTAGCCGGATGATCGTTGACAGGTTATTCAGTTCAATATCCACCCGGATCAGCTCCAATAGTTCTGAGCGGGTTTTGCCGGAAAAGCTTTTTTTCACCAGATCTTCCAGGTGTTTGTAATAATAGGTCCGCAGGGCGATTTCACACCGGGAGTAATCCAGCATACCGGTTTCATCCGGCGGCAGCTTTTTTAAAATCGACGCGTAAGGAGTGGCGTGCAGGACCTCCAACAGGTCTTTGTAGCTGCGCACCTTTGCCAGCTCCATCAGAGGGAAGGTGGCGTGGCTGATTAAAAAGCCCGGCAGATCGATGATAAATTTTTCGGGTTCCCCGGCGTTTAACAGCAGAATACACCGCAGAATCTGGTCGACTTCCGCATTCAGGATGATGTAAAAGAAAAAATCCTCGGAGGATCGAGCGTTTTCATACCGGCACAACCGGGTGTAACGGTTGAACAGGTCCCGCCGGAGCACCGCTTCCAGCTGTCCCCGGTGCACGTCGGTTTCGTTGATGTTCTGCAAGGCGTCGGCATAGTTTGCAGTGCCCTTTAAATAGGCGGCCAGCTCGCTCACCGAGCGCTTGCGGAGCATTTCGCTGTAATCGTCTTCGGTCAGGCGGTTGCCGTACATGGCGCGGGCTTTGGCAAGGATCGCCTTGTTGGTAAAAGAGTTGAGCATAAAGCGACCTCCGTTTCAGATGACAAAATAGGGCGGTTATCGGCCCAGAACCCGGTCGTACAGGATCTGTTCCCACTGCTGATGGTTGTCCTGAAAGATTTTGTCCAGCTTTTGAAGGACCTGTACCTTGTGCTGCTCGATCTCCCGGATTTTTCCGGCGGCGTATTCGTGTTCGGTGTGAAGCACCGTTTGCAGCTTTTGCTGGGAGCGGTCGGACAGCTGGCGGAGCATCTCCTGCTTTTCCCGCTGGAGTTCTTCCTCCAGGCTGCCCTCCTGCCGGTGGGCTTCATCAATCCGCTGCTGGGCTTCCCGGTCGATCTCCAGGATTGCTTCAATGATTTTATCCATGAAATCCGTCCTTCCTTTTCGGATGGCCTTTGCCAAGAGAGTTGTGTACGGCAAGTTAATAAAATATTTAAATTATATGAATTCATTTCCCATAAACGCCAATCAAGGGAGAAAAGCCGGCGGCCATCTCCCTTGATGTTATCTCTAATATAAAGCTTTTTAAATCATTTGACAATAGTAAAATGGTAAAATGTTTCTAAACCTATGCCCTGTTTTATGGCAATATCGCTAATTTTTTAGGCTCTGCAAAGGAGCGGGAATCTGGCCGCCTCTTTGAATAAATTTTGAACTGGAATAATCATTTATCTTCATAACGGGGCCGCTGCCCAGCAGACCGCCAAACTCCAATTCCTCACCCACTTTTTTTCCGATGGCGGGGATCACCCGCACTGCGGTGGTCTTGGAGTTGACCATGCCGATGGCCGCCTCGTCTGCGATGATGGCAGCAATGGTTTCAGGGGAGACGTCGCCGGGGATGTTAATCATATCCAGCCCCACTGAGCACACGGCGGTCATGGCCTCCAGCTTTTCCAGGGACAGCGCGCCGCACCGGGCGGCGTCGATCATGCCCGCGTCTTCGGTGACGGGGATAAAGGCGCCGGACAGCCCTCCAACCTTGGAGGACGCCATCACACCGCCTTTTTTCACCGCATCGTTGAGCATGGCCAGAGTGGCAGTGGTGCCATGGGTGCCGCAGCGCTCCAGGCCGATTTCCTCCAGGATGTGGGCGACGGAATCGCCCACCGCTGGGGTGGGGGCCAGGGAAAGGTCCACGATTCCAAAGGGAACGTGGAGGCGTTGACTGGCCTCGGTACCCACCAGTTGCCCCATCCGGGTGATCTTAAAGGCGGTTTTTTTGATGATGTCTGCGATCTCAGTGATGTTGGCGTCCGGGGCTTTAGCCACCGCGGCGCGCACCACACCGGGGCCGGAAACGCCTACGTTAATCATGCAGTCGGGCTCGCCCACGCCGTGGAACGCTCCAGCCATAAAGGGGTTATCCTCCGGCGCGTTGCAGAACACCACCAGTTTTGCGCAGCCGATGCAGTCCCGGTCGGCCGTTCGTTGGGCGGTCTTTTTCACGATTTCGCCCATCAGGCGGCAGGCGTCCAGGTTAATGCCGGTTTTGGTAGAGCCGATGTTGATGGAGGAGCACACGTGATCGGTGACAGCCAGCGCCTCGGGGATGGAGTCGATCAGTTCCTTGTCGCCGGCAGAAAATCCTTTCTGCACCAGGGCGGTGTATCCGCCGATAAAGTTGACTCCACAGGCCAGAGCGGCTTTTTCAAGGGTTTTGGCAAACTCCACCGGGTCGCCTTTGGAGGCGGCGGAAACAATGGCGATGGGGGTGACGGAAATCCGCTTGTTGATGATGGGGATACCGTACTGTTTTTCAATGGCCTCCCCCACACTCACCAGATTTTGGGCCCTGCGCATGATCTTGTCATACACCTTGCCGCAGGCTTTGGACTGGTCTGAATCAATACAGTCCAGCAGGGAAATACCCATGGTGATGGTGCGGATATCCAGGTGTTCATCCTGGATCATCTGAATGGTTTCCAGAATATCGGATGCGTTTAACATGGAGGATAATCATTCCTTTCAAAAGGCTTCATGCTGGGGAAATGATGTTTTTATAAAAACAGGAAAAAACATAAGCTGAGCAAAGAAACGCATGGCAATATTTTGTTTATCCGGTGTGCCGTCTGTTTGCGACCAGACTTTTTGCTGGGGATACCCCGCTGCGATGCTTCGTTCTGTGGCTAAGGTGATAAAAATGATGGTGCCGCTTAGGGGCAGATGGCAGGTTGTGCCATCCATCATTTTTGTAATTAAGTTTCGACCCGAAAGTCCAATGGATAAACAACGCACCGAGCTTGCCCAGATAAAAATTGTGGCGACGCTTCAGCGGCGGTTGACACGGTGTGTCAACAACAATTTTTGTAATTAAGTTTCGACCCGAAAGTCCAATGGATAAACAACGCACTGAGCTTGCCCAAATAAAAATTGTGGCGACGCTTCAGCGGCGGTTGACACG
>CAJFTY010000047.1 GCA_904420045.1 Candidatus Metaruminococcus caecorum | reverse complement strand
CAAACACTGCAAGGATTGTCAATACTTTCACCAGCACTACATTCGGGAGGACGGCTTTGAGAAAATCACCTTCAAGCAGACCGAGGCGGGCCACTGCGGCGTTCCCCGGTTAAAACTGAAAAAACCCGAATCCGCCGCCTGCGAGCATTACCAGGAGCACCAAAACCAGCGGGAGGGCGCCATGGCATGAAGCAGAAAATCAGCGTGACCCTGGATTACGAAGTCCTGCAAAAGCTGCGGGATGCAGCAGAGCGGGAGGATTCCTCGGTGTCCCGGATCATCAACCGGATGATAAAAAACCGCTTTCAGACTTTGGAGCGCCGGGAGCTGGAACGGAAACTTTTGTCCTGAGCCGGAGTTTTCCACCCTTCCCCACCCCGGCTGTGGAAAACGTGAAAACGCTTGCCAATTTCCCAGTGGAACGGTATAATAAGGGGGCGGAAACCGGGGCGGAAAATCGGCCCCTATTATATATAGTATAAAGCGGGGGAATTTTTGCCAGAATTTCCCTTTCGGAGGAACCAGATCCATGCAGAGAATGTTGGGCTATATGCGCAAAGCCATCCAGGAGTTCGACCTCATCCAGGACGGGGATACAATCGGGGTCGGCGTGTCCGGCGGCAAGGATTCGGTGGTGCTGCTCACCGGATTGTGCATGCTCCGCCGGTTTATCGGCATCGACTACCAGGTGGTTGCCATCACCCTGGACCCCCAGTTTGGGGGCGTTCCGGGGGACTACTCCGAGATACAGGCTTTGTGCGGCCGGTTGGGGGTGGAATACATCCTGGAGCGCACCGACATCGGCCCCATCGTGTTCGACGTGCGCAAGGAGCCCAACCCCTGCTCGTTGTGCGCCCGCCTGCGTCGGGGCGCGCTCCACGACGCGGCCAAGGCCGCCGGGTGCAACAAGGTCGCTTTGGGGCACCACTACGACGACGCGGTGGAGACCTTTGTGATGAACCTGTTCAACGAAGGGCGCATCGGCTGTTTTTCCCCAAAAAGCTATCTGTCCCGCAAGGATTTGACCATGATCCGGCCCATGGTGTTCGCCCCGGAAAAGGAAGTCCGCCGGGCGGCTGTCCGGGCACAGCTTCCGGTGGTCAAAAGCGTCTGCCCGGCGGACGGCAACACCTCCCGGGAAAAGACCAAGGCGTTTTTGGCCCAGCGGGAACGGGAGGATCACGGCTTTACCTACCGTCTGTTCGGCGCCATGCGCCGGGCGGGAATCGACGGCTGGGGCTATCCGGACAAGGAGGATGTCGGATGATCTGGTGTTTGATCTTGTGCGGGCTCATAGCGCTGGGAGTGCTGTTTTTCGTATGGCAGGACAACAGCGTGGTGCTCACCCGGCTGACGGCACAGTTCCCCACCCTGCCCCGGGGGTTTGACGGGTTTCGGATCGTCCACATCTCCGACCTGCACAACAAGCGGTTTGGCAAGCGCCAGCGGCGGCTGATGAAAGCCGTGCGTCGGGCGGAGCCCGAGGCCATCCTGATTACCGGGGATCTGATCGACAAACGGCGCACCCGGGCGGATATGCTCTCCCCCGCCCTGGAGTTTGTGGAGGAAGCGGTCAAAACCGCCCCCACCTACTACATCACCGGCAACCATGAGGCGTTTACGCCCGTATACAAAACGTTGAAACCGGAACTTTTAAAACGCGGCGTAACGATTTTAGACGACGCGTCCGCACTTTTTTCCCGGAACGGGGAGCAGATCGCCCTGCTGGGGCTGGCAGGAGTGGCGCCGGAGCTCACCGGAGACTCCCCTTCCCAGGTGCTCAATGAGCGGGGCGCGGTGCTCGCCCGCCTGCAAAAGGAGCACGCGGGGCGGTTCCAGATTTTATTATCCCACCGTCCGGACTGGGCGGCATTTTATGAAAAAAGCGGCGTGCCCCTGACCTTATCCGGGCACGCCCACGGGGGCCAGGTGCGGCTGCCGTTTGTGGGGCCGTTGTACGCCCCCCACCAGGGGATCTTCCCCAAGTACACCGCGGGGCTATACCGGTGGCCGGGCGGGGGGATGTGCGTCAGCCGGGGCTTGGGGAACAGCCGGTTCCCCTTCCGGGTGTTCGACCGCCCCCAGGTGATCGCCCTGACGCTTAAAACAGACGGGTAAACACAAAAATCCCCGGAGGAAAAACGAGGCGGTTTTTCCTCCGGGGATTTTTTCATTCGATCAAAAGGCGAACTGGAACACCAGCGTTCCCAGGACGCTGAGCACCATGATGCCCACCATCCCCAAAGCCACATAGCGGATGATCTTCTGCTGACGGTCGGGATTCGGCATAGTCGGGCCTCCTTTTCTCACGGGAAAATGGAACGCTTTCATTCTACCACGGGCAGTCCCACTTTGCAAGAAGGATTACGGCGCGGGCTGCTCTCCCTGCGCAAGGGGATCGGCGGGCCGGCGGCGCTCCCGCAGAGATAGGATCAGTTGGTAAAGCGTAAACAAAACGGCCGCCACGGCAAAGGCCGCCAGCGTGTAGATGCTAAACGTCCAGAAAAACGAAGAGTCGCTGTATTCATATAGAAAGGCGGTGGAAATCTGTCCAAACCAGTAAACCAACGAGCACAGGAAAACGGCCAGCAGACCTGCGGCCAGCTTGCGTTTGACGAGGCGAAACAGCAAGGGAGTCAGCAGATAAGACAGCGGCAGGACCAAAGAAAGGGGCGCGCTGATCCCATTCATCCGGTATAGGTCGCTTGAAAAGGCCAGCTGCAGCGAAAGGGCGGCGGAGCAGATCGAACGGAACAGTGTCACCGTCCACCATGCCCAGCCATAAAAGGAGTTCCTGGAAAACAGGGCCGCCATTCCAAACCAGGTGATGCCAAGCTGAAAAATGAGCATCGTGTTCGACAGGTGCCGGAACAAAAACGGGAGGAAAAACAGCACGCAGAATAACGTCAGGCACTCCTTTAAATGGGGGCGAGCCGCCCGGGACAGCCGGCGGTAGAGCCGGGTTCCCTTGCCGCGGGCCAGCCTGCGGAGCAGAAAGAAAAGGCCGTACAGCAGGCAGGCGGCGGCAAAGCCGGCCAGCTCGCCCCAGGGCGAGGGCGGCTTCACAGAGGGGTGGAGTGTTTGAAGCTCCCCGCCGGTGACAAACATCCGGGTGTACAAAAGGTCGCAGACAAGCCAGCGGGCAAAAAACGTCAGCGCACACACAAAAAGCGGTGCCATCCACCGCCTGGGGAGCTTTTTGCCCAGGGGAACCGCCAGCAGGCACAAAAACAGACAGCCCGCCTGCAAAATTAGAGCGGCAGCCTCCCCGGAGGAAAGGCTGCCGCTCACCATCCTCTGCACAGTGGACGGCAGCGCCGCCAGGACCGTCGCCGCCGCGGAGCCGCACAGCTGAATCCACGCCACCGGCCGGTTGATGGAAAACAGGCAGGCTGTCATCAGCACCACCGCGCCGGCTTTGGCGGTCTCCCACCAGGAGGAAATGTTATACACGGTAAGGGACTGTAAGGAAAACGACACAGCCAGCAGCAAAAAGGCCGGCAGGTACCGGCGGTATATGGACGGTTGTTTGCAGGACATGATTTGATCCCCCTTGTTTTGGTGCGCCCGCAGAACGTTCCGGGGCTTTTTCTCTCAAAAAAAGAATAGCATACCGGCGGGGGAATGTCAAAAAAAGGGTGCAAAAAGCGGCCCGGAAACGCATACGGATGCGCGGGAGAGGATTCTGCCGCGTCCGCGTCCATTTCCAGGCCGTTTTTAAAGGTTTGGCGCTATCCCAGGGCCACGTCCAGCACCATCATGACGATGAAGCCAAACACCACGCCCATGGCTGCCAGGTTTTTGTTTTTTTCCACCGACTCGGGGATCAGCTCCGCCGCCACCACTGCGATCATGGCCCCGGCGGAAAACGCCAGAAGAAAGGGCTGAATGCTGCGGATGGTCAGGGCTGCAAACACGCCCAGCACTGCGGCAATGGGCTCCACAATGCCGGAGGCCTGCCCGTACAAAAAGGATTTGCCTCTGGAAAAGCCCTCCCGTCTTAAAGGCAGGGACACCGCCGCGCCCTCCGGGAAGTTTTGCAGGCCGATCCCTAAGGCCAGCAGAGACGCGCCGATCACGCCGCACCCGGGGATCCCAAGGGCCGCGCCGCCAAACGCCACGCCCACCGCCAGGCCCTCGGGAATGTTGTGCAGCGTGACCGCCGTCACCAAGAGAATGCTCCGGCGCAGGCTCTGGGCCTTGTTGTGGTCGCCGATGCCTTTAAAGGAGAATCGCTCCAGCATTTTGCCCGCCAGCACTACAAAGGCGCCGCCGCACAAAAAGCCCACCGCGGGCAAAAACCACTGGTTGTAGCCCAGTTCCCCGCACAGGTCAATGGCCGGGGACAACAGCGACCAAAAGCTGGCGGCGATCATCACGCCTGCGCCGAAGCCCAGCATTGCGTCCAGAACCTTGCGGTTGACCGATTTGAAGAAAAACACCACTGCCGCGCCCGCCGCGGTCACGCCGTAGGTGAACAGGGTTGCCAGTAAGGCCTGCCAGACGGGATGCAGGCCGCTTATATCCAATTGCATATGTAATCCGCTCCTAACCGGTTAAAGTTTGAACCTCTCCCGTATTACAGTATTCCGGCGCGGGGCGACGGGTTCCAAGGGGAATTGTCTTTCTGAATCCGGGCTGTTATAATGAAAAAAGCAGAAAAACGGCATACTTTTATAAGGGGAGTGTTGACAAATGGAGCAGATCGGCCGGATTTTAACAAGCTGCGGGGCCGCCTTATGGGGGATCTGCGCCTTTCCGCCGGAAAGGGAGCTTCTCCCCTGCCGGGCGGCGTCCCGGCTGCCGGAGCATCCATGCCGGGTGGTGATGTGCGCCTTTCCCTATCGGACCGAGGATTCCCCCGGGCGGAATATTTCCCGCTACGCGGTGGTGGCGGATTACCATCGGGTGGTGCGCTCTGCCCTGGAACAGGCGGCGGACAAGCTTTCCGCCCGGCTGGGCGGAGCTTTTGTCCCCTTTGTGGACGCATCTCCCATCCCGGAGGTGGCCTGCGCCGTCCGGGCGGGGCTGGGGGTGCGGGGCAAAAACGGCCTGCTCATCACCCGGGAGTACGGAAGCTTTGTGTTTTTAGGGGAGCTTGTCACCGACCTTCCCCTTCCCTGCTCCCCGCCGGACACCGGCTCCTGCCTGTCCTGCGGCCGGTGCCAGGCGGCCTGTCCGGGGCAGGCCATCGGGGAGCAGGGCGTGGACGCCTCCCGCTGCCTGTCGCACATCACCCAGAAAAAAGGGGCGCTTACCGGCGAGGAGCAGGAACTCATCCGCCGGGGCGGCCTGCTGTGGGGGTGTGACCGGTGCCAGGAGGTCTGTCCCCACAACCGGACGGCGAAAAAGACCTTGATCCCGGCGTTTTTGGAGGATAGGGTGGCCCGGCTTCGCTACGACGCGATCCGGCCTTTGTGTAAAACCCGGGCCTTCGGCTTCCGGGGTCCTAAGGTGCTGGAGCGCAACTGGGATATTTTATACGGCAGGACAAAAGAAAAAAAGAATGGCTCCCTTTAAAAAATGACAAAGCCGGGACGGAACATCTTCCGTCCCGGCTTTGTCAATCACGCAGGAATACCCCGGCAAAACATGGGAATCCTAAAAGCGGTATTGTGATACGGCAAAACAGTCGTGGAAAGGATGGAAAACGCGATGCAGATCAAAGACCTGATGACGAAGAACGTGGTCACCGTGGACAAAGAGGATACCCTAGACCAGGTGGCCCGGGTGATGAACGAAAAAAATGTGGGCGCAGTGCCGGTGTTAAGCGGAAAGGATTTGTGCGGTATGGTTACCGACCGGGATCTGGTGGTGCGGTGCCTTGCCCAGGGCAAAGACGCCCAAAGCGTCATGGTCAGCGAGATCATGACCCCCACCACCGCCTGTCTGACTGCCGACCAGACGGTGGAGGACGCGGTAAACATGATGAAAGCGGAAAAAGTGCGCCGCATTCCTGTGCTAAACAACGGCAAGGTGGACGGCATCATCACCCTGGGGGATATCGCCCAAAGCCGGATGGAGGCTGAGGCGGCCGACTGCCTGGCGGACATTTGCAGGCCGAAACAGCCATAAAGCTCTTGTAGATCAAAAACCGGGGACACGCTTTGCGTGTCCCCGGTTTTTGATTGGAAATGTTCGTCATTAGGGGAGCTTTTTTCCGCATTTGCGGCAAAAAGCAAAATCCGCCTTCGTAGGTGCGCCGCAGTAGGGACAAAATGTCCCGGAAGCGGCGGGCCGCACAGGCCGTGGGGGCTGTTCCTGCTGAAAGAAATTGTCGAGCGGGTCGGGTTCTTCCCTTTCCTCGGTGATGTCAAAGACGGAGAAACGGCGCTTGCTGCCGGCGTTAAAAAAGTGATAGACCGCCTGGATAATTCCCAGCAGAATAAAAATCACGCCGAACAGGATGAAAAACAGCGGCGCACCGAAAGACAGCGCCACCACAATCCACACGATTCCGAACAGCGAGGCAAACAGCGCCCCGCATCCGTTCATGGCGGAGGGCGCCCGTCCGGGCTTTACACGTTTCATAAAAGTCCCCCTAAAATGAAAAACGCCTACCCAAGAAACATTTGGCAGGCGCCGTTTTTGTGTCTGTGTACGCAAAAGATGATTACCGGGGCTCCACAATCAGCTTGATGGCAGTACGCTCCGCCCCGTCGATTTCCACATTGGCAAAGGCTGGAATGCAGATCAGATCCACCCCCGCGGGGGCCATATATCCCCGGGCGATGGCAATCGCTTTGATCGCCTGGTTGGCAGCGCCCGCGCCCACCGCCTGAATTTCCACCGCGCCGCTTTCACGGATGACCCCCGCAATGGCCCCCGCCACGGAATTTGGCACCGATTTTGCTGAGACTTTTAGAATGTCCATAATTGGTTCCTCCGTTTTTCAGTTCCTCAAAGATCTCTGTACATCATATTATACATGCTTTTTTGCGTTCTTTCAATAAAGAAACCAAAAAAAACGAGGTTTTTATGAAATTATTGTAAATTTTATTCAAAACGAATCCGCTCAATTTGCGCACATTGTCCCGATTTTTCCTCCACAGTAAACAGAGCGCCGCACAAAACACAGGGGTCTTTCGCGGTTTCAAACCGGGCGGGCATGCAGGTGGTGAACCGGGCGATCACGCATTCCGGCTTGACCCCCAGGATTGAGCGTACCGGCCCGGTCATCCCCAGGTCGGTGATGCACCCGGTGCCCCCGGGAAGAATCTGCTCGTCGGCGGTCTGCACGTGGGTGTGGGTGCCGAACACGGCGGAGACCCGGCCGTCCAGGTAATACGCCAGGGCCAGCTTTTCGCTGGTGGCCTCCCCATGGATGTCCACAAACACCAGCGGAGTGTCGATCTGTCCCAGCAGCCGGTCCGCGGCGGAAAAGGGACTTTCCAGCGGGTCCATGTACACCGTCCCCAGCAGGTTGATGACCGCCGCGGTAAACCGGCCGCCGTCGTACAGGTACACCCCGCTGCCGGGGCAGGAGTCCGGGTAGTTTCCCGGCCGGATCAGGTTGGGGGTCTCCTCCAGAAAAGGATAAATTTCCCGCCGCTTGAACACGTGGTTCCCGGTGGTGATCACGTCCGCCCCACTGTCCAGCAGATGCCCGGCGGAGGAGGGCAGAATCCCGTTGCCCACCGCGGAGTTTTCCCCGTTGACGATGACAAAATCCGCGTCCAGTTGTTTTTTGATGCCCGGCAGGCGCTGGCGGACAAACTCGCATCCGGGGGCGCCCACCACGTCGCCGATGGCTAATACTCGTATCATAGTCGCTCTCTTTTCTTCTGTTATAGAGGCTGGGATATCCGCGCCTTACAGATGCCGCAAAATCTCCTCGGCGGTGGCCAAAGGGCTCATGGTTTGTCCGATCCGCACCCGACACGCCGATTCATACGCCCGCCGGCGGGCGTTGTAAAGGTCCAAAAGCTCCTGCCGGGTGCTCCGGGCCGCCACCGGCCGGTTGGGATCGTCCTTGATGCGGGCGTAGCACTCCTCAAAGGGGATGTCCAAAAACACCACGTCGCCGCTTTGGCGGACGGCCTGCACATTTTGTTCCCGCATCAGGGTGCCGCCGCCGGTAGCGATCACCATCCGGGGCTTTTCACCCAGCTCAAGCAGACAGCGGGTTTCCAGTTCCCGGAAGGCGGCCTCCCCCTGCTCCGCGAAGATTCGGGGGATCGGCTTCCCCGCCTGTTCCACGATATAGTCGTCCAGATCCACAAACCGGCAGCCGCTAAGCTTGGCAAGCTGTTTTCCTACCGTGGATTTTCCACAGCCCATAAAGCCGCATAGGTAAATATGATTCATAAAGCGTTTGTCCTTTTTCCTTGCCGTGTAATTGAAAGAGCTTCTCAGCGGAAATCCGCCTGCACCCTTTCGCCCATCTCCTGGATCAGCGCCTGGATGTCCGCTGGAGAGTAGGAGGCGTTGTCCCAGATTTCGTGGGCGGCCACCGCCTGCCACACCAGCATGGCCGTTCCCCCCGCCGCCTGCTTGCCCAGCCGGTGGGCGGTCTTTATTAGCACCGTCTCGTGGGGGTTGTACACCGCGTCGAATACGCAGCCGCACCGGGCGATCACATCTTCGCCCACCGGGCAGGCGTCGTCATGGGGATACATGCCCACCGGCGTGGCGTTGCACAAAAGGTCAAACTCCCCGCAGATGTTGTCCAGGGTGGTCACATCGACCGCCGCCCCCGGGACCTTTTCGCCGATTTCGGCCTGCAAAGCCTGGGCGGCGGGCAGGTCGCTTTCCCGCACCGCCATGGTAAGGCCCCCGCCGGAAAAGGCGGTTTCAATGGCCATCATCCGGCCCGCGCCTCCGCAGCCCAGCAGCAGCACCCGGCCCTTCAGGGAGCCGCCGATGCCCTGCACCGCCCGGGTAAAACCCACCACGTCGGTGTTGTAGCCGGTTTTGGTGCGGCAGTCCACCACGTTGACCGCCCCGTACCGCCGGGCGGTTTCGTCCAGATGCGTAAGACTGTCCATGATTCCCAGCTTGTGGGGGATGGTCACGTTGAACCCGGTCATGGTTTTTAATAGAAGTTCCGCCTCCGATTTCAAAGCTTCCGGCGGGATTTCCCGCACGCCGTACTGGGCGCGAGAGTCGCCGGAAAGCGCAAACAACCGTTTGTGGATGGGCGGGGACATGGTGTGCCCCAACGGATAGCCGATCACGCAGAATTGCCTTGCCTGTTCCATTACGCCAACTCCTTTAAGGCCGCCAGAGCTTTATCCAGGGTCTTTTCGTTTTCAATGTTCACCGCGCAAACGCCTTTGAAGGTTTTTTTCACAAGGCCGGTGAGCACCTTGCCCGGCCCCAGCTCCACATAGGCGGGGGCTCCGGCGGCTTGCAGGGCGTTTAGTTCGTCCACAAAGTACACGGGGCTTTTCAGGTGCCGGGCAAGGTAGCCGGGCATATCGGAGAAATCCTCCATCTGTTTCCCCAGGGTGTTGGAGTAAAAGGGAATGCTGGGTTCCCCAAACGCAACGTCCTTGATCGCCTCGTAGAACTCGTCCGCGGCAGGCTGCATCAGCGCCGAGTGAAACGCCGCGCTGACGTTGAGCTTGATGGCCCGGCCGCCTTTGGAGGAAAGAAGCTCCGCCGCCTTCGCCGCCGCGGCGCTTTCCCCCGCAATGGCGGTCTGGGTGGGGCAGTTGTAGTTGACGGGAACCACATAGCCTTCGGTTTCCTCACAGGCCTGCTGGATCACGTCCGCCGCCAGCCCCACGATGGCGTACATGGCGCCGTCCTGACCTTCGGCGCAGGCCTGCATGGCGGCGGCCCGGTGGCGGATCACCTCAAACCCCTGCTCCATGGACAGCATCCCGGACGCCACCATGGCGGCATACTCCCCCAGGGAATGGCCCGCCACGGCCATGGGCTCCACACCCTGCTCCTTCACCGCCGCCAGCGCCGCCAGGCTGGTGGCAAAGATGGCGGGCTGGCTTACTTTGGTCTGGGCCAAAAAGGCGTCCTCCCCCTCAAAGCAGGCGGCGGCCAGATCGAATCCCAGCACGTCGGAGCCGCACTCAAACACCCTGGCCGAGGCGAGGCAGAGGGCTGCGAGCTCCTTGCCCATTCCGCTGTATTGGGACCCCTGTCCCGAGAATAAAAAGACCGGTTTTACCATTGCGTTTCATCCTTTCTGAAAGAGCCTGCCGGGGAACAGGAGGCCCTGCTCCGGACAGGTTGTGAACGTTTTGTGAAATTTACCGCAGGGCTTGTAAAGAATGGTCGGATGCGGTCGTTTCGCACCGTTTATTATTGACAAAAGGGCCGGTTGCTAATAAAATTAATAGAATAGGATACAATTGGCGGGGTCTGCAACCAATCTGGAACCTCACCTGGTCTTGCCGGGCAAAACGGCGCGGCGGACATTCTATTACGATGATAACACAGTTCGGCAAAGCTTGGCAAGTGCGCGGGCCTTGCGAAGTGAAACGGAGGACGAGAATTTATGAAGGGCATCAAGATCATCGGCACAGGCATGTATGTGCCCGAGACCGTGGCCGCCAACGAGGATTATATGAAGATCGTGGACACTTCGGACGAGTGGATCACCCAGCGCACCGGCATCAAGACCCGGCACCTGTCCGACGGGGAGCCTTCCTGGTACATGGGGGCCGAGGCGGGCAGAATGGCCATGGAAAACGCGGGGGTTTCCCCCGATGACATCGACCTGGTGCTGTGCACCAGCGTCACCGGGGATTATTACACCCCTGCCACCGCCAACATCGTCCAGGGCAAGCTGGGGATCGAGCACGCCTTTTCCATCGACATCAACTGCGCCTGCGCGGGGTTTGTGTACGCGCTGGACATGGCCCGGCGGTACATCGCCACCGAGGACGACGTGAACACCGTGCTGATCGTCAGTCCCGAAAACATTACAAAGCTGGTGGATTACACCGACCGTTCCACCTGCGTGCTGTTCGGGGACGGAGCGGGAGCCGCGGTAATCACGGCGGCGGACGCGCCTTTTTACTCTTACCTGATGGCCAACGGCTATGGAGCGGATAAAATCTACGCCCAGTCCATCCGGCCGGGCAACGCCTTTACCAACCGGGAAAAGGCCGAACGCTTTCAGGAACTGTTCCCCCAGGGGAACGAGCATTACATGTATATGGCGGGCAACGAGGTGTATAAATTCGCTACCACCAAAATGCCCGAGGCCCTGCAAAAGGCCTGCGAAAAGGCCGGATTTACCCCCGGCGACCTGGACATCATTATCCCTCACCAGGCCAACTACCGGATTATCCAGACGGCGGCCAAAAACTTAGGGCTGCCTTTGGAAAAATTCTATCTGAACATCGAACGGTACGGCAACATCTCCAGCGCCTGCATCCCCATCTGTCTCCACGAGCTGAGGGGCCAGAACCGCTTAAAGCCCGGCGACAAGGTGGGCTTAGTGGGCTTTGGCGCGGGCCTGGTGTTCGGCGCGGCCGTATTTGAGTATTAAAACGGAAAGGAAACCGCAATGTTTAAAACAAGAGTGACCGACCTGCTTGGGGTCGAATTTCCCATCCTCCAGGGCGGCATGGCCTGGGTGGCCGACGCGGGCTTAGCCGCCGCGGTGTCCAACGCCGGAGGGGTGGGCCTGATCGCGGGGGGCTCCGCCCCGGCAGAATATGTCCGGGAGCAGATCCGCCGGTGCCGCACCCTGACCGACAAGCCCTTTGGGGTCAACATCATGCTGATGAGCCCTCATGCGGCGGATCTGGCCCAGCTGATGATCGACGAAAAAGTCCCGGTGGTGACCACCGGAGCCGGCAGCCCCGGCAAGTACATGGAGGGCTGGAAGGCCGCCGGGATCAAAATCATCCCGGTGATCCCGTCGGTGGCGCTGGCCCGGCGGATGGAGCGCATGGGCGCGGACGCTTTGGTGGCCGAAGGGTGTGAGGCCGGCGGCCACATCGGGGAGATCACCACCATGTGCCTGGTTCCCCAGGTGGCGGATGCGGTGGACATCCCGGTGATCGCCGCCGGCGGGATCGCGGACGGCCGGGGCGTTGCGGCGGCCCTGATGCTGGGGGCCGAGGGCGTCCAGGTGGGCACCCGGTTTTTAGCAAGCTGCGAGTGCAACATCCACGACAACTACAAACAGCTGGTGCTGGCCGCCAAAGACACCGACTCGGCGGTCACCGGCCGGATGACCGGCCATCCCGTGCGCAGCGTGCGCAACAAGTTTACCCGGAAGCTTGCGGACTTTGAGAAAAACGGCGGCACTCCCGAGGAATTCGAGGAGCTGTCGGTGGGTTCCCTGCGCAAGGCTGTGGTGGACGGCGACAAGGAAAACGGGAGCTTTATGGCGGGGCAGATCGCCGGAATGGTACAGGAGATCAAGCCCTGCAAACAAATCGTACAGGAGCTGTTCGGCGACGCCGGGGAGCTTATCAAACATTTGGAACAAAAAAGGGGTGTTACCATTGGCTAAGACAGCATTGATCACAGGCGCTTCCCAGGGTATCGGAGCGTGCATCGCCAAGCGGCTTGCAAAGGACGGGTTTAACATCGCGGTCAACTGCCGGGGTGCGGCGGAACAGGAAAACGGCGGCAACGACGTGGCCGCCGCCTGCCGGGAATACGGCGTGGAGGCCGAATGCTTTTTGTGCGACGTGTCCGACTTTGAGGCGTGCGCGGCCATGACCAAGGCGGTCAAGGAGCGGTTCGGCTCCATCGACGTGCTGGTCAACAACGCGGGCATCACCAAGGACGGCCTGCTGGTGCGCATGAGTGAGGACCAGTTTGACGTTGTGACAAATGTCAACTACAAAAGCGTGTTCAACATGACCCGTCATGTGGGCGGCGTGATGATGCGCCAGAAGAGCGGGCACATCATCAACATCTCCTCGGTGGCGGGGCTGTACGGCAACCCGGGGCAGATCAATTATTCCGCCAGCAAGGCGGGGATCATCGGCATGACCCTGACCACCGCCAAGGAGCTGGGCTCCAGAAACATCACCTGCAACGCGGTGGCCCCCGGGTTCATCGAAACCCCCATGACCGCAGAGCTTCCCGAAAAGGTCAAAGAGGAATCCATGAAGCTTGTCTCCATGGGCCGGTACGGCAAGCCGGAGGAGGTCGCCTCGGTGGTGTCCTTCCTGGCGTCGGAGGACGCGTCCTATGTGTCCGGCCAGGTCATTGTGGTGGACGGCGCGATGATGATGTAAAGACTCTGTGCAGGACGTAAACCGGCACAGTCAAACCAGAGGCTCCGCGTCCGCCGGTAAGGGCGGCTCCCTTGGGGAGAGGCGGGACATCCGGAAAGGAAGGAACAAACATGAATCGTAGAGTTGTGATAACAGGAATCGGCGCGGTGACCCCCATCGGTCTTGACGCCCAAAGCTTTTGGGATTCCATCAAGGCCGGCCGCCACGGCATTAAGATGATCGACGAGTTCGACACCTCCGACGTGCCGGTCAAGGTGGCGGCCATGGTCAAGGACTTCGACCCCCTGACCGTGATGGATAAAAAAGAGATGCGCCGCACCGACCGGTACTGCCAGTTCGCCGTGGCCGCCGCCAAGGAAGCCATGGAGGACTGCGGCTCGGATTTAAAAGACCTGGACCCGTACCGAGTGGGCGTCATCGTGGGCAGCGGCATCGGCGGCCTGCACTCCTGGGAGGATGAGCACAACAATTTCATCGAAAAGGGCCCCCGGCGGGTGTCGGTGTTTTTTATCCCCATGATGATCACCAACATGGCGGCGGGCACCATCGCGATGAAAACCGGCTTTAAGGGCGCAAACTACGCCACGGTGACCGCGTGTTCCTCGGCAAACCACGCCATCGGCGAGGCGTTTCGCAACATTAAGCACGGCTATCTGGACGCCTGCGTCACCGGCGGTGCGGAAGCCGCCTGCACCAAGTTTTCGCTGGCGGGCTTTAACAACATGACCGCTTTGTCCAAAAGCGAGGACCCAGACCGCGCCTCCATCCCCTTTGACGCTGAGCGGGACGGCTTTGTCATGGGCGAAGGCGGCGGCATCCTGGTTCTGGAAGAACTGGAACACGCCAAGGCCCGGGGCGCCAAAATCTACGCGGAGATCGTGGGCTACGGCGCCACCGGCGACGCGTATCACATGACCGCTCCCGACCCCACCGGTGCGGGCGGCGCCAAAGCCATGGAGCTTGCCATGGAGGAAGCGGGCGTTTCCCCCGGTGAAGTGGACTACATCAACGCCCATGGGACCTCCACCGGCCTTAACGACAAGGGCGAGACCGGGGCCATCAAAACCGCCCTGGGGGACGCGGCGAAAACCGTCGCCGTCAGCTCCACCAAGTCCATGACCGGCCATCTGCTGGGAGCTGCCGGCGCGGTGGAGGCCATCGTCTGCGCCAAGGCGCTGGAAGAGGGAGTCATCCCCCCCACTGTGGGCTACAAGATCCCCGATCCGGACTGTGATTTGGACTATGTGACCGAGGGGGCCCGCGCCAAGGAGATCAAGGTCGCGCTGACCAACTCCCTGGGCTTCGGCGGACACAACGCCACCCTCTGCCTGAAGAAATACGAGGGCTAACGAAAGGAAGAAAGAATACCATGGAGAACCTGAAGATTTCGGTTGAACAGATCAAAGAACTGATGCAGGCCATGCGGGAAACCGGCCTGGGGGAATTAAGCGTCGCAGACGGCGACTTTAAGCTTCGGCTTTCCGCGAAAAAGCAGCCGGCGCCAGTCATCAACATGAGCGGCAATACGGGCAGCGGAACCCTTGCGGAATTCCATCCATCTGAATCCGAGGCCATGGCCATCATCACCGGGGCGGACGGCCCTTCGGCGGACGAGGCTTCCGCTGCGGCAAGCAGTGCGCCCACAGTCCAGGGCAACGTGATGAAATCCCCCATTGTGGGCACCTTTTACGCCAGCCCCTCCCCGGATAAAGCCCCCTTTGTGGAGGTGGGCCAAAAGGTGAAAAAGGGCGACGTGCTGTTTATCATCGAGTCCATGAAGCTGATGAATGAAATCCAGAGCGAGTACGACGGCGAAGTCGTGGAAATCCTCTGCGAAAACGGCCAGGCGGTGGAATTCGGCCAGCCCATTATGCTCATCAAATAAAAGCGGAGCGCCCGCCGGCAAGGCGGGAATCCCGCAAAACGAAAGGAGCGGCGGTTATGGCGCTTTTGGATATTGAACAGATCAAACAGATCATCCCCCACCGGGATCCCTTCCTGCTCATTGACGAGGTGGAGGAACTGGAGCCCGGCGTGCGGGTGGTGGCGAAAAAACACTTAAAAACCGACGAGTTCTGGTTCAAGGGACACTTCCCCCAGGAGCCGGTGCAGCCCGGCGTGCTCACCATCGAGATGCTGGCCCAGGCCGGCGCGGTGTGCGCCCTTTCCCTGCCGGAAAACAAGGGCAAGATCGCTTATTTTGCCGGAATTGACAAGGCGCGCTTTCGGGACAAGGTGGTTCCCGGGGACACCCTGACGCTGGAGGTGGAAATCATCCGCCAAAAGGGCAGCATCGGCGTGGGCAAGGCTGTGGCCACGGTAAACGGTAAAAAAGTGGTGACGGCGGAGATCACCTTCGCTTTGGGCAGCGCAGAATAACACGGCGGCGGTTCCTGAAGCCCGACGATGATTTGGGAATGGGGTCATTCCGCGCCTTTTGGCGCGGGCAATGGACCGGCCTTGACGAAAGGATAGTCGTAGAACATGTTTAACAAAGTTTTAATTGCCAACCGGGGCGAGATCGCTGTGCGGGTGATCCGCGCCTGCCGGGAGCTGGGGGTGCGCACCGTCGCGGTGTTCTCCGAGGCGGACCGGGGCGCTTTGCACGCCCAGATCGCGGACGAGGCCATCTGCATCGGCCCGGCGTCCAGCAAGGACAGTTACTTAAACGTCAAATCCATCCTGGCGGCCTGCGAGGTCACCGGCGCGGAAGCCATCCATCCCGGGTTTGGATTTTTATCGGAAAACGCCACCTTTGCACGGATGTGCAAACGATGCGGCGTGGCGTTTATCGGGCCGGATCCCTCCTCCATCGACCTGATGGGAGATAAGGCCCAGGCCAAGGAGACCATGAAAAGCGCAGGGGTTCCCGTGGTGCCCGGCAGCGACGGGCTTGTCAACACCATGGACGAAGCGAAGGCCGTGGCCGCCGTCATCGGATACCCGGTGATGGTTAAGGCAAGCGCCGGCGGCGGCGGCCGGGGCATCCGCCTGGTGGAAAAGGAAGAGGATTTGGAATCCGCCGTCACCGCTGCCAAGCAGGAGGCGCTAAGCTGCTTTGGGGACGACGGGGTATACGTGGAAAAATTCATCAAAAATCCCCGGCACATTGAAATCCAACTGCTGGCCGACCAGTTCGGCAACGTGATCCACTTGGGAGAGCGGGACTGTTCCCTGCAGCGGCGCAACCAGAAGATGCTGGAGGAAACCCCCAGCCCCTTTATGAACCCCGCTTTGCGGGAGCGCATGGGCGAGGCCGCCAAAAAAGCGGCGGTGGCCTGCGGCTATTACAACGCGGGGACCGTGGAGTTTTTGGTGGATGACCAGGAGAACTTCTATTTTATGGAGATGAACACCCGGATCCAGGTGGAACACCCCATCACCGAGCTGGTCACCGGGGTGGACCTGGTCAAGCAGCAGCTGTTGGTGGCGGCTGGGGAAAAGCTTTCTTTGACCCAGGATCAAATCAAGTTGACAGGCCACGCGATAGAGTGTAGAATTAATGCAGAAAATCCCAAGCTCAATTTCCGCCCCAGCCCGGGAAAAATCCAAGGGCTGCACATGCCGGGAGGCCCTGGCGTGCGGGTGGATTCCGCGGTGTACCAGGGGTATGAAATCCCCCCCTATTACGACAGTATGATCGCCAAGCTGATCGTGTACGCCCCCACCCGGCCGGAGGCCATCATGAAGATGAAGTGGGCATTGGCGGAATTTTTGGTGGACGGCGTGGATACCAACATTGATTACCAGTTAAACCTGGTGAAAAACGAGGACTTTGAGTCCGGCAATTACGACATCGGCTTTTTGGGACGCCATAATTTTGCCTGACGGCAATAGCGGCGGCTTAACAGCACATTGGAAAAGGTGGGTGCAGCCTTGCTGGAAGATTTATTTAAAGTGGTCAAATTCCGGATGGATGACAAAAGTCCGACGGACAAAAGCAAGAAGGTCTCGATTCCCTCGGACCTTCTGTTCAAGTGCCCCCGATGCAAAAACGTCATGTTTATGGACGATTTTATCGGGTCGGCCAAGGTCTGTTCGGAGTGCGGCTATCATTCCCGCCTGTCCGCCCGGGAGCGGCTGGACCTGACGGTGGACAAAGGGAGCTTTGTGGAATACGACCGGGCGATGGTGAGCTTAAATCCCATCGGGTTCCCGGATTACGAGGAAAAGGTCGCGGATTTGCAGCAGAAAACCGGCCTCAGTGAAGCGGTGGTCACCGGCGAGTGCACCATCCGCCGGCACCCCTGCGTGATCGCGGTGATGGATTCCCGGTTTATGATGGCCTCCATGGGCTCTGTGGTGGGCGAAAAAATTGCCCGGGCCTTTGAGCGTGCCGCCGAAAAGCGCCTGCCCATCGTGGTGTTCGCAGCCTCGGGAGGAGCCCGGATGCAGGAGGGGATCGTCTCGTTGATGCAGATGGTCAAGACCTCTGCCGCCGCCAAGCGGCACAGCGACGCGGGCGGCCTTTATATCACCGTGCTTACCGATCCCACTACCGGCGGCGTGGAAGCTTCTTTTGCCTCGCTGGGGGATATTATCATCGCCGAACCCAAGGTTTTGGTGGGGTTTGCAGGCCGCCGGGTGATCGAGGACACCATCAAGCAGCGGCTGCCCGACGAGTTCCAGTCGGCGGAATTCCAACTGGAGCACGGTTTTGCGGACATGATTGTGGAACGCAGCAAGATGCGGCGCACCCTGTCCAAGCTCATCAAACTCCATGAAAAGGACGGTGACCCGGTATGAGCGAATTAAACGCCTGGGAGCGCATTGAAATTATCCACCACAAGGGCCGCCCCACGATCCGGGACTACATCCCGCTGATTTTTGACGAGTTTTACGAGATGCACGGCGACCGTCACTTCGGGGACGACGCGGCCATTGTAGGCGGGATCGCCCGCCTAAACGGCATGCCCGTCACGGTGCTGGGCCAGGTCAAGGGCCGGGACATCGAAGAAAATAAAAAGACCAATTTTTCCATGCCCCACCCCGAGGGCTACCGCAAGGCGCTGCGCCTGGCCAAACAGGCAGAAAAGTTCCACCGGCCGGTGATCTGCTTTATTGACACCCCCGGCGCGTTCTGCGGCGTCCAGGCGGAGGAACGGGGCATTGGCGAGTCCATCGCCCGCAACCTGTTTGAGTTCAGCACCCTGAAGACCCCGGTGGTTTCCATCGTCCTGGGCGAAGCCGGAAGCGGCGGCGCGCTGGCGCTGGGAGTCTGCGACGAGTTGGCGATGTTGGAAAACGCCATTTACTCGGTGATCTCTCCCCGAGGGTTTGCGTCCATCCTGTGGAAGGACGCCTCCCGGGAAAAAGAGGCGGCGCAGATTATGCGCATCACCGCGGAGGATCTGCGGGAATTGGGCGTGTGCGAGCAGATTATTCCCGAGCCCGCAGGGGGAGCCCACAACAATCCCCGGCAGATGGCGGAAACCCTTTCGGAGTATTTAAACGAGGCCCTTGCAAGATTATTGCAAAAGGATCTTGCAAATTTACTGGATAGCCGTTATAATAAGTTCAGAAAAATCGGCGCGTTTTCCGAGCCGGCAGTGGAATAATGCTTTTTTTGCCCAGATTTGGGCATAAAAATAAATGACGACGTTTCAAACAGATTGTTTGAGCAGACTTTTACAGGAGGAATTTAGAAATGGTATTCGACAAGGTAAAAGCAATTTTAGTGGATCAGCTGGACGTGGACGAGGATAAAGTGACCATGGAAGCTTCTGTGATCGACGATCTGGGCGCGGATTCCCTGGGTATCGTGGACCTGGTGATGGCTCTGGAAGATGAGTTCGACATCGAGATCGGCGAGGATCAGTACGAAAACTTTAAAACCGTCGGCGACATTGTAAAATATATCGAAGAAACCATGTAAGACGGGTTGAAAAAGGGCCGGCGCGCGTTCGGGCGCGCCGGCCCTTTTTGCGTCGCTTCAGACGAGGACGGGCGCCCTTCTCCCCTGCCCGATGAAACACAAACAGCAGCGCCGGATGGAAGCTTCCATCCGGCGCTGCTGCGAAAAAGAGAGTAATTAGGGGGGATTGGACGGCGGCTTTCGCCGCCGCCTGTGCTTTTGCCTACAAGTAATAGTATACTCCCCTATGTGACGATCATGTGACGATTCTTTGAAAGTTCCGAGAAAACGTATCTTTTCGCGCCGAGTAGGAGCATGGACGCTGCATTCGGCGTTTTTTACATAGGGAGTTGCATTTTTAGCGGATGAAGGTCATCCTTGTCCCTGAATAAAGAATTTTGTCCGCGCATACCTTTAGTAACAGTGGAACTGGAAAGGGGAACTTGCGGTGATTGTCAAACTCAATTACAAGCTCATCAGTTTTTTGTGCGCGGTGCTGGTGGTGGCGGGCGCATGCTTTTTGTTTGAACCCCGGGACGCGGCGCAGGCTTCGGGCAAGGAGACGAGCTCCGCTGAACCGAAAACGGCGGAGGAAGGCGTACAGGTCCCCATTGTAATGTATCACCACATGCTCAAGGAGAAAAAGCGTTTGGGGGCGTATGTGGTCTCCCCCGAGGAGTTTGAAAGCGATGTAAAATACCTGAAAGACCAGGGCTTTACCACGGTGGTAGTGGAGGATCTGATCCATTATGTAAACCAAGGGACGCCGCTGCCCAAAAAGCCGGTGATGATTACCTTTGACGATGGGTATGAGAGCACCTATGAGTACGCCCTGCCCATCCTGAAAAAATATAACGCCAAAGCGGTGGTGTCGGTAGTGGGAGCCTATTCCGACCTGTACTCGGGCAATGTGCAGAAGAACATCAGTTACAGCTACATGACCTGGGAACAGGTAAAAGAGATGCAGCAAAGCGGGTTTGTGGAAATACAAAACCACTCCTACGATATGCACGAGCAGAAAGGGCCGCGGCACGGAGCCCGGATGGTCAAGGGAGAGACCGTGGAGGAGTATAAACAAGCGCTGCAGGACGATTTAATGCTCACCCAGGAAAAAATCAAGCAGGCCACGGGAAAAGCCCCCACCTGTTTTACCTATCCCTTTGGCTACATCGCCAAGCACAGCGAAGAGATCATCAAGGAACTGGGGTTTCAGGCCAGCCTATCCTGTGCGTCAGGAATCAGCCGGGTTAAACAAGGGGATCCGGACAGCTTGTTTTCCCTCAAGCGGTACAACCGGGTGCACGGGGGAACGACCGAATCGTTTTTTAAAAAAGCGTTTCAAAATCTGGAGGTATAAATTTTGAAATTCACCGGAAAAATATGATATACTAGTATAGAAACAGTTGGGCGAAGTCCTTTTTTCCGAGGGTGGAACGCAGGATGGGCGCCTTTGCCGGGATGAAAAAAGTTGTGGAGGTCGAATCCATGTCGCATCAGGTGTATCAAAGCTGGGATCCGGGCTATAAGTCGGTGTTCGGCGCGGTGGAACAGGAAACAGAGATCCGGTTTACCATCCGGATCCCCGAAAACCTGGGAGAAACCTATGTGGGCTTTGTGGTCTGCCGGGACGGGGGCGAGGATTTTTACGTCCAGATGTTCCCGGAGAATTCCTCGGGCGGCGGGGACGGCCGGGCGTATACGGCGGCTTATCGCTTTGACCAGCCGGGAATTTACTGGTATTATTTTAAGCTGTGCACCTCCAAGGGGGATTTGTTTGTCAAAAAGGACTTTGGCAGTACGGGCACCCTGTGCCGAGGCGAAGAGGTCTCGCGGTTCCAGCAGACGGTGTACGAACACGGGTACACAACCCCTGAGCACCTCAAGGGCGGGGTGTTTTATCAGATTTTCCCCGACCGGTTTTGCTACAGCGGGCGGCGGCATCCCGATGTGCCGGGCGACCGGATTCTGCGCTCCGACTGGGGCGGCCAGCCTTTTTACCAGCCGGACGCCCAGGGACGGGTGCTCAACAACGACTACTTCTGCGGCGATTTAGAAGGCATCCGGCAGAAGCTTGGTTACCTAAAAGAACTGGGCGTCACCTGCCTGTATTTAAATCCGGTGTTTGAGGCCCATTCCAATCATCGGTACAATGTGGCGGATTACCGGAGGATTGATCCCCTTTTGGGTTCCAATGAGGAGTTTAAAGCCCTGTGCGCGGAAGCGAAGGCCATGGGGATCGGCGTGGTGCTGGACGGGGTGTTTTCCCACACCGGCAGCGACAGCGTGTATTTTAACAAGGAAGGACGCTATCCCTCCCTGGGGGCGTACAATTCCCCGGACAGCCCTTATTATTCCTGGTACAAGTTTACCCACTACCCGGATGCCTATCATTCCTGGTGGGGATTTACCACCCTGCCAGAAACCGACGAGTGCAACCCGGGATTTTACGATTTTATCTGCGGCTCCCAGGGGGTTGTTGAATATTGGCTGGGAATGGGCGCCACCGGCTTTCGCTTGGACGTGGCGGACGAACTCCCCGACAAGATGCTGGACGGGCTGCGCCAGGCGGTAAAAGCCCATTCAAAGGAAGCTATTCTCATCGGCGAAGTGTGGGAGGACGCCTCCAACAAGGAAAGCTACGGCCAGCGCCGCCGGTATCTCATTGGGCGGCAGCTGGATTCGGTGATGAATTACCCGTTTCGAAACGCGATTTTGGACTTTGCCCGGGGCGGTGATGTGCCCTGCTTTGTCAACCGGGTGATGTCCATCGTGGAAAATTATCCAAAACCTGCGCTGGACGTGCTGCTCAATTCCCTGTCCACCCACGACACGGCCCGTGCAATCACCGAACTGGCGGGGGAATCCTGCGAGGGACATGACCGCAACTGGCAATCTCAGCGGGCGTTGACACTGGATCAGTATGCACTGGGAAAACAGCGGCTCAAGCTCGCTATGGCGCTGCAATATCTGCTTCCGGGGCTCCCCTGCGTCTACTATGGGGACGAAGCCGGCATGCAGGGCTATAAGGATCCCTTTAACCGGGGATGTTTTCCCTGGGGGCACGAGGATCAGGAGCTGCTGGCCTTTACCAAAAAGCTTGGAAGCCTGCGAGCGTCCCGGAAATGCCTGCAAAAAGGCACCCTTGCACTTTCGCAGGAAGGGGCGCTGTTAAAGCTTGTCCGGCAGGGGGACGGCGACCGGCTGTGCGCGTGGTTTAACAACACCGACCAGGTTCAGGAGTCCTCCGAGGGGCCGGTAGAGGCCTGGGGCTTTTTGCTTTCCAAAAAAACGGGAAACAAAGCGAGCTAAAAGCGTCGGTCCCCTGTCAGGCGGGCAGCAACCGAAACCGACCACGGAAAACAGCCTGGGGGGAAAATCAAGGGGGAATTTGGATTTCCCTATGCAGAGTTGCCCCCGTTTATAGGGTATAAATGGACCAGATCCCGGCGATACTGTTGTTGGGCGAACAAAATGGCAATGAAAAGATCGAAAAAAATAAAAAAACAGGTTGACAAAGGGACAACCTTGTTGTATAATAAATTACGCCTCAACAAAAGACTGAGTTGAGGTCCGTTTTTTGAATGGCGGTATAGCTCAGTTGGCTAGAGCATGCGGTTCATACCCGCAGTGTCGTTGGTTCAACTCCAACTACCGCTACCATATGGCCCGTTGGTCAAGAGGTTAAGACACCGCCCTTTCACGGCGGTATCGCGAGTTCGATTCTCGCACGGGTCACCAAAAACTCTGTGATAAGCCCACATCCCAAGGGATATGGGCTTACGCACAAAGTTTTCACTTTGTGAAAAGACTGTTTTGACAACTTTCAATGGAGTACCGTTCCTGCATCCTCTTTTTGTTCAGAATTGGGTGCGTCTTTCCCACCACAGCTATGCTGTGCAGGCGCGCTCACAGGGCCGCGACTACGGCTCCTGGTCATGGCGCACTATCTACCAGTCGGGTATTCTTACTCCAACTTGTCAATGCACTTTTCAAGGTTCTATTTATTTCAAATGCCTGGTTGTTGGTCGAACAAGGAAGGCATTGAAACCAAAAATGAAGGCCCCCAGAAGAATGATTTTCGTACACCATCTTCCGGAAGCCTTGCAAAATTATTTCAATTGTGCTAAAATCAGCACAAAGAAACGCTCTCATAAGTCTGTGAAGATGGT
>CAJFTY010000046.1 GCA_904420045.1 Candidatus Metaruminococcus caecorum | reverse complement strand
TTTGCCGAAGGGGCAGGGAACAAATACCCCAATGCGGTCAGAAGAAATTAAAAATGTCCCCGAGAAATCGTGCGAAATCTCGGGGACATTCTCTGTTGGTAATGATTCAGTTTATTGCGAGGATGATACGGCCGGTTCCTTTTCCTTGTAAAAATCGAACACCGTGTCGGGAATATCGTAGGTGTAGCGGCCTTCCCCGGTGTCCACGGTCAGCTTGCGGGGACCGGCTTTGGCCCACAGCTTTTTGGGGGAGTCCGCCCACTGGATTTGATGAACCGTGTTATATTCATCTGTTCCATAGGCTTCTGTTTGTATGGTGATGACATGTTCTCCCGGTTCGTCAATGGTAAAGAGATACAAGTTGAGCCCACCGCTTAACGTTTTAAGCTCCGTGTCAAGCGCCTGGATCGTACCATCTTCTGGAGCGCCTGCCACAAACCACTTGAACATATCCGCATAGTCCTGCTGAACGTCCTGCTCCAACCCCATGTTTTCCGTCAGGATTTCCCGCAGGGTTTTCACCTGTTTGGGAATGATGGAAGGTCCTACCTTTACCGTCAGATCTTCAGAAGTTGCAGGGACGACAAACCATTTGCACGTTGATTCCGGATACCCTTCATATGGCTGATCCAGCGTATAACGGGCAATGCTTTGGCTTCCTTTTTGCTCCACCGAAGCGTCAACCATGTCATAGCGGTAGTGACTGGCCATCAAGAAACGAGGCTGCGAAAGACTGCCCTCAACGGTAAAGCTGGCAGGCTTATTTTTGGCATCTGCTTTTCGCAGAGGCACCTTGGATACGTCGTACACCGCAAATTTTGTGTCCAGCGTAATTTTATAGGCGTCATAATCCGGGTGTTCGATCAGCGCCCGCGTTAACAGCTCATAGGTGTTGGGCATCTGAGAAGAATTCGTCGTATAAACCACTTCATTTAAGGTTGTCGCTACGCTTTTTTTAGAACTCTTTCCCAGAGAAATCTTAGGGCGGTCAGCAGTTGCAGCCTGATTGCGCAGAGTCGACAGCTCTACAGCCTTTCCATCCACCATAACAGCCGCGTTTGTATCTTCGATTTTCATCTGGCCATCCCTTCTAACAGCTGCCTTGGTTCTTAAAGCAGGAACAACAAATTGTGTCGCTCCTTGAGTTTTAATCCGGTATTCCATGTTTACGCGGTAGTTTACATCAAGCTCATTATCCGGAACAAATTTTTCAAAGGTGATCTGTTCGTTTTGAAGCTCCGCGCCGTTATTGTTCACCGGTGCGACGCCGAATGTTGTCACTGGGCCGAAATATAAGCCCGAGTTTCCAACCACGGTATTATTTTGTAAAACAACAATGAGAACGCCGGCCAATATTGCTAGAACAAGCGCCGCGGCCAGCAGTCCGATCAACAGACGTTTGGGCCGTTTCTTTTTTTGAGCTGTCTCTGGTTTCATAAAAAATCCCCTCTTAACAAAAATATATTACTTATAATCAGGGTTGGAGCCGATGTGGAAACTGAACCCACTTATACCATCAAATTTCTGTTTTAAGTCGATATACCGGTGATAGAACTTAAAGTCATGTTCATCCGCCCCCGGGACATCCTCATATGTAAGCCAACCGGAAGCGACATAAAGAAAATTCTGTGTCTCAGTTTCAATATAGCCGGTTACAAATACTTCATGACAAAAATTGTTTGCTGCACCATATACAAAAAAGCACGGAAGGTTTTGATTAATATCCCGTTTGAAATCTGAATATAAGACAAGCCAATATCCATCTGTACTTGCATATTTATAGCCCTGTTCTTTTGCAAGACGTTCCATCGCGGGCCCTTGTGTTGATACATGGGTTGAACCGCTTGTTGTTTCATTTCCGTTTTCATCTTTATTAAAAGTGGTTTCGGAATAATCCCAAAGCGCGTTGTAGGTATCGACATAGGAATTGTTTTTTAAAATCTTTTCATAGCCGTTGGCTTTTAGCCAGGAAAAAGCGTTGGTCATGGCGACCACAGCGCAGGCGTACTTTCCCATATGTTCGTAGACATAAGGCTGCGTCATGATCTTATAGTTAAACACATTGGATAAAAAATTGGATTTTTTTGTTTCCTTAGCGATGTTTACAAATGTGTTATAATCAATCACGGCTTTATATCCATCCACTACATCTGAGCTTGTCTGAGCAAAGGGAACGTACTCCGCTTGGGTCTCCAGCGCCTGCTGGGCCTCTTCGATCTGTTCGACGGTCACCTGAGACAGGTCGATTTCCTGTCCGGCGTATGGAAGCGTTTTCGCGGCTTTTTTGTCCGCCTTTTCCTGCTCCTTTTTGGCTTTCTTCAGCGCTTTGAGCTCTTCTTTTTGTTTTTTGCGTTCCTCTTTGGCCTGCTTTTTCTGTTCTTTTGCCGCGGCTTTAGCCTCTTTAAACGCTTGTTTATCCAGCCTTTGGTTGTCGTAATCCACAAAGACCGCCTGTTCGCTGTCCGAAGTTCCCTCTGCCGCTACCTTGTAGTCCAGCGTGTCAAAACTGTAGATCACCTTTTCTGTTTCTTCGGCTGCCTGTGCAGCGGCCGGTGAAGCTGCCTGTCGGATCTCTTTGGCTGCCGGACGGTCCATCAGCTGAGCATACAGGTTTTCCACCCCAAGCTCGGTTGCAAATTCCGAAACCCGCACCCCGTCGGTGGTGTTTTTGATCACCACATAGCCGGAGGGCTGTTCCCCGGCATACAGGCTGACACAAAATCCGGACAGCAGTTCATCCTCGTTTAAAATGGGAACCGATTCACCGGCCGTCAAATTTTTTTCTGGTTCCACTGAGTCGATAAATCCTTGGGCGGCTTCTTCAATGGTGTAGGTTTCTTTGACCGGTTCATCTGTTTTCGCCGCAGCTACATTGTGAAATGCCGAAACGGACAATCACACCAGCCAAGAACAGTGCCATTATTCGTTTGTTCATTTTACTTCCTCCTTTAGTGTTTACAAAGAGAAATGCTTCTACACTCTATTATATATGAAGAATCCAGTAAAAGAGTCTACAAAATTGATAAAGTTTGTTTCCATTCTACAGGAATTTTATATATCCCAGAAAAATAAAAAAGAGCGGTTATGCCGCTCTTTTCAGTCTGTCAAAAAACAGGCAGGGAACAGTATAAAAATTGCAGAACAGATGACGAATGTGCAACGCTTTTTTTAAGCCATATCTTTTCATCAAGCCGTATGGTTTTGCCGGCTATGTTGCTAGGAACAAGGGAGTCCGCTCTTTTTTTGGTTGATTCAAATATTTCCTCCGACTTTCTCCAGCGGGACACCGTCAAAAACAGGTTTTATGCCGTTTCCCTTTCTGTAACAGGATTGCCCGTTCCTTTATTTTACGATGGATAAGAACAGCCGATTCAGCGGCTCCCAGCCAGGCTGGAAGGTCTGCTTCATTCCGTCGGCTGCCGTCTTTATTTCCACCAGGCTCCGGCCGATATACTCATTGAGGCGGTCAATTCTGGGGCCCTCCCCCATCTCCGGCGAAGCCATCTTGCGCCGAAGCAGCTCGTTTACAATGTTCCGCAAATCTTCGTCCAACTGCGCGTGGACGAGTTCTTCAAACAGCACCGGCGGCGGGCAGTGTTTGTCTAAAATCCATTTACAGGCAAGCAGGGGCCGGATCACATAAAAATATTTTTTCAGCCGCACGGTTTCCCCTTTTAAAAATTCCCGATAATTGGAGTTTGCCATGTTCAGATAATGATATAGCCCGGATTTGGAGGAAAAATATTGGTTTATCACTACGCGGACGTTTTCCCATACGGGCGTTGTCCGATATACGATGGGAGAGTTGGTCCACTCGAACAAAGTGGGGTTTGAGCTGTGCAGCAGCCGGAGCGCCTTTTGCAGATCCCAGCCGTTGATATCCAGCGTATCGTCCAGCTGCCATTCAATGACGTCCCTTTGTTTGTCCAGCCGCAGGTAATACTCCCTGGGGCGGACATAGAGAAAGCGAACATCGTAATCGCTGTCCGGGGAAGCGAATCCCCAGGCGCGGCTGCCCGACTCCACCGCGTGCAGAATGCGCACGTTTTCCCGCCGCTCAATCTGGTCGAGCTTTTCACAAATGATTTGCCGCATACAAATCCCCCTTTGTCTCTTGTTGTTTACAGAATACCACACTTGCCTGTTTCCGGCAAGTTCCCCTGCTGGCGGGATCAAACTACAACAGGGAGGCGGTGTTGCCGCCTCCCTGTTGTATGCTGGGTTAAAGTTGGTTTAGATGTTCTGGCAGATCAGGTCGCCCATCTCTTTGCAGCCCACCTGCTTGCAGCCTTCGCTCATGATATCGCCGGTGCGGTAGCCCGCCTCCAGCACCTTTTGCACCGCGTCCTCGATGTTTTTGGCCTCCACGTCCATATCGAAGGAGTATCGAAGCATCATAGCCGCCGACAGGATGGTGGCGATGGGGTTCGCCTTGTCTTGTCCCGCAATGTCGGGGGCCGAGCCGTGGATGGGCTCGTACAGCCCCAGATTTCCCGCGCCCAACGAGGCGGAGGGGATCATCCCGATGGAACCGGTAATCATGCTGGCCTCGTCGGTGAGGATGTCGCCAAACAGGTTTTCGGTGACGATCACGTCAAACTGTCCGGGATTGCGCACCAGCTGCATGGCGCAGTTGTCCACCAGCATATTGGAAAACTCCACATCCGGGTAGTCCTTGGCCACCCGCTCCACCACCTCCCGCCACAGGCGGGAGCTATCCAGCACGTTTGCCTTGTCCACGCTGGTGACCTTGCTGCGGCGCTTGCGGGCCATCTGGAAAGCAACCCGGGCTACCCGCTCTACCTCGCTGTCGGAGTATTGGGTGGTGTCGTACGCCACCTTTTCGCCGTCTTTGACAAAGGTTTCCCGCTTGCCGAAGTAGGCGCCGCCGATGAGCTCCCGCACCACCATCAGGTCGATGCCGTCGCCCACGATCTCATCCTTTAAGGGGCAGGCGTCCGCCAGCACCGGGTTTAGATGGGAGGGCCGGATGTTGGCAAACAGCCCCAACGCGCCCCGAAGGCCCAACAGGCCCTTTTCCGGCCGCTTGTCCCCGGGCAGGCTGTCCCACTTGGGGCCGCCCACCGCGCCCAGCAGCACGCTGTCCGCGCACTGGCAGACGTCGATGGTCTGCTGGGGAAGGGGCACGTCGGTCTCGTCAATGGCGCACCCGCCCATAAGCACCGGCTTATAGGTGAACTTGTGATTGTACTTCTCTGCAATTTTGTCCAGCACCTTGAGCGCCTCGGTGACGATTTCCGGGCCGATGCCGTCTCCTTTGATGACTGCTATGGTTTTCTGCATGTTGTATGTTCTCTCCTTTTTTTGCGCCTCACCCCGGGCGAAGGACATGACGATTCCCACCACGACACATCCCAACGCCACCAGGATTCCGTACAGCGCGAATTTAGGCAGAGGGTCGCTCACCCGTTCCAGCATGGCCAGGAATAAAAACATCAGCAGCGCCGCCAGAATCAACACGACGCCCTGGATCAGTCGTTTAGGACTGTTTTTCATGGGAGCAGCCTCCTTTTCCGCCGGTTTATTTATTTCGCCTGGATGGAGTTTAACAGCCCGCCGTGCTTCATAATGTCCTTGATAAACTCCGGGAAGGGCTGGGCCTTGTAAGTTTCGCCCCGGGTGATGTTCTTTATAACGCCGGTGTCGAAGTCGATGCTCACCTCGTCCCCGTCCTGTATGCTTCTCGCCGCCTCGGGGCACTCCAGAATGGGCAGGCCGATGTTGATGGCGTTGCGGTAAAAAATCCGGGCGAAGGTGGCGGCGATCACACAGGAGATGCCGCTTTCCTTAATGGCGATGGGCGCGTGCTCCCGGGAAGAGCCGCAGCCGAAGTTCTGATGGGCGACCAGAATGTCCCCAGGCTGTACCTTGTGGACAAAGTCTTTGTCGATGTCCTCCATGCAGTGGGCGGCAAGTTCCTTGTGGTCCGCGGTATTTAAATACCGTGCGGGGATGATGACGTCGGTGTCCACGTTGTCGCCATACTGATGTACTCTGCCGTGTGCGTTCATATCGTTTTCTCTTCCTTTCCTGTCGAATCCAAAAGCCTACAGCACGTCCTTGACGTCGCTGACAAATTGTCGAAAAACGGATCGTTTACAACCCCTTTAAGATGGAGAAACCAAGGGGACAAAGCGGTGTTTTTCAAACACCGCTTTAAAAAACCACTTGAGAGTTTGATAAAACTCTCTTTTGCGCCATATAGGCGCGAAACCGTGCTTTTTTCTTCATGTATCACGGTTTCGCCCTCAACAAAACGCGCCGCAGCGCGTTTTGCGGGGAGAGTTCACGAGAGGGGGCTTGCCCCTTTCGTGAAGTGTTGCCGGCTTTTCCGGCACACTCACAGCACGTCCTTGACGTCGCTGATCTTGCCGGCGATGGCGCTGGCCGCCGCGATGGC
>CAJFTY010000045.1 GCA_904420045.1 Candidatus Metaruminococcus caecorum | reverse complement strand
TTCTTTATCATATGCGGGTGTAGTTTAGTGGTAAAACATCAGCTTCCCAAGCTGAGGTTGTGGGTTCGATTCCCATCATCCGCTCCACATCAAAATCCCCGCTGGCTCTGAGCTTGCGGGGATTTTGTTTGTACGGGAAATTGGCGGGGCACCAAGGCAGGTGAATGCCAATGCCCCAAGCATTGACCGTCCACAAGATGGATCAAACACACAGATATAAAGTAATTTATTTTGGGAGGGAGTTCGGTTGACCAATTTTGTTTTGTTCTTTTTTATTCTGATCTTTACCATTTTGTTTTTTGTGCTCCTTGCATTGGTCAAGAGAGGGACAATGTGGGGATTCCGCATTGTACAATTGCTGGCGGCAATCCTTTGGGCCGCTGCTTTCTTGGGGACGGATAACCTGTTGGGCGCATTTGGGGAATATATAAAGCCGTTGGCGATCCCCTGGGTGTTGGCTTCCGTCACGGCGCTGACTGTAAAAACCAAGGATACAAATGAACTTTTTTGGAATATTTAGTTTCGAAGCCGTTTTTCAACATTTCACGCTGCGAATTGTCGAAAAACAGCCGGAGATTTTAAACGCATTGGGAGGACGCCATGGGAACCATCATCGAAGTGACCGATCTTGCACTGCCCGAGCTGGACGTTTTTGCGCGTTTGACCGAGGCCCAGCTCCGCTGCCGGCTGGAGCCCGAAAAGGGCGTCTTTATCGCGGAGAGCCCCAAGGTGATCGCCCGCGCCCTGGACGCGGGATATGAGCCTCTCTCCTTTTTGATGGAGCGCAAACAGATCGAGGGACAGGCGCGGGAGATCCTGGCCCGGTGCGGAAAGGCGCCCGTCTACACGGCGGACAGCGGCCTGCTGGAACAGCTCACCGGTTACCGGCTGACTCGGGGCGTGCTGTGCGCCATGCGCCGTCCCGCGCTGCCCAGCGTGGAAGCGCTTTGCGCCGGCGCCCGCCGGGTGGCCGTGCTGGAGGGGATTGTGGATCCCACCAACGTGGGGGCGATTTTCCGGTCGGCCGCAGCCATGCATATGGATGCGGTGCTGGTGACGCCCACCTGCGGGGATCCGCTGTACCGGCGGGCGGCCCGGGTCAGCATGGGCACGGTGTTCCAGATCCCCTGGACCCGCATTGGAAACAAGCCGGAGGACTGGCCTCATCCTGGACTGGAACGGCTTCGCAGGCTGGGGTTTCGCACGGCGGCCATGGCGCTGAGCGACGCCGCTGTGAGCATTGAGGATCCCCGTCTGGCGGCGGAGGAAAAGCTGGCGGTCGTCCTGGGAACCGAAGGCGACGGGCTTTGCTCCCGCACGATTGCGGACTGCGATTATGTGGCGCGTATCCCCATGGCCCACGGGGTGGACTCGTTAAACGTGGCGGCCGCCAGCGCGGTGGCCTTCTGGCAGCTCAGGGCCCGGTGAAGATTTTAAAAGCGCAGATCAATTGCCGCGCCGCCGGACGGCGCAAGGAGGAAATTTGCATGGAGAAAATCACAAGCTTTACCATCGACCACATCAAATTGCAGCCGGGGGTCTATGTATCCCGCAAGGACCTGGTGGGTTCGGAGACGGTTACCACCTTTGACCTTCGGATGACCTCGCCCAACGACGAGCCGGTGATGAATACCGCCGAAGTCCACGCCATCGAGCACCTGGGAGCGACGTTTCTGCGCAACCACCCCGTGTACGGGAAAAACGTGGTCTATTTCGGCCCCATGGGCTGCCGGACGGGATTTTATCTCTTGCTGTCCGGGGATTACAGCTCCCGGGAGATTCTTCCGCTGGTCAAAGAGACGTTCCAGTTTATCCGGGACTATGAGGGCGAAATCCCCGGTGCGTCCGCCAGGGACTGTGGAAATTATCTGGATATGAGCCTTCCCATGGCAAAATGGCAGGCCGCCCGGTATCTGGACCGAACTTTGGAGGGGATCGGCCAGAGCGGAACGGCGTATCCGGAATAAGGGCGGGGCGTGCAAAGCTGGACGCCTTATAAACGGCAAGGACACAGCCTTAAAATACGGGGCTGTGTTTTTGTTTGATTCAGAAGAAAATGAAAAGAAAATGCCTTCGGGGTTGAAAACAGGGGGGGATTCCGATATAATATAAAGGGTTTACCCATTTTTAAAGCAAGAAGAGAGTTTTTATCCATGCATCTGGGGCGAACAAAAATCGTGGAGCACGGATGAACGAGCAGACCTGGATCCACAAGGGGGCCAAGAGTTTTTGTGAAAATTTTGATCGTTTGCCAACAATATGCGCCAGACAACTTTCGGATCAATGAGATTTCGAAAGAACTGGCCGCCCGCGGCCATCGGGTGACGGTGCTCACCGGACTGCCGGATTATGCCACCGGGCGGGTGCCGGAAGAATACCGGCACGGCAGACGTCGGGACGAGATGATCGACGGCGTGCATGTGATCCGCAAACCCATTGTCGCCCGGCGGACCGGCGTGCTTTGGCGGGGGCTGAACTACCTGTCGTTTCTATTTAGCTCGACCTGGTACGCGACATTTTGCAAGGAAAAAGACTATGACGTGATCGTGTGCTATCAGCTATCCCCCATCACCATGGCCAACGCCGCGGTTAAAATGAAAAAAAGAACAGGGAAAAAGCTCTGCTTATACTGCCTGGATCTGTGGCCGGAAAGCCTGAAGGCATGGCATGTAAAGGAAAGCTCCCCGCTGTTTAAATGCGTCCATTCATACAGCAAAAAAATTTATGCTCATTGCGACCGGATCGGGATTACATCCCAGCCGTTTCGGGAGTATTTGACCAAGGTCAACCATGTGTCCGACGACAAGATCGTCTATCTTCCCCAGCACGCGGACCGGATTCCGATTCCGGACAAGCCCCTTCCCCAGCCCGGGGAGCCGATTCACCTGGGATTTTGCGGCAACGTTGGCAGCGTGCAGGACGTGGCGTGCATTGTGCGCGCCGCCAAAGAGCTTTCAGATCTGCCCCAGGTCCACCTGGACATTTACGGGGACGGTTCGGAGCTTGAAAACTGCAAAGCTCTGGCGCGGGAGCTTGAGGTGGAAAACGCCGTCCACTTCCACGGCAGGGTGCCGCTGGAAACTCTGCACAAAAAGTTTGAATCATTGGACGGCTTTTTGCTCACATTAAAAGCGGAGGGGTTTGTGGGGGCCACTATGCCCGCCAAGCTCCAGGAGTATATGGCCGCCGGAAAGCCCGTGTTTGGAGCAATCGGCGGCGCGGCGGCCCAGGTCATTGAGCAGGCGGAGTGCGGCAGGGTCTGCCCGCCGTCGGACTACAAGGCGCTGGGGCAGGCGATCCGGGAATTTGCGGAAAATCCCCAGGCGTTTGCCGCCTGCGGGAAAAACGCACGGCGCTATTTTGAGGAATACTTTACCCTGGAGGCGTTTATGCAGGGCTTTGAAAAACTGCTGGACTGCTGACGCCGCCGTCCACATCAATTGTCCGCCCGTGGCGGAACAGGAAAGGATTTGTGAGTATGTTTGAAGGAAAAACGCTGCTGATTACCGGTGGAACCGGTTCCTTCGGCAACGCGGTGCTCAACCGCTTTTTAGACACAGACATCGGAGAAATCCGGATTTTTTCCCGGGATGAAAAAAAACAGGACGATATGCGCCATGTGTATCAAAGCCTGCACCCGGAAAGCAGCGATAAAATCAAGTTCTTTATCGGGGATGTTCGGGATATCGCCAGCGTGCGAAACGCCATGCACGGGGTGGACTATATTTTCCACGCGGCGGCGCTCAAGCAGGTGCCTTCCTGCGAATTTTTCCCGCTGGAGGCGGTCAAGACCAACGTCATCGGCACCGACAACGTTTTGACGGCAGCCATTGAGGCGGGCGTCAAAAACGTCATCTGCCTGTCCACCGACAAAGCGGCCTATCCGGTCAACGCCATGGGGACCTCCAAGGCGATGATGGAAAAAGTGATCGTGGCCAAAAGCCGCACGGTTTCCCCTGAGCACACCACCATCTGCTGTACCCGCTACGGCAACGTGATGTGTTCCCGGGGATCGGTGATCCCGCTGTTTATCGACCAGATCAAGGCCGGAAAGCCCCTGACAGTTACCGAACCCACCATGACCCGGTTTATCATGTCTTTGGAAGAAGCGGTGGAGCTTGTGCTGTTCGCGTTCCAAAACGCCGCCAGCGGCGACATCATGGTTCAAAAGGCTCCGGCGTGCACCATCGAGGTGCTGGCTCAGGCGGTCAAGGGGCTGTTTCACGCGGACAACGAGATCAAGGTCATCGGCATCCGCCACGGCGAAAAAATGTACGAGACCCTGCTCACCAACGAGGAGTGCGCCCACGCCATCGACATGGGGCATTTTTACCGGGTTCCGGCGGACAAGCGGGATCTCAACTACGACAAGTACTTTAAAAACGGGGACGTGAAACGCAACCCGTTGACCGAGTTTAACTCCAACAACACCGAGCTTTTGACCGTGGAGCAGGTGCAGCAAAAGCTGTTGGAACTGCACTATATCCGGGACGAACTCGCCCAGTGGGAGAATCGCTGACATGAAACTATTAATCACCGGAGCCGGGGGCTTTGTGGGAAAAAATTTGGCCGCTTCCCTTCGCAATATCCGGGACGGAAAGGATAAGACCTTCCCCCTGTCTCCCGAGCTGACTATTTTTGAATACGATCTGGACACGGATCCCGCCCTGCTGGACGATTACTGCCGGCAGGCGGATTTTGTCTTTCATCTGGCGGGAGTCAACCGGCCCAAAGACCCCGAGGAGTTTATGCAGGGCAACTTCGGGTTCACCTCCCGGCTGTTGGATACCTTAAAACGGTATGAAAACCGGGCGCCGGTGATGCTGGCGTCCTCCATTCAGGCGGACCGGGACAACCCCTATGGGGAAAGCAAGCGCGCCGGGGAGGAGCTTTTGCGGGCCTATGGGGAGGAAACTGGGGCTAAAGTGCTGATCTACCGGTTTGCGAACCTGTTTGGCAAATGGTGCCGTCCCAACTACAACAGCGTGGTGGCGACGTTTTGTCACAATGTGGCCAGAGGGGAGCCCATCCAGGTGAGCGACCCAGAAGCGCAGATCTGCTTTTGCTACATCGACGATGTGGTGGCGGAGCTGATTGCCGCCGCAAGCGGCAGCGCCCATGAAAAGGACGGCTTTTGTTTTGTCCCGGTGACCCACACGGTGGCGCTGGGCCGGGTGGCGGAGCTGATCCGCTCGTTTGCCCAAAGCCGGGACAACCGGTCGGTTCCCGACATGGGGGACCCCTTTGTCCAAAAGCTCTACGCGACCTATTTAAGCTATCTGCCGGAAGACCGGTTTTCCTATCCGTTGCAGATGAACGTGGACGAGCGGGGCTCGTTCACCGAATTTCTGCGAACCCCCGAACGGGGACAGGTGTCGGTCAATGTTGCAAAGCCCGGTATCGTTAAGGGCCAGCACTGGCACCACACCAAAAACGAAAAATTTTTGGTGGTCAGCGGAAAAGGGCTGATTCAGTTTCGGAAAATCGGCTGCGATCAGGTGATTGAATACCACGTGAGCGGGGACAAGCTGGAAGTGGTGGACATCCCCACCGGCTATACCCACAACATCATCAACGAGGGTGACACCGACATGGTCACGGTCATGTGGGCCAGCGAGCCCTTTGATCCGGAACACCCGGACACCTATTTCGAGCCGGTGTAAACACACCGCCAAGGCATCCACAAAACGGAAGGATTGTTGACGAACATGGAAAAGCTGAAAGTCATGACGATTTTGGGCACCCGGCCGGAGATCATCCGGCTGTCCGCTTGTATCAAAGCGTGCGACAAATACTTTAACCATCTGCTGGTGCACACCGGCCAGAACTGGGACTATACCTTGAACCAGGTGTTTTTTGAGGACCTGGAGCTGCGGGAACCCGACTATTATCTGGACAGCGTCGGGGGTTCTTTGGGCGAAACCATGGGAAATATTATCGCCAAATCCTATGAGGTGATGGCAAAGGAAAAGCCGGATGCCGTGCTGCTTTTAGGCGACACGAATTCGGCTTTGTCTGCGATATCGGCAAAACGGTTGAAAATTCCGATTTTCCACATGGAGGCGGGCAACCGCTGCTGGGACTGGAACGTCAGCGAGATGATCAACCGAAAAATCGTAGATCACATCAGCGACATCAACCTGCCTTACACCGAGCACTCCAGACGGTATCTGATCAGCGAGGGGATCGATGGCAAAACGGTGTTTGTCACCGGCTCCCCCATGCGGGAGGTGCTGCGGGACCACATGGATAAAATCCAGCGCAGCGACGTGCTGGAGCGCCTGGGTCTGGAGGCTGGCAAATACATCCTGCTGTCCGCTCACCGGGAGGAAAACATCGACAATGAGGACAACTTTATGTCCCTGATGACAGCGGTCAACTCCATCGCAGAGCACTACCAGATGCCGGTGATCTATTCCACCCATCCCAGGAGCAAAAGCTTTATTGAAAAGCGGAACTTCCAGTTCCACCCCCTGGTGCGCAGCTTAAAGCCCTTTGGCTTTTCCGACTACAACAAGCTTCAGATGAACAGCTACTGCGTGCTGTCCGACAGCGGAACCCTGTCGGAAGAAAGCGCGATGCTGGGCTTTGCCGGGGTGCTGATCCGTACTTCTACCGAGCGGCCGGAGGTGCTGGACAAGGGCAGCGTGGTCATCGGCGGCATCACCGGCCACGATGTGGAGCAGGCCCTGGATCTGGCGGTGGCCATGCGGGAAAACAACGAGGAAGTGGTCATGGCCGAGGACTACGCCGACACCAACGTGTCGGTCAAGGTGGTCAAGCTGATCCAAAGCTACACCCAGATTGTCAACAAGACCACCTGGCTGAAGTTTGACTGATAAGGAGAGGGCAATGAAGGTTTTGCAGATCAATTCGGTGTGCGGGTTCGGCAGCACCGGCCGGATCGCCGCCGACCTGTACCGCCTGCTGCGGGATCAGGGAGGACAGGGGCTGATCGCCTACGGCCGGGGGGATTCCCCAAAGGACATCCCCTCCTTTCGAATGGACTCCGATGTGGAGGTTAAGCTCCACGGGGCGTTGAGCCGGTTCACCGACCGGCAGGGGTTTTACTCCAAGGCCGCGACGAAAAAGCTGATCGAGGCCGCCCAGGCGTTTGACCCGGATGTGATCCACCTGCACAACCTACACGGGTATTATCTGCACCTGCCCACCCTGTTCCACTGGCTGGCCCAGGCGGACAAGCCGGTGGTGTGGACGCTGCACGACTGCTGGGCGTTCACCGGGCACTGTTCTCACTTTGAATACGTGGGCTGCGATCGTTGGAAAAACGCATGCCATGACTGCCCCCAAAAAAAAGAGTACCCGGCCAGCCTTTTAATGGACAATTCCAGGCGGAACTACCTGCAAAAGAAGGAACTGTTCACCTCGGTCAAACAGATGATGCTGGTGACGCCTTCGGACTGGCTTAAAGGGCTTGTGCAAGAGTCTTTTCTGGGGAAATACCCGGTAAAACGGATTTACAATGGAATCGATTTATCGGTTTTTAAACCTACAAATAGTAATATAAGAGAAAAATTTAACTTAAAGGACAAAAAAATCGTACTGGGCGTGGCCAGCGTCTGGAGCCCCCGTAAGGGCTTGGAGGATTTGTGCGAGCTTTCCCACAGGCTGGGCGAAGGATGGAAGGTGGCTGTGGTGGGCCTCACCCCGGAGCAGAAGCAGGCCCTTCCCGCCGGGATGCTGGGGATCACCCGCACCGACAGCGTGCAGCAGTTGGCGGAGCTTTACACCGCGGCGGACGTGTTTGTCAACCCCACTTTGGAGGACAACTTCCCCACCACCAACCTGGAGGCGCTGGCCTGCGGCACGCCGGTGGTCACCTATCGGACAGGCGGAAGCCCGGAGGCGGTGGACGGCACCTGCGGTGCGGTGACCGGGCAGAACACCGCCGACGCGCTGGCGCAGGCGATTCAAAGTGGGCTTGCGTCCTGGACGGCTGAGGCATGCGTCCAAAGGGCGCAGTTGTTTGACAGCAAAGCCCGGTATAGCGAGTATCTGGCCCTTTATCAAACGCTTATCAAGTAACAGCCGGAGGACGATATGGACAGCGAATTAAGAAAATCGCAGCTTTTGCAGCTTCAAATTGCCCTGGAAATCAAACGGGTTTGCCAACTGCATCAAATTCCCTATTTTATGATCGCAGGTACGCTGCTGGGCGCGGTGCGGCACAAGGGCTTTATCCCCTGGGACGACGACATGGACGTAGGGATGCTCCGGGAGGATTATGACCGCTTTGTGCAGGCGTGCAAAGTGGATCTGGACAGCCGGTATTTTTTGCAGACCTGGGACACCGATTCTCATTTTGGGCTCCCGTTTGCAAAACTTATGCTCAAGGGAACAGCCTATGTGGAGCGCAACGCCGTCAAGGTGGACTGTCAAAAGGGAATATTTGTGGATGTGTTCCCCTTTGACAATGTGCCGGAGGACGAGGAAAAGCAAAAAAAGCAGGATCGGGATACCTACCTGCTCAAACGGCTGATTCTCGCCCGGAACGGGTACCAGGTCTGGGAGCCCGGACAGGGCGGGAAAAAGGCGGTATACGGATTTTTGTCAGCAGCCGCGCATCTGTTCCCCCTGTCGGTTCTGCACAATCGCCTGCTTAGAAAAATGACAGCGTATAACGGCGAAAAGACCCAGAAAATCGTCACGTTCGGCGGCTCCTACGGCTATCAAAAAGAGAGCATCCGGCGGGAGTGGGCGGAAAACGTGCGGGAAATTCCCTTTGAGGATGCGATGCTGTCCGCTCCTGTGGATTATGACGGCTATCTCCGCGCCTTTTACGGGGACTATATGACTCCGCCGCCTGAGGAGAAGCGCGGCGACCGTCACAACATTGTAAACATTGATTTTGGAGAGTACACGGACTGAGAGGTGTTGGCGGAGCCGCCATGGGCCTGCCGCTTCTCCCGAACAGGCCGGGATTAGCCGGCCTCTGCGAAAGGATGAATCGCGCACATGAAAAAAGTCATCACATATGGCACGTTTGACCTGCTCCACTATGGACATATCAATTTGCTTCGGCGTGCCAAGGAACAGGGGGATTATTTAATCGTCGCCCTGTCCACCGATGAATTCAACTGGAACCAGAAGCAAAAAAAGTGTTACTTTTCTTATGAAGAGCGCAAAATGCTGCTGGAGGCCATCCGCTATGTGGATCTGGTGATCCCCGAGGAAAATTGGGAGCAGAAAATATCCGACGTGCAGGAATTTAAAGTGGATACCTTTGTTATGGGCAATGACTGGGAAGGAAAATTTGATTTTCTAAAGGACTACTGCCAGGTGGTTTACCTGCCCCGGACGCCGGAAATTTCCACCACGCAGATCAAAAAGGATTTGGGAAAGTAGAGGGAAAAATATGCCGACATACAGCATTGTGGTTCCTGTGTACAACGCTCAGGACAGCGTTCCCCGCTGCCTGGATTCACTGCTCAAACAGGATTTTTCCGATTTTGAAGTGCTGCTCATCGACGATGGGTCCAAGGATGACAGCCTACGCGTCTGTCAGCAATACGCGGAAAAGGACAGCCGTGTCCGGGTGTTTCACCAGGAAAACCAGGGCGTATCTGCGGCCAGGAATTATGGGATACAGCAGGCATGCGGCGAATACATCGGATTTGTGGACAGCGACGACTATGTAACCGAGGATTATTTTTCTCTGCTGCCATCGGTGGAGGAACACAAACCGGATTTAGTGTTGTTCGGATATCAAAGGGTACATGTAAAAACCGGAGAGGTCATCCAGTCCTTGTCTGTGCCTCGACAGTCTATGCGCAAGAGCGACTTTAACAGCCGTTTTTTTGATCTTTGGGCCGGCGCGGGCCTGCCTTATGTCTGGAATAAATTTTTCCGTGCGGACATGATTCAAAAAAACCGTTTGTCGTTTCGTTTGGATATGTCCTATGGTGAGGACTTTGTGTTTGTAATGGAATTTTTGTCCCGATGCGATCAACTGTTTTTTACGGGGGGAACACCCTATTGTTATGTGGAGGGCACAGGGGTTTCGCTGTCCTCCAAGCTGGATTTAAAGAAAAAAGAATATTTTCAAAAGATGGATGAAGTCTTGCTTCAGTATTTTCAAGCGTGCAAAACCCGCGTTCCAAAAGAGCGCGTTTATAATAAATTTTTTGAGAGATACATGCTTTTGATGGAGCGGATCTGCCTGGATCGGACAATTCCGTATCGCGACGCAAAAAAATATATGCAGGAACTGTTATTCTTTGACTATTGGCAGCAGATCAATCCATACATCAAGCCGCAGGGGAAAATCCGAAAAGCCGAGTATTGGCTGGCGGTCCACCGCCGCTACTGGATGATGGTGAAGTTTCTGCGGCTCAAGGAGTTTGTCAAAGGAATGGTACAGTAATTTTGTACGCCGGTTGTGATCGGACAAATATGCTGGTTACATAGCGGCGGTTGGCGCTGCCGATAAAAAAAGAGGATGCAGCGTCTGATTCAGTGGTTGTATGTGGGCGCCACGAAGAAACTATTTGCAACAACTGGGAACAGAATTGGAAAGGGAGAGCAGACAAATGACCCAAATCAAAACATTTTGCAAGCGTTTATTTGTAGACAATTTCTATCTAAAATTTTTAGCGGTTGTTTTATCAATCGTAACGATATTGCCGTTTACTGAAAAATTTTCTTACCGGCTGCTGATGGCAGTGCTGGCATTAGGGGCGATACAGTGCATAACCGATCTTTTTTACAGGCGCAGAATCCTGACCTTTCGCTATATGATATGGCTGATTTTGTTTTGCTTTGTATATCTCGTTACAATTGTCTTAAACATTCAACATGATTTTAAACTAAACTTTATCACCTGGAGTTACACAATTGTCACCTTATTTGTGCTCTATCCCAATGACTCGCAGAAAACCAAGGAAAAAGCAGTTCGTGAAATATCGGTAGTCAACTACTTTATGGTGGGGTTGACTGCTGTTGCATCCACCATCTCCTTGGTGATGTTTGTCACACAGTTTTCGCTGTCCTACAATTATCTCGACCACAAGTATGTTATTGGCTGGTATAACGACCGTCTGTTCGGAGTTTACGGCAACACAGGGTTTATGATCTCTACCATCGGCATGGCGATGGCGGTGATACAACTGGCCATTTTGTATAGCCGCAAAAAGAAGGATGCGTCTTACCGGGTCAACCGGTTTGTCAAATTTTTAATTCCCTATTCGCTGGTGGTCAACTTTCTTTCCATGATTTTGGAAAATTCCCGGTCGGCCATGATTAGCATAATGGCGTTTTTGTTTATTGCGGTCTTTTTCTATTTGTATCACAGCCGGAAGGCGGAGCGGGCAAAGCTTTGGAAAAAGTGGATCGTGTCCATCACCGCTGCAGCGCTGTCAGCGTTTGTCTTTTTTGGCGTTGCCCAGGTGTGCCGCCAGGGGCTGGCGTATGTTCCTCCCGCAGTTTCTTCGCTTTGGGATACCGAAGAAGAACCGACCCCAAAACCCAACAAGGTCAATATTGACCGGGATATCCCCGACGAATACGGCATGCTGACAGGAAGAACGCAGATTTGGAAATTTGGCATGGAACGTTTTCTGGAAAAGCCTCTGTTTGGTTACGGAGCGGATTCATTCCGGGATCAGGTCATCATGCAGCGGATTCCGCACTTCCATAATTTCCCGGTGCAGTCCCTGGTGTCTGTTGGGGTTGTCGGTTCCTTCTTTATCTTTGGCGCGCTGCTGCTCATGTTCCTGAGACTGTTTAAAAAGCTGTTTCTTATTAAGTGCAAAAAAACCGAACAAATGCCGGTGCTGATTGCAATCACGGCCTTTTTGTGTATGCTGATGGTAAACAGCATGGCAGAGGTAACCATCTTGTTCCTGGCGAGGACATCTGTATTCCTGTTTTGGATTTACATGGGGTACGCAGTCCTGCTGTCCGACTCAGAGGAAGACAAGGCATCAAAATTGGATCGCCCGCTGCATCGATTGAATAAATGGATCGAAAACAAATTTCACAAGGCTGGTGGGAAGGAAGATCTGGCCAACCGTTAAAGGGGAGCTACGATGAGAACCAAAAAAGTGGCAAAAAACGCCTTGATGGGCCTTACGAGCTACGGGGTTTTGACGCTGAGCAACTTTATCACCCGCAAGGTCTTTATCGATCAGCTCGGCATCGGCATGGTGGGTGTGGAATCCCTGTTCCGCAACTTTATCTCCATGCTTGCCCTGGCGGAACTGGGGCTGAGCACAGGGCTTACCTACAAGCTCTACAAGCCTCTGGCGGAAAATGACTTCGCCGCCGTCAAGCGCGTGCTGAATTTTTACAAGAGGGCCTTTCAGATCATTTCCGTCGTGATGTTCGTCGGCGGAATCATCCTGTCTTTTATCGTTCCATATATCATGAAGCCGGAGGAGCGCAGCCAGTTCCCAACCGGATATATCAGCCTGCTGTTTGTGCTGTATGTGGGAGACGTGATTTCCTCCTACCTGTTCGCCAACCGCAAGGCTCTGATCGTCGCGGATCAGAACAACTATATCGTCAACCGAAATGACGCCATGGTGTCGATTATCACCATGATCTCCCAGGTGGCGCTGCTGTATGTAGTCAAAAGCTTTGTGGTGTACGCAGTGGTCAAAATCGTCTGCCGGCTGATTGGCGCGTTGTCCATTGGTCACCAGTTTAAGAGGATGTATCCACAGCTTGCCGCAGACAAGAGCAAAGACCTGATTGATGGGGCGGAACGCCGCGACCTAATGACCAACATGGGAGCCATGCTCTGCCACAAGGTGGGAGCGTTAAGCGTTTCCGCCAGCGGAAGCGCGGTGCTGATGGCCTTTGTTGGACAGGCGGTGGCCGGTATTTACGGCAACTACACCATGATTACCAACACCGTCAGCCAGATGATCACCCAGATTTTCAACGGCGTCACCGCCAGCTTTGGAAACATGCTGCAAACGGAGTCCAAGGACAAGGTGTACGACCGGTTTAATATGCTGTACCTGCTCAATTATCTCATCTATTCCTTTTGTTCGGTGAGCATCTTTGTGCTGGTTCAGCCCTTTGTGTCCCTGTGGACCGGAGAGAAAAACCTGTTCCCCATGGTGACAGTGGGGCTGCTGGTGGCTTATTTTTACATCATGGGCATCCGCAGGGTGATTTTAATGGCCAAAGACAGCGTGGGCATGTTCCGGCCAGACTGCGGCCTTTCGCTGCTGGAGGCGGGTATCAACATCGGCATGTCGCTTCTGTTCGTCCAGCATTGGGGCGCCAACGGGGTCATTTTGGCCAGCGTTTTAAGCATGCTAATCGTCCCCTTGTGGAGCCAGCCGTATCTGGTTTACCGCAGGGTGCTGGAACGTCCTCTGCGGGAGTATTATGCCCGCTATGTGGTGTATCTGCTCTGCGTGGTGGGAGAACTCGCCCTCACCTTCTGGATCGCTTCACTGATCCCGGTAAAAAACCTGTTTTTACAGCTGCTCATCCGCGCCGGCCTGTGCCTTGTGATCCCCAACGGGTTGAACCTGTTGATTTTTGGGCGCACCAAAGAGTTTAAAGGTGTTTGGAAGCTGGTCATGCCGGTGCTTGCAGGTTTTTTGCACCGGAAAAAGGATTCTTCGGCACAAGAAGAATAACCACTGTTTATA
>CAJFTY010000044.1 GCA_904420045.1 Candidatus Metaruminococcus caecorum | reverse complement strand
AGCCGCGCTGGCCCCCATCAGCATGCTGGAGCAGAGAACCGCGGCACAGCAGACGACTGCGCCTAATTTTTTCAGTAAAGAAACTTTCATCTTCATCTCTCCTCCTATTTAATCCCGTGAGAGTCTTTGATGTACTGGGTCTGCATCATGAACAACTGATCCAGGGAGACATACTCGATGTCATCGCCAGCCAGCAGTTTGCCGTAGTTGGCCAGATTGATCATGTTCTTGTAGTTGTTGCCAACGCTCCAGACAACCGCCTGGTTGACAAAGAACACAGGATGAGAACCATTGTCCTTATAGAACTCTTCAATCGCGCTGCGGGTACCCTGTTCCAGCTGGAACATCTCAGAGCAGTAGGATTTTTCAGCAGGTCTTACCAGGAAACGGTTGTTAATCAGCGTGTTGGATTTCTTGGGATTCCAGCTGTCCATGTTCTCCTGCTGGGTAATACCGATAACAGAAGGCATGTTGTTGGCATACGCCATCAGCAGTTCCATGTTGTCCACATCGATGTTGGTATTCATAGCGCCGGAGCCGGAGTTCCAGACGGTGATGGTCCGCAGACCGGTTTTCTTCATATACGCATCGGAGCGTTTCAGGAAGCTGCCTAAGCTTGTCGCTTTATCCACGCCGAATCTCTGCTCATCCCACGCCTTGGGATACAGGTACCCATACGCAGAAGGACCGTCGCAGAAATAGTCGTTGGAAGTTCTTGTTTTCATGTAATAGTTCCAGACAGAGGTCCCCACATCCGCCAGAGAAGGAGTCATGGTGTAGGTGATCGGAACCTCACCGCGCTCAGCCTGCTGCCACATGTCGTGCAGATAGCCCAGCATGTACTGCAGGTTGTCGCCATCGGATTCAACCATTGCGATATAGATCTTATTTTCGTACTGTTTCTGTTTTTCCTGAGGCGCTTTGATCAGGGTCTCATTGACACCTGCATAGTAACTCAGGTTGGAAGCGGTGTCGGATGCCAAAACGGTCACGCCGTAACCAGAGCAGTAGAAAACGCCTTCGCTCTCGTTGGGCCACCAGCCCAGATAGGTGCTCTTGCCGGAAGGCATACGGGAGAAGTATTTGTCCAGAACAACGCGGTCGTTTTCAATCGCGGGATCCAGCCAGACGGTCATGCCGCTGATGGCGATGATGTAGTCACGAACCTGGCCGTACAGTCCGCCGCCCTCAGACGCAGGGTCATAGGGGTTCAGGCCCAGGATCACGCGGTTGGTGGTGACGTTGCCGTATTTCTGGAGCTGATACTCGTACATTTCCCACATGTCGCCAAACACATGATTGACTTTCGCCAGTTTCATAACTTCCTGATTTTCCGAGAAGTTGTACACAATGGGAAGATTGTAGTCTTTCGAAATCTTAACCGCATCGCCAGGAGCCACGATCAGCAGTTTTTCAACGCCTGCGATGGTGGTCGCCAGGTTGACAGTGTGCCGGGACATACGGTCGGTGTCGTTCCAAACAACGATACCGTTGAGCTCTTTGCGGTATTTCTTAATCAGGTCATAAGGAGAATTGGTTTTGTTGAATTTCAGGCTCAGATGCTGTGACCAGGTGTTGCGCTCTGCATCCGCCTGCTGGCTGGTGCTGTAAATACGAGGCTGAGACTGGTTCACAATTCCTTTCAGGGAGGTGAACATCAGCAGTTCTTCAGAGGTCAAGCCGGTTTCTGCATAGGTGTCCAACACCTTTGCAGCGGTGGGCAGATTGGGCAGGAAGCGATCCTCGCTCCATTTCAGCTTACCAGTGATCACATTGGGATCGGTGGTATAGTTGATCTGCTCGTCCCCTTCATCGCTTCCGTCACCGTCATCGTCGCCATCGCCGGGATCCATAGGCTCGGGATCAGGCTCGACCGGATCCTGTACCGGATCGCTGACAAGGCCTTCGCTCACGGTGCTGGAAACGTCGCTTTCAATCTGAGACTCAGCTTCGCCAACGCTGCTGACGCCTTCAGAGCTGACTTCAGAAGAAGCGTTGCTGCTGGTCTGCTGTGCGCGGTTGCTCATCACTGCGACACCCGCAATGGAGCCGGCGCAGATCGCGAGGACCAAGACAATCTCAACAACCATAATCAAGATGTTCTTCTTCTGTCCGGTGATCTTGCTAAAAAAATCCTTGAACATTTTTGGTTTTGCCCCCATTTCTTAAAATAAATACTTGCGCGTCCGATATCAAGCGTTGTTTGGCACGCTTAATATGTTACTTTAACCGTATGAATTTCAAACGGTTTAAAAGTCAGGTTGAATCCACCGTCTTTGGTGGTCAAAGCCTCGCCGTGGTCCTCCATCATATTGGTGAGTTCCGCGGCCTTGATGCCGTTCATGTTGACCGAAGCTGTCGTTCTGCGCCCATCGCACTCATACATACGCAGCACATAGCCCGACCGGTCTTCTGTCATCTTGACTGCCTCTACAATAATGTTGTCCGCAGATACCTGGAAGAAGCTGCCCGTTTGAACAGCCGCTTTTCCTTCACAGGCACCGGACACAGCCATGGGCGCGATGTTGAACTTGTACGCCTCCTCGGTGACTTTTACAAGATCACCGTCGTGGACAAACAGTTCATAAGAAAACTTGTGATGTCCCTTGTCCGCATCTTTGCCAGGATGCATCTGGCTGCGGAGCAGGTCGATGTTCAGGGTGTTGTTCCAGACGTTGTAGCCGTACTTGCTGTCGTTAATCATCGCTACGCCGTATCCCTTTTCAGAAAGATCCACCCACTTGTGGGCGCAAATCTCGATTTTGGCGTAGTCCCAGCTGGTGTTCTGATGGGTGGGACGGCTCAGATACCCAAACTGGATGTTGCAGTTGGCGTGTTCCGTCTGGATATCCACCGGATACAGCCCTCGCAGCATCTTGAAGGTTTCCTGCCACTCCACATCCATGGAAAACTTCAGCTTGCGGTCGTCGGTCCCCAGGGTGACGTCCTGAACGAACTTGGATTTGTTGTACTCGTAGGTGAACCGCAGGCCTTTTTGGAAGCCGTTGTCAAAGACTTCGCACCCCGTTGCCCTAAGCTGTTCAGGAGCTTTGTCGATATAGGTAAAGGGAATATCCCAACAATCGCCTTTGTCCTCATAGATGACCAGGTTGTTGAACGCGGCGCTCTGGTTGAGCACCTCCCGGTCCGCCTGTTTGTCGTAGATGGAAACGATGGTTCCGTCAGCGTTAAACTCCGCTTTCAGGTAGGCGTTTTCCAGCACCGTGCCGGAGACCGTTTCCTTTGCCGGCTGGGCTGCCGGCTGGTCGTTATCCACCACCGCGTAGCCGTAGGCCGGGATCTTGACTGCTTTTTTGGAGCCGTTCACCGCAAGGTTTTCCACACGCTCCCAAGGAAGGGTGTTGAAAACCACAGCCTGGCCCTTGCCCACGCCCAGCTTGTCGGCAATCGCCCGGTTAGCCCGCTCGGAAATTGCCAGCACCTGCTGGTGCATCTCCCGGTAACGGGGGACCGACTCGTCATACACCCGCTTGATGCTGGAGCCGGGCAGGATGTCGTGGAACTGGTAAAGCAAAACCTCTTTCCAGATGGTTTCGAGTTCCTGCTGCGGATATTCGAACCCTGCGAGAATCCGGGCCATGGAGCAGCTGAATTCGCAGTCGCGGAGCGCGAGCTCCATCAGCCGGTTGTACTTTTTGTTGTCCGCTTGGGTGGTGTAGGTACCCTGGTGTTTTTCCAGATAAAGCTCACCGCACCACTTGGCGTAGTTTTTGCGATCCTTGTTGATGCGCTCAAAGAAGTCCACCGCAGGTTCCTGCTTGACAGGAGGCAGGCCCGCCACCGATTTTTCCCGCTCCAGATATTCCAGATGGTCGGTGCTGGGACCGCCGCCGCCGTCGCCGATGCCGAACAGCAGCAGCGCCTCGTCGCTGACGTCTTTATCCTTAAACGACCGCTGCGCATGAAGCAAGGAGTCGGGAATCGCATCGCTGTTGTAGTTTCCCTCGGGCGGCATGTGCGCCAGCACCTCGGAACCGTCGATTCCCTGCCACCGGAAGGTGTGGTGAGGGAAGGTGTTGTGCTCGCTCCAGGAGAGCTTGATGGTCATAAAGTACGGGACATCCGACTTTTTCAGGATCTGGGGAAGCGCTCCGGAGTACCCGAACACGTCGGGCAGCCACAGAACCTTCATGTCCTTGCCGAATTCCTCCCGGAAAAATTTCTTGCCGTAAAGAACCTGCCGAACCAGCGCCTCGCCGCCGGAAATGTTGGTGTCGGGCTCCACCCACATGGCGCCCTGGCACTCCCACCGGCCTTCTTTTACCCGCTGTTTGATCTGCTCATACAGCGCGGGAGCATCCTGCTTGATCCAGTCGTACAACTGGGGCTGGCTTGCACCAAATATGTAGTCGGGGTATTTCTCCATCATCCGAAGCGCAGTGGAAAAGGTCCGCTGACCTTTGCGCTTGGTTTCCCGGATGGGCCACAGCCACGCCAAGTCGATGTGGGAGTGCCCCACCGCCGACAGGGTGAACGAGCGGTCCTCGTTTTTCATGTTCAAATGATAGGAAAGCTGCTTGCGCCCTTCAGCTACCGCCTCAGGGGTCAGGCTGTCGCAGTTGACCGCCACATTATATAAGGTGTACTCGATCTGTTCACGGCGGGGATCGTTTTCGTCCAGTGCCTCCGCGAGCATCATCAGGAATTTGTAATCGTAAAAGAAGCGGCGCATTTCGGTGTCGCAGGTGAGAATTTCCGCCTGCCGAAGGGTTCCGCCGCCCACCAGGTTGCCAAACAGATCGTTGCACCCGGCGTCTACCCAAAGGTCAATCTCTTCATTGCCGTCGGAACATTCTGTGATGTCCACAATTCTCTTGACAGGCATCACCAGCGGGTGGTCAAAGTTGTTGCCGTGGGAAACATAGGTTGTCAAGCCCCGCACGGGCACACCGCTTGTATTGTAAACGCAGCCTTCGCCGGACAGGTCGATCATCAGGACAACTTTTTTTCCTTTGCCCGCTTCCGGCACCTTGCCGGTCACATGCATCCAGGCGCAGTCCCAAAGGCCGCCCCATTTATCGCCGATGTTCAGATTCACGTGCTCGCCGGACTCTTTTTCAGAAAAAGGTACCGGCTCTGCCGTTTTCCAGGCTTCTACGGAAAGATCGCCGATTTTTGTATAAACATTTTCTTTTAATTTGTTGCTGAATGGGCGGAGTTGCCACCTGTTGTGTCTTTTGCTAAATGACATTACGCTATTTACCCACTTTCATTCTTTGTCCATAATTCGTTGTATTTTTGTTAGAAAACCGATTTTCTGACAAGTCCCTATTTGTTAAAAAAGGGCAGAAAAATCCTTCATTTCTTCACAATAAAGTACTAGGATATTATAGTATTCGCACCTACAAAAGTCAACCAAACGTAAGATTTTCATCAAATCCCACTATTTTTTACGCACGAATTTGTATATATTATCTTTGCATCTACATTCACACTTTTTTCAACTAATTCACAATTGGAAATCTGACGGTAAAGAAGCTCCATACACTCCTCCCCGATCCGGCAATAGTCGACCGAAACCGTTGTCAACTGGGGAGACAAGTCAAACGCCACTTCCGTGCCGCCCATAGCTGCGATGGAAATTTCCTTTCCCACCTGCCTGCCGTTTTCCTGGTAGACGCGGTACAGCCGCTTGGCCACAATATCCGAAGGCGCCAGCACCGCCGTATACTTGCCGTATTCGTTGTAGAAATGGGTTAAAATTTCCGCGGCTTCTTCGCCCGCATGATCCGTTAAGACAATTTTGCTTCCCCGCATGTTGAGCCCGTTGTCCCTGAGAGCCTGTTTAAAGCCCTCAATCCGGTCGTTGGCCACGGAAAACCGGGGATCGACTGTAAAAAACAAAAAATTTCTGTGTCCCATTCCGATTAGCCGTTCGGTAATGTCGTAGGCGATCTTCCGGTTGTCCACATCCACGCTGGGAACCGATTTCTGACTGTTCCCAATCAACACATAGGGAAGATTGTCCTGTAAAATGTAATCAATCCGGTAATCGTTGACAAACGGCTTGAGCAGAATCGCTCCGTCAATGGGTTCTTTGTCCACCACCAGGGAAGTCCGCATATCGTCGGGGCTGGAGCTGTAATACAGCAGAATTTTATATTGGTGCTTTTTGGCTTGCGTAAATACGCCTTTAATCAAATCGCCGTAAAAATCATCGTAGCGCTTTTCAATGTCCAAAAACAAGCCGATAATTCCAGTCTTTTTGGTCACCAGCGTGGTCGCCGTAAAGCTGGGTACATAATGAAGTTCCCGGCAGGCCGCCAAAACCCGCTGCCGCAGCTCCTCACTGACATACTTCCGGTCGCCGACCACATTGGATACCGTGGATTTTGATACGTTCGCCAGTTTTGCCACATCGTTTATGGTCGCCACCCGTCTTCACCTCACCGTACACCCTGATCCTGTATCACCCATTTATGAACGATTTCTGTCGTACTAAAATTATATAATACTTTTCCCTCGGTGTCAATGATTCTCTTGTGTAAAATGCACAGTATAAAGCTGGTAATTCTGTCCTTTTCCCGTTCAATATGACAGGGTGCCTTTTTGACGGTTTTTGAACAGAACACCCCTTTTTTAAAACTGCTTACCTTATTATAATATACAGTAAAAAAGCAAGGATTTCTGACCGAATTTTTTGCGTTTCGGTCAGAAATACAAATTCCCCTTTTCCATCTGTACAGTTCCCGCCTCCCGGATCCGAATTCCAGACAGCGTGTCCGGCGCCGGCGTTACTGCCATTGTATGCAGAACATAGTAAAAACATGTGCCTAATGATGCTCCCGATACTGTCGGGGGGACATGCCTGTTTCCTTTTTGAAAATATTGGAAAAATAGTGCTGGTCATCGTATCCAAGCTGAAAGGCAATCTGTTTGACGGACATGGTCGTACTTTTTAAAAAGGACTTTGCCACATCCATCTTTTTTCGAATAAAATAGGTGTACGGCGTCTGGCCAAATTCCTGTTTGAACAGCTTAATGGCGTAATCTTTCGACCGGTATATACTGGCCGCCATTTCCTCGATGGTAACCTTCTGTTCCACCCTTTCGTCCAAAAAGCGTTTAAGCGCCGCCGCTTCTGGAGAAAGCTCCGGCACATCCCGGGTGTCGGCATACGCCGTTTGTAAGATCTCATGGAGTTTGAGCCCGCAGGCACGGGTGATTTCCTCGACGGGCATGTTTTGCCGGGTGAGCTTGTAAAACTCCATAAACAGCTCTTTTACCTTACAGCCGTGGAGCACCACCCGCCCGGTGAGCCCATAGACATCCAGCAACCGTTCCACCAGCTCCCCGCCCACATTGAAAAACACCTTGGTCCAGGGGTTTCGGTCGCCGCACCAGTATTTGTGGTCCGTTCCCTTGCGGAGGATGTAGCAGTCCCCTTCCGAGGCGGTGTATTCCTTCCCTCCCACCCGGACGGTTCCCGTTCCGGACAGGATGTATTCGAACACGTACACCCCCGCGTTTTTCCGCTGAATCATATAGCTGCCGTCGCAGTAGGAGATTCCCGCCATCTCCAGCCAAAAGGGCTCGTCCCCCTCGGGCGCCATAAAATATTTGATATCTTCAGTCAACTTATATTCCTCACATTCCTACTTTTATATGCTATGTAAATCTGGTTTCTTTAATAGTATATTACAACTATACGGTATGTCAACACCATACAGAACGGCTTATAAACGAAAGGAATGAATGGATCATGAGAATGAGACCCCCTTCTGTCCCTCTGATCACCGTTGACCCCTACTTCAGCGTGTGGTCCGCGGCGGACAAACTCACTGACGACACCACCAAGCACTGGACCGGCAAACCCAACACCATGATCGGTACCGCGACCATCGACGGCACGGCGTACTGCTTCATGGGCAATGCGAAGGAGCTTGAGCTCCCCGCGATGGCCCAGGTCAAACGGGATGTCAACGCCCTGACCACCACCTATGTGATGGCTGCCGCCGGCGTGGAACTCACCCTCGCGTTTACCACCCCCGCCCTGCCGGACGATTTGATGCTGTTCTCCCGTCCGCTGACCTACTGCAAGGCGACGGTTAAAAGCACCGACGGCGCCTGCCACAAGGTCACTGTTTCCATCAAAGCGTCTGAGGAGCTCTGCCTGGACAAAAAAGGCCAGTACGGCGTAACCATGGAGGAAGTTTCCATTGCCAACGGCGTCAAGACCATAAAAATGGGCAGTGTGGATCAGCCGATCCTGGAAAAATTTGGCGACGACCTGCGCATCGACTGGGGCTACCTGTACCTGTCTGTCAAAGGGAACGGCGCCGCGGTTGCCTCCATCGCCAAAAAAAGCGAGGAGGATATGAACTTTGTAGAGGCCTCCTCTGAACTTACCACCTGCGAGGACGACAGCGCGCTGTTCACCTTTGCCTATGACGACATCGACTCTCTGGTCTACTTCGGCGACCACATCAAAGCCTACTGGAGAAAAGACGGCGACACCATCGAGTCCATCCTCCAAAAGGCATACGCCGAATACGACGAGCTGATGAAAAAAGCCCAGGCGTTCTCGGATGATCTGTTCTGCAAGGCCACCCGCGCAGGCGGCGAAAAGTACGCGGAGATGCTGGAGCTCGCCTACCGTCAGGTGGTGGCGGGTCACAAGCTCTGCCTGGACACCGAGGGCCAGATTATCTACGTCTCCAAGGAATGCTTCAGCAATGGATGCGCCGTCACCGTAGACGTAAGCTATCCTTCCATTCCCATGTTCCTGTACTACAATCCGGAACTGGTCAAAGGCATGTCCCGCCCCATCTTCAAATATGCGGATTCCGAGGTTTGGCCCTTTGACTTTGCTCCCCATGACGTGGGCTGCTACCCCCACCTGAACGGCCAGGTGTACTCCGAGGGCACCAACCCCAACTGGCAGATGCCCGTTGAGGAGTGCGGCAACATGCTGGTGATGGTCGCCTCCACCTGCGTAGTGGAAAACGACGCCTCCTTTGCCAAGGAGTACATGACCGACCTGAAAAAATGGGCTGACTACCTGGTGGAGTACGGCACCGATCCCGACAACCAGCTATGCACCGACGACTTCGCCGGCCACCTGGCTCACAACTGCAACCTGTCCCTGAAAGCCATTATGGCCATCGCGGGCTTCTCCATCCTGATGGATATGCTGGGCGACAAGGCCGAGGCGGATAAATACATGAACACCGCCAAAGAGATGGCCGCAACCTGGATCAAGATGGCGGACAACGGCGACGGCAGCTACCGTCTGGCCTTCGACCAGCCCGGTACCTTTAGTATGAAGTACAATGTGATCTGGGATAAGATCTTCGGCACCAACCTATTCCCCAAAGAGGTGATCCAGTCCGAGTTCGCCAGCTACAAAAAGCACGTGAACAAATACGGCATGCCTCTGGACAACCGGGAGACCTACACCAAGTCCGACTGGCTGGTGTGGACCGCCACCCTGGCCGCCGAGCGCGAGGATTTCGAGGAGTTTGTCGCTCCCCTGTGGGATAACTACAACTCCACTCCCTCCCGTGTTCCCATGACTGACTGGTACTTCACCATCACTTCCGAGCAGAAAGGTTTCCAGCACCGCACCGTACAGGGCGGACTGTTCATCAAACTGCTGGATGAAAGCGGCATCTGCAAATACTACAAATAAATTTCTCTGTGAAAAACAGCTGGTGGGCAGTCTTGCTCACCAGCTGTTTTGTTGTTCTTTATTCTTTTTATACATCATGCGCTGTCCATTGAACTTTCGGGTCGAAAGTTCAACCGAAAATTGCTTCGCAATTTTTTTACCTCAGCTATAAGCTACATGCGCTGTACCTGGACGGTAAGCTGATTGTTTACGCCAAGCAAGAGCCAATGTTCAAGCCTCCCAGCCTTTGTCAGCCCACCGAGGCTGCAACTGTCTGAGGGGGATACAAAAAGCCTTTTGTATCTCCTTATTCGTGCTGCTGCGGTAGTATCCATTTTGCTGACAAACTTGATGTACTGCCTCAGCAAAAATAGATCTTGATTTTTTATATTTATCTGTATTGAAATTTTTCCTATTTATATATACATCCCGGACTTCCTGCCATAAATGTTTTTCCTTGCAAAATTCTATTTTTTCTGGAAGACAGTAAAATCCGTCAGATTGCTCCACCCAAGTATATATTTTTGCTTTTTTGTTAAATCTAATATACTCCTGCCGACCATCACCATAATTATTTACGATTGCAAAATCACAACTATACAATATTCGAGCGTTATTTTTATCTTTTGCTTTTATGGTGAATACTCGCGTACTGTCTTCACAAAAATCATAGCGATATCTTCGTGCAAATTTATTAAACGCATTCATAAGTATATGTTTGATTTCTTTTGCACTATATTCCTCATCATCGTCATTTACCATAATGTTTACATCAAAATCAAATCCGATATTGCTTTGCACATCACAAGTTACCATGTTTCTTTTTACACTACCAATAAATTCATACTGAAATGTAAATTGCTTTCGAATTTCTCTCTGCACCAAACCGATTAATTCGATGACTTGTCTTTTTGTTGTGGCAATTTGGTTTCTTGAGACATACTTAAAATGATACATATTCTT
>CAJFTY010000043.1 GCA_904420045.1 Candidatus Metaruminococcus caecorum | reverse complement strand
TCGTGCCAAGCCAAAAAGCGAAGCTTTTTGCTGGCTGATTGTAGCGCAGCGAAAATCAGGCTCTCCCCTTTGATCGCCCGGGGTTGTTAGGGGTGCGGCGATCCGCACCCCTTACCCGCCCGCCGGTGCGGGAACCGGCAAAGTGGATTCATAAGTTAAAATGGCCAATAAGAAATAGGAGCATGAAGGCATCCTTCGTGCTCCTATTTCTTAGGAGGGGTATATTTTAAAATATCGGAGAGATCGCATTCTAAAGCAAAACAAATACGGGCCAAAACAGTTAAGTCTGGGCGCACAACAGTATTATTATAATAGCTTTTTAATTGGGCAAACTGGAGATCAGCAATTCTCATTAGTTTGTTTTTACTAATATGGTTTTTAATACAATATTCTTTTAGAACAAAGTCAAACTGGCCCCAATCGCTTCGAAATTCTGTCATACTTTATCCCACTTTATTGTTGATATATATAGTATATAATACAATTTTTAGGGTTTGTAGCTCCATTATTTATGTAGTTATTATTCATAGCTTAATTAATTACAACTTTGATATTAACTATAGGCAACAAAATTATCATTTGATAATATAAAATCATCATTTGCCTCTCAAGACTATTGTATACAATAAAAGATATTTTTGGTAAAAGATCGTATATCATGCGATATAGTAGTATAAAGCAGCATAATTTGGAGCTGTGAAAACGTGAAAAACCCCAAAAAAGATAGACAATTATTAGACATTTTCATCGACGTCTTTGGACCCATCGTTCGGGACGAACGGTTGAAGCGAAATCTTTCCCAGCGGGGATTGTGCAGGTATGTCAAAGAGAAAACGGGATATACGATCTGTCCCAGCACCGTGTCGAGGTTAGAAGCTGGTAAAGCGTCGGTGTCCGCTTATGCATCCATCGCGCTGGTGCGGGCGCTGAAGATCGATATGATTGCTGTGTATGACGAGTGCAACCGGCGGTACGAGCTTTTGGAAGGCGGGGCGAACAAAACCAGGTAAAGGACGCATGAAAACGAGCTCGGGGTGGAATACTAATCCAAAAACCGCCGGGAGCGCAGGACGTGTCCGCAATCCGCTTCCGGCCACATGGAGAGGATGACCGCCATGCAGATCATCGGCAGGGAGCTTGCCGCCAACATCGAATTTTTCAAGCAAAAGCTGCGCTGTGACAAAAACTTTGACGTGGTGTACCGCACCTTTGCCATGGGCGGGCGGGAAGCCTGCATGTTTTTCGTGGACGGATTTGCAAAGGACGACGTCATTGAAAAGATCATGGAGTTTTTTTACGGTATCTCCAAAGAGGAATTCCCCGCCGACGCCCACACCTTTTCCAAGACCAGCGTGCCGTACTGCGAAGTGGCGGTCAGCGGGGAGGTTCCGGTGATCGTCAACCAGATTTTGTCCGGGGTCTGGGTGGTGCTGGTGGACGGTTACGACCAGGCGCTTCTGATCGACCAGCGGACGTATCCCCAGCGGCTGACCTCCGAGCCGGACCGGGACAAGGCATTTCGCGGCAGCAAGGACGGCTTTGTGGAGACCCTGGTGTTCAACACCGCCCTGATTCGCCGGCGCATCCGGGATCCCGACTTTTGTGTGGAGCACATGGCGGTGGGGGAGGCCTCCCAGACCGACGTGGCGGTGTGTTATATCGAGGGCAGGGCCGACCAAGCGCTTCTTGAAACCGTCAAACAGCGGATTCAGGAGGCCAAGGTAGATGCTTTAACCATGAACCAGGAGAGCATGGCGGAGCTTTTGGTCAAGAAAAAGTGGTACAACCCCTTTCCAAAGTTCAAGTTCACCGAGCGGCCGGACGCCACCGCCGCCCAGATTTTGGAGGGGGACATCGTCATCCTGGTGGACAACTCCCCTTCGGCGCTGGTGCTTCCCACCACCCTGTTCGACGTGATGGAGGAGGCCAACGACTATTATTTTCCACCCATCACTGGTTCCTATCTGCGGCTGACCCGGTTTTTTACCACGATTCTGACCACCATCCTGACACCCACCTGGCTGCTGCTGATCCAGAACCCCTCCTGGATTCCTCAGTGGCTTGCTTTTATTAAACTGGACGAGCCGGTATATGTGGCGCCCCTTTTGCAGCTTTTGATCCTGGAGGTGGCCATTGACGGGCTCAAGCTGGCGTCGCTGAACACCCCCAGCATGCTGACCACCTCGTTTTCCATGATCGGGGCGATTATCCTAGGTGACTTTGCGGTCAAGTCGGGGTGGTTTTCCGCGGAAGTCATGCTGTATATGGCGTTTGTGGCGATCTCCAACTACAACCAGCCAAACTTTGAGCTGGGGTACGCGCTGAAATTCATGCGGCTGATCCTACTGGTCGCCACGGGGATTTTCGGCCTGTGGGGGTATATTGGCGGGCTGGTGTTCATCGGGCTTGTGCTGGTGCTCAACCGCACCATTTCGGGGAAATGCTATCTGTATCCGCTGATCCCGTTCCACTGGAAAGAGCTCAAGAAAAAAGTGCTGCGCATTAAAATTGACGAGAGCCATTCCTAGCAGATGGCTTAAGAAAGAAAAAGCCGGAAAGAATTTTGGGAGATTTCCCAATTTTCTTTCCGGCTTTTGTTTTTTTATGCAAACCCATTGTGATTTCAGTCGAATTATATTATAATAATGAATAACTGCGAGAAGTTTTTGAAAACACGTCTACCGGGGGACGCGAGGGGGCAGGCTCCGGCGGTGTTTTCCAACAGGAAGGGATGGTTCAATTGCCAAAACGCGACGATATCAACAAAGTGATGATTATCGGGTCCGGCCCGATCATCATTGGACAAGCCTGCGAGTTTGACTACTCGGGAACCCAGGCCTGCAAGGCCCTTCGCCAGCTGGGGTATCAAATCGTGCTGGTCAACTCCAACCCGGCGACCATCATGACCGACCCGGAGACCGCCGACGCCACCTACATCGAACCTCTTAACGTGGAGCGGCTCACCGAGATCATTGAAAAAGAGCGTCCCGACGCGCTGCTGCCCAATCTGGGCGGCCAGTCGGGCCTGAATCTGTGCTCCGAGCTGGAAAAGGCCGGGGTGCTCAAACAATACAACGTGAAGGTCATCGGCGTGCAGGTGGACGCCATCGAGCGGGGCGAGGACCGGATCGAGTTTAAAAAATCCATGGACAAGCTGGGCATCGAAATGGCCCGCAGCCAGGTGGCCTACACGGTGGAGGAAGCCGAGGCCATCGCAAACGAGCTGGGGTACCCGGTGGTCATCCGCCCCGCCTACACCATGGGCGGCGCGGGCGGCGGCCTGGTCTACAATGTGGAGGAGCTGCGCACCGTGGTCAGCCGGGGCATTCAGGCCAGCATGGTGGGCCAGGTCCTGGTGGAAGAATCCATTCTGGGATGGGACGAACTGGAGCTGGAGGTCGTCCGGGACGCCGACGGCAACATGATCACCGTCTGCTTTATCGAGAACATCGACCCCTTGGGCGTGCACACCGGCGACAGCTTCTGTTCCGCGCCTATGCTGACCATTTCCCAGGAACTTCAGAAGCGCCTTCAGGAGCAGGCGTACAAAATCGTGGACGAAATCCAGGTCATCGGCGGCACCAACGTGCAATTCGCCCACGATCCTGTTTCCGACCGCATCGTAGTCATCGAGATCAACCCCCGCACTTCCCGGAGCTCGGCGCTGGCCTCCAAGGCCACGGGCTTCCCCATCGCGCTGGTGTCTGCCATGCTGGCGGCGGGGCTGACCCTGCCGGAAATCCCCTGTGGGAAATGCGGCACCCTGGACAAGTATGTGCCCGGCGGGGATTACATCGTCATCAAGTTCGCCCGGTGGGCGTTTGAAAAATTCAAGGGCAGCAAGGACAAGCTGGGCACCCAGATGCGCGCCGTGGGCGAGGTTATGAGCATCGGCAAGACCTATAAGGAGGCGTTCCAAAAGGCCATCCGCAGCCTGGAGATCGGCGCGTACGGTCTGGGCTTTTACAAGGGCCTGCATGAAAATTCCCTGGAGGAACTGCTGGGAATGCTGGAATATCCCACCAGCAAACGCCAGTTTGTCATGTACGAGGCCCTGCGCAAGGGCGCCACGGTGGATCAGCTGTTCGAGCTCACCTCGATCAAGAAATACTTTATCCAGCAGATGAAGGAGCTGGTGGAGGAGGAAGAAGCCCTCATCGCCTGCAAGGGCGGAGAAATTCCGTCCGCACTTTTGACCCAGGCCAAAAAAGACGGGTTCTCCGACCGGTACATCGCCCAGATCACCGGGAAAAACGAAGGGGAGATCCGCGCCCAGCGCGCCGCTTTGGGCGTTGTGGAAGGCTGGGAAGGCGTGCATGTTTCCGGCACGGAAAACGCCGCCTACTACTATTCCACCTACAATGCGCCGGATTCCTCGCCCGCGCCGTCTGCCCGGCCCAAGATCATGATTTTGGGCGGCGGCCCCAACCGGATCGGCCAGGGGATCGAGTTCGACTACTGCTGCGTGCACGCGGCCATCGCCCTGCGCAAGCTGGGGTTTGAGACCATCATCGTCAACTGCAACCCCGAGACGGTCTCCACCGACTACGACACCTCTGACAAGTTGTACTTCGAGCCGTTGACCCTGGAGGATGTGCTGAGCATCTATGAAAAGGAAAAACCCCTGGGCGTCATCGCCCAGTTCGGCGGCCAGACGCCCTTGAACCTCTCGGCCCAGCTGGAAAAAGCGGGCGTGAAGATTCTGGGGACCACCCCCGACACCATCGACTTGGCGGAGGATCGGGACCGGTTCCGGGCGATGATGGAAAAACTCGAGATCCCCATGCCGGAGTCCGGCATGGCGGTCAACGTGGACGAGGCTCTTGCGATCGCCGGCCGCATCGGATATCCCCTGATGGTCCGCCCCTCCTACGTGCTGGGAGGCCGGGGCATGGAAATCGTCCGGGACGAAGAGGATCTGCGCTCCTATATGGCGGCGGCCATCGGCGTAACGCCAGAACGGCCCATCCTGATCGACCGGTTTTTGGACAACGCCATGGAGACCGAGGCCGACGCCATCAGCGACGGGAAGAACGTGTTCGTCCCCGCGGTGATGGAGCACATCGAGCTTGCGGGCATCCACTCGGGAGACTCCGCGTGCATCCTGCCCAGCAAGAACATCCCCCAGGAGCAGGTGGACACCATCCGGGAGTACACCGAGCGCATTGCCCGGGAAATGAACGTCAAGGGCCTGATGAACATGCAGTACGCCATCGCAGACGGCAAGGTGTATGTGCTGGAGGCCAATCCCCGGGCGTCCAGAACGGTTCCGCTGGTGTCCAAGGTCTGCAACATCCAGATGGTGCAGGTGGCCACCGACATCATCACCTCCGAGATCACCGGGCGGCCTTCGCCGGTGCCGGGGCTCACCCACAAGACCATTCCCCACTACGGGGTCAAAGAAGCGGTGTTCCCCTTCAACATGTTCCAGGAGGTGGACCCGGTGCTGGGGCCCGAGATGCGTTCCACCGGCGAGGTGCTGGGGATGAGCAAATCCTTCGGAGAGGCGTTTTACAAGGCTCAGGAAGCCACCCAGATCGAGCTTCCCACCGAGGGGACGGTGCTGTTTTCGATCAACGACCACGACAAGGAGATGGCGGTTCCCATCGCCAAGGAATTTGAGGATCTTGGGTTTTCAATTGTGGCAACCGACGGCACCTGCAAGGTGCTCAAGGATCACGGCATCCACGCCCAGCGGATCAACAAGATGCAGGAGGGCCGCCCCAACATTGTGGATGCGGTAACCGCCAAGGAGATTAACCTGATTATTAACACGCCGGCTGGAAAGCAGTCCGCTCAGGACGACAGCTATATCCGCAAGGCGGCCATCAAGCACCGCATCTGCTACATGACCACCCTGGCGGCGGCGGATGCTTCCGCCAAGGGAATCGCGGCGGAAAAAGGCCACAAGGACACCGTGGTCAAATCCCTTCAGGAATACCACGCGGACATCCGGTAGGTACGGAACGTCAATTTGTATTCATGTAAACAGGAGCGGAATTTTCCCGCTCCTGTTTTATCTCTTAGAATGGGAGCATATCAATTTAAGGTCCCTCAGAAAGGGGAGGTACGATGAAAAAGGACATGACCAGCGGCAGCCCGTTCCGGCTGATCTTGCTGTTTTCCATCCCGCTGCTGATTGGAAACGTGTTCCAGCAACTGTACAGCATGGCGGACACCATCATCGTGGGCAACACCATCAGCGCCAAAGCGCTGGGCGCAGTAGGATGCACCGGCGGCATCTCGTTTTTGGTGATCGGGTTTGTCCAGGGAATTACCAGCGGCTTTTCAGTGGTCACCGCCCAGCGGTTCGGCGCGGGGGATGAAGACGGCGTCCGCCGTTCGGTGGGGACCAGCATCCTGCTGTGCGTAGGCGTTACGGTAGTGGTGACCGCTATAAGCGTGCTGGCGTGCCGTCCGCTGCTGGAGCTGATGAGCACTCCGGCGGACATCATCGACGACGCCTACAGCTACATTGTGGTCATTTTTGCGGGAATTGGGGCCACGGTGCTGTTCAACCTGTTTTCCAGCATTTTAAGAGCTTTGGGGGACAGCTTAACGCCCCTGGTTTTTCTGGTGATCGCCTGCATCATCAACGTGGGGCTGGACTTTGCGCTGATTTTGTGGGGCGGCATGGGGGTGGCCGGAGCCGGCTGGGCCACTGTGATTGCCCAGCTGATCTCCGGCGTGCTGTGCGTGATTTACAGCCTAATCCGGTACCCCATCCTCCGGTTGAAGAGGAGCGACTGGAAACTCAATCTGCGGTTTTGCTGGGAACATCTGCGGATCGCCCTGCCCATGGCGTTTCAGTTTTCGGTCACCGCGGTTGGGGTCATTGTGCTTCAGTCGGCGCTCAACGGCTTTGAAATTCTGGAAAAGGCCCGGCTGGGAGAAAGCTATGCGGTGGCGGCCTTTGCCGCAGCCTCCAAGATTGACCAGCTGGCCACCCAGCCCTTGCTGTCCTTTGGGGTGGCCATGGCGACCTATTCCGCTCAGAACTATGGGGCGGGCCGGATCGACCGAATTAAGGCCGGGGTTAAAAGCTGTTCAATTCTATCCACTTGTTTTGCGGTGGCTGGCGGCGTTTTGATGAACCTGTTTGGGAAAAACCTGGTCTACCTGTTTGCTACGGACATTCACCCGGATTTGATCCAAAAAGCCCAGACCTATCTGCTGATTACCGGATCGTTTTATACCGTGTTGGGCTTTTTGTTCATCTTCCGCAATGTGCTCCAGGGAATTGGAAGCAGTACCGTCCCGCTGATCGCGGGCTTTATCGAGCTGGTGCTTCGGTCGGCAGTAGCCTTTTTCCTGGCGGGGCCTGCGGGCTATGTGGGGATCTGCTTTGCAGGGCCCATCGCCTGGTGGGGCGCGGCCATTCCGTTGGCCATCGCCTACTTTGTGGTGATCCGGCGGCTGGGAAACTACCAGCGGCACCCCACTCAGCACAGCGAAGAACCGGCGCCGCAGCCGTCTTAAACAATTACTGAAACAAAAAAGAGGAAGCGGAACGCTTCCTCTTTTAGACTGTCCAAAAAACTATAATTCGTCGTATTTTTAAATTTTGTCACGTAGGCGGACATGTGCCGCCGCAGTGACTCTTTGAAAGAAAATCAGCTCCACAAACGGTTTTACCGTTTGTGGAGCTGATCTTCGCCGAAAAGGTGGTATTGGAGGAAAAACGAAGAGCAAGGCGTAGCCGTGAGCGATTTCGTTTGTCTTTCAAGAGCGTGTCGAAAAAGTCGACACGCTCAAAGAGGAAGCGGAACGCTTCCTCTTTTTTCTATTTGTCCGCCTTAATTTTGAGCACCAGGGCTTTTAAATCCTCCAGGAACTGGTCACCGGAGCGCAGCCGCAGCCGCGGCCCGGCGTACTCCTCGGCCAGTTCTGAAGCGTCCGATTGGGCGGGCTGAAAGGGCATGTTGTAAATGACGTCCTGGGCGTCGGCTGTGTCGAGGCTTTCATACCAGTCGTAAAACAGATACCGCCCGTCCTCAGTCACTTGAATCTGAGGATAGACCGAGCCTGCAATATCGTACCTGGAGCTCCGGGCGTTGTCCCCGGCGAGAGTGCCCCCTTCTACGGTCATGGCCTGTTCCCCCGCGTCGTACAGGGGAAGCACATATTCGCCGCCCCGGGCCAGAGGATAGTCCTCAATGCTGCCGCCGTGGGAAAACACCTCCACGGCAACGGTCTTTCCCTGCCTGATCTCGTCGGTCTCGGAGTAGACGAGGCGGTCTATCCGCAGGGTGTAGATCATCGAATGGGGCTTATAGTTGAGCGTCCTGCCTTCATCGGTGTGGGAAAGGGCATATTGTTTTTCCCTGCGTTCCAGCACGGTCATCTGGGCCACCGCCACGGCGTCCTGCAAAACGCGTTTTTCGTCAAACGCCGCAATGCAGAGCGCGTCGCCGCCTCCGGGCGTGGCGGGGATTACCTCTCCGCCCGAGTAATCGCCCTGAAACGACAGGTTGGCCAGCATGACCGGCCCGGCGGTGTTTTGGGCCGCATTCCCCGCGGAAGAAACCTTGGCGGTTGAGGACAGCACGCCGCTGTCGCCCGCCTCCATAGGCAGAGTGTAGTAATAGAGCAGCGAAGTCCCGGCCAGAACGGAGCAGAACAAAAACACCGCGGCGGCCGCGGCCCACCTGATCTTCAGCATCCGGCGAGGGGACGCCGGGGAGGGAGCAGCGTTGACTGCCGGTTCCGGCAGGCGGGCTTCCAACTGGTTCCAGATAGTTTCCGGTGCGGGGGGGAGCCGCCGGATCAGCAAATTTTGAAGTTGTTTACGACTCATGATGTGCAGCCTCCTTGAGCGTTTGCAGAGCGTTTCGGTATTTCCAGGCGGTGGTACCCATGGGAAGGCCGGTTATACGGGCGATCTCCCGAAGGGGAAAGCCGCCCAGCAGCTTCAGGGTGACGATCCGCCGGGATGTCTCGTCCAGCCCCGCCAGGGCATCGTCGTACTCCAGCCCTTCCCACGGCGGAGCAGCTGGCGGACCGGCGGTGGGTTCCGGGATTTGGGGAACGGGTTCCTCGCGGTTTTTCCGGCGCAGATAATCCCGGCCCAGGTTGCGGGCCATGGTGAACAGCCACTGCTTGTGCGGCCCTCCTGTCCGGTAGGAGCCGGCTTTTTCCCACAGCCGGACAAACAGGTCGGCGGTCAGGTCCTCCGCGTCTGAGGCGTTTTTTAAAAGCGCCAAAAACACCGCATAGACAGCGCCGGCGTAGGCCCGGTAGACTTCTTCCAGCCCGTCCCGGTCTCCCGCTTGGATTTTTAAGAGATTTGTTTCGAATTCCTGATTGGTCATGGTGTGTAACCTCGATGCCCCATGGGGATTTTTCATCATGATGAAGGGGAGGTGCGTTTGCCCCCCTCTATTTACCATACGTTTGAGGAGGGCGCTGTTTATGGCAAAACGAAAATTTTTTTGTGTTTTGCTTGCCTTTTTTATTATAACCGATGGAGCCCTTGCGGGAGAAGGCCCTGCAAGAAAGGACGGCTTTTTCATAAACTGCCGACCTTTTCTCTGGGCGCTTTATCCCGTATACTGAAAATAGAAATTTTTCAAAAGGCGGTGGCGCAAGATGCGGGAATATTATCTGGCGGTGGATATCGGCGCGTCGGGTGGCCGGCATATTCTGGGCTGGCTGGACGAAAATGGGCTGCTGAAAACCAAAGAGGTATACCGGTTCCCCAACGGGCTCCGTAAGGTAAACGGCCATTTGTGCTGGGATCTGCCGGAGCTGTTCCGGCAGATTTTAGAAGGCCTTCAAATGTGCGGCGAGCTGGGGATGATCCCCTCCTATATGGGCATTGACACCTGGGCGGTGGATTTTGTCCTGCTGGACGAATGGGGCATGGTGCTGGGGGACACAGTGGGATACCGGGACAACCGCACCCAGGGCATGGAGCGGTACATCTACGACAAAATTCCCGAGCAGGATCTGTACGCCCGCACGGGAATTCAAAAACAGCCCTTTAACACCATCTACCAGATGGAGGCGGTGCGCCGGAAACAGCCGGGGCTGATGCGGCGGGCCAAGCGGATGCTGATGATCCCCGACTATTTTCACTATCTGCTCACCGGGGTGATGGCCGCGGAATACACCAACGCCACCACCACCCAGCTTGTCAGCCCCGTCACCAAGGACTGGGACTGGGATCTGATCGACACGCTGGGGTACAGCCGGGATCTGTTTTGCCCCATCCGCACGCCGGGCTCCATATTGGGAACCCTCCGGCCGGAGCATAAGGCGCGGCTGGGGTTTGACGTGCAGGTGATTCTGCCGCCCACCCATGACACTGCCTCCGCAGTGCTGGCGGTGCCGAGCCCTGGGGAAATTCCGCTGTACATCAGCTCGGGAACCTGGTCGCTGATGGGGACCGAGCTTCGGCATGCGGACTGCTCCGCCCGCAGCCAGCGGGACAACTTTACCAATGAAGGCGGCGCGGAGTACCGGTTTCGGTACTTAAAAAACATTATGGGGCTGTGGATGATCCAGTCGGTGAAAAAAGAGCTGGGCCAGGGATATTCCTACGAGCAGCTTTGCCAGATGGCCCGGGAATACGACCGGTTCCCTTCCCGGGTGCAGGTCAACGACGCCCGGTTCTTAGCGCCGGACAGCATGACCCAGGCGGTGCGGGAGTACTGCGCCCAGACCGACCAGCAGCCGCCCGAGGCTCCCGGTCAGCTTTTGAGCGTGCTGTACCACAGCTTGGCGGAAAGCTACGGCGAGACCGTGCGGGAGCTGGAACAGGCGGTGGGCGCCTCTTATCCAGCGCTGCACATCGTGGGGGGCGGCTGCCGGGACGGCTACTTAAACGAGCTGACCAGCGCCGCCACCGGGAAACAGGTGCTGGCAGGTCCGGCGGAGGCAACCGCCATCGGCAACATTCTGGGCCAGATGCTGGGCCGGGGCGTCTTTGACACCGTGGACCAGGTGCGGGAGTGCGTCAAGCGTTCCACCGACCTGGGGGTTTTTGAGAAATAAGAGCGGTCCCTCAGGACAGGGCGCTTAAAACGCAGGAAAAACAGACGGCAAGAAAGCGAGGTTTTTTCATTGACACAACAGCGATATGAACAGGCAAAACAGCAGTACGCCGCTTTGGGCGTGGACGCGGAGCAGGCGCTGCGGGATCTGGAACAGGTTTCGATCTCCATGCACTGCTGGCAGGGAGACGACGTGCAGGGCTTTGACAGCAAGGGACCGCTGACCGGCGGCATCCAGGCCACTGGGAACTATCCTGGTAAGGCCCGCACCCCACAGGAGCTCATGGCCGACATCGACAAGGCCTTGAGCCTGATCCCCGGCAAGCACAAGGTGAACCTCCACGCCAGCTATGCGATTTTCGAGGAGGGCGAATGGGCCGACCGCAACGAACTGGAGCCCAAACACTTTCAAAAGTGGGTGGAGTTTGCCAAAGAGCGGGGCATTGGCCTGGACTTTAACCCCACGTTTTTCTCCCATCCCAAGGCGGCGCAGTTCACCCTGTCCAGCCCCGACGAGGAGATCCGGAAGTTCTGGATCGACCACGGCAAGGCGTGCATCCGCATCTCCCAGTATTTCGCCGAGGAGCTGGGACAGCCCTGTGTGATGAACATCTGGATCCCCGATGGATACAAAGACATCCCGGCGGACCGGCTGTCTCCCCGGGCGCGGTTCAAGGACTCCCTGGACCAGATTTTGTCGGTGGACTACGACCGGGACAAGGTGCTGGTCTGCCTGGAATCCAAGGTGTTCGGCATCGGGCTTGAGTCCTACACGGTGGGCTCCAGCGAGTTCTGCGTAAACTACGCGGCCAAAAACGGGATTTTAAGCCTGATGGACAACGGCCACTACCACCCCACCGAGGTGGTGTCGGACAAAATCCCCTCCATGCTGCTGTTTAATGACAAGATCGCCCTGCACGTCACCCGACCGGTGCGGTGGGACAGCGACCATGTGGTGCTGTTCGACGACGAGACCCGGGAGATCGCCAAGGAGATCGTGCGAAACGACGCCCTAAATCGGGTGCTGCTGGCCTTGGACTACTTTGACGCCAGCATCAACCGGGTCAGCGCCTGGGTGACCGGTATGCGCAACATGCAAAAGGCGCTTTTGTACGCCATGCTCACCCCCAACAAAGAGCTTCGCGCGCTGCAGGACAAGGGGGATTATACGAGGCTTATGGTCATGCAGGAAGAACTCAAGACCTATCCCTTCGGGGATGTGTGGAACGAGTTCTGCCGCCGGGCGGGCGTCCCCGAAAAAGAGGACTGGTATCAAGAAATCCAACGGTATGAGCGGGACGTGCTTTTAAAACGGGTATAAAGAAACATCAATGCGAAAGGGAAGGACTCGACAATGAAGGTATTAGACGCGCCCTTTGTACAGGGCTTTATTCGGATGGCGGACGACGGGTTCCGCCAGGGCTGGCACGAGCGCAACGGCGGAAATTTAAGCTACCGCATCCGGCCCGAGGAGATCGAATCGGTCAAAGAGGAGCTCTGCTTTGACGGGGCATGGGCGCCCATCGGCGCCAGCGTTCCCGGCCTAGGCGGGGAGTGCTTTCTGGTGACCGGATCGGGGAAATTTATGCGCAACGCCGCTGTGAATCCGGCGGACACCATCGCCGTCATCCAACTGGATGAGGCGGGGGAGAACTATCGGATTTTGTGGGGGCTCACCGGCGGCGGACGGCCTACCAGCGAGCTGCCCTCCCACCTGATGAACCACTAGGTGAAAAAAGCCGCTACAAACGGCGCTCATCGGGTGATCTACCACTGCCACCCCGCCAACGTAATCGCGTTGACCTTTGTGCTCCCCCTCACTGACGAGGCGTTCACCCGGGAGCTGTGGGAGATGGCCACCGAATGCCCGGTGGTGTTCCCCTCCGGGATCGGCGTGGTGGGCTGGATGGTGCCCGGCGGCCGGGACATCGCGGTGGAGACCTCCCGCCTGATGAAGGAGTACGACGTGGCGATATGGGCCCACCACGGAATTTTCTGCTCCGGGGAGGATTTTGACCTGACCTTTGGCCTTGCCCACACAGTGGAAAAGGCAGCGGAGATCCTGGTGAAGGTGCTCTCCATCACCCCTGCAAAGCGCCAGACCATCACGCCGCCCCAGTTCCGGGATCTGGCCCGGGACTTTAAAGTGACCCTGCCAGAAAAATTTTTATACGAAAAAGACTAGGGCGAGACAGCCTCTTCGGATTCCACCTGCCGCACGCGCGGCAGATTCCTGTGAAAGACGGGAAACAGCCGGGAAAAGCAGCGATCTGCTTTCCCCGGCTGTTTCCCTTTTTTCGGGGCTGTGGTATACTGAGAACAGCAGGACAATTGCGGGAAAGGGATGGGGTGTCCAAATGAACCAGAACCTGTTGGAGGAGCTTCAAAAGATCACCGGGGAGGAGCAGGCAATTCTGGACCGCCGGGGCGGGGTGGATCAATCCCTGTACGCCGACGGAGGGCAGGCGTCTCCCCGGCGGTTTGTGGTGGACAGCAAAAAAATGCTGGAGCAGGGCCGGCTGATCGCCGTGCGCCCCCACACCCGGTTTGTGGACTTCCCCGCCCATAAACACAATTATGTGGAAGTCATGTATGTCTGCCGGGGGCAGATCACCCATCAAATTGAGGACAGGATCGTTCGGATGGAGCAGGGGGATCTGCTGTTTTTAAACCAGCATGTAAGCCACGGCATCCGGGCGGCGGCGGAGCAGGATGTGGCCATCAATCTGATCATCCAGCCGGCCTTTTTTGAAACGCCCTCCCTATTGGCGGGCGGGGACCGCTCTCTGACCGGATTTCTGGCGGAGCTGCTGCGAAAAGACAGTGAAAAAGGACAATACTTATTGTTTAAAACAAATGGAATTTTACAAATAGAAAATCTCATGGAGAACCTGATTTACTCGCTGGTTCACGATCCCGGCACGGAGGATGAGATCAACCGCTCGCTGATGGAGCTGTTGTTTTTGTACCTGGCCAAGTACGCCAAGACCTTGGGGGAGGATTCCTCCAGCCGGTTTGAGGACGTGCTGGTCATGGCGGCCCGCCGGTACATCGACCGGACGTACCAGACGGCCACGCTGGGGGAGCTGGCAGCCACCCTGCACGAGACCGACTCGTTTGTCAGCCGGCTAATCAAGGCGAAAACGGGAAAAACCTTCAAGGAGCTGCTGCAGGAAAAGCGGCTGAGCGCGGCGTGCGCCCTGCTGCGGCAGACCGACCTGCCGGTCAGCGATATCGCGGCGGCGGTGGGATATGAAAACTCCAGCTTTTTTCACCGGCTGTTCCGGGAGCGGGTAGGGTATTCCCCGGCGGATTACCGCAGGCGGCAAAAAAGCGCGCCGGAGTCCGTATAAAAACGGTGAAGGCGGAAAAATCCGCTCCTGTCAGTTTGTCGAAAAAGGGATCGAACATTCAATTTGTCACGTAGGCGGACATGCGCCGCCGTAGTGACACTTTGAAAGAAAAGCGGTGGGAAACAACGGCGAAGCCCGTTGCGGAGCCGCTTTTCGTTGAAAAGGTGGTATTGGAGGAAAAACAAAGAGCAAGGCGTAGCCGTGAGCGATTTTGTTTGTCCTTCAAGAGCGTTGTCGACTTTGTCGACACGCTCAAACGGTGGAGGCGGAAAAATCCGCCTCCACCGTTTGGTGTCAGGGCTCAGTCGTTCGGGCGCTGGTAGAAGTTCCCGGCCACCTGGTCGGTTTTGATGACGTTGACAAACGCCTTGGGGTCGATTTCGTGGACGGTCTTGGTCATTTTTTTGACCTGGTCGCCCGAGATCACCGTGTACAGCATGGCCCGGGGTTCGCCGTTGTACAGCCCGGTGCCGTGGAACAGCGTGGCGCTGTGGTGGGTGGATTCTCGCAGCTTATGATAAATCTCCTCTGAATCGTCCGAGATGATAAACAGGGTATTCTTTTTAATCCGGGCGTTTAACAGCTGGACGATCTGGGTGGAGGCGAACTGGAAAACAATGGAGTACAGTGCCTTGTCCCAGCCGAACAACAAGCCCGCCACCACTAGCATGGCGGCGTTGCCCAGAAAGACATAGTTCCAGGCGTCCACGTTCAAGCGGTTTGTCAGGGCTACGGCGATAAAGTCGGTGCCGCCGCTGGTGGCGCGGCCCATCAGGCACAGGCTGATAGCAAAGCCGTTGATGATGCCTCCGAAGATGCAGATGAGCAGCACGTCGTTGGTGATGGGAACCGAAGGAATCAGGTCGGTGAGCACGCTGGTGAGCACGATCATCAGGCAGGAGTAGACGGTGAACCTTTTGCCGATCAGCTTGAAGCTCACCACCGCCGGGATGGCGTTGAGCACCAGGTTGATGACCGAAAAGGGCAGGGAAAAACCGCCGAATTTCTCCGCGCTGCGCTGGATGAGCAGGGACAGGCCGTTAAAGCCCCCGGGGAACAAGCCTCCCGCCTGGACAAAGCTTTTGATGTTTACCGCCATAATCACCGACGCGATGACGATCAGGCCCAGGCGGCGGGCCTCCTCCCAGCAGCGGGCGGCGTTTGGTTTGTTCATAGTAAATTCCTTCTTTCGCAGAGCGGCTCCGGCGGCTGTTCGCCTGCCGGGCGTTTCAAAACAAGCTTACTTGACTGGATCAGACACCGGATGGATCTCCTTGATCCGCCGGATGAATCCGTCGTTGTCCCGCAGTGAGACGATCAGCTCCCGGTCGCCGAAGTCCATCTCGATCCGGTCCAGGGAGTTGGCAGAAGCGGCTATGGGATTGTGGGTGCGCCGGATATGTTTCAGATCGTAAATTTCATACGTTGTTTTTCCAAATCCGTAATAAAAGGTGAATTTGTGCCCGGTAATCTCGATCCGGTTCCGCGCCAGGATGGGGATCAGGATGAAATCGAACGCATAGTAGAGGAGGAACACCGCTGCCAAAATCCACCAGTCGCTCACATTCTTGGGCAGGGAAAAGGAAAACAGGGGCAGGAGGTTGTAAAACACCGCCACAGCGTATACCCACAGGGCGTTTTTTCCCTTGTAAATCTCCGCTTTTTCGTCCATTTGGAGGTCCTCTTTTTCGCAGATTGAGCCCCCTGGCGCTGCGCGCGGCAGGACGACCCGATTGATTCCACATGTATTATAGCACAAGTGGAAAAAAGACAAAAGACGAAACGGCGCAGATGGAATTTTAGGGCCGGTTGTTGTCAAATCCGCCAAAGTCCGCTACAATAACGTAGTGAAAACAACAGGCGTTCCGCCCAGGCGGAGCCGTTTGGAAAGGGTTTCAAACATGGTTTTATCACTCAAAGAAATCTCCAAAAGCTTTGGAGAAAAACAGATTCTGGATTCGGTCACCCTGTCCATCGAGGACCGGGACCGGATCGGCCTGATCGGCGTAAACGGAGCGGGAAAGACCACACTGTTAAATCTTTTGTGCGGGCGGCTCTCCCCTGACCAGGGGGAGATCGGCAAAAAAAGCGGGTTGACGGTGGGGTATTTGGAGCAGAACACCGGCCTGGACCGGGAAGGCACCATCTGGGGGGAGATGCTCACGGTGTTCACCCCGCTGCTGGACGCCCAGGCCCGCATGCGGGAGCTGGAAGCGCAGATGGCCGCCTACGGGGAGCACGACGGGGGCTACGACCGGCTGGCGGCGGAGTACAGCCGCCTGACCGCCTATTTTGAGGGGAACGACGGCTACGGCATCGAGGTGAAAATTAAAACCGTGCTGGGGGGCATGGGCTTTTCGGATAAATCCTACGACACCCGGATTTCCACCCTGTCAGGCGGGGAAAAGACCCGCCTGGCCCTGGCGCGCCTTCTGCTGGAGCAGCCCGACCTGCTGATGCTGGACGAGCCTACCAACCACCTGGACTTCACCACCCTGCAATGGCTGGAGGACTACCTGCAAAGCTACAAGGGCGCTTTGCTGGTGGTGTCCCACGACCGGTATTTTCTGGACAAGATGGTGACCTCGGTGTGGGAGCTGGACCGCACCCGGCTGATGGCGTACAAGGGAAACTATTCCAAGTACAAGGTGCTCCGCCAGGAGCGGATGGAGCGCATGCAAAAGGAGTACGAGCAGCAACAGCAGCAGATCGCCGCTATGAAAGAGTACGCCGAGCGCAACATCGCCCGGGCCACCACCGCCAACAGCGCCAAAAGCCGCCTGCACCAGTTGGCCAACATGGAGCTCAAGGAAAAGCCACCGTCTCAGCTCAAAGCTCCGGTATTTTCCTTTTCCTATGCCATGGAACCGGTCAAGGAGGTGCTGATGGTGGAAAACCTGACCCTGTCGGTGGGGGCGGGGGAGGACCGAAAGGTTTTGCAGCAGAATTTGAGCCTTGCCGTCCGCCGGGGGGAAAAGGTGGCGGTCATCGGCCCCAACGGGGCGGGAAAATCCACCCTGCTGAAAACCGTGCTGGGACTTATGCCCCGGCAGGGAACCGTGCGCTGGGGACAGAACGTCAAAACCGGGTATTACGAGCAGGAAAACCAGATTCTGGACTTTGACAGCACCGTTCTGGAGGAGCTCTGGAAGCGCTACCCCGCCTGGCCGGAGCGGCAGGTGCGGGGGCTTTTGGGGAACATGCGCCTGACCGGGGACAACGTGTTTAAAAAGGTGTCGGTGGTCAGCGGCGGCGAGCGGGCCAAGCTGTGCTTTGCGATCCTGGAAGGGCAAAACGCCAATACCTTGATTCTGGACGAGCCCACTAACCACCTGGATCTGCCCAGCAAGGAGGCGCTGGAAAAGGCTCTCCGGGAATATACCGGGACACTGCTGTTCGTTTCCCACGACCGGTATTTCTTAAACACCATCCCCGACCGGATCGTCGAGCTCACTCCCCAGGGTGTGGTGGAGTACAACGGGCGGTATGACGATTATCTGGAGCAGAAAAAACTGCGGGAATCCCAGGAAATCCCGGAATTTGAACGCCCCTCCAAACCCGCCGGGTCCACCGAGTCCGCCAAGGGGAACTACCGCAGCAAGCAGCAGCGCAGCGAGGAAACCCGCCGGCGCACCCGGCTCCGTCGTCTGGAAGAAGCCATCGCCGCCCAGGAGCAGGAGATGGGAGAGCTGGAAACCGCTATGACACAGCCGGAAAACCTGGCGGATTATACGGTTTTAAACGATTTGTGCGCCCGTCTGGAGGCGGTGAAGCTCCAGCATGAAGCCGATTTTGAGGAATGGATGTCCCTGCAGGAGGAGGAATAGCCCTTTTACCGAAAACGGTTCATAAAAAACACATAATTTTGTTGCAAACAGGACGTAAATCATGTATAATAAATAAGCATATACACTCGAATCGGCTGGAAATCGGCCGAACAAGAGAGGACGGGCGTTTCGCAGCGGTTGGCAGGCGGCGTGCCGGGAAAAGAGAGCTCAGTCCGGCTGGGCCGGATGAAAATATGAACAAAGGGGTATGAGAAATGATGAAAGCAAAACGAGCACTTGCGCTGGGCCTTGCGGCGGCGATGTGCGCGACGGCGCTGTCCGCGTGTGGAAAAGGCGGCAACGGAGGCACCGGCGCCGCAGACGGCGAGACCATTAAAATCGGCTTAAACTATGAGCTGTCCGGCGACGTGGGCCAGTATGGCCAGAGCTGCGCTCAGGGCATCCGGCTTGCGATTGAGGAAATCAACGCGGCCGGCGGCGTTCTGGACAAACAGATTGAACTGGTGGAAATCGACAACGCCTCTAAAAATGAAGAGGCAAAAAGCGCGGCGATCCGCCTTGCCACCAAAGAAAACGTCAGCCTGATCCTGGGACCGGCTACCTCCGGCGCGGTAAAGGCCACCACGGCAGTGGCCACCCAGTATAAAGTGCCGGTGATCACCTGCTCCGCCACTGCGGATGACATCACCGTGCAAAACGGAAAACTGAACCCCTACACCTACCGCATCTGCTACAACGACACCTTCCAGGGCACCATGATGGGCAACTTTGCCACCAAGGATCTGAACGTGAAAAAAGCAGTGGTGCTGGTGGATTCCTCCAACGACTACTCCGCGGGTCTTGGAAATGCGTTTAAGGAATCGTTTACCTCCAAGGGCGGAACCATTGTAGACGAGCAGACCTACAACGCGAAAGACACCGACTTTAAAGCAATTCTGACCAATCTCAAAGGCAAGGAGTTCGACGCCATCTACCTGACCGGCTACTACGAGGCGGTGGCCCTGATTATCAAACAGGCCCGTGAGATCGGCATCACCCAGCCGTTCCTGGGCGCGGACGGTTACGACGCACCCAAGCTGCCTGAAATTGCGGGCAGCGCTCTTTCCAACGTGTATTTCACCAACCATTATTCCTCCGGGGACACCGCGGCGGAGGTGCAGGATTTCATCAAGAAATTCCGTGAGAAGTACGACAAAGATCCGGACGGCTTTAACGCTCTGGGCTATGATATGGCAAAATTTGCGGCGGACGCCATCAAACGCGCCGGCAGCGCCGACCGGGAGAAGATCAACCAGGCTCTGGCCGAGACTAAGGATTATCCGGCGGTGACCGGCAAGTTCTCCATCGACCAGAACCACAACCCCATTAAAGCGACCGTCATCATTGAATATAAAGAAGGAAAACAGACCTTCCGCACCAAGATGTCTGCGGAATAAACGCCCGATTCGGGTTCAGACAACCGGACGGCGGCAGGGTGCCGCCGTCTGCTGTTGTTTTTGTCCGGCAAGGTGCCTTTATTTTGCAAAAATACAGAAATCACCGCTCATTCGTGGAATGAACGGCGATTTCTGTACTGTTGCAGGACAATCCATAGAGAAATAGCGGGATTTATTATAAAAGAAAGGGCGTTGAAGAGAACTTGCAATTGGATTTTAGTTGGCTGACTCATTTTGACAGTTTTGTGCAGCAGATGATTAACGGAATCTCCATTGGCAGTATCTATGCGCTGGCGGCGCTGGGGTACACCATGGTGTACGGAATCATCAAATTGATTAACTTTGCCCATGGCGACATTTTGATGGTGGGCGCGTATGTGGGCTATTTTTGCGTGGCGGTATTTAAGATGCCGCTGATTTTGGCCATGGTGGTGGCGGTGGCTGCCTGCGGCGTGCTGGGCGTGCTGATTGAAAAGGTGGCGTACCGGCCCCTGCGCCGCGCGCCCCGGATTACGGTGCTGATTACCGCCATCGGCGTGTCCTTCCTGCTGGAATATGTAATGGTGGCCCTGGTGGGCGCGGAGTCCAAGGCATACCCGGCCGGCAGCTTTGGCGGCGGCAACCTGATGCTGGGCAACATCGCCGTGGACATCCAGCGGCTGTACGTGGTGGGGATCACCATCGTCATGATGATTGTGCTGCAGTTTATCGTCAAACGCACGAAGATCGGAAAGGCCATGCGCGCGGTGTCCTCCGACGCAGACGCGGCCCAGCTAATGGGAATCAGCGTGGACCGCACCATTTCGTTCACCTTTTTGCTGGGGTCCGGCCTGGCTGCGGTGGCGGGCGTGATGATGGGCGCCATGTTCACCATCAACCCCTTGATGGGCATGCAGCCCGGCCTGAAAGCGTTTATTGCGGCGGTGTTCGGCGGGATCGGCAGCATCCCCGGCGCGATGATCGGCGGCGTCCTGCTGGGTGTGATCGAGACGGTGGTGACCGCCAGCGGCGCCAGCGCGTACAAGGATCTGGCGGCGTTTGTCATTTTGATTCTGGTCCTGCTCATCAGGCCCTGCGGAATTCTGGGCAAGAATGTCCGCGAGAAAGTGTAAGGCGGTGACGGGAATGGAAAAATTACATACCAATCAGACTGGCGGCCCCGTTGCGGGCGCGCCGGAAAACGCAAAAAAGAAAATGCCCCCCTGGCTGGCCGGTCTGATCGGCCTGGCGGTCATCGTGGGGGTTTACGGCATCCTTAAACTCCTGATCTGGACAGAGGTCATCAGCATCTACTACGCCGACTATCTCAACCTGATTTTAATCAATATGATTCTGGGGCTGGGCCTCAACCTGATCACCGGCATCACCGGGCAGTTTTCTTTGGGGCACGCCGGTTTTATGGCGGTGGGCGCCTATACCACCGCGCTGGTGGTGCTCAACACCTCCGGCAGCTTGGTGAGCATTTTGGGCGGCATCCTTTTGGGCGCGGTGCTGGCTGGCCTTTTGGGGCTGCTGGTGGGAATCCCCACCCTGCGGCTGAAGGGCGACTATCTGGCGATTGCCACCCTGGGCCTTGGCGAGATCATCCGCATCTTTATCACCAACACCGACCAGAAGGTGCTGGGCGGTTCCGCCGGGCTTTCCGGGTTCCCCATCTTCACCACTTTTGAGATGGCGTTTTTTGGAGCGGCAATCACCTTTGTGGTGGTGCGCAACCTGTTAAAATCCTCCTACGGGCGGGCTTGCGTCGCGGTGCGGGAGGACGAGATCGCCGCGGAGTCCATGGGCGTAAACCTGGCCAAGGTTAAGATCATGGCCTTTGTGGTGGGGACCTTCTTCGCCGGCATGGCGGGAGGGCTGTTCACCGGCTACATGGGAATTATCCAGCCCAAATCCTTTGACTTTATGAAATCCATTGACATCCTGATGATCGTGGTGCTGGGCGGCCTTGGCAACATCTGGGGAACCCTGGTGGGCGCGATTGTACTGGGAATTGTGAACATTTTCCTCCAGGATCTGTCCAGCGTGCGGATGATTGTATACGCGCTGCTTTTGGTAATCATCATGCTGGTTAAATCCGGCGACACCCGCTTTTTTGTATGGCTTCGCAAGCTGTTCAACTGGAAAAAGTGGACGCCTGCTTTTCTTTCCAAGAAATCGGGGGTGAAATAATGCCGATCTTAAACGTTGAAAACCTGAACAAGAGCTTCGGCGGCCTCAAGGCTGTCTCCGATGTGAACATCTACGTCAAACGCGGCGAGCTGCTGGGGCTGATCGGCCCCAACGGCGCGGGGAAAACCACCATCTTCAACCTCCTCACCGGCGTTTACGTGCCCACGACCGGCGTGATCGAGCTGACCGGCTCCGACGGCCGGAAGGTGAAAATCGGGGGCATGAAGCCCTATATGACCGCCCGGCACGGGCTGTCCCGGACCTTCCAGAACATCCGGTTGTTTAAAAGTATGACGGTGCTGGACAACATCCTGGTGGGGATGCACAAAAACGTCAAATACACACTGCTGGAGGCGATCTTCCGCCTTCCCCGGTATTATAAGCAGGAGTCCCGCTTTGAGGAACAGGCCATGCACATTTTGGAGGTGGTGGGGCTCGCCCACAAGGCGCAGGAGCTCGCCGCCAACCTCCCCTATGGGGAACAGCGCAAGCTGGAGATTGCCCGGGCCATCGCCACAGGGGCGTCGGTGATCTTTTTGGACGAGCCCGCGGCGGGCATGAACCCCAGCGAGACCGACGAGCTGGCGGGACTAATTGTCAGCCTCAAGGACGAATACGATCTGACGATTATCCTGATCGAACACGATATGAAGTTTGTCATGGGCCTTTGCGAGCGCATCTATGTGCTGGACTTCGGCACCATCATCGCCGAGGGGAACCCGGATGAAATCAAGCACAACCAGCGGGTGATCCAGGCGTATCTGGGCGAAGAAGCCTAGCCGGGAGTCCCTTTGACAGACAGGGGCTGTCCTGCAAAACGGCCTTACATCTCGCGGCCTGCGGGGAAGGAAGGAACATTGATGTTTGAAATCAGCAATTTAAATGTATTTTACGGTGTGATCCACGCCTTAAAGGATGTGTCTTTGACTGTGCAGGAAGGGGAGATCGTCACCCTGATTGGCTCCAACGGCGCGGGAAAGACCACCACCCTGCGGGCGATTTCCGGAATCACGCCCGCCAAAAGCGGCGAAATCCGCTTTTTGGGGCAGAATATTGAAAAGGTAAAAGCTACCAAAATCGTAAAAATGGGAATTTCCCACGTACCGGAGGGCCGGCGGATCTTTCCGGACATGAGCGTGCTGGAAAACCTTCAGATGGGGGCATATCTCCGCCGGGACCGGGAGGGCATCCGGGAGGATATGGAAAAAATCTACGCCCGGTTCCCAATCCTCAAAGACCGGCAGAAGCAGATGGCGGGCACCCTCTCCGGCGGTGAACAGCAGATGCTCGCAATCGGCCGGGCGCTGATGGCAAGACCCAAGCTCCTGCTGCTGGACGAGCCGTCCATGGGGCTGTCGCCGATCTTTGTGCAGGAGATTTTCAAGATCATCAAGGACATCAACGAAACCGGAACCACTGTGATGCTGGTGGAGCAAAACGCGCGCATGGCGCTGTCGATTGCGCACCGCGCCTACATTTTGGAAAACGGGGCCATCACCATGGAAGGGGACGCCGATCAGCTGGCGAACTCCGATGAGGTGCGCAGGGCCTATCTGGGCGGTTAACCCGGAGAAAGACAGAAAAACAGCGGAGCTTTTCGCTTGTGTACAGAGGACGCAGCCGCCCCCTGGCGGCTGCGTTTTTTGTTTTTACGGTATAGCGGCAAGACGATGTGCTGTTCTGCCGCGCTTGCAGAGAACTGGAACACCTGTATAAACACAGGGCTTTTGTTTCGTGCAAAATGCCGGGTTTTCATTCATGGAATACAAAAACGTAGCGCCCGTATGGGAAACTTTAAATCTTTGTTTACAAACTGGACTGGTTTTTTTGCTATGATTACAACAGTTAGGGAGTGACAGGGACAGCGTGCAATCGGTTGCAGAAGCTGTCCTTTTCATTGCCGGCGCCTTGATTGCCGGCGGGGATAAAGGCCGCGGCAGGGACGCGGCCGTCAAGAGGAAAAAGGGACAGTTTGCTTCGTTTGAAACGGAGCGGAACGGAGGTTATTAAAACAATGATCGAGGTAAAAAATCTCACCAAGAATTACGGTTCCAAACGGGCTGTGGACAACATCTCGTTTACCGTAAACGACGGTGAAATCCTCGGCTTTCTCGGCCCGAACGGCGCGGGAAAGTCCACCACTATGAATATCCTGACAGGATATCTTTCTTCCACCGAGGGCGAGGTGAAGATCGACGGGATCGACATTCTGGAAGATCCCATGAACGCCAAAAAGAAGATTGGGTATCTGCCCGAGCAGCCCCCTCTGTACCTGGATATGACGGTGATGGGGTATTTAAACTTTATGTATGACCTCAAGCGGTGCAAAATTCCCCGGAAAAGCCATTTGAAGGAAATCTGCGGACTGGTGAAGATCACCGAAATCTCCGGCCGTTTGATCCGCAACCTGTCCAAGGGTTACCGGCAGCGGGTGGGCCTTGCCCAGGCGATGATCGGCAACCCCGATGTGCTGATTCTGGACGAGCCCACCGTAGGACTGGACCCCAAGCAGATCATCGAGATCCGCAACCTGATTAAAAAGCTGGGCAAACGGCACACAGTCATCCTGTCCTCCCATATTCTGCCGGAGGTCCAGGCCACCTGCGACCGGGTGATCGTGATTAACAAGGGCGTGCTGGTGGCGGATGACACCACCGACAGCCTCTCCCACAAGATGAGCAGCGACCACCGGTACACCCTGCGGGTGGACGGGCCGGAAAAAGAGGTGCTCAAGGTGATTTCCTCCATACCCGGAATGGCACGGGTGGATTCCCTGGGGGAAAAAGAAGCGGGCACCTGCGACTTTTTGTTCGAGATGGACGAGGACGCCGACGTCCGCCGGGAGCTTTTTGCCCGCCTGGCGGATCGCAACTGGCCAATTTTGGGCCTGCGCAGCTCCGAGCTGTCGCTGGAGGAAATCTTCTTAAAGCTCACCAAGGACGATTCCGCAGAGCTGCCGATGACCCAGCAAAAACAGGTGGAGGTCAAACAGACCGTCGCCAAGATTCTGGGCGACGACATGCAGCCTGAAGTGGAAAAGGTTCCGGTAGACGACGTATCGGAGGATGCGCCCGCGCCGGATTCTGATTCGGAAGCGCCCGAGGATTCCAAGACGGAAGAGCAGACCAATGACGGAGGTGAAAAATAATGCTGGCGATTTTTAGACGCGAGGTGTCCACCTATTTCACCTCCCCCATCGGATACATCTTTTTAGCGGTGTATTATTTCTTCTCCGGTTATTATTTTTACGGATACAACCTGTACATGGGCACCACCGACATGAGCATGGTGTTTCAGGCCCTGTTCTCGGTGCTGATGTTTATCGTCCCCATCCTGACCATGCGTCTGCTCAGTGAGGATAAGCGTCAGAAAACCGATCAGGCGCTATTAACCGCTCCGGTGCGGCTGTCGTCCATCGTGGTGGGGAAATTTTTGGCGGCGTTTTTGATCTTTGCCATCGGCGTGGCCATGACCCTGGTGTACGCGGTGGTGATGTCCGCGTTCGCACAGCCCGACTGGATTATGGTGCTGGGCAATGTGCTGGGGCTGCTTTTGCTGGGCGCCGCGCTGATTTCCATCGGCCTGTTTATCTCTTCGCTGACGGAAAACCAGGTAGTAGCGGCGGTGGGCTCCTTTGCCATCATGATGATTATCATGATGCTGGACGGCGTCATCAGCGCGATCAGCTGGGAGTGGCTCACGGCAATTATGAACATCATTTCCTTCTCCACCCGGTACACCGACTTTACCAACGGAATATTTGACATTTCCAATGTCCTGTTCTTTATAAGCGTGGCGGTCATCTTTAACTTCCTGACCGTGCGGGTACTCGAGAAGAAACGCTGGAGCTAAGGAGAGCATACGATGAAAAAGAATATTTTTAAAAGCCGCCGTTTTAAACACGGAACGCTGGCTACGGTTGTCACCGCAGGCTTTCTGGTCGCGGTGATCCTGGTCAACCTGATCGTCACCATGCTGCTCGACCGTTTTCCCATCTCCATTGATATGACGCCCACCGGCGCCATGAAGCTGAGCGAGCAGTCCATCGACTATGTGAAGAAGATCAACCAAGACGTGACGATCTTCGTACTGGCAGAGGAAAAATACTTTGCCTCCCAGGGCCAGTACTTTGTACAGACCCAGGAAATTTTAAAGCGCTATACCCAGTACAACAGCCGAATCAAGGTCAAATATGTAGACCTGGACAAAAACCCGGATTTTACAGCGAAATATGAGGGCATGCAGCTGACCGAGGGCGACATCCTGGTGGATGGCGTCAATCGGGACAAGCGGTTCTCGGTGGGGGAACTGTTTAACACCGATACGGACACCACCACCGGCTACACTACCATCACCTCCTCCAAGGCGGAGCAGGTGGTCACCAGCGCGCTGATGTACGTCACCGATGATTCTCCCACCACCGTGGGCATCCTCACCGGCCACAGCGAGCAGGACATGACCGCGCTGGAGTCGCTGCTCAATTCCAACAACTACGACACCGAGAGCATCCGCCTGCTGACCCAGACCCCCGGCGAACACATCGACACGCTGGTTCTGGCGGCGCCCACCTCGGATTACAGCGATGAGGAAATTGAAAAGCTGGATAAATTTTTGTACAACGACGGAAAATTTGGCAAAAACCTGATTTATATGGCCGGGATCAACCAGCCCAAGCTCCCCAAGCTGGAGGCGTTTTTGGAACAGGACTGGGGCGTACAGGTGGGTACCGGGTATATTGTGGAAACGGACAGCAGTCGGACGGTGTTCTCGCCCCGGTATATCCTGCAAAACTATGTCAACGACAATTTCTCCAAAGACCTTGCAAATCCCAATCTGGAAGTGATGGTGCCGGACAGCCGGCCCCTGACTGCGGTGTATGAAGAGGCGGAGGGCCGCCGCACCACCACCGTGATGCTCAGTACCAACTCCTCTGCGGTGGTCACCCCTGAAAACGTGCCGGAGGACTGGGATCCCAACACTGGGGAAAAAGCGGCGCGAAACACTGCGATCCTCAGCACCCGCACCACAGTGGTCGACAACGAAGAAAAGGCGTCCAACGTGATGGTGTTTGGCTCGGTGAGCATGTTTGCCGACGGGTTTATCAACTTCTCTTCGTTTAACAACTCGGCGTATACCGTCAATATGTTTAACATCCTCAACAACAAGGAGGACAACGTGCAGATCACCCCGGTGGCGCTAGGCGGACAGCAGCTGACGCTTACCGAGGATAAGGTACAGATCCTGTCCATTACCTTCTATGCGGTGATTCCGCTGGTGGTATTGGCAATCGGCGTCATCGTCTGGCTTCGCAGGAGGCACGCATGAGTAAAAAAGTACGCAATTTAATCATCGGCTTGGTGATCCTGGTGGTGCTGGGCGGCGTTTTGGCGCTGCTCATGCTCACCCAGGGGGACGGCCAGGGGGATGATGTGTCCAGCGAACCGCCTTATGCGGTGGATTCCATCAAGCTGGTGGATAAAAAGCCGGAGAACATCACCTCCATTCAAGTGAAAAACAAAGAGGACTCCTACACCATTTCCCGGGATAAAGACAAACAGTTTACCATCGATAAGCTGAACGGATTTGACCAGACGTCCGAGACGATGGATGTGACGGCGGTGCGCGCCGCGGCGATGAGCGCCACCAAAGAGGTGGAAACCACCCTGGACAACCAGAAAAAATACGGGTTGGACGCTCCCCAGGCGGAAGTTACCGTGACCTTTGACGACAAAAGCGAATTCACCTTCTATCTGGGCAACCAAGCCCCCTCGGACAAGGGGTACTATCTGAAGGTCAAGGGGAAAGAAAGTGTGTACATCGCCACAGAGAATATGGCCGGAAACTTTTTACAGCCCAGCCGTTACTATGTGGATCTGACCATCAACCATGTGGAGGACACCAGCAAAACCCCCACCATCAATGAAATGAGCGTGTCCCGCAGCGACCTTGCAAAGCCGATCACCATTACCAAAGGCGATCCGGTTTCCGAGGATGACCCGCTGGCGTCCATGAAGAGCGAGTACCGGCTGACCAGCCCCTTTAACGCAGATCTTTCAAAAGAAGAGGGCGAAGCGGTGGTGAGCACCTTCTTCACTCTGACAGCGGACGAGGTAATCGCGCTCAACCCCAACAGCGCACAGCTCAAGGAGTACGGGTTTGATAAGCCTACCATGACTGTCACAGTCAAAAGCTCGGACAACAAGACGCACAAACTCACTGTGGGCAAGGGGATTTACTGCGACGAAGATCCCAGCGAGGTGGAATCCGGGCACACTCACACCATTGAGTACTACTACGTGATGTACGACAGCAAAAATGTGGTCTATAAGATTACCGCATCCACCCTGTCCTGGCTGACTTTGGACGTGCAGAGCATTATCTCCAAATACGTTCTTACGCCCATGATTACCGACGTCGAACGCATTGATGTAACGGTGGACGGGAAAAAGTACACCATGGATCTGACCCACAAGACCGTCAAGGCCACCCAGAGCGGTGAGTCCGACAAGGAGGAACTTGCCTCCGCGATGGTCAACGGCAAGTCGGTGAGCACGACGAACTTCAAAGACTTTTATCAGTTCCTGATTCAGGTGACGGTGGACTCCCTGGTGACCGACAAACCCACCGAGTCTCCCCGCATGACCATTACGTACCACTATAAAGCGGCGGCCAATAAGGACGACGACGTGCTGCAATTTGTCCCCTATGGGGAGCGCAGAGTGGCGGTTGTGGTCAACGGCGAGGCGAACTTCGTCACCCGCTCCGCGTATGTGGATCGGGCGGTGGAAAACCTGGCGGCGATTGCCGAGGGCAAAACCATCAACCCCAACTGGTAAACCGATCAAAAACAGCGCGTTTCAGGAACCGGCGGATGGTTCCTGAAACGCGCTGTTTTTTTGACAAAAAGGAGAGAACGCCATGGATCTTTTGAAACGGCTGGAACAGGAATTCTCCCTCAAGGAGTTCCAGGTCAAAAACACGGTGGAGCTTTTGGACGCGGGAAACACGGTGCCATTTATCGCCCGTTACCGCAAGGAGGCAACCGGCTCGCTGGATGATCAGCTTCTGCGGGAGCTCTCCGACCGGCTGACCTATCTGCGGGGGCTTCAAAAACGCAAGGAGGAGGTTTTACGCTCCATCGAGGAGCAGGAAAAGCTTACCCCCGAGCTGCAAAGGGCGTTTGAAAACGCTGCCACCCTGGCAGAGGTGGAGGATTTGTACCGCCCCTACCGCCCCCGCCGCCGCACCCGGGGCAGCATTGCCCGGGAAAAGGGCCTGGAGTCGCTGGCCGCGGCAATCCTAAAGCAGGAACGAAACGCGGATCCTCTGGCGCTGGCCGCAGGATATGTGAGCGAGGAAAAACAGGTTTTAACGCCCGAGGAAGCCCTGGCCGGGGCCAGGGATATTCTGGCGGAGGATTTTTCCGACGACGCGGCCCTGCGCAAGGGGCTGCGGGCGTATCTGTTCCGCACAGGGCAGATCGTGTCCAAAGCGCCGGAGCCAAAGGCGGACTCGGTATACGCCCAGTACGACGACTTTTCCCAGCCGGTCAACCGGATCGCCGGACACCGGGTGCTGGCCCTCAACCGGGGGGAACGGGAGGAGTATCTGAAGGTGACGCTTCAGGCGGATGTGTCCGGCGCGCTGGGCATCATGGAAAAAGCCTTCTGCAAAGGGGACGCCCCCAGCGCTAGCCAGACGCTTTGCACCCGGCAGGTGCAGGAGGCCTGTGACGACAGTTACAAGCGGCTGATTTTCCCCTCGCTGGAAACCGAAATCCGGAGCACCCTTACCGAACGAGCCAGCGAGGACGCCATCAAGGTGTTTTCCTTAAATCTCCGGCAGCTTCTCATGCAGCCGCCGGTCAAGGGCAGCGTCACCCTGGGGCTGGATCCCGCCTACCGCACCGGCTGCAAGATTGCGGTGGTGGACGACACCGGCAAGGTGCTGGATACGGCGGTGGTGTATCCCACTCCGCCTCAGAAAAAGGTGGCCGAGGCCAAGAAAACTCTGACCGCCCTGATCCTCCGGCACCATGTGACCACCATCGCCATCGGCAACGGAACCGCCTCCCGGGAGAGCGAAAGCTTTGTGGCCGATCTGCTCAAGGAGCTTCCGCATCCGGTGTCCTACATGGTGGTGTCCGAAGCGGGAGCGTCGGTGTATTCCGCTTCCAAGCTGGCGGCGGAGGAATTCCCGGAGTACGACGTTTCGTTGCGCAGCGCGGTGTCCATTGCCCGGCGGCTGCAAGACCCCCTGGCGGAGCTGGTCAAAATTGACCCCAAGGCCATCGGGGTGGGCCAGTATCAGCACGACATGCCCCAGAAGCGGCTGGGGGAGGCTCTGGACGGCGTGGTGGAAGCCTGCGTCAACGGCGTGGGGGTGGATGTAAACACCGCTTCGTTCTCTTTGCTGTCCCACGTGGCGGGCATCGGACCGGGGGTGGCCAAGAACATTGTGGCCTACCGGGAAGAAAACGGCGCGTTCCCCGACCGGAAAAGGCTGTTAAAGGTTCCAAAGCTGGGCCCCAAGGCCTTTGAACAGTGCGCGGGCTTTTTGCGGGTGCCCGGGGCGGATAATCCCTTGGACGCCACGGCGGTGCACCCCGAAAGTTACGAGGCGGCGGAGAAGCTGCTGACCTTATGCGGCTACACCCTGGCGGATGTGGCCGACGGGAACATCGGGGAGCTTCCCCAAAAAGCGGAGCAGCTGGGAATTCCCCAGCTGGCCCAACAGGCCGGGGTGGGGGAACCCACCCTGCGGGACATGATCGGAGAGCTGGTGCGCCCCGGCCGGGACCCCCGGGAGGAGCTCCCGCCGCCCCTTCTGCGCTCCGATGTGCTGGAGATCAAGGATCTGAAAAAGGGCATGGAGCTCAAAGGCACGGTGCGCAACGTCATCGACTTTGGGGCGTTTGTAGACATCGGGGTGCACCAGGACGGGCTGGTGCACATCTCCCAGATCGCGGACCGGTACATCAAACACCCGCTGGACGCGGTGCAGGTGGGCGATGTGGTCACCGTCTGGGTGCTGGACGTGGATCAAAAACGAGGCCGGATCAGCCTGACCATGAAACAGCCCAAAGAGCAGGCGGGACAGTAACCCCTGTATTGAAACGATCAAAAAGACGCTTCCAGGTATCACCTGGAAGCGTCTTAGGTTGTAGACAAACCCATGTGGAGCCGATAAAAATTGCAAAACCGGCGACATGTGCGGCGGTTTTGCCGACGGCAAATCCCATGGCTATGGGATTTGCGGGGAGATGTTGGAAGAGGGGGTTCCCCCTCTTCCAGAGCGTTGTCGACTTTGTCGACACGC
>CAJFTY010000042.1 GCA_904420045.1 Candidatus Metaruminococcus caecorum | reverse complement strand
CAACTGCCGCTTTGCGGCACCATAAATCTTTCATTCCCAATGGGCTTCGGCGTATTTTTTAGAGGCACCATGTTTTTCCACTGATTCAATCGACCGATCCCATAGGGGCGTGTCCCTATTCCCCAATGTACGTTTCCGTGGCCAAAGGCCCGGAAACGATACCCTAAGGTTTCGCCACCTTTTAGGCGGCGGGTCAAGGAGTATATTCGCGGCACATGTCCGCGAATATACCATTTGTTCTTATAAGAACAGGAAATCAATTTGGCGTACCGCTTGCCGGTTTTTCCACATTTCCAGTGGGAATTGTGGAAAAATAAACGGCTATTTTCTATTTTGCAAAGGATTGTGATCGAACATGGAAATCCCCCCTGCCCTGCCGTTTTTATTGGACGGCGCGACGGGAACCAACCTGATCCGGCAGTGGAGCTCCGACCTCTGCGTGCCGGAGTATATCCGCCGGCATCCCAAAGAGCTCACCGCTCTGCAGCAGGCCTATCAGCAGGCCGGGTGCCAGGCGGTGTACGCTCCTACCTTCGGAGCCAGCCGTCCGGCGCTTGCGCCCTTCGGCCTGGAAGATCAGGTGGAGACACTCAACCGGGAGCTGGTGGAGCTGACCAAACAGGCGGTCCCCGGCCTGCCGGTGGGGGCCAGCATATCCCCCTCCGGGCTGACGCTGCACCCCTACGGAGACGCGGCGTTCAGCGAGCTGCGTACCGCGGTTTCCCAGCAGGCAAAAGCCGCCAAAGCGGCGGGAGCGGACTTTTTCGCGGTGGAAACCATGACGTCGCTGGCGGAGGCCAGGGCCGCGGTGCTCTCCTGCCGGAAGCTGGGACTGCCCATCCTGGTCACCCTGGCGGTGGACGAGGAGGGCAAAACCCCGTCGGGGGCCTCCGCCGTCAGCTGCCTTGTGACGCTGCAGGAGCTGGGAATCGCCGGGTTCGGCCTCAACTGCGGCAGCGGGATACAGGCGTATCCCGAACTGATCCGGGAGCTGCGGCCCTTTGCCAAGGTGCCGCTGATCGCAAAGCCCAGCGCCGGGCTGCCCGGTTCGGATGGGAGCTATGCCATGTCGCCGAAGGCGTTTGCAGAGGGCTTTGTGCCGATCTTGCAGGCGGGGGCGCAGATTGCAGGAGGGTGCTGCGGCACCGGACCGGAGCATCTGGCCGCTCTGCGGGAACTTGTGGATCAATTTGACTTTGGCAGTGTGCAGGGCCCCAGGGATCATCACGACCTGCTGCTGGCAAACGGGGTGCAGACCTTTTTAATGGACGACGACAACGTGGAGTTCACCGAGCCGCTGCGGTGTTCGGTGGACATGGCGGACGAGCTTCTGGCGCTGGAGGAGGACAGCCGGGACGTGATTCTGGTGGAAGTCCACACGCCGGACGACGCCCTGCAGTTTGCAATCAACGCCCATTTCACCCGGCTCCCGGTGTGTTTTTACTCCGAGGACGAGCTTTCCTTAAAAACGGCTCTGCTGCTGTACCAGGGCCGGGCGCTGGTGGATTCCCAAAGCCCCATCGACCGCCCGGTGCTGGAGCGAATTGCGCAGAAGTATGGAGCAGTGGTGTTTTAAAGCGGGATTCTGTACGAAAAGAACGCAGTGTATCAAGATCCGGGGAGCTTGAAAGCTTTCCGGATCTTTGTTTAGGGGTTGCGTTTCGAACGGCAAATCCTGTATAATAAAAGGTACGACAAGAAATAAAACAGCCGGAAAGGGTTGATTGTTACTATGAAATTAGGTATGGTCGGTTTGCCCAACGTGGGAAAAAGCACGCTGTTTAACGCCCTCACCAATGCGGGGGCGGAATCCGCCAACTATCCCTTCTGCACCATCGAGCCCAATGTGGGCGTAGTCTCTGTGCCGGACGAGCGTCTGGACGCGCTGGCGAAGATGTACGAGCCGGACAAGTTCACCCCGGCGGTGCTGGAATTTGTGGACATTGCGGGACTGGTCAAGGGCGCGTCCAAGGGCGAGGGCCTTGGCAACAAGTTTTTGGGGGATATCCGGGAGGTGGACGCCATCGTTCACGTGGTGCGGTGTTTTGAAGACACGGATATCATCCATGTGGACGGGGAGATCGGCCCCGCCCGGGATATTGAAACCATCAATTTGGAGCTGATTTTCTCCGATTTGGAAATTTTGGACCGGCGGATCGACAAGACCCGCAAAATGCTCAAGGCGGACAAAAAATATCAGGCGGAAGTGGATTTTCTGGAGGCGCTCAAAACCCATCTGGAGCAGGGAAAATCCGCCCGCAGCTTTCCCTTCACCCCCGAGCAGGAGGAGATGATGAAGGGCTTTAACCTGTTGTCCAACAAGCCGGTGATCTACGCCGCCAACATGTGCGAGGACGATTTTATCAACAACATCGACACAAACCCTCATTACGCCGAGGTCAAGAAAATCGCGGCGGAGGAACACGCGGCGGTGCTGCCCATCTGTGCCAAAATCGAGGCGGAGATCGCCGACATGTCCGCCGAGGACAAGGCGATGTTTTTGGAAGAATTAAATCTCCACGAATCGGGGCTGGACCGGATCATCAAAGAGGGGTACGCCCTGCTGGGGCTGATCTCCTATCTGACCGCCGGCAAGCCGGAGGTCCGAGCCTGGACCATCACCAAGGGAACCAAAGCCCCCCAGGCGGCAGGTAAAATTCACACGGATTTTGAAAAGGGCTTTATCCGGGCGGAGGTGGTCTCGTTTGACGACCTGATGGCCTGCGGCAGCATGGCCGCCGCCAAGGAAAAAGGCCTGGTCCGGCTGGAAGGCAAGGACTACGTGATGCAGGACGGGGACATCGTTTTGTTCCGCTTTAACGTGTAAGACGGCATCCGCCTTTGCTTTTTGGAAATTCGGGTCAGGGGGGATTTTATGGACGCCAAACACATTAAACAAGCGTTGGCCCTGTCCGGGGGATACAGTCTTTTCGGTGCGCTGGGGCTTGCCTGCATGGTAAATGCGTTCGTGGCGTTTGACAAACCGCAGCGGTATCCCTATTTACAGGGCTTTGTGGTGGTGGCCGGAAGCATCGCGCTCATCGCATGTATTGTGTTGCTGGCGGTGAACATTGAACTGTTGCGGAGCCAGAAGATCAAAACGATCGGAAAAGCGGTCATCTTGGAAGTTTTTACAACGCTTGTGCTGTTTGTCCCACTGCTTTTCCTTTGGATCCACCTGATCGAATGGGCGGGCGGCCTGTTTTAAAAACATTTCCCGGGAAAACGCTGGGATCATCAAAAAACGCCTGGAGGCTTCCTGCCTCCAGGCGTTTTTCCATTGATTTTATTTTGTCAGCCGGTCCTTGAGCGCCGCATATCCCCTTTCCAGTGCAGGCCAAAACAGCAAAACCGCGATGGGAACCCCGAACCCGAGAAAGACAAACACCCGGTCGCCGAAAAATTTCAGGTTCCAGGAAAAGCTGTCGACGACCTGGCGGTGATAACCCAGCCAGAACCACAGCTTGGCGCCCAGGGAAAGGGCGATGACCGCCAGGCAACCGCTCCCCAGCACATATCGGACCGCCTTGATGAATTTCATCCTGTTCTCTCCTTAATATTCCCGGTAGGTGACTTTTCGGATCACCTTGATGATTGCCGCAATGGCCGCCACTGTGCCGCAGGAATACAACAGGGTGCTCAGCGAATAGCTCAGCGCAGCGGACGTGACGGACACAGTGTGGGCGGCTCCGTCATAGGTCGCTGTAAACGTCCCATTTCCTGTGGCAAGCGCGGTCACAAGAAAAAATATCATGCACGCCAGCAGCCCCAGGGCATTGAGCAGGGTAGGAAACCATACCCTGCGGGTCATAAAATACCCGAAGATCCCGTACACCAGAGCGAACAGAATGGAACACATGGCGTACAGGTTGAACATCAGATATCCCGTAGTGTTTAAAAAACCTGTAAACAGACCGTACAGCCCCGCCGACAGCAGCAGGCAGTAAAACACCGCCGGAATGATCATCGCCATATTCCGGTTGGGCATCGGCTCCGCCTGACCGGGTAATGTTTGCAAACGCATCTCCACCACGCCTTTCTATGACCGAGAAAACCGGGGCGCGGCGCGCCGGCGGTTTTTTACAACTGCTCTTATTATAACAGCCTCAGTGAGTGTTGTCCACCAAAAGTACATTTGACAGGGATGACAAACCGGACAAAGTATGGTACAATACCGTTGGATAATCTGCACAGTATTTTGGACAAAAGCAGAGCGTTGTCAACACCCAATATTGGCAATCGAATTCTGTCAGGGATAAAAAAGAAAGGAACCGTCACCTATGAAAAAAGCAATTGCAATCCTGGGAGGAATCGGCAGCCTGTTTTATTTTGCGGCGAGCCTGATGATCGGATACGAGCTTTACAACTCCATTTTTGGCCTGATTCCCTCATCGATGGGAATGAAGATCTACGCCGGCGTCGTGGGCGTTTTGATGATCGCCCTGCCGGTGTGCTACGGGATGGAGCTGGTCTGGAGCAGGAAAAAGCCCCGGCTTGGCAACGGTTCTTCCATGTTCTTTTTTGCCTGGGCGCTGATTCAACTGGTACTGTACCGGCTGATCCCGCAGGATTTTTACGCGTTCGCCCAGTTGTTTATGCTCCATGACACACCTTTTTACGGCATCGGATTTTTTGAAGCCATGCCGCCTTCCCTTCTGTTGATGCTGGCGGGCACCGCACTGATTCTGGCCACCTGTGTGCTGGCGGCTTTGGGAAACAAACGGCAGTATCGCCGGGAGCAGGAACAGGAGCAGGCCTGAGTAACAAATTTGCCAAAAAAAGGAGGGAGATCACTCCAATGATGGAAAACGAACGGATCCGCTTGGAGGAAAAAGAGCAAAAGCAGCTTCGGGATCTGCAAGACTTTGACTTAAAACAGCAAAAGCGGTTAAAGACCGGAAAAATTCTGGTGGTGACCGCCAGCGTGCTCAGTTTTGTGTCGGCAGTGCTGGCGCTTGCCATGGCCATGATCGCCACCGCGTGGGAGGGCGGCGCCATCATGCCGTTTTCCATGCTGTTGATCGCGGCCGCCAGCGCGGTGTTTCCCGCTTTTATGCTGGCGGGCTTTAACTGGGCCAGAGATGGATTCCTGATCACCCAGACTGTCAAGGCCGTCCTGGTGGTGGGACTGCTGCTCCGAGGGGATTTCCACGCCTATCTGACGCTTCCGGTCATGATCCTTCTGCTGATCTGGACGGCCTTTTATGTGGCGGAAATCTTCGTATTTGGATTTTACCAGCCAATTCGGGAATACCAGTACGACCGGCTCACCCGGCTGGAACCGGATGAGAAATAGGCGGGACGCATTCGGTTGTTTTAGGAGGGGCGCTTATGAAAAAGATAATTGCCAGATGGATTTGCTGCTGTTTGCTGCCAATGCTGCTGACAGGATGCGCCGCGCCTTCAGCCGTGAAGATTGGGGAGCAAACCGACTCCCTGCCGTCATCCGCTTATCTGCCGGTGCCCCAGCTCCCCACCTGTGAAGAGGTGACGCTGACGGCGGAAAAGGGCGTTTATCCCGCCGGCGCGCAGGCCGTGCGGTGCACCCTGTCCAACAAAGCCGGTCAGGAAATCTATTACGGGGTGGATTATGTACTGGAACAAAAGGAAAACGGCGTTTGGGAGGAGATCCCCCTCAGGGAGGATTACGCATGGACCTCGCAGTTAATGGTTCACCCGGCAAAAAGCGAATCTGTCAAAGACTTTGGGCTCTCTCCCTTTTTGGAGCGGCTGGAGCCCGGAGAATATCGGATCTCCAAGGGCTTTTATTTTCAAAAGGGAGCAAATTCGACGCGGAAGGATTATCGGGCTTCCGCTGAATTTCAGGTTGAATAGGAAAAGGGATCGAACATTCAAGTTTGTCACGTAGGCGGACATGCGCCGCCGTGAGCGGTTTTGTTTGTCTGTGGGGAGCGTATCGACTTTGTCGACATGCTCAGGGCCGGTTTTACCACCGGCCCTTTTTCATGGCGCTTCACACTTGCATTCCAGCGCCGGCCGTAGAAGGCCCGTTTTTTTGACTGCGAAAAAACCGGTGAGCCCTATTTTTGGAGGAATATCCACAGAGGGAAAAGCGGACCATAAACAGAGAATATAGGGCGCTGGACATATTATGACGGATTTTGTTTAAAAAAGTTCCTTAGAAAGGTTTATAGAATGTTCACTTCTGAAAATATGAATAGATTATAATATTAGTTGTAATTAACAATCGTGGAAGCCGGCTGGCGCAATGGGAATACGGCCTCAACGAAGAAAAAATGGAGGTACGCATCATGTCTTTAGGGAAAATCCTGGTCGTGGACGACGACAAAAATATCTGCGAGCTGCTGCGGCTGTATCTGGAAAAAGAAGGATACGGCGTCATTCTGTCCCATGACGGCGAGGAGGCCGTGGTTAAATTTAACGCATTAAAACCCGACCTGATCCTGCTGGATGTGATGCTGCCGGGGTTGGACGGCTGGCAGGTCTGCCGGGAAATCCGGAAAAAATCCAATGTCCCGATCATTATGCTCACCGCAAAGGGCGAAACCTTTGACAAGGTCCTGGGCCTGGAGCTTGGCGCGGACGACTATGTGGTCAAGCCCTTTGACACAAAAGAGATTGTCGCCCGCATCAAGGCGGTGCTCCGCCGGATCGGCCAGCAGTCGGGCGCCAGCGAGGTCAAAGAGGTCAGCTACGACAAATTAAACGTCAACATGACCCGGTATGAGCTGAAGGTGGACGGCAAGGTGATCGACACCCCGCCCAAAGAACTGGAGCTGCTGTTCCACCTGGCCTCCAATCCCAACCGGGTGTATACCCGCGACCAGTTGCTGGACGAGGTGTGGGGCTTTGAGTATTACGGGGACTCCCGCACCATCGACGTGCACGTCAAACGCCTGCGGGAAAAGCTGGAAGGCGTATCCGACAAGTGGGCGCTGAAAACAGTCTGGGGCGTCGGCTATAAATTTGAGGTCAACGAGTAAAAAGGAAACGGCGGTTTGCTATGCAAAAGAGTATTTTTGCCAAGTATTTTTCAGTCTGCGCCGCGATTATCATCATCAGCATCTCGATTTTGGGCGCGGTGCTGCTGGCGTTTGCATCCCAGTATTTCCGCAACGAAAAATATGATTTGCTCACGTCCAACGTGACGCTGGCGGCCAAGTTCGCCAAGGAAAACACCCGCTATAATTCCATCACAGGGGTGTATGAGGTGTCCGGGCTGCCCTATTTTAACATGCTGGGGACGGCCACCGAAGCGGATATTTTTTTGGTGGACGCCAACGGCCAGACCCTGTATTGCACCGAGGAATCCCCCTGTGTACACACCACCTATACCATTCCTTCGGAGATTTTAAACAGCGCCCGGGAAAGCACCTATCAGGCCACTGGGGATTTCGGCGGGCTGTACAAGGAAATTTATTATACAGTAGGCGTCCCGTTCCGCTCCAGCTCCGGGGAGCTGTTCGGCTATGTGTTCGCCTCTTTGCCAGCCAAAAGCCTCAACGTGTTTTTGGTGGAAATCTTCAAGATGTTTCTGCTGGCCTCCGCCACCGTGCTGCTGCTGTCGTCGGTGATCTTATACTTCAGCACCCGGCAGATGGTCAAGCCCCTGCGCGATATGTCCGCTGCGGCCAGACGGTTCGGGCAGGGCGATTTCAGCACCCGGCTGCAGATCCACGGCTATGACGAGGTGGCCCAGCTGGGCATGGCGCTCAACAACATGGCGAGCTCTTTGTCCATTCAGGAAAACATGAGCCGCAGTTTTGTGGCCAACGTCTCCCACGAGCTGAAAACGCCGATGACCTCCATCGCGGGCTTTATCGACGGAATTTTGGACGGGACTATTCCGCCGGAAAAACAAAACCATTACCTGCATATTGTCTCGGACGAGGTCAAGCGGATGTCAAGGCTTGTGCGTTCGATGCTCAACCTGGCAAAGATTGAAGCGGGCGAGATGAAATTAAACTGTACCTCCTTTAATATTGTGGATACCATCTGCCAGACGGTGTTCAGCTTTGAACAGCAGATCGAGGCCAAGCACCTGGAAATCCGGGGGCTGGATCACGACAAACTGCTGGTGGACGCCGATCCGGATCTGATTCATCAGGTGATTTACAACCTGACCGAAAACGCGGTCAAGTTTGTCAACGAGGGCGGCTATCTGGAGTTCGACCTGAAAAAGGAAAACGGATTTGTCATCATGGGCGTGAAAAACTCCGGCGCGGGGCTTACAAAAGAAGAGATCGCCCACGTGTTCGACCGGTTTTACAAGACAGATAAATCCAGGGGCCTGGACAAAAACGGCGTGGGCCTGGGGCTTTATATCGTCAAGTCCATTGTAAACCTCCACCAGGGGGAGATCATGGTGCGCAGCGTGCCGGGAGAATACACCGAGTTTGTATGCTCTCTCCCAGCGGGAAAGCACCCGAAGTTAAAGAAAAGTTAAAAATTAACGGGGTAAGGCTTTAAGGCGCGTTTATTTCTTATTCACATCCAGCCGGTATACTGAGTCTGTCCCGGTGAAAAACCGATCATTTGAAAGGGGAACATTGTAATGGACGATTACAAAGATCCGTATAATCGAAATCATGATTCGGAGGAACCAGCCGGTGAGTCCGGTTCCGACGTTCAGCAGCCGGATGCCGGCAGTCAGCCGTCCGGCGCGGTAGAAGGGGAAACCTTCACCATGTACAGCGGCGCCGGCGACAACGGAGAGCAGAGTGCGCCGGCCGGAGAGGCGGCCTCCTGGGAAAACACGCCCAAGGATGCCCCCGCTGGAGAAACGGCTGCCTCCTCTGGGGGAGCAAACGCCGAATCTTTCCCACGGGAAGACGCTTCTTACACCAACGGGGCCCAGCAGTCCGGCGGCTATCAGAACGCCTATGGGCAGACACCGCCCTACAACCAGTACAACGGATATGCACAGCCTGGCGCAGGCTACGGCGGATACCAGGGTTATTCCACCGGGGGTTCCGCGCCCCAGTCGCCCTTTGCCGCCAACCCGCCCAAAACCGGAACCAGCGACTGGGTGTTCCCGGATTATGACCAGCCGGGGAATTTTGGGAAGGCGCCCAAACCGCAAAAGCCCAAAAAGAACAAGGGCCTGGTGATCTTTTCGGTGATCCTCAGCGTGGTGTTTGTGCTGACGGTGGGATGCTTTGCGGGTTACGCGATTTACACCGGCGGCGGGCTGGACACCGCCAAAAACTCCAGCAACGAGTCCAAAAACGCCGACGCACCCGAATTGAAGCTGGAAAGCGTACCCTCTGCTGGAAAATCCGATACGACCTCGAATGGCAAGATGACCATTCCGGCGATTGCAAAAAAAGTCCGTCCCTCGGTGGTGGGAATTGTGGTGTACACCCAGGCCCAGTCCATTGAGAATCTGGGGCAGGCGTCCAGTGAAGGCAGCGGCATTATCCTGGATGACAAGGGCTATATCGTCACCAATGCCCATGTGGTCAACGGCGCCGCCAGCATCAAAGTGGTGCTGGCCAACGAAGAGGAATACGAAGCCAAACTGGTGGGCCTGGACACCAAGACCGACCTTGCAGTCATCAAGATCGACGCGAAAAACCTGTCCCCCGCCACGCTGGGCGATTCCTCCCAGGTGGAGGTGGGCGAAACGGTGCTGGCCATCGGCAATCCCAGCGGCCTGACCCTTGCGGGCAGTGTCACCCAGGGAATTGTTTCCGCCACCAACCGGATGGTCAAGGACAGCTCCACCGGCTACAATATGACCTGTTTGCAGACCGACGCGGCCATTAACCCCGGCAACTCCGGCGGCGCGCTGGTCAATGAATACGGCCAGGTCATCGGTATTAACTCCTCGAAAATTGCGGCCACCGAGTACGAGGGAATCGGCTTTGCCATCCCCACCAACGAAGCGCTGCCCATTATCAACTCCCTGACCAAGTACGGCTATGTGAAGGACCGGGCCCGTATTGGTATTTCTTATCAGCAGATTGATGAAATCTACGCCAAACTGCAAAACGTGCCGGCCGGCCTGTTTGTCGTGGCGGTGGATCAGACCACCGACGCGTATAAAAAGGGCGTGCGGGTCAACGACATCATTACCAAGATCGATGGAAAAGCGGTCAACGACAGCGAGACGGTCAATGATCTGCTCAAGTCCAAAAAGCCGGGAGACACCGTAAGGCTTACCATCTACCGGATCAATTCCACCACGCGAAAGTCCTCCACCTTTGAACTAACGGTCAAGCTGGAGGAAGACCGCGGCCAGACCAACACTACGCAACAACAGCAGCAAAATCCGTTTGGATATTAACTTGTTTGGGAGGGAGCTCCGCACCGGGCCCCCTCCCTTTTTCTTTTGACCAAACAGCGTTTTGCAGGTATAATAACTATTATACCTGCGGATCGCCCCCACGACGAGGACGGCCGGGGTGGCTTATTCTACCATTTCGCTGCGCCTCATAGCAGATTAAAACGGAACTCTAGACATCGGAGAGGAAGGGAATCAAACATGGAATGGACTCAAGCGAAGATCTACACCACCACAGCCGGGGCGGACTGCGTCGCCGGGGCGCTGGTGGGCGCGGGCGTCAATGGCTTTGCCGTGGAGGACGCCCAGGATTTTGAAGAATTTTTATCCGGTACCACCGTCCACTGGGATATGGTGGATGAAAGCCTGATGCGTTTAAAGGACTGTGAAACCAGCGTGACCTTTTATCTGCCCCAAAACCCCCAGGGGGCGGATATGCTGCTGGACATTCGCCGCAGGATGGAGGAGCTCCCTGCGCTGTGCCCGGGGATCGACCTGGGCAGCCTGCGCATGGAGTTTCATGACATTGACGAAGAGGACTGGGCCAACGAGTGGAAAAAATACTATCATCCCACCCCGGTGGGCGACAAGCTGCTGGTCTGCCCTTCCTGGGAGCAGGAGGGCGGCGACGGTCGCATCCGGGTGGTGTTAAATCCCGGCATGGCGTTCGGCACCGGCCAGCATCACACCACCCGCCTGTGCATGGAGCTGCTGGAACAGCTGGTGGCTCCAGGGATGAAGGTATTCGACGTGGGCTGCGGCAGCGGAATTCTGGCGGTGACCGGGGTGCTTTTAGGAGCCGGTTCCGCGGTGGGAATCGACATCGACCAGATGGCGGCCAAAATCGCCTATGAAAACGCCGCGCTCAACGGAGTGAAGGACAAGGTGCGGTTTTACTGTGGCGACCTGCGCTCCACCCGGGAGCAGACCGCCGGGCAATACGAAATCGTCTGCATGAACATCGTGGCGGATGTGATTATCAGCTTGTTGGAAGGCGTGCGCTCCTACATCGCTCCCGGCGGCTGCCTGCTGCTGTCGGGGATCATTGACACCCGGGAGCAGGATGTGCTTCACGCGCTGGAACAACACGGCTACCGGGTTCAGCAGCGGCTGGAGGACGGCGGCTGGGTAGCCCTGCGGTGCATAGTGGGCTGACGCCTCCCGACGTTGTGCATAAAGGGACAGGAAATCCAGCCCCAATCTTTATTCGAAGTTCCAATTTTTATTTTGTTCACATTTCAGGGCTTGAATTTTCATAAATATTGGATAAAATAGGTACTGTTAGCACTCGAGGATAGTGAGTGCTAAAGATTATCATCATTTACTAGGGAGGAATAAAAAATGACGATTAGACCTCTTGCCGATAGGATTGTAATCAAGATGGTGGAAGCGGAAGAAACCACCAAAAGCGGGATCATCCTCGCCGGCACTGCAAAAGAAAAACCCCAGGTGGCAGAAGTCATCGCGGTCGGCCCAGGCGGCGTGGTGGACGGCAAAGAAGTTGTGATGGAGCTCAAGGTGGGCGACAAAGTGCTGATCAGCAAATACGCTGGCACCGAAGTAAAGGTGGACGGCGAAGAAGTCACCATCCTGCGCCAGGGCGACGTGCTGGCAGTGGTCGAATAGAACTTTCGGGTCGAAAGTTCATTGGGAAAAATATCTGCCAGGTCAGCGACCCGGCTGCCGCGTAAGCGGCACCGATATTTTTCATCTCCGTAGGCTCGCATAGGACTTTCCCGTGGAAAGTCCATTGGGAGAATTCCTGTTGGGACGGATGTCCCAACCGCCGCAAAGGCGTCGCCGGAATTCTCATATGGATGGGCTCGAATAGGATTTTCGGGTTGAAAATCCATTGGAAAATTGTTGTTGGCACAACGTGCCAACTGCCGCTTAACGCGGCACCACAATTTTCAGTACCAAAGCTCTCTTAGGGAGCCTGGACAGCGCTCCCGGTTGACTCAAACAGACCGAACACAATTGTGCGGAAAGGATGAATTACAAATGGCAAAAGATATTTTATTTGCGGAGGACGCGAGAAAGTCCCTCCAGGCCGGTATTGACAAGCTGGCAGACACCGTCAAGATCACCATGGGCCCCAAAGGCAGAAACGTGGTGCTGGACAAAAAATTCGGCGCGCCCTTAATCACCAACGACGGCGTGACCATCGCCAAGGAAATCGAGCTGGAAGATCCCTTTGAGAACATGGGCGCGCAGCTGGTCAAAGAGGTTGCGACCAAGACCAACGACGCTGCCGGAGACGGCACCACCACCGCCACCCTGCTGGCCCAGGCGCTGGTTCGGGAGGGCATGAAAAACGTCGCCGCGGGCGCCAATCCTATGGTAGTCAAAAAGGGCATCCAGAAAGCGGTAGATGCTGCGGTAGCCGCGGTCATCAAAAACTCCAAGAAGGTTTCCGGCACCGACGACATCGCACGGGTTGCCACCATCTCCGCCGGGGATGAGACTGTGGGCACCCTGATCGCCGAGGCCATGGAAAAGGTCTCCCATGACGGTGTGATTACCATTGAGGAGAGCAAAACCGCCGAGACCTACAGCGAGGTCGTGGAGGGCATGCAGTTCGACCGTGGATACATTACCCCCTACATGGTCACCGACACCGACAAGATGGAAGCGGTCATCGACGACGCGCTGATTCTTATTACCGACAAGAAGATTTCTTCGATCCAGGACATCCTGCCCCTGCTGGAGCAGATCGTCCAGTCCGGCAAAAAGCTGGTCATCATCGCGGAGGACATCGAGGGCGAGGCACTGTCCACCCTGATTGTCAATAAGCTCCGGGGCACCTTCACCTGCGTGGCGGTCAAGGCTCCCGGCTTTGGCGACCGCCGCAAAGAGATGCTGCAGGATATCGCCATCCTCACCGGCGGCCAGGTCATCAGCGAGGAGCTGGGCCTTGAGCTCAAGGACACCACCATGCAGCAGCTGGGCCGCGCCCGTCAGGTCAAGGTCCAGAAGGAAAACACCATCATCGTGGACGGCGCGGGCGACAAGGACGAAATCGCGTCCAGAGTGGCCCAGATCCGCGCACAGATCGAGTCCACCACCTCCGACTTCGACCGTGAGAAGCTCCAGGAGCGTTTGGCGAAGCTGGCGGGCGGTGTCGCCGTCATTAAAGTCGGCGCCGCTACCGAGGTGGAGATGAAAGAGAAAAAACTGCGCATCGAAGACGCGCTGGCAGCCACCAAGGCGGCTGTGGAAGAGGGCATTGTCGCTGGCGGCGGAACCGCGCTGTTAAACTCCATCCCCGAGGTTCAGAAGCTTCTGGACACCGTGGACAGCGACGAGAAAACCGGCGTGGCCATCGTGGTCAAAGCCCTGGAGGAGCCCATCCGCCAGATCGCCAAAAACGCGGGTCTGGAAGGCAGCGTCATCATCGACAAAGTCATGAGCTCCGGCAAGGTGGGCTATGGCTTTGACGCGGCCAAAGAGGAGTACCGTGAGGATATGATCGCCAGCGGCATCGTAGACCCCACCAAGGTCTGCCGCAGCGCGCTGCAGAACGCGGCTTCCGTGGCCGCTATGGTGCTGACCACCGAATCCCTGGTAGCCGACAAACCGGAAAAGAATCCGGCTCCCGCTATGCCTGCGGATCCCGGCATGGGCGGCATGTATTAATCGACCCCCTTTCTTAACCATACAGAAAGCGCCCGCGAGGAGCAGATCCCCGCGGGCGCTTTCGCGTCTGTAAGGAAAGCTGTTTGCTCATACTTCCCCGCAAGCCCGCAAAAAAGTTCGCGGTTTCTTTATTGGAAACAATTGTGCAACCGCGCTTGATCTGCTATAATAAAAACGTTTGGAAAGGGCTGTGAAAAGCGGCGTTTTCCCTGTAAACGACTGCAAAGGAAAGGACGATGACTCCTATGAACCGTGAAAACAAATTTGTTCCCTGGGCAAAGCCCACGACGGTGACCGAGGGCATGTACTGGCCCGAGGGACAAGCGCTCCCCTGGTTTGCGGCGCCCGCAAACCCCATTGACACCGTCAACGTGAAGTTTTTAAACGAGGCAGCCATGTCGATGCTCTCGGTGCTGCAGGGCATCCTCAGCAAAAAACAGCCCCGCCTGTATCTGGACGGCGTCAAGGCCGAGCGGGAGGAGGGCTGCGACGTCTGGCCCCAGGTGATGGGCCTT
>CAJFTY010000041.1 GCA_904420045.1 Candidatus Metaruminococcus caecorum | reverse complement strand
GGAATTCATGCTGGTGGACACCGGCGGCATTGAGCCGGCCAGCAGCGACGTGATTTTATCTCAGATGCGCCGCCAGGCGGAGCTTGCTATCCAAAGCGCCCAGGTGATTATCCTGGTGGTGGATCTCCAGTCGGGGGTTACCGCCACCGATGCGGACGTGGCCGCTATGCTGCAAAAAAGTGGGAAGCCTGTGGTGCTGTGCGTCAACAAGTGCGACAGCGTGGGCGAGCCCAAGCCGGAGTTTTACGAGTTTTACAATTTGGGACTGGGCGACCCCATCCAGGTGTCGGCGGCCCACGGCCATGGAACCGGCGACCTGCTGGACGCGGTGTTTGAGCATTTCCCCGAAGAGGAGGAGGAAGACTACGGCGACGACGTGATCAAAGTCGCGGTCATCGGTAAGCCCAACGTGGGAAAATCCTCTTTGATCAACAAGATTGCCGGGGAGGAACGGGTGATTGTCTCGGACATTGCCGGTACCACCCGGGATGCGGTGGATACGGTGGTACAGACCGACAAGGGCAAGTTTTTGTTTATTGACACCGCCGGTATCCGCCGGAAGTCCAAAGTTTTGGAAAACATTGAGCGTTACAGCGTGCTGCGTGCGTACATGGCGGTAGACCGGGCGGACGTATGCGTCATGATGATCGACGCCACCGTGGGGTTTACCGAGCAGGACAGCAAGGTGGCGGGCTACGCCCATGAGCAGGGAAAGGCCTGCGTGATCGCGGTCAATAAGTGGGATGCGGTGGAAAAAGAAACGGGCACCATGAACCAGTACCGCAAAAAGCTGGAAAACGACTTCAGTTTTATGTCTTACGCGCCGATTGTGTTCATCTCGGCTAAGACCGGCCAGCGGATCGACAAGCTGTATGAGACCATCGCGCTGGTCAACGAGCAGAATTCCATGCGGATTTCCACCGGCATGCTCAACGACATGCTGGCGGACGCCACCGCCCGGGTGCAGCCGCCCTCCGACAAGGGCAAGCGGCTGAAGATTTACTACATGACCCAGCCCTCCACCCGTCCGCCTACGTTTGTCACATTTGTCAACAAGGCGGATCTGTTCCACTTTTCCTATCAGCGGTATCTGGAAAACCAGATTCGGGAGACGTTTGCCCTGACCGGCACGCCGATCCGGTTTATCGTGCGGGAACGGGACAACAAATAAATTTTATTCAATTGTTCCGCCTGCTTGTCAGGCGAAGCGAAAAGGGGTTTTACGGTATTTATGGAGCTGTTTCGCATTATCAGCGCCTTTGTGCTGGCGGCGGTCACCGCCTATCTGCTGGGAAGCATCAACTTTGCCATTATCATTACCAAGGCGTTTCTGCACAAGGACATCCGTGACTTTGGAAGCGGCAACGCGGGCATGACCAATGTGCTGCGCACCCTGGGAAAGGGCCCCGCGGCGCTGACGCTGATCGGAGATTTTTCAAAAGGAGCTGTGGCGGTGCTGCTGGGGCATGTGATCTTCACCTATGTGGGTGGCCGTCCAGAGCTTTTGCTGGGTGGGTATGTGTCGGCGCTGTTCGCGCTGCTGGGGCATCTGTTTCCGCTGTATTACGGGTTTAAAGGTGGAAAGGGGATCGCTACCTGCGCCGGCGTGCTGGCGGTGCTGGACTGGCGGGTGCTCCTCATCATTCTGGGTGTTTTTTTGATCGTGACGGCGGTTTCCCGCTATGTGTCCCTGGGTTCGGTGTGCGCGGCGGTCGCCTACCCGGTATCCACCCTGATTCTGCGTTTGTGTGAACACAGCTCCGCTGTGTGGGGGGATACAATCATGGCGTTTTTAATCGCCGTGATTGTCATTGTTATGCACCGGAAAAATATTGAGCGGCTTTTCAATGGAACCGAAAACAAAATCGGCCAAAAGAAAAAACAGCAGCCGGATACATAAAATTTTGGAAAGGCGGGACGGAATATGGCAAATATCGCAGTGCTGGGATCCGGGGGATTTGGAACCTCCCTGGCGGTGATGGCATACAAATACGGTCATCAGGTGACGCTGTGGTCAAAATTTCCCGAGGAGATCAACGAAATCCAAAAACACGGTGAAAACCGGAAGCTTTTGCCGGGCATCCCGGTAGATCCGGGCATCTGCCTGACCTCCCGGCTGGAGGACATCCGGGAAGCCGGGCTCGTGCTGTTCGCGGTTCCATCCCGGTTTGTGCGGAGCACGGCGAAAGAAGCCGCGCCCTTTATCTGCCGGGACGCCATTGTGGTCAACGTGGCCAAGGGGCTGGAAGAAGGCACTCTTAAACGCCTATCCCAGGTGCTGAAAGAGGAGTTGCCCGGCCATTCCATTGTGGCGCTGTCCGGCCCCTCCCACGCGGAGGAAGTGGCTCGGGGAGTGCCTACCACTATTGTATCCGCGTCGGAGGATTTGGCGGCTGCGGAGCTGGTGCAGGACGAATTGATGAACAAAACCCTGCGCATCTATGTCAGCGACGATGTGGTGGGAGTGGAGCTTGGCGGCACTCTGAAAAACATCATCGCGCTGTGTGCGGGAATCTGCGACGGCATGGGGCTTGGAGACAATACCAAAGCTGCGCTGATGACTCGGGGGATCGCGGAAATGTCCCGCCTGGGCCGGGCACTGGGCGGCAAAGACGCGACCTTTGCAGGCCTTGCGGGAATGGGAGATCTGATCGTCACCTGCACCAGCATGCACAGCCGGAACCGGCGGGCGGGCATTCTGATCGGGCAGGGCGTGCCAAGCTCCGAGGCGGTGGAGCGCATCGGCACGGTGGAGGGCTACTTTGCGGCAAAAACCGGCTGGGAACTCGCCCGGCGGGAGAGCGTTTCGATGCCCATCACCGAACAGCTGTATAAAGTATTATACGAGGGGGCGGATTTAAATCAAAGCCTGGAAGCTTTGATGGATCGTCCTAAGCGCCACGAAAGCGAACCCGCTTGGACACCTCGCTAAAAGTAAAACGAAATATTGCGATGTGCTTTTTGTTCGCTTTGCCCCGGCGGCTCGCCTGGACCTTAGAATTGCTGGCAATGGACGTTTTTTCTTGCTTTGACAATGTTTAGAATAAAAGAGAGGCTGTCATACGACGGCCTCTCTTTTTTGCTTTGCGGGACAAACAGGGACAGGAAAGTTGATATCACTTCTGGTGACGAAAAATGCGCAATCAATCAAAATCGGTCTTTATATTGAAGAAAATTTGATTGAAATTGACTTTTTCTTTTGTCTTATTTAAAATATTGTATAAAATATATAAAGAATTAGAAAATATTTTGTAGAAATAACGATTGAAAATGATTGACAATGACTGAAAATGGCGTTAATATAAAGATGAACTTACGAGAATACTAAAAAGTAATCAAAGGCTATCTTTGAGAAAGGATACAAAACGATGCTGGCGGAAGAACGTTTTCAAAAAATTATACAGCTTGTGGAAGAAAAAGGCGCCGTGACCGTTCAGGAGCTTACGGAACTGCTGGCAACCTCCGAATCCACGATCCGAAGGGATCTGACGGTGCTCCACGACAGCGGAAAGCTTATAAAGGTTCATGGCGGAGCGACGGCAGCCTCTTCCCGATACAGCACCAAGGACGATTCGGTGGAGGAGCGCCGGGAAAAACACCGGGAGGAAAAGCTCCGTATCGCGCGGTATGCGGCCTCCATGATCCGCAGGGACGATTTTGTTTACCTGGACGCGGGAACCACCACCGACTGGATGATTGATTTTATCACCGAGCGGGACGCGGTGTTTGTCACAGGAGCTGCGGGACATGCCAGAAAGCTCTCTCAAAAAGGGTGCAGCGTATTTTTATTGGGCGGGCAGTTTAAACCCTCCACCGAGACGGTGGTCGGTGCGGAAACCTTGATTGCTCTGCAAAAATACAACTTTACAAAAGGCTTTTTTGGAACAAACGGCGTCAGCGCACAGGTGGGGTACAGTACACCAGATGCCAACGAAGCCATGGTTAAACGCCAGGCGGTCCTCCAGTGCAAAGAACGGTTTGTGCTGTCCGATATTTCCAAGTTTGGCAAGGTGTCTTCGGTGACGTTTGCGGCGTTTTCCGACGCGGTGGTGATTACCACCCGGCTGGAGGACAAAAGCTTTCGCAACTGTACCAATATTTTAGAAGTGGATACGATGAAGCAGGATTAATGCGTCTGGAGGAAAGGCGGGATGCTGTTATGATTTACACCGTGACGTTTAACCCCTCCCTGGACTATGTGGTGTCGGTGGACCGGTTCCAGCTTGGAATGGTCAACCGCGCCGGTGGGGAGGAGTTGTACCCCGGCGGCAAGGGGATCAACGTGTCGGTAGTGCTGTCAAATCTGGGAATCAAAAGCCGCGCATTGGGATTTTTAGCCGGGTTTACCGGAGACGAAATCCAGCGGGAGCTGACACAGTTTGGGTGCGATGCGGATTTTATCCGTTTGCCCCGGGGAAATTCCAGAATCAACGTCAAGCTCCGGTCGGAGCAGGAAAGCGAGATCAACGGCCAGGGGCCGAAGATCCCCATCGAGGCCATCGAGGAGCTGTATCAAAAGCTGGACGCGCTGTCCGGAGGCGATTACCTGGTGTTGGCGGGAAGCATTCCCAACACCCTGCCGGAGGATATGTACGAGCGGATTATGGAGCGGCTGGACGGCCGGGGCATTCAGATCGTGGTGGACGCCACCAAAGACCTGCTGCTCAATGTGTTAAAATACAAGCCCTTTTTGATAAAACCCAACAATCACGAGCTGGGGGAAATGTTTGGGACCGCCTTAAAAACCGACGAACAAATTGTGGAGCACGCCAAAAAGCTCCAAAAGATGGGGGCGCGCAACGTGCTGGTCTCCATGGCGAAGAAGGGCGGCATCTTCGTAGACCAGAATGGACAGGTGTACCAAAGCCTTCCTCCTGACGGCATGGTCAAAAACTCGGTGGGCGCGGGGGATTCTATGGTCGCTGGATTTTTAACTGGGTATCTCAAAACCCAGGATTTTCAAAAAGCGTTTAAAATGGGGTTGGCCACAGGCAGCGCATCGGCGTTTCAGGAATGGCTGGCGAAAAAAGATGATGTGCTTAAGCTGCTGGACCATCCGGAGCAATACGGATTTTTACAATAAGAAAGGAGCGAAAATACCATGCGGATTACCGATTTATTAACCGAGCGGGGCATTGAGCTCAACGGCCGTCCTGCTGACAAGGCGCAGACCATCGACCAGATGGTAGCGCTCATGGAGAAAACCGGGGTTTTAAACGACCCGCAGACCTACAAAAAGCTGGTGCTGGCCCGGGAGGAAGAGGGAACCACCGGCATCGGAGAAGGGGTGGCAATCCCCCACGCAAAGACGCCAGCGGTGAGCAGGGCCGGGCTTTGCGCTATGGTGGTGCCGGACGGCGTGGACTATGAGTCCCTGGACGGCCAGCCCGCCCGGCTGATCTTTTTGATCGCGGCGCCCGATACCGACGACAACATCCATCTGGATGTGCTGGGACGGCTTTCGGTGTTGCTGATGGACGACGAGTTCCGAAACAGCCTGATCCACGCGTCTTCCCCCAAAGAGTTTTTGCAGATCATCGACCGGGCGGAGGGCGACAAGGTGGAAGATGAGCGGGAAAAACAGCAGGCGGCCCCGTCTGCTGCCGGATACCGGGTGCTGGCGGTGACCGCCTGTCCCACCGGAATTGCCCACACCTATATGGCCGCGGAGAGCCTGGAAAACACCGCCAAAGAGATGGGCATCTCCATCAAGGTGGAGACCGACGGCAGCGGCGGAGCCAAAAACGTGTTGACCGCTTCGGAGATCGCTCAGTGCGAGTGCATCATCGTCGCAGCGGATAAACAGGTGGAAATGGCCCGGTTTGCAGGCAAACCGGTGATCGTCACAAAAGTGGCCAACGGCATCAGCAAGGCCAAGGAGCTTTTGACCGAAGCCACCAGCGGGCGGGTTCCCGTGTATCGCAGCGACGAAAAGGCCGCGGAAGCCTCCTCCTTTGAGGGCGAGAGCGAAAGCTTCGGCCGCAAGGTGTACAAACATCTGATGAACGGCGTGTCCCACATGCTCCCGTTTGTCATCGGCGGCGGCATTCTGATCGCTCTGGCGTTTTTGTTCGACGGCGCCAACGCGGGAACTGCGAACTTCGGTTCCGGCAACGTCTTTTCCGCGTTCTTAAAAACGGTGGGCGATCTGGCGTTCGGCATGATGTTCCCGATTTTAGCGGGCTTTATCGCTATGAGCATCGGCGACCGGCCCGCCTTTATGGTGGGCGTCATCGGCGGGCTTCTGGCCAAAGAGGGCGTGGGCCTGGGAATGGAAGCCGGAAAGCTGATGATTTACCACGACGGCGCAAAGACCTCCGGATTTTTCGGCGCGCTGTTTGCAGGATTTTTGGCGGGCCTGATCGTTTTGCTGTTAAGAAAGCTGTTCGACCGGCTTCCCAAGGCGCTGGAGGGTACCAAGCCTGTGCTGCTCTATCCGTTTTTCGGTATCCTTCTAATCGCCGCAGTCATGGTATTTGTGGTCAATCCTCCGCTGGCATGGTTTAACAGCTGGCTCAACTGGCTGTTAAACAGCATGGGCGGCGTCAGCAAGGTGATTTTGGGCGTGGTTCTGGGCGGTATGATGTCCATCGACTTCGGCGGCCCTATCAATAAAGCGGCGTATGTGTTCGGCACGGCGGCCATCGCCAGCGGTCAATATGATATTATGGCCGCGGTGATGATCGGCGGCATGGTGCCTCCGCTGGCCATCGCGCTGGCAACCACCTTCTTCCGCAACCGGTTTACCAAAAAAGAACGCAGCACTACGATTACCAACTATATTATGGGCGCGGCGTTTATCACCGAAGGCGCCATCCCCTTTGCGGCGGCGGATCCCCTGCGGGTCATCCCTCCCTGCGCGATTGGCTCGGCGGTGGCAGGCGGCCTGTCCATGCTGTTCGGCTGCGGAAGCCGGGCGCCTCACGGCGGCTTGTTCGTAGTCGGGATTATCGACCATCCGCTGATGTACCTGCTGGCCCTGGCCATTGGAGCTGTCGTAGGCATGCTGCTGCTGGCGGTGTTTAAAAAACCCATTCGGGAAGAGCGTGAAACAGCCTCTGACCGGTAAAACCAACACAAAAATAAAAACACAAAGGAGAATGCAGTCATGGTTGAGTTTCAATATGTTATCACAGACCGGGAAGGAATTCACGCCCGTCCGGCAGGGGAGCTTGTGAAAAAAGCAAACGGATTTCAGTCGTCGATCACCATCCACAAGGGAGAAAAATCCGGCGACGCCAAACGAATTTTTGCCATCATGGCGCTGGCGGCTAAAAAGGATGAGGAAATCCGCGTGACCGTGGAGGGCCCGGACGAGGCCCAAGCCGCCGCCCAGATTGAAGCGTTTTTAAAAGAAAACCTGTAAAACAAACTCTGGATGGCTGTCAGGGAGTACAAACGCTCCCTGACAAACGTCCAGAAAAGGATGATGATGAAGATGACGATATTGACCGGAAAAAGTGTGTTTGGCGGAATCGCCATCGGGCGGTTGTCCTTCTACAAGAGAGGACAGGGTACCATCCAGCGCCGCCATGTGGAGGACACTGCCCGGGAGTCCCAGCGGTTTGAGGAGGCCCGCCAGCAGGCAATCCGTGAGCTGAAAGGTCTGTACGACAAGGCGCTTCAGGAGGTGGGGGAGGCAAACGCCGCCATCTTTGAAATCCACCAGATGATGCTGGACGATCTGGACTACCGGGAATCGGTTTCCAACATCATTGAGACGCAGAAGGTCAATGCCGAATACGCGGTGGGAACCACGGCGGACAACTTCGCCCAGATGTTTTCCTCTATGGACGACGCGTACATGCAGGGCCGGGCGGCCGACGTCAAGGACGTATCCGACCGGGTGCTGCGCATTTTGTCCGGAGGGTCTGACGAAGGGCAGACCCTTACCGAGCCCTGCATCATTGCGGCGGACGATTTGGTTCCCAGCGAAACGGTGCAGTTGGATAAATCCAGGGTGCTGGCCTTTGCCACCATGTACGGTTCCGCCAACTCCCACACGGCGATTCTGGCCCGAACCATGGGGATTCCCGCGGTCATCGGTCTGGGAGAAAGGCTTGACCCATCCATGGACGGCGTGACAGCGGTGGTGGATGGATTTGAGGGCCGGGTGATCCTAGACCCCGACGCCGAAACACTTGCCGTTATGCAAAACCGCCAGGAACAGGAACAAAAGCGGCGGGAGCTTTTGCTCTCCCTTCGGGGAAAGGAGACCGTCACCAAGGACGGCCGGATGGTCAACCTGTATGCCAACATTGGCAACGTGTCCGATTTGGGAGCCGCCTTGCAAAACGATGCTGGGGGAATCGGTTTGTTCCGCAGCGAGTTTTTGTACCTGGAAAATGAGGATTACCCCACCGAGGAAGAACAGTTCCAGGTGTATAAAACCGCGGCCATGAATATGGCGGGCAAAAAGGTGATCATCCGCACCCTGGATATCGGAGCCGATAAACAGGCGCCGTATTTTGAACTGCCAAAAGAGGAAAACCCCGCCATGGGTATGCGGGCCATCCGAATCTGCTTGACCCGTCCACAGGTGTTTAAAACCCAGCTCCGGGCGCTGTACCGGGCGTCCGCTTTCGGGCAGATCGCCATTATGTTTCCCATGATTACCTCGTTAAAAGAGGTGCGCGCCATCCGGGGAATTGCAGAAGGCGTAAAAAGCGAACTTAAGGCCGAGGGAATTCCCTTCCAGGAGGATGTGGAGCTGGGCATTATGATCGAGACCCCCGCCGCGGTAATGGTCAGCCCCGAGCTCGCACGGGAGGTGGACTTTTTCTCGGTGGGCACCAACGACCTGACCCAGTACACCCTGGCGGTAGACCGGCAGAACTCCTCGCTGGAGGAATTTTTTGATCCCCGGCATCCGGCAGTGCTGAGAATGCTGCGCATGACGGCCGAGGCCGCCCATCAGGCGGGAATCTGGGTCGGCATCTGCGGTGAGCTTGCCGCAGATCTGGAGCTGACCGAGGAATTTTTGCGCATGGGAATCGACGAGCTGTCCGTCTCGCCGGGGATGATTTTGCCGCTGCGCCAGAAGATCCGGGAGCTGGATCTAAGCGATCCGCGGTAAAGAAATAGCTTTGTAAAAAACACCCCTCCGAAAGAGAATTTCTTCCGGAGGGGTGTTGCTATACGCTGAAATAGGAAACAAGAAAAAATGCCGGTCGTTGGACCGGCATTTTTGGATCAAATCCAAAACTAGATTGCGCGTGTTACTTTATTAGAACGTAAGCAGCGGGAGCAGGCGTAAATGTGGCACGGAGTACCATTTACGATCGCTTTCACGCGTTTTACATTAGGCTTCCAAGTCCGGTTGCTTCTTCTGTGAGAGTGGGAAACCTTAATTCCGAAAGTGACACCTTTACCGCAGATGTCGCATTTTGCCATGGGTCGGCACCTCCTTCGACGGGGTTTTCAACAGTCAATATTTGTATTCTATCAGATTTCCCCGAGAAAATCAAGTGTTTTTCCTGAAAAATCTGACGAAACTTGAATTTACTGTGAAATCGTCTGGTAAACGCTTGTGTTTTCCTTGTATAACCAGTATAATAATATTTTAGAAACTGTCAAGAGGCGGGCCTTTCCCCGCGGAGGAATTATGCTGAGTATTTTTAATTTTGCGCAGAATTTTAACGCGATTGAATGGATTACACGGATCATCGTGCTTTTGGTCGCGTTCCCGATCCATGAAACCGCTCACGGCTACATTGCCTACAAGTTGGGCGACCCTACGGCAAAATATCAGGGAAGGCTGACGCTAAATCCCATCAAGCACCTGGATTTGATCGGAACCATCTGTATGGTGCTTACGGGAATCGGCTGGGCAAAGCCGGTGCCGGTCAACCCCAGCTACTTCAAAAATCGGAAGGCCGGCATGGCGATCACTGCGGCGGCGGGACCGATCTCCAATCTTCTGCTGGGATTGATCTCGATTGTTCTGGCGAAGATCACCATTTTGATCGGCGGCTTTTTGCCGGCGGAAGTGTTGGTAAACGGCGGTTTTGTCTCCCTGCTGTTCCAGGTGCTCGTGCAGCTTTTTGTTTTCAGCACTACAATTAACGTCGCGCTGGGAATCTTCAATCTAATTCCAGTGCCGCCCTTTGATGGTTCTAGAATTTTGTTTTACTTTTTGCCGGAAAAATACTATTTCCAGATCATGCGGTACGAACAGTTCATTTTCATTGGGATTTTCGTCATTTTGTTCACAGGGGTGCTGGATGTTCCGCTGTATTATTTAAACTACGGCGTGCTTCGGTTTATGGATTTCATCACCGGATTTATGGGCTCTCTTGCCGGGGTTATCTATTAACAGTATGGAAAAGCTGCAATTTAAACTGGACGCGTTTGAGGGGCCGCTGGATCTGCTCCTTTATCTGATCTCCAAGCACAAGCTGGACATCTACGACATTGAAATATCCGAGCTTTTGCGCCAGTATATGGCGGTGATGGATGCGGCGGACACCACCGATCTGGACGCCGCCAGCGAGTTTTTTGAGATGGCTTCCCGCCTGATCTACATCAAATCCGCGGCGCTTCTGCCCAAGCACGAGGAGGCGGACGAGCTCAAGCGGGAGCTCACCGGCCAGCTGCTGGAATATCAGGCGGCCCGCCGGGCGGCGGAAAAACTGGCGGAAAAAGGGCGCAACTTTAAGGTCTATGTGCGGGAGCCGACGGAGATTCCCTTAGACAACACCTACCGTCGGCTGCATCCGCCAGAAAAGATCCTGGACGCGTATCTGGGAGCGGTGGGAAAGGCAAAGCGCCGGCTTCCGCCGCCGGCTTCCGCCTTCAGCGGAATCGTCACAAAGCGGGTGGTGTCGGTGACCTCCAGGATTTTGTTTGTGCTCAAGCGGCTGCACAAAAAGCAACAGTCGGATTACCTGGGCTTTTTTGAATCCCCCGACCGTTCGGAGCTTGTGGCGACGTTTTTGGCCATGCTGGAGCTCATCAAGGCCAAGCGGATCACTGTCAGTGACGACAACCGAACGGTGTACTATAAAAGCAAGCTGGAAAAATAGCGGATAACGGAGTAAACCTTATGGATTTTAAACAGTGCGAGTCAGCGGTGGAGGCGATCCTGTTCGCCAGCGGCGATCCGGTGCCGGTGGACAGGTTATCCGAGGCCACCGGTGTGGACCCGGACACCGTGGAAAAGGTCTGCCGGGATTTAAAGGCAAAATACGACGAACCCGGACGGGGAATCATGCTCATGGAGCTGGAGGACAGCTTTCAGATGGTCAGCAAGCCCCAACACGCCGAGGCCATTAAGCTGGCTTTGCAGATCAAGAAAAATCAGCCTCTTTCCCAGGCGGCGATGGAGGTTTTGGCGATCATCGCCTACAACCAGCCGGTGAGCAAAAGCTTTGTGGAGCAGGTCCGCGGTGTAGAAAGCTCCCAAATTGTCAATAATCTGGTGGACAAGGGGCTGGTGGAAGAAGCCGGACGGCTGGACATTCCCGGTAAGCCCATCGCCTATAAGACCACGATCCATTTTTTGCGGTGTTTTGGACTCAAAAGCCTGGAAAACCTGCCGCCGCTGCCTGACGACAGCGGACAGGTCATGCTGGACGAAGTGGTGGAGGAGCAGTCGGCGGAATCGTAATGGGAACGTCAAAACGTACAAGGAGGGAAGGCCCATGCGGTGGTGGATGGTTTTACTGCTGATCGCGGGCGTTTTAACCTTGCTGCTTTGTATGAGCGTCTCGTTCCACATTGTTTATCGGGAAAAGGATCTGCGGATCAAATTCTGCTATGGTGGAATCCGGTTTCTCATCTATCCAAGAAAAGACGCAAAAAAGGCGGAAAACAGCGCTGTCAAGCTGGTAAAAGACGAGCAGAAAGCGCTGGGAAACGAAAAAAAAGGCAGGAAAAAAAAGAAAAAGCCCATGCAGCAAAGCGAACCTCGGGGAATCAAAGAAACCATTTTCTTAGTGGTGGATCTGTTAAAGTCGACGGTTAACCCCGGCCGTTTTTTGCTTCGGCACCTGCGGGTTACCGCGGTGGATGTGACGGTGATCGCGGGGGGAGAAGACGCGGCCCAGACGGCGATTCTATACGGACAGCTTTGTGGCGCGATCTACGGCGGAGCAGCCGCTTTAAAGAATCTTATGACCGTCAAGGTGAAGAACTTGACGGTTGGCTATGATTTTCAAAAGACCGAACCTGAGTACAACGTTTTTTTTAAGGTAAAACTGCGGGGATTTGTGGCGGTGGCCGCCCTGGCCCGCATGATTTTCAATTTGATGGTGAATACTTTTAGAAGAACCGCCGAGGACCGGACCATGAGTACCGAACCGGCCAAGGCGTGAACACACGAGAAGAAAGGAATGGAATGAATATGAGCGAGCATCCGATTCAAGGACTGATGGGCACCGCCATGCAGGGGCTGCGGGAAATGGTAGACGTCAACACGATTATTGGCGATCCGGTGACCACGCCGGACGGCACTGTGATTATCCCGGTGTCCAAGGTGGCGTTTGGCTTTGGCTCTGGCGGAAGCGATTTTCCCTCCAAAACTCAGAAGGATCTGTTCGGCGGCGGAACCGGCGGCGGGATCTCCATCCAGCCTCTGGCGTTTTTGGTGGTGTCCGGCGGCGATGTAAAACTCCTGCAAATGGACGGCTCCACCAATACGGCCGACAAAATGGTGAATCTGGTACCCGAGGTGATCGACAAGATCTCCGAGCTGTTTTCAAAGCCCTCTAAAAAAGAGGAGAAAAAACAGAAATCCGATTCAAACAGCGAACCAACCAAGTAAACATGTTTCGATGATAGGACAACCATCTGCCCGCATACACTGAAAACGGCAGGTGGTTTGTTTATGAAAAAAACATGCATACAACGGATCGGCGGTTTGCTGTTAAGCAGCGCGATTCTCTTTTTCTCCCTTTCCGGGAGCGTGTCGGCGGCGACGACGGGAGTACCTTCAGTGTCCGCAAAATCCGCGATTTTGATCGAGGCTTCCACTGGGCGGGTGCTGTTTTCTAAAAATGAGCGGGAAAAGCTCCCTATGGCAAGTACTACCAAGATTATGTCGGCCCTTTTGACGCTGGAGTCTGGCAACCTTGATAAGCCCTTTGAGGTAGACGGAGGGGCCATTATGGTGGAGGGCTCCTCCATGGGGCTGCAAAAGGGAGATATTGTCACCCGCCGTACACTGGCCTACGGCATGCTGCTCCCCTCGGGGAACGATGCGGCAGGCGCGGCGGCAGTATCGGTGGCGGGCTCCCAAAGCGAGTTTGTAGCCATGATGAACAAGCGCGCCCAGATGCTGGGGCTTGACAGTACCCATTTCGAAACGCCCAGCGGGCTGGACGGCAAGGAGCATTACTCCACCGCCTGGGACATGGCGATGCTGGCTCGGACCGCCCTGCAAAACCCGGACTTTCTGGAAATTTGCAGCAAGAGCACCGCTAAGGTAGAGTTTGGAAACCCTCCCTACACCCGGTATATGACCAATCACAACCGGCTGGTCAAAGAATATAAGGGCTGTATCGGGGTCAAGACGGGATTTACCAAAAAAGCGGGCCGATGCCTGGTGTCCGCCGCCGAGCGGGAGGGAGTTCGCCTGATCGCGGTGACTCTCAACGCCCCGAACGATTGGAGCGACCATAAAAAGATGTTTGACTATGGGTTTTCAGTGGTCAAAACCTCTCCATTGCAGGTGGATGTGTCGGACATAAGGCTCAAGGTAGTGGGAGGAAAGACAAGCGAGATCAAAGTGATTCCCGCAGGCTACCCCACCGTGTGTTTAAGCGAGGAAGAACAGAAAAAGCTGACCACCAAGGTGCTGGCTCCCCAGTTTTGCTATGCTCCGGTGGAATCGGGAAGCTTGGTGGGGGAAATCCAGTACTGGTACGAGGATTTTATGATCGCGTCGGTATCTCTTTTGGCACAGGATTCGGTGGAGCAAAACATCACCCCGGTCCAATACACTTTTTGGGAAAAAGTCGCGATGTTTTTTAAAAACATCTACTATAACCTATTGGGCTTTTTACAGAAAATATGGTAAAATAGCCGCAGGCGACTATTTTACGGAATGTTATGTCCCTTTGCCTCTGCCTTACGGCATACCGGCAAAGATGGACGAATTTTACCATAACGCTTTGCTTTTATGGTAAAATAACGGATGGAAGGCATTTTTCGTTTTTGCGCTTTGAATGCGACAAACGTGGAGTGTACATAGATTCAGTATGGATCAAAGTTTCCCGCCGGCGTGCAGGCGGGGCGACATGTCAGAATAAAAGGAGCGGCACTGTGGAAAAAGTAAGGATTCAAAAAATTATTGCAGACTCGGGATTTTGCTCCCGACGCAAGGCGGAGGAGCTCATCGCTCAAAAGCGGGTCAAGGTCAACGGCCGTCCGGCGGAAATCGGGATGAAGATCTCCCCCGCGTCGGACATTTCGGTGGACGGCGAGCGGATTTTCACCGCCCGAAAGAAAGAATATGTCTACCTGATGATGAATAAGCCCAGGGGGTACATCACCACGATGCAGGATGAGCGCGGCCGCCGGTGTGTGGCCGATTTAATCGACCAGGAGCGCCTGGGCGCGCGGGTGTTCCCGGTGGGGAGGCTGGATGTAAACTCCGAGGGACTTTTGCTGTTTACTAATGACGGGAACTTTGCCAATGACCTGATGCACCCCAGCCGGCATGTGACCAAGACCTACCGGGTCACCGTGCGGCCGGACGTCACTGACGAACAGGCCGTCCAATTGGCGGAGGGCGTGGTCATCGACGGACGGAAAACCGCTCCGGCGGAAATCCGGGTGCTCACCAAGGAGCCCGGGCGGGTGGTGATGGAGGTCGTCATCCGGGAGGGACGAAACCGGCAGGTCCGCAAGATGTGCGAGGCGGTGGGTCTGGAGGTCGCCCGGCTCAAGCGCACGGCGGAAGGCCCCTTAAAGCTGGGAATGCTCAAGCCCGGCGCCGTGCGGGAGCTCACCAAGGAAGAACTCAAGGCCATCCGGGCGGCGGTGAAAAAACCGGAAAAGAAATAATCGTTCGCGCCTTTTGGGCGCTGTGTTTTTTGGAAAGGGACGATGGGACATGCTTACAATCACACAGGCGGACAACCGGACAGAGATCCAAGATCTGTGCGCACGGGCCGGAATTCCCCAGTCGGACAAGCTTCAATGCTTTGCGGCCCGCAGCAGGGGAGAGGTTCTGGGTTTTTGCCTGTATGAGGAGGAACCGGCCGGTATCCGAATTTTAGCGGTGGACGCCGGCGGTGACGGGCCGCTGTTCGACGGTCTGCTGCGGGCGGTATTTTGGAGTGCGTCCCAGCGGGGAATTGAACCCGCGGAATTTGCTCCATCGGTGGACCGAACGCTGCTCAGGCAATACCGTTTTCTCACAGACGGAACAGAAAATGTGGAATCGATGTCGGAATTTTTGGAACAGTGCAAAAACTGTAAAAACTGAGCATTTAGTGCTTGTTATTTTATTAACGGAAGTGTATAATAAATAAGATAGGTTCTTAGCGAATTTTTTTTGAATTTCTGGGAACAGCGTTTTGGCTTACCTGCCAAAGCGCCCGCAAAAACAAGACTGCCAGGCTTTGATGGACGGCATCGGATCAAGTGCGGCGGAGTTTGTGATAAGCGGAACATTTTGGATACCCTGCCGGTCTTGACCGGCGGTTAAAACGAATGGAGGAACGACAATGAGCCCTGAAAGCAAGATGCTCAAGCTGTCGCAGTTGCAAGGCGCTTTGTCCGGCAGCGAGGCTGTGAAAAAGCGGCTCGATCTGCTGTTTGACGAAGGAACATTTGTGGAGCTGGATAGCCTGGCAAAAGTCAATGAAAGCGGATCGGGAGTTGTAACCGGTTATGGTTACGTGGAAGGGACCCTGGTTTACGCATTTGCTCAGGACAGCGCGGTCGCCTCGGGCGCGTTGGGCCGGGTACACGCCGCAAAGATCAAAAAGATATATGAACTCGCCGCAAAAACCGGCTGTCCGGTGGTGGCGATGTACGATTCCAACGGCGTGCGGATCGACGAGGGCAACGAAGCCCTGTCCGCCTACGGGGAACTGCTGGCCTGCCAGAACAACCTGTCCGGCGTGGTGCCCCAGATCGCGGTGGTGACAGGCGTGTGCGCGGGCTGTTCCGCCATGCTCTGCTGCGGTGCGGACTACGTGGTGATGGGCAAAGACGCGCAGCTGTTTATGACCGCGCCCTTTACCGCCAAGGCAAAGGGCGATCATACTCCTGGAGCGGGCACTGCGGACAACGCGGCAAAATCCGGTGTGGCTCACATCGTGGCGGACACCGAAGAGGATGTTATGGCTGCGGTAAAGGAGCTTGTCTCCTTCCTGCCCTCCAACAACCTGTCGATGGTTCCCGTGTTTGAATACGCGGAAAATCCCGAGGGCCCCGGCAAGCTGACGTCTGCTTACGGGGATCTGGACAGTGTTTCCGGTGCGGAGCTTACGGCGGCGATCGCCGATCAGGACAGCGTGCTGGAACTCCAGAGCCAGTTTGGCTCCTCTTACACTGCTTTGGCAAGGGTACAGGGCTCTACCGTGGGCTTTGCCTACGCAAACGGCGCGCTTTCTTCTGCGGACTGCGCGAAGCTTGCCCGGTTTGCGCGCACCTGCGACGCGTTTGCAATCCCGGTGGTGACCATGCTCAACACCGAGGGATTTGTTCTCTCCGCGGCGGCGGAGCTTGCCGGCAGCATCCGGGAGTCTGCTCAGTTGGCTCACGCTTACGCCGAGGCCACCTGCCCCAAAATCGGCCTGATTCTGGGCAAAGCGGTGGGCCCCGCCTACATCGCGCTGGCGGGCAAAGGCGCCAATGCCGACGCGGCCATCGCATGGCCGGGCGCGGTGATCTCTCCGCTGCCCTCCGAGACTGCGGTGGAGTTTTTGTGGCATGACAAGCTGGCCGGCAGCGGCGACCTGGCCGCCGACCGCGCCGCTTTGGTCGAAGAATACAACGACACCCTGGCCAGCGCCTTTACCGCCGCGGCCGATGGCGTCGTAGATATGGTCATTGATCCTGCAGCCACCCGCGCCCAGCTGATTAATACTCTTGAGATGCTGGCTGGCAAACGGGTCAGCTCCCTGCCCAAAAAGCATTCGAACATGCCGCTGTAAGCTTTGAGCGGACGCATAAAAGGAGGATTTATCAATGAAACGGTTTCATATATCGGTGAACGGACAGAGCTATGACGTCACAGTGGAGGAAGTGGGCGCGGGCGCGCCTGCTCCTGCCCCCGTTGCCGCCCCCGCTGCCGCTCCTGCGGCGGTTCCGGCCCCGGCTGCAGCTCCTGTGCCCGCTGCTCCCGCAGAAGGCACCCAGGTCAAATCTCCCATGCCGGGAACCATTGTCAGTGTGGATGTAAATGTGGGCGATTCGGTCAACGAGGGTCAGACGCTGATCATTCTGGAAGCCATGAAAATGGAAAACGAGATCGTTGCTCCCCACGCGGGGAAAGTGGCGGCAATCAGCGTGAAAAAAGGCGATTCGGTCAACTCCGACGATCTGCTGATTACCCTGCAGTAAGCGTTGCGTTTTTACTGAATTTATTCTGTGGGGACGGGGGAGCGCTGATTCCCTCTCCTTAGAAGAAAGGACATTGCAATGGCTAAGGTTAAAATTACAGAAACCGCGTTGCGCGACGCGCATCAATCCCTGATCGCGACCCGCATGACGATGGATGAAATGCGGCCGATTCTGCCCGCTATGGACGAAGTCGGCTATCACTCTCTGGAGTGCTGGGGCGGCGCCACCTTTGACGCCTGCCTGCGTTTTTTGGATGAAGACCCCTGGGAGCGCCTGCGGATTTTACGCAAGGAGTGCCCCAAGACCAAATTGCAGATGTTGTTCAGAGGCCAAAACATGCTGGGATACCGGCACTACGCGGACGATGTGGTGGAGTATTTTGTGCAGAAATCCGTGGCCAACGGCATCGACATCCTGCGGATTTTTGACGCGTTAAACGACATCCGCAATCTGGAAACTGCCATCAAGGCAGCCAAAAAAGAAAACGCACATGTGCAGGGCGCGATTTCGTACACCATCAGCCCGGTGCACAACAACGAATATTTTGTGGAGTATGCAAAACAGCTGGAAAACACCGGCGCGGACTCCATCTGCATCAAGGACATGGCGGGCCTTCTGACCCCCTACACCACCTATGAGCTGGTGAAGATGTTAAAATCCGCGGTGAAAATCCCCATTCAGCTGCACACCCACTACACCTCGGGCCTGGCCTCCATGGTGCTGCTCAAGGGAATCGAAGCGGGCGTGGATGTGATTGACACCGCAATTTCTCCGCTTGCGCTTGGAACTTCCCACGCGCCCACCGAGTCCATGGTCGCGGCGCTTCAGGGCACTGAGTATGACACCGGCTTGGATCTTGAAAAACTCAACGTGGTGCGGGCACACTTTGCAAAGCTGCGGGAAAAATATCTGGCCAGCGGCCAACTCAACCCCAAGATGCTGGGCGTAGACGCCAACACCCTGTTGTACCAGGTTCCCGGCGGCATGCTGTCCAACCTGGTGTCCCAGTTAAAACAGGCGGGCAAAGAGGATCAGTTGGAAGCTGTGCTCCAGGAGGTTCCCCGCGTCCGCAAAGACAGCGGCTATCCTCCGCTGGTCACGCCGTCCTCCCAGATTGTGGGCACCCAGGCGGTGTTCAACGTCATCACCGGAGAGCGGTATAAGATGGTCACCAAGGAGTTCAAGGGCCTCATTCGGGGCGAGTACGGCAAAACCGCTGTGCCAGTGGATCCCGCGTTCCGCAAACAGATCATCGGGGACGAGGAGCCCATCGACTGCCGCCCCGCCGATCTGCTGGAGCCCGAGCTCGACAAGCTCCGCGCCGAGTGCGCCCAGTGGACCGAACAGGAAGAGGATGTGCTCAGTTACGCCCAGTTCGGCCAGGTGGCGGTAAAATTCTTTGAGAACCGCCGAAACAAAAAATATGGCATCGACGGTGAGCACGCCGATGTGGAAAACAAGGTGCATCCTGTCTAAACAGGACTTTTGGGCTCCAAAAGTCCCTTGGGAAAATGCTGGTACCGAAAATCGGTACCAGCATTTTCAGTACCCAGGCTTTTTTGCAAATAAGGCTTGCGGGCTGAAATCCCATTGGGAAAATGGTTGTTGTCACAACGTGCCAACTGCCGCAAAAGCGGCACCACAATTTTCAACGCCTAGGTTCGTATAGACTTCGGGTCGGGATATCCGTAAAGGGCTTGCGATGTAAGTCCTTGGAAAAAATACCGGTGCTGTAAATGGCACCGGTATTTTTGTATCGTCAGGCAAATATTGGGCGTTTTATACGACAAAAGCCGCGTGTTCAACCTAGAACACGCGGCTTTTGTTAAAGAGGAGGAATTTACTTGGATTCCTGTTCTTTTTCCTTCTGGTTTTTCCGGTAGGCAAGATAGCTTTCCAGAATGATGGTGGCCGCCACCGCGTCCACCACTTCCTTGCGCTTTTTACCCCGGACGTTGTTCTCGTTGAGGTAGTTATGAGCCATCACAGTGGTGCTGCGCTCGTCCCACAGGGTTACGGGGATGGGAACGATCTCCTTCAGCATCATGGCGAATTTTTCGCATTTCTGGGCGCGTTCGCCCTCGCTGCCGTCCATGTTTTTGGGGTAACCCACCACAATCATCTGGGCACCGTATTCCTCCGCGGCAGCGGCGACCTTTTTCATGGTGTTGCCGAAGCTGTAATCCTCGATCACGCCGATGGGGGAGGCCAGAAACTCCGTGCGGTCGCACATGGCAAGGCCGGTGCGGGCATCCCCTAAATCCACAGCCATAATTTTCATACGATCCAAATTCCTTTCTGCTTTGTGGGAGGGCTACCAGGGCCGCACCGCGCCGGTGAGCTCGCTGACCCGGGCGATCCCGTTTTCATCCAGATATTGATTTAATCCGTCGATAATCTTCACCGGCGCGTATGGATCGGCAAAGATCGCCGCGCCTATCTGGACGGCGGCCGCGCCTGCCAGCATCATCTCCACCGCGTCCTGCCAGGTGGAGATGCCGCCCATCCCCACCACGGGGATCCGCACGGCGTTTGCCACCTGCCAGACCATCCGCACCGCCACGGGGAACACCGCCGGGCCGGACAGCCCGCCCACGTTGTTTTTTAAAATCGGCCGCCGGGTTTTCAGGTCAATCCGCATCCCCAGCAGGGTATTAATCAGAGAGACCGCGTCCGCTCCTGCGGATTCCACCGCCTGGGCGATCTCCACAATGCTGGTGACATTGGGGGAAAGCTTGACCATCAAAGGCTTGTTGGTGGCCTGGCGCACGGCGGCGGTGACCTGAGCCGCGTTCTGGCAGGAGGTTCCAAATGCCGCGCCTCCCTGCTTGACGTTGGGGCAGGAGATGTTGAGTTCCAGCATGTGCACGGGGGTGGAGTCCAGCCGCCGGGCGATCTCCGAGCAGTCCTCCACCGTGTGGCCCGCCACATTTGCGATGACCACCGTGTCCTTGGTCATCAAGTTGGGGAGTTCGTGCTCAATGAAATGATCCACACCGGGATTTTGCAGTCCCACCGAGTTGAGCATTCCGGCGGGGGTTTCCGCCACCCGGGGCGCGGGATTGCCCGGCTGGCCGTGCAGGGTCATGCCCTTGACCGAAATTCCTCCCAGCTTGGAAAGGGGATAAAACTGCTCGTATTCCCGGCCGTTGCCAAAGGTTCCCGACGCGGGGATCACGGGGTTTTTGAAAGGAACGCCCGCGATGTTTACCGATAAATCCGCCATAATCTGGTTTGCTCCTTTCATTCGTCAAAGATGACTTCGCTGCTGTCGAAGATGGGGCCGTCTTTGCAGACGTGCTTATAGTACTCCTGGCCGTCCTTGACGGTTTTGCAGGCGCATACAAGGCACGCGCCTACGCCGCATCCCATGCGTTCTTCCAGCGAGACCTCGCACTTGACGCCGTATTGCCGGGCCAGCTCCACCACGCCCTTCAGCATGGGGCCGGGGCCGCAGGCGCAGATGATGTCGGCGGGCCCGCGCTTCAGACGCTCTTTCAGCGCCTGAGTGACAAATCCCTTGCGGCCCAAGGTGCCGTCGTCGGTGCACAGCATAAGCTCATTGCCGTTTTTCTCAAAGTCCTCGGTGAGGATCACGGCGTTGGCGCTGCGAAAGCCCACGATGGCCGTGGCGTTTTTCCCGTAGTGGGCGGCGGTCTGCACCATGGGGGGCACGCCGATGCCGCCGCCCACCAAAACCGCCTTTTTTCCGGGCTCCAGCAGGGTGAAGCCGTTGCCCAAAGGCCCGATCAGATCCACCAGATCGCCCTGCCGCAGGTCGGCGATGGCGCGGGTGCCCTCGCCCCGGATCTCAAACACAATGCGGATGGTGCCGGCCGCTCGGTCGATCTCGCACAGGGAGATGGGCCGCCGCAGCAGAAAGCCGTTTGCTTTGACGTGGACAAACTGCCCACACAGGGCTTTCTCTGCGATCTCGGGGCAGAGAATGGTAAAGGAGTAGATATTTTTCGCCAGATTGTCCTTCTGGATCAGGGGGTACTGCCCTTGACAGTAGTTCATAGCTTACATCCGTCCTTTCTTACAGGGTGGTGATGTCCACCAGCTCGATGTCGTCCATGGTCATGTCCATGGCCAGGCAGTCCGCCATGGCGTTAGCGGTGTCGACGGCGGTCAGGCAGACGATGGAGCGTTCCACCGCCTTGCGGCGGATTTTGACGCTGTCCCGGGCAGGCTGGCGGCCCTTGGCGGAGGTGGAAATCACATAGTCCACCTTGCCGGATTCCAGCAGGGTCAGCACGTTGTTGTCCGGGTCCTCACTGATTTTGCGCACCGCGTTGCAGGCGACCATATTTTTGTTGAGCAGGTTGGCCGTGCCCGCGGTGGCGTACAGGGTAAAGCCCATGGAGCTGAATTTATCCGCCACCTCGATGATCTCCTGCTTGTCGGAATCCCGCACCGAGAGAAACACGCCGCCGGATTTTTTCATCTGGTAGCCTGCGGCCACCAGGCCTTTTAGAAGCGCCTGTTCAAAGGTCTTGGCGATGCCCAGCACCTCGCCGGTGGATTTCATCTCCGGCCCCAGCTGGGTGTCCACGTCGTGGAGCTTGGCGAAGCTGAACACAGGCACTTTCACCGCCACATAGTCGTGCTCGGGATACAGGCCGGTGGGATAGCCCAGTTCCTTCAGGGTGGAGCCCAGCATGATCTTGGTGGCCAGATCCACCATGGGCACGCCGGTGACTTTGCTGATGTAGGGAACCGTCCGGGAGGAACGGGGATTGACTTCGATGACATACACCTCGTCGTTGTAGACCACGTACTGGATGTTCATCAGTCCCACCACCTTCAGCGCCTTGGCAAGCCTTCCGGTGTAGTCGATGATGGTCTGCCGGATCCGGGGGGACAGGTTAAACGCAGGGTACACCGAGATGGAGTCACCCGAGTGGATGCCCGCCCGTTCCACGTGCTCCATGATGCCGGGGATCAGGTAATCCTCCCCGTCGCAGATGGCGTCTACCTCCACCTCAATACCCATCATATACTTGTCAATGAGCACGGGGTTTGTAAGCTCCGTGGAGGTGATGACCGTCATGTACTCGGTCACGTCCGCGTCGGAGTGGGCGATAATCATGTTTTGCCCGCCCAGCACGTAGGAGGGGCGCAGCAGCACCGGGTAGCCCAGGTCGTTCGCGGCGCCCAGCGCCTCCTCAGTGGTAAACACCGTGTGGCCGCTGGGGCGGGGAATGCCGCACTGCTCCAACACCTCGTCGAATCGCTCCCGGTCCTCGGCGGCGTCCACGCTGTCCGCCTGGGTGCCCAAAATTTTTACGCCCAGCTCGTCTAGGTATTGGGTCAGGCTGATGGCGGTCTGGCCGCCGAACTGCACCACCACGCCGTAGGGCTGCTCGGTCTCGATGATGCTGCGCACATCCTCCTTGGTCAGGGGATCAAAGTACAGCCGGTCGCCGGTGTCAAAGTCGGTGGAGACCGTCTCGGGGTTGTTGTTGCAGATCACCGCCTCGTAGCCTTCTTCTTTTAACGCCCACACGCAGTG
>CAJFTY010000040.1 GCA_904420045.1 Candidatus Metaruminococcus caecorum | reverse complement strand
TGCATCCCCGCCCGGCGGGTCTCGATTCCCGTGGCGGGATCATAGGTGTCATGAATGCCGGTGGGCAGGCTGTGCAGGGGAGCGATCGCGGGGAGGGTGGCTTCTTCGCTTTGCTCCGTCCCCGCCAGGGTAATCTTGGTGGGGGCGACGCCTACAAACCGGTACGGGTTGTAGGGCCCTTTTTCCCCCTCCCCCTGTTCGACGGTATGCCCCTGAATCTCGGCGGAAACAAGGGGCGCGCCCGTCCAAATCTGAGGGCAGGGGACCGACGCCCCCGTTCCCGATCCGGTGATGGCGTTGGCAAACCTCACGTCGGCGGAGGCGATCACAGTCTCAGCGTCCTTGGCCGCCTGCTCTGCCTGAAGCACTGCGTCCAGCGCCTGGCCGGCCGCTGTATCCGCTTTGGACGCGGCGGTTTCCGCTAATTCAGAGGCCGCCCCTGCCTCCCCGGCTGCGGACAAAGCTGCTGCGGCCGCTTGTAAAGCACTGTTCGTGGCTTTGAGCATCTCGATATACTCGTCAGAGCTTTCCATAGCGGCTGCATCGTAGGCCGCAGGTTCCACCACCAATTGGAACACAGCAGTGGACAACAGGGTTTCCCCCTTGCTGAAAATCAGTTCGCACCGGCATTCTCCGGCTGCGGACAAGCACTGAGCCGAAAGAGTCACGCTGATGGTATTTCCGCTGGCCGGCACAGGATACGCCGCTTGGGTGCCGTCGGATTTCCGGCAGACAAACATGGTCTGTACATCGGAGCCCAGTTCTGCCGGAGTTCCGTCGGACAAGATCTGCGCCTTTATGATCCGGGTGTCTTTATCCCCCTGTTTGGCGTATACCCGTTGATCCGGGCTCCTTCCGGAAAGATCCAGGGAAATTGAGGTGATATATTGCATCGCACACTCCTTTTCTCCGCCGTAGGGCGGAAAGTCATTTGCGGCAAAACTGAATGGCCTATCCGCCATCGTTCTGCCCTTGATCGTTCACCATACCCGAGAAAAGGCAAAAACGTTGTACGCTGCGGTGCAACCGGGACGGGCGGAAGCGTATTTCCTCTCCGACAGTTTGCACGTAAAAATACAGTGTAAAAACTACGGGAGGCTGTCCTTCGACCGCCTCCCGCAAAACATAAACTCTTTTCCGCTTTCTCCCTAAGCCCTGTTTATACCATATATAATATATACGAAATAATTCATGTGTAAAATCGTTCTATATCATTTCGAAGCGACGCCTTATTTCTTATAAATTCTTTTGGGGGCACACCATAAATCTTTTTAAATATTCGAGAAAAATATGTATAGTCATTATAACCCACAAATGCGGACGCCTGTGTCATAGAGCAGCCCTCTTTCATAAAAGAAATCGCCCTTTTACATCGAATTTGGTTTAGATATTCAATGATGGTCGTTCCTGTAAACTGCTTGAATATCCTGCACATATAAGAGGGGGAAATGCCTAAATGTCTTGCTATATGGTCAATTGTTATTTCATTTTGATAATGGCCGTATAGATACTGCATCACTTTTTTTGCATAACAAGAGGCTTCTGTGCTGAGCGAACAATTGTCTTGCATTAAATGCTTATTCTCAGAATTGATGATATACGCTAATATATTACAGATTGCAGACTGTATGATTAATTCACTTGTAAAGGTACGATGTTCAAACTCAAACGTCAGGGAACGAAAATAGTTTGTCATCGTTTGATCCCCTTGAAAAAGCTGTTTAAAATATTTCATATCGGAAATCAGCTTGGATACATATTTCGTCTGAAACAAATCCGCATTTCCACACGTTAACGTGTTTAAGTCAAGCTGAATGTTGTAATATGCAGTATGATCTAAAAAGCACAGGCTTCTATGAGGTTGGCACCAATTAATAAATGCAACATCTCCTGAATAGACCCATTGACTGCTTCCATTGCAAAAAAGTTTTACACCGCCTTTTATAACATAATAAAACTCTATATACTCATGCATATTAATCAGGCAACCAAGGCTTTTTCCATCTGCAGTACGTTTGGAAATAATGATGGAAGTATTTAACGTTTTGAAGTTGTCCTCATAATATTGTTCCATTTTCATTCCCTCATACCAAATCTACAAGCCTTTCTTCTATGTCAAAATAATACAAAATTATTACAACAATGTCTATATATTATGGCTTTATTAAACAGTATAATACAATTAGTTGATCAACACAATACCTACGATCAGAAAAGGAGCGCATACTATGAAAAAAACATTCAGGTCCTTTTTATCCGGCGTTCTTGCACTGGCCTTTGTTGTTGGCAATCTATTTGCATCCGGAAGTATTTTTACAGTCTATGCGGCGAATTCTCCCCCAGAAGTAGAGGGAATCTATCAAATTTCTTCCGTCGACGACCTTTTTTGGGCCGCTGAAAATCCAAAAAACAATTACATTTTAATGAAAGATCTGGATCTGTCGGGCCACCCGGACTGGATACCAATCGGAACGGAAACCACTCCGTTTTCAGGCGTGTTCAACGGAGCGGGGCATTCAATTAAGCTGGGAATCAATCAGACGAAAACAACGCCTGGTATTTATATGGTGGGGGTATTTGGCACAGTTTCAGGCACAGTGACCAATCTTAAAACAACTGGAACTATCAACGCCAAAGTCCACAGCGGATATGTTTCCTCCGTTGCAGCAAACCTCGCCGGCGGAAAAATACTGAACTGTGAAAACGATGCGACCATCACAGCAGAGGGTACAGGAACAGATAAAACCGGCATCACTCATGTAGGGGGAGTTGTAGGCGCGGTGCGCAGCGGTTATAACACCGCTCTTGTTAAAAACTGCACAAACAACGCAAGCATTTCGGTAAAAGCCTTAAAGCTTCCCAAGGGCAGCGGAGATTTGGGCGACGGAAACAGCGGAACGGTGGGCGGAGTTGTAGGCTTCTCCTGTACGGCAGCCTCCGTTGACATTACAAATACCGTCAACAACGGCGCCATCGTTGTAAACGGCGGTAGCTGCAACGTCGGAGGCATTCTCGGCATGACGTCTTCCAACAACGACAATTCCACCGCAAATATCACCTATTGCGCCAACAAAGGAGATATCACCATCTACAACCTTGGCTCCGAACGCGCAGCAGGAATAATCGGGTATATCAAAAACGGTAAAATAAATTTTTGCTACAACACAGGCAACGTCCTGGCGTATTCCGATAACGGGACAACCATTTCGCGGGTGTCCTATGGCACCCACTATGGAATTTTTGGGTACGCAAATATCAATGCAAAAAATCCTCTGGAAGTCAAATATTGCTACAATGCCAGCAGTACTCCGCTGGAAGCGGAAATCTGTCTGATTCGCAATCCTGCACACGGGACATTCCAGAACTTTTATATGGAGGGCAGAACAGAATATGAAATCGAATTGGGAGGAACGGCCGGCAACCCCGGAACACCGTTTACTTCGCCAGAGGATCTTCTGGAAAAAATCACCGCAACATCCGACGGAGCACAAGCGTATACTGCGAACCCTGAACAAGGGGGATACCCCGTTTTAAACCACGAAGTCCCTGCCTATCTCCCCAATAATAATTATGCCGGTATGATCCAAGAACAGCCTTTAAACAACGATCTGTCCGATTTGTACTTTGTCTTACAGACAGGAGCATCCGTAGATGTAAAAGACCTTACTGTAACAGCCAATATTTTCAAAGACTCACAACTTATAAAAACCATTCCGCTTTTAAAAGCCGGCGACGGTGAATTCTTTAAGGCCGGCGACCGAACGTATAAAGCGGCGGCGAACTGCCATATGTTTTACGAAAAATGCTACAATGTTGACAGTTCTTGGACACGGGCAAACATAACGGTTAAAAAAGGAACGGAAACCGTGTACACCGAAAGGATTGATAAGACGCACCAAACGGTCCCGCTTCCCTTTGAAGACCTTCCGGAATATCCTGACGGCGAACTGAGCAAAACCCTGTATAATGCTGGCCCAGGTCTTACGATAGACCAGAGTTCTCCCACCGCGGAAGATTCAAAAATGGCGGTTATTAGTCAGACTAGTGCAAAATCCTTCCAGGCGTATATCCAAACCTTATATGATGCGGGCTTTGAAAAGATAGGGGAAAATACGATTGAAGAGAACCTGTACTATCTGTTGAAGAAAGATCAGACATACTATTATATTTACTATACAGCCTATTCTCAGACCGTCCGGATCATTAAGGATCTGGCAACTACCGTTGCACCAGCCGAACTGAATAAGGATGCTGTCGGGAAAGAGCAAACCGAGTTTTATGTATACAGCATTGATTACTCCAGCACCGGGCAGTATTCCAAAACGGATTATTGGAGCGTTGACTGCGGCGCCAGTTTAATCATTAAGTTCGCCGACAACAGTGTAATGATTCTCGACGGCGGGCACCAGCGTCAAAGCAGTAAAACCGCACAGGAATCCTTTTTAAACTTTTTATATGAGATTACAGGGGCCGATAAGGACAAGGGAGAAAAAATCCGCATCAGAAGCTGGTTTTTCTCACATGCGCATGACGACCATATCTATTTTTGCAAAGCGCTGCTTGATCGTTATCATTCTGATCTTAATCTGGAAAGCGTGATGTTTAACTTCCCGTCCTATCAGGTAATCAATGGCGGATATGCGGTAAGCACGTTTGAAGTTAAGGAATCCATCCGCCAGCATTACCCGGACTGCAAAGTTGTAAAACTACACACTGGGCAAAATTTTTCGATGCAGGGCGTGGACTTTCAGGTTCTCTATACGCATGAAGACGCGGTCAGCAACGCTGGAACAACCACCATCTCGAACTTTAACGATTCGTCAACCGTATTAAAAATGACCATGGACGGAAAGTCCTTTATGCTTCTTGGCGACTGTTCCGGAAAATGCCGTGAGCTTCTGTTAAAAATGTATTCCGCCCAAACTCTTCGCAGCGATTGCCTGCAGGTTGCACATCATGGATACGATGATCTTCCGGATCTATACGCTGCGGTAGGCGCCCCGTTGGCATTCTTCTGCAATTCCAGAGCGAACTCCGGCGTTGAACCCGGACATCACAACCACACGAAATATCTGGGCGTTCAGAATGCGGCTCCAAACGTCGACACACTCTTTGCGGACAACACCTATAAAATGACGGTCAAGGATGGTCAACTGGCTTATGAGGAAATCCCCAGCTACCGCTCCGCATTTAAAACACTCCGTGTGCCAAACCTCAGCCAAAGCCTATTGACCGGCGATCCGGGCTTTTTAGAAGATGTGGAGTATGTGCGTTCAGAGAAAACCTCTCTGTTCGACCAGGTGATCGACCGGTCGGTGATCGGTTCTCCCGGCAATATTAACGAATCCGGATATCTAATTTTGGATGGCGATCAAAATACAAAATTTTGCACAGATGTAATTCCCGCCACAGTTGTGTTTACAATGAAAGAAGATGTCACCATACACTCCTATGTTCTCCGTACAGCGAACGACGCTGAGGAAAACCCAAAAAGAAATCCGCAGAAATGGGTGCTCTGCGGTTCAAAAGATGGAAACACATGGACCGTGCTGGATTCTGTAAGTGAGGGGAACCTGCCTGATAAAAACTTTACGGGCACCGCGTTTAAAGTGAACAATCCGGGGGCGTACCGATACTATGCTATTCGGTTTTTCTCCACCGCGGGAGCGAAGATTTTTCAGCTTTCGGAGCTTGAGCTTTACAGTGGCGTTACCTCTTTGCCTCAGTCTGTAAAAGACAGAATTAACAACCTCCCCGACCAAATCACCTTAGCCGATGAAGGCACCGTGCAGGCCATACGGGAAGCCTATGATAAATTGCCGTCAAAGGATCAAGCGCTTGTAACAAACTATGCGGATTTGATCGCGGCAGAAGCAAAAATCGAAGAACTAAAAAGCCCCTCCGAGCCCAATAAAGCGAACAAAGAAGCCTTAAATCAGGCAATTGCCGATGCAAAAGCGTTGTTTGACAAAGCAGAAGTTGGCGACAAAGCTGGTCAATACCCCAAGACGGCGAAAGATGCACTGAATACAGCAATTCAAGCGGCGCAGGCTGTATCGGGGAATTCAAATGCAGATCAGAAAACGGTGGACCAAGCGGTCACGGCTTTGAACAAGGCAGTCAAAACCTTTGAAGCCGCACAGATCAAAGATACAGGTAACCCCGGCAAGCCTTCTGATCCCAGCGAGCCTTCTGATCCCAGCGAGCCTTCTGAGCCGAATGAGCCTTCTGAGCCCAGCGAGCCTTCTGAGCCCGGCGAGCCTTCTCACTCAGGCAAACCCAACCCTGTTACAGGAAATGGACCGCTAACGGCAGCAGCCGCAGCCGCTTGCATGGCCGCAGGAAGCATTGCAGCTGTGTCCTTTCAAAAAAGAAGAAAGTACAAATAAATCGCAATATGCTTTTTCCCAATTAAAGCGACCGAAAACATTCCCTGATCACAAATCATAATCTGGCAGAAGGAAAGAACCTCGCATAGACGTGATTATCTATGCGAGGTTCTGCTTTTTACCAACTGTACGATGAACGGGTCTCATATCCTTACCTGCTATCGACAGGGTTCCACCAGGATGAAGGCGCAAAACGCCGCCTTTCGGCCTGCTTTTAAAGACCATTTTAAAAAATTGCGCTGTGCCGCAGACGCTCCTTTTGTCTAGGCAATGAAAAAGATCCGAACGCATACGACGTTCGGATCTTTTGTTGGAGCTGCTAACCAGATTCGAACTGGTGACCTCGTCCTTACCAAGGACGTGCTCTGCCTGCTGAGCCATAGCAGCATTGTTTGAAACAGCTTTATCATTATACTATGCTGTTTCAAAAAAGTCAACTGTTTTTTTGATCTTTTTCGCAATTTTTTTGCCAAGCTCCCAAAGGTTTGGATAAATTCATATTGTGCAAAAAAATTTACAACTCTATCCGGGCTTTTTGGAGCGCTTTTTTCAGCGCAAAGCAAAGCGGGATTGCAATCGCCACTGCCAGCACCGCATTCACCAGAGACACCAGTGCAGACGATCCAGCGCTGAGCAGCGCAGTGGGAACCGCTACCTTGTTAAACCAGACCGCAACCAGAAAAACCTTGGAAATATGCAACACCACATAAGCAGCCGAACCTAATATGCCGCCCAGAATATTAAACCCGATGTGTCTGCCTTTTCGGCCACAGGAATACGCCACGATTCCGCATATAAATGCCATCAAGAACTTAAACACCAGCGTAAACGGCGCTGAGGTGATATAGACCGGGTCGAACAGATCAAATAAAAAGGAACCGACTCCAGCCGCCGCCCCGCCCAAAGGGCCGCCCAGCATCAGGCCGGACAGCAGGCACATAACATTTCCCAGGTGAACCCGCGTCACCAAAAGAGGATTTGGAATTGGGATTGAAATGTAAGAAAACAGAAACACCATGGCCGCCATCAGGGCGGTCATCGCCAATTTCAGCGCCGATACGCGGGATAACGCAAAACGTTTTTGATCCATAAAATCTGATTCCTCCGCAAAACAAAAATAGCTACAGCGTTTCGTACCCCTTCAACGAATGCTGTTGGGTTAGCCAGGGCAGACACCGTTCCAGCATGACCCCATAACGGGGATCGGTACCGTACCCATACGTGGTTTTAATGGCGTATTCCAAAAAACGGGTGGCCCGCTCCATGGCGATGGGCAGGCTATCGCCGGTGAGCATCGCCCCCACCGCCACACTGGCGTAGATATCCCCTGTCCCCGGATACGCAACCGGAACGTAGTCGCAGGCCACCCTCCAGAACGCCCCCCGCTGAGCGTCGTAGCCCAAGTTGCTGACGGTACCGTCCGCCAGCTCCACCCCAGTAATCAGCACATACCGGGGCCCCAGCGCCGACAGCCGCACCAGCCAACTTTTCGCCATCACATGGGAAAGAGGCGCCTGCGGGTATTCCTCCCCCAGCAGAATTGCCGCCTCTGTTAAATTGGGCGTAATCAGATCCGCCGCCCGGACCAGTTCCCCCATGCGGGCACACAGTTCGGGAGTGTAGGTCCGATACGGCTTTCCGTGATCCCCCATCACCGGGTCCACCACCGCCATCGCATCCGGATACTGTTCAAAAAACTCCAAACAGTGCCCGATCTGAGCGCTGGAGCCCAAAAACCCGCTGTAAATACAGTCAAACTCCACTGAAAGGGCCGCATAATGCTCCAGCGCAGGAAGAATATAGTCGGTTAAATCCCGGAACACCACATCTCCCAGCCCACCTGTATGGGTGGACAAAACCGCGGTTGGCACCGGACACACCTGAATTCCCATCACCGACATAGCCGGCAGAATCACCGACAGGGAACACCGCCCGAATCCTGATAAATCATGAATGGCTGCCACTCTGGCCTGCTGAGATTTCACGGGCGGCCGCCCTCCTTTTTTAAATCACATTTTTTGCCAAATTATTCAAATGATGTAAACACAAGTATTTCACTAGGCTTTTGGCTATTTTTTAATTATATCGTTTTTTAAAATGTTTTGCAACTATTTCCCCCGGATGAGGATGGCAAAAACTTTCACTGATGGCAAAGCCATTTTCGGAGACAATAACAATACATCGAATAAAGAAAGGATGATAAAAATGAACCGTACCGTAGGAAATGTTGTCAAAGGCGTGGCGGTAGGCATGGCGGTGGGCGCTGCAACCTATGCGCTGACCAGCACAAAAAAACGCCGCGCTAAAACCATTAAAAAATCTGCTGGAAAAGCCATCAAAAACGTTGGAAACATGATTGACAGCGTCGCGACTATGATGAAATAATCGCTTTGGCTCCCCGCCGGTGGGCGTGGCAGTCCGCATCCAAAAAGGGGACGGGAAACCGTTCCCTTTTTTGGAATGGTCTTTCGTTCCGCCACCATATCCCCCCTCCATTCGGAGCTTGTGCGCCGAAAAACCTCCGGAATTTTTTCCTGATACTGCCAGGTTTTGGAACTTTTTTGTAAAATCTTTCATTATTCGCATTTTGTTAACAACTCGTTTATGAATTTAACAAGGATTCCTGCCTAAAATCCTTTAAAATAAACAATAGTCTCTTCTGCCCAAAAAGCGAAAAACAGGGAAGAATTTATAAAGGTGGGAATATTGGTTGTTTGGTTATGTCAAGCCTTATAAGCCTGACCTTCGCATGCGTGAATTTGATCTGTACCAGGCGGTCTACTGCGGGCTGTGCAAACAGCTGGGGCAATTGTTCGGCCCTCTGGCAAGACTCACGCTGAGCTATGACTTTACCTTTCTTGCTGTCGTTTCGCTGGCCGCGGCTCCTGGGTGCGCGGGATTTAAGCGCGGACGCTGCGCCGCAAACCCGTTAAAAAAGAAAAACTGCCTGTCCCCTTGTGACGATCTTTCCTTTGCGGCCAGCGCCGCGATGATCCTGTTTTACTATAAGGTCAGGGACAATATCCAGGACGAAGGGTTTATCAAGCGGCTGGGCAGCCGCCTCATCCTCCCCTACGCGGGGCGGGTTCGTAAAAAAGCCGCCCGACTATATCCGGAGCTGGATGAAATCGCCTGTTCCATCATGGAGGAACAAGACAAGGTGGAACATTCTATGGACACCAGCACCGACCGTGCAGCCGATCCCACCGCCAAGGCGTTGGGCCGGATCTTTGAGTTGCTCAAAAAGCAGCACGCCGAAGGGCATGCGGACGAAGCCCAATCCAGGGTGCTTTACCGGATGGGCTATCAGCTGGGGCGCTGGATCTATTTCATGGACGCCCTGGACGATTTAAAACAGGATGTTTCCAGAGGCGGGTTCAATCCCTTTGCCCGCAGGCTCTCCGTTTCTACTTGGAGCAAAGAGGAACAGCTCCGGGTCAATCAATATGCGACGGAAATTTTGAATCTGTCGGTCACCGAGCTGGCAAGCGCATACGAGCTGCTGGATACAAAGCGGTATCAGGAAATTTTAAACAACGTAATTTATCTGGGCCTCAAGCAAACCCAGTCCCAGTTGATGGAGCAGTCCCTTTTGACAAAAAAAGAAAAAAAGGCCTTGCGCAGGGCGCGGCAGGAAGATCCGCCTCAGCCCGCACAGGATGCAGAATAAAATTAGCATCGGCATGTAGCCGGAAAGACATGAGGTAGTAAATGATGAACGATCCCTATCAGGTTCTGGGCGTATCCCGGGACGCCAGCGACGAGCAAGTGAAAGAAGCGTACCGCAATCTGGCGAAAAAATATCACCCGGACAATTATGCGGACAGCCCTCTGAAAGACGTGGCCAATGAAAAAATGCAGGAAGTGAACGCCGCGTTCGACGAGATTATGAACACCCGACGGGCAGCAGGCGGCACGAGCAGCTCTGGTGCCGGGCAGGGCGCATCCGGCGGTTATGCCGGGAATTCCCAAAGCAAGTTTGCCGATATCCGCCGGATGATTCAAAACAACCGTCTGGTGGAAGCAGAAGAACTTTTAGACGGTGTTCCCGCTGCGGAACGGGACGCGGAATGGTACTTTCTGAAAGGCAGTGTATATTTTGCCCGGGGCTGGCTGGACGATGCGACGAACTACTTCGCCACCGCCTGCCGGTTAAACCCCAACAACCCGGAATACCGTGCGGCGTTAAACCGGATGAACTGGCAGCGGCAGGGGAACTTTGCCGGGGGCGCAAACGGGCCTTACCGCACCCCACAGGGCAATCCCGGCGGCTGCAGCGCCTGTGACATGTGCACTGGCCTGTGCTGCGCAGACACCTGCTGCGAGTGCATGGGCGGCGACCTCTGCACCTGCTGTTAACTGCTGCGGGGGTGAGCCATTTGAAAAAGCGAAGCTATCAAGTAGCCTTGGGCGGCATGTCTGCCGCCCTAAGTCTTTTATTTATGTTTATGACCGGCGTGCTGCCCTTTATGGACTATGCGCTCCCTGCGCTGGCGGGGCTGATGCTGGTGGTGGTCATGGTGGAACTCAATGCCAAATGGGCGGTGCTGGTTTACATAGCGGTGTCGCTGCTGGCGTTTTTTCTGGCGCCGCTTAAGGAATCCGCCGTTCTGTACGCCGCATTTTTTGGCTATTACGCCATTGTCAAATCCTATTTGGAGCGCATTCCGAACCGGATTGTGGAGTGGGTGCTGAAATTCCTGCTCTTTAACGCAGCGGTAGCGGCAGCCTTTGTTTTGATTATTTATGTGCTCGGGATGACCGAAATGCTTGAAGGCCTCAACGAGTGGGGACAGTGGGGACTTGCCGGATTCTGGGCGGCGGCCAACGTCGTCTTCTTGATCTATGACATCGCCCTGACCCGGGTGATCGGCGCTTACCTCAACTGGTTCAGGCCCAAATATTTAAAAAAATTCTCGTAAACGCCGCATGCTTTTGGGAAGCCGGCATACAGACTTCTCTTGCTGTGCCGACAAATTTTGCGCCGCTAAAAAATCCACAAATTTAAAAAAATTGGCAATGTTTTTTTATAGACGAATACTGAAATTTGCTATATAATAAAAGTAGTTTTCCAACAAGCGGCAGTATGTTTTCGGCTCGAGCTCTGAAAAAACGCTCCTGTTTTGTTGACCGCTGCGCTGGTAAAACAGCCGCTTGACAAACTTTTTCTGTATTTTATCTTGCTTCGCCGGCATTTTTTGAGGGGATATTGCCGGGCGGCTCTTTGCAAATACGGATTAGCAACTATAAGCAAAGCCGCTTGGGGCTTTGCTTGACAAAATCATTATGGTAATTGGGGAGGCCATATGAAACCGTTTGGCAAAAAAATATTCGCCGGATTTTTGGCCGCTGCCTGTGTGACGGTAAGCGGATTGTCCGGCATTTTTCACGTTTATGCAGATGAGCAAACCGCTGTGACGGATCCGGTCACCATTCACGTATCGGTTTACGATGCGCTGGAAAATAGGCCTTTGGTCCCTTCCACACAGATTTCGGTGGGAAAAACCGGATGGGATCAAAGCCTGTTGGAAGAGCTTAAAACGCTCAGCCTGATCGACAGCTATACGTACAGCCATGGCGTGTTATCCGACTTAAAGGTATCCGGCGTATCTTACCCCGCTGGAAAAACCGATTCGGATGGAACCACCCGGTGGATTTCCTTGGTGGGCGGTGTGCGAACCGATCTGTCCTCTCACACGGTGAAGGACGGTGAAACTGTGGTATGGCGGTACGCGAAGCATTCGGAGAATGCTTCGTCCGCTCCATCTTCCGATGTAACCACAGACAACCCTGTATCGGATGTTTCCATGCCGGTGCAGGAATCCAGCGACACGGTGGATTCCTCGATCTCTTCGGTGGAAGCCTCCTCCCAGGCAAGCTCGGTGCCCGAAAGCAGCAGCCGGCAATCCTCCTCTGCGGCCGCTTCCTCCAAACCGGAAGCGCCGGTAAATCCCAACCGGTATGAGTGGGACGATCATCTGGCCCAGGTTCTGGACGATTCCTGCGCTTGGCTCAAGCGAAACGAACCTGGCAGCTTTCAGCTTGTGGCGCTGGGCGCGGCGGGAAAATCCGCCGATACCAAAACGGTGGACCGGTACATGCATACCATCTCCCAGAAAAACGGCGGTTATGACAAGGCCACCGATCTGGAACTGGATATTTTAAGCGCCACTTTCAGCGGCTTAAATGCCAATGACATCCGGGGGATCAATCTGGTGAACCAGTTGGCCAATTTCCCCGATGTGGACAAGCAAGGGGTCAACGGCGCCGCCTATGCGCTGCTGGCGCTGGACTCCAACGACTATCAAATTGCCGCTGGATCGGTCAACAATCGAAACGCGCTGATTGATAAGATTTTGCAAAAACAAAAGCAGGACGGCGGTTTTTCTCTGGACGGAACCATGGACAGCGATGTGGATATGACCGCCATCTGCCTGACGGCTCTGGCTCCCTACCGGGAACAGGACAACGTTCAGCAGAGCATTCAAAAAGGGCTGACCTACCTGTCCGAGGTGCAGCGTTCAGACGGCCAGTTTATCTCCTACGGCAATCCCTCGCTGGAAAGCATGTCCCAGGTCATTGTGGCGCTTAACTCCTTGGAAATCAGCATGAACGACAAGCGGTTTTTAAAAGGCCGGAAAAACTTGGTGGAATTGATGTTGGAATACGCTCAGTCCGATGGCGGTTTTGCCAGTCAAAAGGGCCAGGACAGCAACGTGTTCGCTACCGAGCAGGCTACGCTGGCACTGGTCGCCTTGAAAAACGGCATGAGCCCTTATACCACCAATTACTCCAGCAGCGAACCGACACCAGCTCCCAAGGAGTCGGGAAACGTTCTGTTTTACGTGCTCATCGGCGTCTTTGCACTGGTGCTGATCGCCACTGCGGCAGGTTTTGTGTATTTTAAAAACAAACATAAAAAATCCGACGATCCCCAGCCTGTGCAGGAGGATGCCCCCTCGGGGGAACAAGACGCCTCCGCGCCATTAGATTTCAATGAATAGTGTATAAAAAATCCCCCTGTCCAACCGGACAGGGGGATTTTTACTGCGGCCGGGGAGTTATGGCCGCTCTTTTTTTACACCGCGGTAGGAACTTTTAATCGGCGGACAGCCGTGGAAACCACGCCGCCCACTAAAACCAGCAGAAAGACCTCCAGCGGGAGAATCGCAATGTTTTTTAAGAAACGCACCGGCAAAATCGCCTTCATAGCGCTGCCGTAAAACAGACACATCCAAACACTGTTAAGCCCGGTGTTTAAAAATAAATTGATGATTCCCTTCGCGCAGATGGCGCGCCACACCGTGACCTGCTGTTTGTAAAGCATCATGCCCCACACCAGTCCGCCCAAGACTGCGGTGACCGTAAACCCGGGGAAATAGGCGGCGCCGCCTGTGTTCACCAGATATCCAAGGACATCTGTGGCAAACCCTGCCGACATGGCCACCACCGGGCCGAACAGCATGCCCACCATGGCATTGCATACAAATCCAAAGCCAATCCGCAGATCCAGCATCAGCTGAATCCGGATGTTCAGCAGATCCATCGTCACATTCAGGGCGATAAAAACCGCTGTGATTGCCAGGGTCCGGATGCTTTTCAACTCTTTGGCTGAATCGGTAAACATTCTCCTCAAATTTTGCATAAAAAGACACCTCCATCATGTGCATACAGTTGCTACACTTCAGAGGTGTTTTGCCTCATATCAGGTAGCAGCGGGATGCGACGCCTGCACCGCAAACAAAAAGGAAACCCCTTTGTCTTTCGTCCGCCGGACAACTCCCCGTTCCAACGGCACTTTACGCGCAGGTATCTACTCTGCTCATGTTTTTGAGTATGTATTTATTGTAGCATATTTTTTAAAGAGGGTAAATAGAAAAAAGCTCCAAAAACCCTATTGGATTTGGGAGCTTTTTTGGCCGGGTGCAAAGTCTGTCAAAAAAACAGAAAATCATAACAGTCCTGCCGGATACTGGTGAGCAACGTCTGAAGCTGTTCCTGTACGTTTTCTCTGCCGGGACGCCAGCCCGTCGTTTGCAGAAGCACCGTCCTATGTCTGATGTCCCGCCGGGCAATCTGCACCTCCGGTTTTCCCCCGGCTTTTAAGACAAAGGTGAGCATCCGGTCCGCCCCCATCAAGTTTAATGCGCAGTCCAGCGCGCTTTGGCTGTAACAGGGCATCAGTGGTTTTCCACATATGGAAAAAACACCTTTGCATGCAAAAACCCCCGCAGCAGTCTGCACCATCTCCCGCCGGTTTTCATCGCTTACCGCGGCCATTCCCTCGCTGCTGAGGGAAAATCCATTGGTGACCGCCACTGACCGTCCACTGTCCGGCTCGTCGAACAAAAAGGCGTACCGCAAATCATCGGGTTTTCCGTTGTAAAAATCCCTGGCCCATTGACGAACCTGTCTGCGGCGGAACAGGCTTCTGCGCCTGTCCGGCGTTTCAAAACCTCGAAAATAACCGGGCAGCATTCTGCCGGACACCGCCTGGATCCGGCTGTCAATTCCGTTGTCCTGCAACCAGGACAGAACAAATCCGGGCGCGGCCATACTGCTATCGGTTCCGGTCAATCCGATCCCGTATATCATCTGCCACACCCCCAAAGGATCAACAAGCTGTTGGTTTGTTATTCCATCATACGGAAACGAAAGGCGAAAGGTGCAAACGAAAAATCCCCGCCCTTTTTCTAAAAGGACAGGGACAAAATTCGCAAAACCACCCATAGGCGGATTTTCATCCACCGGCGGGGGCAAACCGCTCTATGATCGTATGGGCGGTATGCAGCCCGTCCACCGCCGCGCTCATAATACCGCCGGCGTAGCCTGCTCCCTCCCCACAGGGATATAAGTTCTCCACCCCTTGAGACATCCGGGTCTGCTGCTGCCGCAGCACCCGAATGGGAGAGGACGTCCTGGTTTCCACCCCGGTGAGCACCCCGTCGGGCGCGCCAAACCCGGGCAGCTTGCGCTGGAACCGGCGAAGGCCCTTTTCCATCATTCCGGTGACGGCTGGGGGCAGAATCGTCCGCAGGTCGGCGTCCATAACCCCCAGCGCATAGCTGGGCTGCACCTTCCCCAGGCAGAGCCCCGGCGCGCCCTCCAAAAAACGGCCCACCGTGGCGGCGGGAGCCCAGTAGCCGCCTCCGCCTGCGGTAAACGCCGCCTGTTCCAACCGCCGCTGGAACGCCACTGCCTCCATAGGATCGTTTCCAAAGTCCTGAGGGCCCACCGACACCACCAGGGCGGCGTTGGCGTTTTCCCCGTCCCGGGCAAACTCGCTCATTCCGTTGACCACTACGCCCCCCTGCTCCGAGGCGGCGGGCACCACCAATCCGCCGGGGCACATGCAGAAGGTGTACACACACCGGTCCCCCTCCCGGTAGGAAAGCTGATACTCCCCCTTGGGAAGCCGCGGATCCCCTGCCAGCTTTCCGTAAAGCCCCCGGTCGATCACCGCCTGCCGCTGTTCAATCCGGGCTCCCACCGAAAAGGGCTTAACCTCCATGGGGACGCCTTTTTGCCGCAGCATGGCAAAGGTGTCCCGGGCGCTGTGGCCCACTGCCAGAATCAGCGCGCAGACAGGGATCTCGCCCTTTGGCGTCCGAACCGCTGTCAGCGCGCCGTTTTGGATGACCAGCTCCTCCATGGGGGTGTCGAACAAAATCTCCCCTCCTAAGGATAGAATCTCCTCCCGGATGGAGCGCACCACTCCCCGCAGCTTGTCGGTGCCGATGTGGGGCTTGGCTTTTTTTAAAATCTCCCCGGGCGCGCCGTGCTCCGCCAGGGCCTTGAGCACATACTCGCAGTAAGGATCGGAAATCCGGGTGGTGAGCTTACCGTCCGAAAAGGTGCCCGCGCCCCCTTCCCCAAACTGCACGTTGCAGTCGGGGTTTAACATTCCCGTCTTCCAAAACCGGTCCACCGCCTGAACTCTGCGCTCCACCGGAGCCCCCCGCTCCAGCACCAGTGGGCGGTAGCCGTTCTTTGCCAGCAGCAGCGCGGCGAACATCCCCGCAGGGCCGAATCCCGCCACCGCGATCCGGCCCTGGGGCTTTTCAGTGCCGGGCCGGATGGAGAGCGCAAAGGTTTCCCGGTAAGAAACACAAGGGTCGGAGGCCGCTGCCGCAGCCTCCGACTCATGGCTCACAAGCTCAATGCCCACTGTGCGGACAAGCCGGGGCCTGTCCTGCCGGCGCGCGTCCAGCGACTGCTTGACCACATACGCCGCGCGCACCCGGTCCGGGGAAACTCCCAGGCGTTTGACCGCCAGCCGGACGGCTTGTTCCTCCGAACCGTCCAGTCCTGTTACAATGCCCGAAACGTGGATTGGCATACCTTGTCTCCTTTTTCCGCTACTTTTCCCTGGCGGTCACCAGCGCTTCGTACACGCCCACCGCCCAACAGGGCTCAGACTGGCCTGGAATGGTGATTTTGATCGGGGTTTTAAACTGTCCAGAGGTCACGGTGATTTCAGAAAAATCCACCACGGCCACCAGATCGGTGTCGGTAATAACGTTCATCGCCGCCTGAGTGCCCACAATTTTCACGGTGAACTTTTGGGTATCCAGCGTGACGTTGTAGCCGTCAGGAGGATTGACCACCTTGACCTCGTTGACGGTAAAGTTTTTGGAGACAAAGTCGTCCGTTTCAAACTTGACCGTTGCGGTCTTTACATCTTTGACGTTGGTAAATCCCGCAGGCAGGGGAATCTGGAAGGTAAAGGACGAACCCACGTCGATCTTCCGGAAATCCACAAATCCCAGGTTGATTTCGGTGACGTTGGAGATGACCTCGCTGGCCCCTGTCACCTCGATGGTGGACGGCGAGATCGTATACTTGAGCGTTTTTTCCGTCATGCCGTCGGGGATGTTGCTAAACTTAATGGAAAGCGGCAGCGTCTTGCGCTGGGATATCGAAACGGTCAACTGAAGCTGATCCGGCTCGTGGGTGACATATTGCAGCTCCAGTTTTTTGTTTTCAGCGTCGTACAGTACAAGTTCCCCATCGGTGGTCAGCGACTGGCTGATCGTCTCTTTGCGGTCGGTGACCACCACCGCCCGGGCCACCTTTTCTATATCACTCTGGGGACCTTTCAGGGTAATTTCATCGTTCATAGCGTAAACGGTGTCCAAAATATACCCGTCCTTTGCCTTGATGCCCTCTGCCTGAGCCTCCAGGGGGATCTCTTTTTCAATCAGGTGGTCAAAGCGAACCTTGACCGTTTCACTGGACACCGAAATAATATTGTAGTCGGAGTCGTCGTTTACCTTTGTGACGGAAATTTTCAGCGTGTATTCTCCCGCGGCTGTAACGTTGGAGATATCCGCCACCGCTTTAAAGCTGCCAGGTTTCAGGGCGCCCACCTTGTAACGCTTTCCCCGCACCATCACGCTTACCTTGGCGTCCCCGCCGGAAATCACGCTCAGTCCCTGGGCTTCAGCCGCGGACTTTTCCATGGGGATTGTGACCGGGATGTCCGAAATCGTCATGCTCTGATCCGGATTAACCGTCACTGAAATCACCACCCAGGTGATAATGGCGATCAGCAGGGAAAGAATAATGACAACTTTTTTGTTGTCTAAAAAATTTTGGGTGTTAAATTTCTTCATTTTTTCTTCCCCCTTAAAAAGCCCGCCTTTTTCTTTTCGCCGTCGTCGGGTTTTTCCGGGATCAGTTTGCCCCGCAGGTACGCCCGCAGGGTGTCCCTGTTAAAATCGCGGAAGATGTCGCCGTCCTCCGCAATCGAAATGGTTCCGGTTTCCTCCGACACCACGATGATGACCGCGTCGGAGTTCTCACTCATGCCGATGGCCGCCCGGTGGCGGGATCCGAGCTCCCTTGCAATGTGTTCTTCCTTCTGGGGCTTGGGCAAAAAGCAGGAAGCCGCCAAAATGATGCCGTCCCGCATAATGACCGCGCCGTCGTGCAGGGGAGAGTTGTGAAAAAAGATGTTTCCAAACAGCTCCACACTGGGCTTGGCCTCCAAAATGACGCCGGTGCTGATCTGTTCGCCCAGCTTGGTCTGGCGCTCGCAGACAATCAGCGCGCCGGTCTTGGTCTTGGAAAGCTCGTGAGCGGCGGAACACATCACGTCGATGGTGTTCCCCCACTCCCGCTCAGCCTTTTCATAGTGTTCCGCCCCGATGCCGAATACACCGAAATTGCGCACCTTGGCGCGGCCGATTTTTTCCAGCGCCCGCCTTAGTTCCGGCTGGAACAGCACCACCACCGCAATAACGCCGATGTCAAAGATCTTGCGCAACAGGTAGCTCATGGCGTTCAAGGACAGAATATTCGCCACCACGCTTGCTACGGCGAACAGTAAAATCCCCTTTAAAAGCTGCTGGGCCCGGGTTTCGCGGATCAGCTGAATTCCCTTGTAAATCAGATAGGTGAGCAATAAAATATCAATGGCGTCGGTGATCCGAAACGTCGCCAGGACGCTGATGACCGAATCCCAGAGAGTGGCAATATAATCCATGCGCGTTCATCCTTTATTTTAAACCGAAAACGGTCGTAAATGGTTATCATCCTATTGCGGCAGAACAGCGGCCGCACCGCATAAAGCGAACCGCCTGCCAGAAGAAGGCAAAGCCGTAAAATCCAATGCTATCCATTTAAGTTTACCACGATTCACCAGTGGTTTCAAGTTGTGCTCCTTTTATTTTTCGCAATTTTTTTCACGGCATCCGCAAACATTGCCACCTGAGTCGATTTTGTGGAAAACCCCGGGGAAAACCGGATGGTTCCCGTTTCCATAGTGCCCAGCTGGGTGTGGGCGCTGGGCGCGCAGTGCAGCCCCGGACGCACGGCGAATCCCTGGGCGTCCAGCAGGTCCGCCGCCTCCATGGAGGTCATCCCCTCAATGTTAAAGCTGAGCACCGGCGCCCGCTCCCCCCGGCGCATATGGGACGCGTATAGCCGGATGCCCGAACGGGCGCTGAGTTCATCGTACAGTTGTACGCAGAGGTTCAGCTCGTGCTCGTACAGCTGCGAAATTCCCCTTCGCTTTAAAAACTGCGCTCCCGCCAGCAGCGAGACAATCCCCACCGTGTTGATGGTTCCGCTTTCAAACCGGTCGGGTAAAAATTGCGGCTGGGCGATATCTGCCGACGCGCTTCCGGTGCCGCCCTCCAGAATGGTGGAAAGCTCCACCCCCGGCGCCAGTGCCATCACACCGGTGCCGGTGACTCCCATCAGGCTTTTGTGCCCCGCGCAGCACAACACGCCGATGTTTTGTTCCCGCATGTTTACCGGAAGAACACCGGCAGCCTGTGCCGCGTCTACGATAAACAGCAGCTTTTTCTTTTTGCAAAGGTCGCCGATCCGCGCAATTGGAAGCACCGTTCCCGTCACGTTAGAGGCAAAGGTGCACACCACCGCCTTGGTGTCTGGCCGGATTGCCGCCTCAAAATTTTGCAGGGTTGCGTCCGGATCGCCGTCTTCCACCTGGGCAATGCTGTAAGAAACGCCGCGGGACAAGCTCAGCGCATACAGCGGCCGCATCACCGAATTGTGTTCCAGCGATGAAGTCACCACATGACCGCCCTGTTCCACGGCGCCCTTAATTGCCATATTCAGCGCATGGGTGCAGTTGAGGGTAAAGACGATATTTTCTTCCTCTGGAACATGCAAAAGCTGCGCCAGAGCCTGTCTTGCCTCGTACACCTTCTGCGCGGTTTTTAAGGATAGCTGATGCCCGCTCCTGCCCGGGTTGCCGCCGTAGTATACCGCTGCCGACGACACCGCGGATAATACGCTGCGTGGCTTTGGATAAGTGGTCGCCGCGTTGTCAAAATACATCATAAAACATACTCCCTTGCTTTGCTCGGCCTCTGCCGGCTCTACAAGGGAGTTTATGAATTTTCACGTTGGAATAGACCTTTGCGGAGGGAAACAGCGCACCTTCGGAAACCGGCGGAATCAGTATACCTCGGTGGTCCCCAGGACCTTGATCCCCACGTCCGCCAGCATCCGCGCCACCGCTTCCCGGTCCGAGTCCACACGGATGCTGTATCCGCAGCCTGCGCTGCTAAGCTCCCGCGGCGTTCGCTCTATAAAAGCACGGATTCCCCGCGCGGACAGAAAATCCTTTGCTTTCATCGCATACGTGATAGAGCTCAGCATAATCAGTTGTTTTGCCATGAAAAAATCACCTTCTCTGTCACGCCCCATCCTATGCGGCGGCGACGGTAGTTGCCAGAAACGATGATTTTCCGTGGATTTTTAAAAAGAACCGGGGTATCCTTTTGGTAGACGCCGTTTTTATCCCCGGTCTGAGGCGACCCTGATTTCTTCCAGCAGGCACACGGCGTGGACTGCAATTCCCTGCCCCTGTCCGGTGAAGCCCAGCCCCTCTTCGGTGGTAGCCTTTACGTTGACCTGTGTTTCCCCAATGCCGCAACAGGCGGCGATATCCTGTTTCATCTGAGGGATATGAGGCTTCATCTTGGGCGCCTGGGCCAAGATGGTCGCGTCGATGTTTCCGATCTGCCAGCCGTTTTCCTTTAGAAGCTCCGCGACCCGGCGCAAAAGCGCCATACTGTTTGCTCCCTTGTACTGAGGATCGGTGTCTGGAAACAGCGCCCCAATATCCGGAAGTCCCGCTGCTCCCAGCAGCGCATCCATCACCGCGTGTGCCAGTACATCCGCGTCGGAGTGCCCCAAAAGCCCCTTGTCCCAGGGGATACGCACTCCTCCTAAAATCAGCGCCCGGTCGGGAACCAAGCGGTGAACATCGTAGCCATGGCCAATTCGCATGCTATTTCCTCCTTGCCCGGTCCGCTCCATACCGGCAAAGGTTCAATGCTCCGCCGGGAAAGGCCGTCCGGTTGATTCAGTGCGTCCTTCCTTCAAACTCAGCTGGGGAGCAAAGCAGGGCGAGGGACGGTTTGTTTTTTTATCATAACAGGTATGGGGCGAAAATTCAAGATTATAGATATTTGTTGCATTTCATTGACTTTAAAAAACCATTCCTGTATACTTCATTTTAAACAAAGGAAAGAAAGGAACGTGGATCTCATGGCCGTATTAATTACTGGCGGAGCTGGATTTATCGGTTCTCACACCTGTGTGGAGCTGCTAAACGCCGGCGAGGAAATCGTCATTGTAGACAACTTTGTCAACTCCAAACCCGAAGCCTTAAACCGGATCCGCACCATTACCGGTAAGGATTTTAAATTTTACGAAACCGATCTTTTAGACCGTGAGGGCGTCAAAACGATCTTTGCGGAAAACGACATCGACTCGGTGATCCACTTTGCGGGCCTGAAAGCCGTGGGCGAGTCGGTGGCGCAGCCCCTTCGGTATTATCACAACAACCTCACCGGCACCCTGATCCTCTGTGAGGAGATGGCTGCTGCCGGTGTGAAAAAAATCGTGTTCAGCTCGTCTGCCACGGTGTACGGCACTCCCAAGACCGTCCCGATTAAAGAGGATTTTCCCCTGTCCACCACCAACCCATACGGCAGCACCAAGCTGATGATCGAGCAGATCCTGCGGGATATCTATGTGGCGGACCCGGAGTGGAGCATCGCCCTTCTGCGGTACTTTAACCCTATCGGCGCCCACAAAAGCGGCCTGATCGGCGAGGACCCCAACGGCATCCCCAACAACCTGATGCCCTATATCGCCCAGGTGGCCGCCGGCCGGCTGGAATGCTTGAGCGTGTACGGCGATGATTATCCCACCCACGACGGTACCGGCGTGCGGGATTATATCCATGTTGTGGATCTGGCCAAAGGGCATTTAAAAGCGGTGGAAAAAGTCCGCAAAGACAAGGGTGTGGACGCCTACAACCTGGGCACCGGAACCGGTTACTCGGTGCTGGATGTAGTCAACGCCTTCCAGCAGGCCAACGGCGTCAAGGTCAACTATAAGATCGCGCCCCGCCGCCCCGGCGACATTGCGGAGTGCTACGCAGATCCCTCCTACGCCAAGGAAAAGCTGGGCTGGCAAGCGGAAAAGGGGTTGGAGGAAATGTGCAAAGACTCCTGGAACTTTACAAAAAACAACCCCAACGGCATTGAATAAGCACCTTCTCCCCGCTCCGTTCCCGGCGCGGGGAGTTTTTTTCGGCCTCTTGCTCATATGATTGCTCCATGATAAAATGAAAGGCAGACAGACATTCATGGAGGTGATTGTGTTTCATGGAACATACGCAAAATTATTATGGCAGCCTGTGCACGGAAATGTATGAAATCCTGCATGAAAGACCACCCTTGGACGAGTTGGACTTTTATCTTTCATACGCGGAAAAGGGGCAAAAAATCTTCGAACCCCTGTGCGGCAGCGGCCGTTTTTTTCTGCCGTTTTTAAACAGGGGATACGAAATCAGCGGAGTTGACTTGTCGGCTGAAATGCTCGCGAAATTAAAGCAAAAAGCTCCTGCCGCCAAGGTGGCGCAAGCGGATGTCACTGAATACAATTCGGGAGAAACATACGATTATATTTTTATTCCATCCGGTTCCATCTCCCTGTTTACCGATCTTTCCGTATTAAAGGCAATTTTAAGAAAAATAAAAGCGCTGCTAAACCCGGGCGGAAAATTTGTATTTGCAGTTGATACGGTTGAGGCGCGGGTTCCGGACCGTGCGGATTACACGATCTCCGTCTCTGTAAAAACCCAAGAAGGCTTTGACCTGATACTTAAAAACAAAAATCAGTATGACGAAGCCACCCGCACGCAGTTTTCACCGAGTATATATGAATTGTATGACGGCTCTAATCTTTTGCAGAGGGAATACATGGATTTCCAAACGCATCTGTATGAACCCGGTGAAATGGAAGGGTATTTATATGAGGCCGGATTTACGCAGATCACCGTTTACGCTGATTTTGACAAAAAGCCCGCCGGCGCAGACGGATCGGAACTATTTTTGTACGAATGCGGCATCGAGTAACCAAAACCGTCTGCACCTTTAAACCACCGAAAATGATTCACAAAAAAATCCGCTGTCCTTTCACGGCAGCGGATTTTTTCATGAACCGATCGTTTACAATGCGAAACCAAATGCGTTTTTTCCAGGATAGCAGGCGGATTCCGCCAGTTCTTCCTCGATGGCCAGCAGGCGATTGTACTTAGCCACCCGGTCGGTGCGGGAAGGAGCACCGGTTTTGATCTGGCCGGCGTTGACCGCCACCGCCAGGTCGGCGATGGTGGTGTCCTCGGTTTCCCCGCTGCGGTGAGAAATCACCGCCCGGTAGCCGTGCTGCTGGGCAAGTGAGATGGTTTGAAAGGTCTCCGACAGGGTGCCGATCTGGTTGACCTTCACAAGCACCGCGTTGGCCGCTTTGCACTCGATCCCTTTTTGCAGCCTTTGGTCGTTGGTGACAAACAAATCGTCGCCCACAATCTGCACCTTTGATCCCAGCCGCTGCGTGATCTGGGCAAAGCCCTCAAAGTCCTCTTCCGCCAGGGGATCCTCGATGGAGACGATGGGATACCGGCTGCAAAGGCCTTCAAAATAGGCGATCAGCTCCTCCCGGCTGGTGTCTTTGTTTTTCTTGGGAAGATGGTATTTCCCATCCTTGAACCACTCGCTGGAAGCGGCGTCCAGAGCGATGCGGATATCGTCTCCGGGACGGTACCCCGCCTGCTCCACCGCCTCCAGGATCAGCTTGATAGCCTCCTCATCGTCGGCAAGATTGGGCGCGTAGCCGCCCTCGTCTCCCACCGAGGTGGACAGCCCCCGGCTTTTGAGCACCTTGGCCAGGTGGTGGAACACCTCTGCGCACATGCGAAGTCCTTCGTGAAAGGAGGGCGCGCCCACCGGCATCACCATAAACTCCTGGATGTCCACGTTGTTGGCGGCGTGGGCTCCTCCGTTTAAGATGTTCATCATGGGAACTGGCAGGGTGCGGGCCGCCGCGCCGCCCAAATACCGGTACAGCGGGACGCCCAAAGCGTTTGCCCCCGCCCGGGCCGCTGCCAGGGATACCGCCAGCATGGCGTTGGCGCCCAGCTCCTTTTTGTTGGGCGTCCCGTCCCGCTCGATCATCACCCGGTCCAGTTCCCCCTGGTGGAGAACGCACCGGCCCGCTAGTACGGGGGAGATTTTTTCGTTGACATTTATAACCGCCTTCTGCGTTCCCTTGCCCAGGTACCGTTCTCCCCCGTCCCGCAGCTCGTGCGCTTCGAAAATGCCGGTGGAAGCTCCCGATGGAACACTTGCAGTTCCGCAGGTTTCCCCGTTTAACCAGACGGTAGCCTCTACCGTAGGATTTCCCCGGGAGTCGAGGATTTCTCGGGCACAGACTTGTTTAATCAAAAAACGATCGTGGTGCATCATGACAAACAGCTCCTTTCTTACAGCTTTATTCTACACGGTAATTGTTAGAAATATACAGTGTTAATAAGAACAAACTGCGCATACTAACAAGGACAGTTTAAGTGTTCGACAAGCATGGAAAAATGAAACGCTTTTTAGCATGTAACCCAAAAGATAACCAGCGGTATCTGCCGTATCATAAAACGTAAAAGGAGAACGATCAGTATGGATGTGAAACGAAAAGCCGGCTGTCTGTGCCTGGCGGCCGCTCTGACTGCCGCCGCACTGATGACAGGATGTTCCAAGGGCGACTCAGACAAGGACAATTCGTCCATGATGGTGCCCGGCGTCAGCGGCCACTCATCCCAAACGGATTCGCAGAAAGCGTCTTCCGTGGATCCCGCGTCGGGAATAAACTCCCTGACATCCGACTATATGCCGGGGCTGGAATCGGGTGAGCAAACCGGAACGCAGCCGGACAGCGCATCGTTTGACGCGCTGAGCAACCAGAAAAACGGCTGGGGGCAGGGGACGCAGGTGGACGAAAAAAACCGCCCGGTCTCGTGCGACCAGTATCAGGATCAATATGGAAAATACGGCGCGGTGTTTATCGGCAAAGCCGATGTAAAAAACATCTATCTGACCTTCGACGAGGGCTATGAAAACGGCTATACCGCGAAAATTCTGGACGTGCTCAAGGAGAAAAAAGCCCCGGCGGTGTTTTTTGTCACCCACGATTATGTCAAGCGCAATCCCGACCTAATCAAGCGTATGATCGCGGAGGGCCACATGGTGGGCAATCATACCTGGAGCCATCCCTCTATGCCCACTGTGACCACCGACAAGGCAAAGGAAGAGATCACAAAGCTCCACGACGAGGTAAAAAGCCAATTTGGATACGATATGACGGTGTTCCGCCCACCCATGGGGGAATATTCCGAACGCACCCTGGCCATTACCCAGTCTCTGGGTTACAAAAGCGTGTTCTGGAGCTTTGCCTACGCCGACTGGGACCCGAACAAGCAGATGGACCCCCAAAAGGCGCTGGAAAAAGCGACCAAGGCGGCCCATCCCGGCGCGGTGTACCTGCTGCATGCGGTGTCCAAGACAAACGCCGAAATTTTGGGTAGTTTCATCGACAATCTGCGAAGTCAAGGATACACCTTCGCCAAGTTCGACCTGTAAAACCGAATTAAAAGCACAGCCGCCGGAATCCTCCGGCGGCTTGTGCTTTTTCGATTGCAGATTGTACGCTGATCTTATCTCCTACTGTACATCGGCGTCCGGTGCAGTACAGTACACTTCCAGCTCCGCCAACTGCATGCGGTAAGATCCCTTGTCAAATTCGCAGGGACGAAGCGTGTCGGCAAAAACACGCACATACTGCACCTTAACGGGATCAAAATGTACCGTGACCGGAGGATAGGGAGCGCTGGGCGAAGCGGCTCCCTGCACCATTTTTACCGTTGTCCAGGCGGCGCCGTCGTTGGAGACCTGAATTTCATAATCTACCGGGAACCCATCCGACGGGACATTCCCGAATTGATCCAGGCTTCGGGGATATAACTGTACGGTGTCAATGGTGTACGGATAGCCGAAATCAACCCCTGCCCACTCCGGGTGCTGCCAGGCGGCAAACCGGTCGTTGGAACTCCATCCACCATTCTTATCATAGGTATCCCCATCGACGAGATTTTTCAGCGCCCACGGGTTTTCGTTCGCGGGATTCTCCTCCGATGTGGACGAGATGGGGGTTTTGAAAAGGGCGTAATTGTGCAGGATTAATTTCCTGGCGGCGTCATCCACCGCCGCTTGAGCGGCGTCGATGTCCTTCTGCGAAGCGTTGAGATCGTCCATAACCGCCGTTCCATTCGCCACAGCGATTTGCAGCTCCTCCCAGCCTTTGACGACGTTGGAAGAAACATTCTGCCGCGCTTTTCGCAGGGACTGGCGCAGGGCAAGCCGATCCGTGGGCGTCGGGGCGTTCAAACAATACACGCCTGATCCCACTTCGATTTGAACCATGCCCTGCTTTACAGCCACAGAGAAAACTCCATCCACGGCAGCATCCAGCGGTACGCCGTTTTCCGTAACCGCACCGAGATCAGCGGTAGGCAGCAAAATGGAAGCGGTCGTGTTCGCCGGCACCTGAATGGTAAACGTGGTTGTTCCATCCGGGTTTTTCACAAAGGCGGAGCGGATAACCCCATAGGGCGACTGGAACGAAATGGTGCTGTACTCCATATCGCCGGGGACATAGGGGCAGACTTTGAAATGCTTGTAGGCAATGCTGTCGTTGCGGATCCCAGCCAGGTGTTCATAGAACCATCCGTCCAGATGGCCCATCATGCAGTGGTTGAACGAGGACCCCAAATCCCACATTTCGGAAAGGCTGGTCAGCCCGTTCTGGATGAAGTACCAGTAGCTGGGGATCGTCTCGGCGGTGGCTATGGCATACGCCAGATCGTTGCGGCCGTTCTCTCCCAGCGCTAAAAACAGCGGTTTCAACCCGATCTCACCGGCGGTTAAATGATCGTCCGCCCTCTCGACCGCTCGAGCCAAATTGCCGACAACGCCCTGCACCTGATCCGGTTCCACAATCCCGTAATAGAGCGCCATGGCGTTCGCCGCCTGCGAACCCGAGTCATAGGACTGGATGTCGGCGTGATAATACTTTTGCTGAATGGCGTTTTTGATTCTCGTTTCCAACTCCGCGTACCGGGCGGCGTCATCCGGTTGATCGAGGATCAAGGCAATCTGTTTCATGGCCTCAGCCACCCGATAATAGGTACAGCTCTCGGTGAATTCCACCGACGTGGTTTTGTCAACGGGACACCAATCCCCTAAGCCGTAACTCACCAAATCATTCGGCGCCTGTTTTTGCATGTAGTCCATCCAGGCAGTCATGCCTTGGTACGCTTTTTGCAGCTGCTGCACATCGCCATAAGCAAGGTAGTTTTTCCAAGGAATCAACACCATGGCCGCCGCCCAGTTGGGGAGATCACCATCCAGCCCTGCGGCGAATGTGGGCGCGGTGCAGGGCACCATACCTCCCTCCCGCTGGCAGTCCAAAATATCGTTGCTGATTTTCGTCATCCATTGGGATACGTCAAAATTATACACAATGCTGTTGTGCAGCAGATGCGGTACTTCCAGCCAGCCCAATTTTTCACGATGGGGGCAGTCGGTCAGCGTGTTGTACATGTTCGCTTCAATCGAGCGTTTGATGATCCCGTGGATCTTGTTGATCACGTTGCTGGAGGTGTGAAAACTGCTGACCTCCTGGGTACTGGCGCGAATGAGCTTTGCCTTGAACTGATCCGGCGCGGGAGCAAACGGAAGGCCGTGGATCTCCAGATAACGGAACCCGTGATAGAGAAACGGAGGCTCCCAGGTTTCCAGCCCCTGGCCTTGAAACGTATAGGTGTCGTAAACCGGTTTTCCGTTCAGGTAATTGATGGATGTCTGATCGATGAGTCCGTTTCTGCCAAGCACCTCCGAAGGATACAGCTTGATGCTGGTTCCCTGGGGCGCCGACATGCAAAACTGATAGACGCCTGCAAAGTTGCTGCCGAAGTCAATGGTGTAAACGCCGGGCTCCGGGTTGAGCACCTCGACGGCCTGCCATTGTTCCATCACCTTGGTGGTGGGATAGTACTGCGCCACCAGCGTTCCTTCGGGCCCGGAGGAAACCAATGCGCTTTCCCAGTCCGAATAAGAGTACCCCGGCCGGTTCCATCCCGGCAGCTCCAGGTTGGCGTCATAATCCACTCCGCCAAACCAGTCTAAGAAGGTGATCGGGCTGGCGGCGGTTTTCCAGGTTTTGTCGGTAGCAACAACGGTTTTTGTCCCGTCGACGTAGGTTACTTCAATCTGCGCAATTAGCTGAAGATCGCCATAATCCGCCTGGGCGTGCTGGTGACGGTCGGTCCCGGGAATGACTTTATAAAATCCTCTGCCCAGCATGACGCCCACGGCGTTCTCGCCCTTTTTCAGCCTGCTGGTCAGATCATAGGTCGCGTAGAGAATCGTTTTTGGAAAAAAGGATTCTCCCGGCTCCAATACGCTGTCGGTGACCGTTTGACCATTCACCGTCATCTCGTAGAGCCCCACTTCGGATACATACGCTCGGGCACTTTTGACGTCCTTCTCCAGCATAAACGATTTGCCGAACATGGGCAGCGCAATGGTATCGGGGGCTTGAATCCAATCCGCCTCCCATTCATCCGGGCTCATCAGCGCTGTTTCAAACACCGCGGGAGCTCCCAAGGCCGAGGGATTCCCGTTTTTATCCCAGACGCGTACGGTCCAGTAATACTTTGTTTTGCTGGTCAGAGCCGCGCCGGCATACGAAATATTGTTGCTACGGTCGGAAAGCACTTTTCCCGTGTTCCAAAGGTCGGCCGCCTGCTCGGTCAACCGATCCTCGCTGGTCGCCACGAGGATTTGATACGCAGTCTGAGCCTGCGCTCGAACGGAGGACTGCATGACCCAGCTAAACCGGGGAACCTGCGTATCAATTCCAAGCGGGTTCACCGTGTTGTTGACCTTTAGCTGATCCACAAAAACCTGTTTTTTTGCAATCAAAACCGCCGGATCTGTTCCCGCCTTGTTTTTCATTAAAATTCTTCCTTTCTGTTTTTTCAAATGGCAAAAGCCAGCGCGCGATTCTTTTTTGGAATTCACGCGAGATTTAACTGAATTATAGATTGAAAAATCGCTGTCATCAATGTAATATAGAATCAAAACAGTAAAATGGAATGATAAAAATTGACAGGAGGCCGCAGCGTGAACAACGAAAGAGTCATCGGGATTTTAAAGATTTCTCCTCATATCCGCTATGTCAACAACATATGGTTCCAGGGCGGGGACACCGTTCCGGAAAGAATTCTCTACGATCATGAGTTTATTTTCGGCCTGAGCGGAGAGGCTCAATTTGAATATGAAGGAAAGACATTTAAAGTGGGGCGTTCGGACCTGCTCTATATAAAGCCCAACCGAAAAAATACAATGGTGATTGAAAAAGGCAAGACCTTTCACGCGCATTGCGTTCATTTTGACTGGATACCGGATGAGCAGTTCGATTTTTCCGCCGAAAAATATTACATCAGCCAGATGCTGTCCAAAGAGGACCTGATCCATTTGGAAAAGGTAAAGCACCGCACGTCTTACGAAGTGTCCGATCTTTATATCCCTCCGCTGATAAAGGGGCTGGAATACGATATTTTGGCCCCCATGTTCCGGAAGCTCTACGACCAGTATTCCCAATCGGACATCAGCGCAAAGCTTAAGGCGCGCGGCTTTTTTATCAATATCATCGGTGAAATTCTGGCGGAGCGCATGGAGCGGCCCAGTCAAGCAAACAAACATTACTATCAAAAAACAATTGAAAAGACGATTGCGTATTTGAAGGAGCATTATAACGAACCGATTAAAACACCGGATCTAGCGGATAAATTTTCATTATCCCCCAAATACTTTGGCGTCCAGTTTAAATCCATTACCGGTCTTTCCGTACAGGAATATTTGCAAAACATTCGGATGCAGGCGGCAAAAAAGCTGCTGTTAAACTCCGACGCCTCGTTGGAGGATATCGCGGAACAAACCGGGATTCGGGATGTGGTCTATTTTATCAAATTGTTTAAAAAGGCAGAGGGGATCACCCCAGGACGGTATCGAAAGATGCTGTCTGATTTTCAAAAAAAGACGCCTTCCGATGAAAAATAGGAAAAACGATGGGCGTTTTAATTCCAAAGGAGAAAAGCAATACCGCCGGACGATTGAACGAACCGTCGCTTTGAATCACTCTCCCTACTTTTATCGTTCCATTTTACTGTTTTGATTCCATATTCCATTGCTGGCGGAATCGTTTGAAGATATAATTTGGGTGTTTAACACAGCATGAACACGCGGGTGAACCTTTGCTTTTTCTGCTCACGCTATTTTTCCATAGGAGGAATTCCATATGTCAACCGATATCTGTACGTTCACCGATTGCCCGGTAAAAATTTCCGACCTTCGGGTGAACGCCGCCACGGATCCCATGGGGATCGACACCACTCCCATCTTCAGCTGGCAGCTGCATTCGGACGTTTACGGGGCCGTGCAGGCCGCCTGCCAAATCCTGGTTGCCTCCCGACGTGATCTGGCCGAGTCGGGAACCGGCGACCTGTGGGATTCCGGGAAGATGGAATCCCACAACCACTATGACGTTGTGTACGCCGGGAAGCCGCTGTGCTCCAAAACGGCCTATTACTGGTGTGTGAAGGCCTGGGACAACCAGGGGAACTCCACCGGTTTCAGTCAGCCCGCCCGGTTTTTCACGGGGATGCTGGACCCCTCCCAGTGGCAGGGCGACTGGATCGCAGCGGCGCAGGCCCTGGACCGGAAAGACCGCCGCGCCCCTTTGCTCCGCCGGGAATTTGATCTTTCAAAGCCGTTGGCGTCTGCCTATGTGTTTGTGTGCGGGCTGGGAATGTATGACTTGACAATCAACGGCCAAGCTCCGGACGACAGCGTGCTCAATCCCGCCCAGTCCCAGTACGACCAAACGGTTTTTTACCGCACATACGATGTGACAAAGCTGCTGCGTCCGGGCAAAAACGCCGTGGGCGTCGAGCTGGGCAATGGCTTTTACAACGAACCCTGTACCGTCTGGCGCTGGCAGGACGCTGTGTGGCGGGATCAGCCCAAGCTTTTGCTCAACCTTGTGATCCGGTATCAGGACGGGGCCGAGGAAACCGTCGTAACCGACGCATCCTGGAAGGTAACCAGCGACGGGCCCACCGTATCCAACAGCATCTATCTGGGAGAGACGTTTGACGCGCGCAAGCAAAAGCCCGGCTGGGACTGCCCGGGCTATGACGATTCCGCTTGGACTCCGGCACAAATCGCGGCCAAGCCCGCGGGCAAGCTGACGAGCCAGAAAATCCCCCCCATCCGCCGCATAGACGCCTTTGCGCCCAAATCCATTCAGAACATGGGCGGCGGTACTTATATCATCGCCGCGCCGGAGATGGTGACCGGGTGGATCAAGCTGAACGTCAAAGCCCCCAAGAACACCACCGTCTTCCTTACATACGGGGAGCAGTTAAAACCCGATGGGTATCTGCAAAAAATTGGGAGGGGCGAAGGTCAGAACGGAGATTGGTGGCCCGACGCCTACAACCAGCAGGATCTGTACATCAGCGACGGAACCGACCGCTTTTTTGAGCCTAAATTCAGTTACAAAGGGTTCGAGTATGTCCAAATCGACCACTATGCCGGTGAGCTTTTGCCGGAGGATGTAGTGATTTACCGCACCAGCAACGACATCCAAACCGTGGCGGATTTTCAGTGCGCCAATCCGCAGATCAACGTGCTGCACCGCCTGATGCACAACACGCTGCTCAACAACTTCCAGCACAAGCCCACCGACACCCCTGTCTGGGAGAAAAACGGCTGGCTGGGGGACGCCAACGTCGCCCTTTCCACCATGATGTACCAGTTCGATCTGCAAACCTTCCTGCCGAATTTTTTGGATATCATGAACGACTGCTTCCATGCCTTCGGCAACGTTCCCACCATGGTGCCCAACGCCGACTGGGCGGTGGACAATACCCCAGTTTGGAACACCATCTTTGTCTTTGGGGTGCAGGAGCTGTACGACCGGTACGGACAGTTGGAGGCCGTCCGGCAGTATTATCCCGATTTAAAGCGGTTCGCCCTCAAGGACATCGATGAAATCCGGGAAAACGGATGGGTCTGGCGAGATGAACAGTTGGCGGACTGGGCCTCCCCCATCGGCGGGACCGACCCGGACGTCCGGTTTAACCCCGATCCTTCCGAAGGCGCAGGGATCTGCGGCACCGCGTTTGTATACGCCATGCTCCAGTCGATGGCGTCCCTCGCCCTGGCCGCCGGCCAGCCCCAGGACGTTCCGGTTTACCAGCAGGCGATGGAGCAGATCCGCCGCGCGTTCAACGACAAGTTTTACCGCCCGGAACAGAGTCTTTACGACACCGGCTTCTGGCGGGAGATCGGCACCCGAAGCAAATACCGGCAGACCTCCAACCTGCTCCCCCTGGCCATGGGGCTTGCGCTGCCGGAGCACCGGGAGCAGGTGGCCGCCCGCCTTGCGGAGGACATTGAGCAAAAAGACTGCCATGCGGACACCGGATGCGTGGGCACCAAATTCCTGCTGCCAGTATTAAGCGACATGGGATATCCCCAGCTCGCCTATCGGCTGCTCACCCAGACCAGCTATCCCAGCTGGGGATACTGGCTGCAGTGCGGCGCCACTTCCGCCTGGGAATTTTGGGAGCGCTCCACCCGCTCGATGGATCACTATTTCCTGGGCACTTTTGACGAGTTTTTGTTCTCCCACATCGGCGGAGTTCGGGAAATTCAGGACGGGTTCCGCTCCTTTGCGGTGCGTCCGCTGATCCTTCCCGAACTGGAATGGGCCGAGATTTCCCTTCAAACGGTGCGGGGCCCCTTAAAAAGCGCCTGGCGCTGTCAAAAAGACGGCTCGGTCACGGTGGAGATCGTCGTTCCCTTTGGGGCTACGGCGGACATTTCCCTTCCCGCGGCTTTCTCCGGCAGCGTGACGGTCACCTGCGGGGAGCCGGGGATCGCCGATGTTTCTTATCAAGACGGCCAGTACCGCGCCGTGGCGGGCTCCGGCTGGTATGAATTCACCATCTCTGCCCTCAGGGAGGAACTATTGTGATCGACAAGCAGGCAAAATGGGTGGCCCCCGGCCGGGACTGCGAATCTCCCATCCTCACGGGGACGATTGACGCGTCTTCTGGAATCAAAAAAGCAACGCTTTCCATCTGCGGCCTTGGATTTTTTGAATGCCGCATCAATGGAGAACCGGTCTCCGACGATTTGCTGGTGCCCGCCTGGTCGGATTATGAACCCCGGCCCGGACGGCGGCTGCTGTATCCCATCCACGACACCTTCCGCCACCGGATCTATTACATGGAGTACGACATCACCCAGCATCTTGGCGACGGGGAAAACGCCATCGAGATCTGGCTGGGCAACGGCTGGTACAACCAACATGAGCGCAACGCCGAGGGGGATCTTTGGTACGGCGCTCCAAAGCTCGCCTATACGGTAGCCATCGAGCAAGCGGACGGCGGAGTCCGTCTGCAAAGCTCGGATGAACGGCTCACCTGGCGGCGGAGTCCCATTGTGTTCAACAACGTCTACCTGGGCGAAAAATGGGACGACCGGGTCGCCTACACGGCCGAAGAACAGCCGGTGAAAATCGTGGAGGCCCCCGCCTCCCCGCTGTACAAGCAGACCTGCCCGGCCGACCGGGAAATAAAAACGATCTCCCCCAGGCTCGTCTGTGAAAAGGACGGCCGCCGAATCTACGACGCGGGGGTCAACCTGACCGGCTACGCCGTTTGCTCTGGTCAGGGGAAGGTGGTCATCCGCTATGCGGAGGAACTGGGCCAAGACGGAAACCTGGACTTTACTTCCACATGGGATCAGCAGATCCAGCGGGACGAGTACTTTGCTCCATATAAAAGGACGCTCAAACCCAAATTCTCCATCAAGGGGTTTCGTTATTTTGAAATCACCGGAGACGTTCAGGGCGTCCAGGTGGCCATGGTGCACAGCGACGTGGAGGTCACCTCCTCGTTTACCTCCAGCGACAAAACCCTCAACTGGCTTTACGACGCGTACATCCGCACGCAGCTCAACAACATGCACTACGGCGTGGTGTCCGACTGCCCCCACCGGGAGCGGCTGGGCTATACCGGCGACGGGCAGCTGACCTGCAACGCCGCCATGCTGCTGCTAAACAGCCGGGAACTGTACCGAAAATGGATCTTTGATATTCTGGACTGCCAGGATCAAAAAAGCGGCCATGTGCAGCACACCGCCCCTTTCTATGGAGGAGGCGGCGGCCCCGGCGGCTGGGGGTCTGCCATTGTCATCGTTCCATATACCTATTACCGGCATTACGGTGAGCGGGAAATCTTGGAAACCGCCTACCCCCATATGCTCAAATGGTTTTCTTACATGCAAAGCCGGTGTACAAACGGCCTTGTGATGCGCGAGGAGCCGGACGGCTGGTGCCTGGGGGACTGGTGCGCGCCGGGAGGTGTCATGCTCCCAGAGCCGTTTGTCAACACCTATTACTACATAAAATCCATGGAGCAGATGCTCCAAATCTCCGGGATCATCGGCTGCGATAACCGCCGGGAGGATCTTCTCCGGCAGCTGGAGGAATCCAAACAGGCGCTGACAGCCGCGTACTACGACCCGGAGGAAAACCGCTTTGCCGGCTCTGTCCAAGGGGCGGACGGCTTCGCGGCGGATCTCGGGCTGGCGGACGACGCCCTTTTGGAGCAGCTGGGCCGGGAGTACGCTCAAAAGGGCGCGTATGACACCGGGATCTTCGGCACCTATGTGCTGACCCGGACGCTGTTTGACCACGGGTTTTCGGATACGGCGTTTGGGCTGCTGACCTCAAAGGCGGAGTGCTCGTTTTCCCACATGATGGAGGCGGGCGCCACCACCCTGTGGGAAAACTGGAACGGTCATGAATCCCATGACCATCCCATGTTCGGTGCGGTGACCGACTGTCTGTTCGAGTACATCCTGGGAATCCAGGCGGCCGAGCCAGGATACAAACGCGTTTTGATCCAGCCCCGCATCCCTTCCGGGCTTTCTTATGTCAAAGGGCATGTCACCACGGCCGTGGGCAAAATCCAGGTGGAAATCCGCCAGGAGGACGCCCTGTGCCTGCAGATCACCGTTCCCGATGTTCCCGCAAGCCTTGCGATCCACGGTCGGGAATACCCGCTGAAAGCGGGGCTCAACTCGTTTTCATTGGAAGCGCCGCCCACCCCAATCGGTTCATGAGTCGAGCGGCGGATTATATTCACCACACGGAAAGGGATTTTGACATGCGAAAAGAACTGTCCTTAGCACCGGCAAAATGGATCTGGTATCCTTCTTCACGCACGCTGGCCAATACATTTGTACTGTTCCGAAAGGAATTTGAACTGGATTGTATTCCGGAAACCGCCAAAGGGTTTCTAACTGCGGACAGCCGATATGAACTGTTTGTCAACGGAAAACGGGTTCAGTGGGGGCCCGCCCCCTGTGACCCTCACCATTTGGACGCCGATCCCGTCGACCTATGTTCCTATTTGACTAAAGGGAAAAACGTGCTCGCTGTCCGCGTGCTTTTTTACGGACACGGCGAAGGAACGTGGGTAGCGGGAAACCCCGGCCTTCTCTTTCATTTGACGCTGCAAAACGGCGGCCAGCAAACCCACCTCTGTTCGGATGGGACCTGGATGTGCCGGATCGACCGCGCCCATCGTGCCGGGCAGTTTCAGCGGGAGTACCTTCGCTCTTTGCAGGAGGAATATGACAACCGTCTGGCGGAAGAAAACTGGTTGGAACCGGACTTTTCGTACGGGCCGCACTGGAAAAACGCCATGGTCACCGGCGAGCGCGCCGACCGGCCCTCCATCTATACCGCGTACGGCGAGTATTTAAACGGCGGCAACACTCCCACCGGGGACACCGGCCGTATCTGTGAACGAATGCTGCCCATGCCGGTAGAAGAAAAGGTTCCGGTCAAATCTCTGGTGGAATCCGGCCGCGTGTACTGGGACACCGACCCCAACGACTGGTTTTATTATCGCTCGCCGGGGTGTTACCGCTGTGAACAGGATCCAACCCTCACCCATTCAGAAAACGGCAGGCTTGTATTCCGAGCCCAGGGCGGCGGGCATTATTTTCTGACGTTTGATTTGAAAGAACAGATCGTCGGCTTTCCGTATTTGACCATCAACGCCCCGGAGGGAACAACGGTGGAAATCATCTCTCAGGAATCCCACACCCCGTTTTCCTCCAATATGCTTTTGGACACCGGTTTTCACTGCTGGAGCCGGCTGATCTGTAAAAAAGGAATCAATCGTTTTCAATGCTTTGATTTTGAGTCGTTAAAATGGATCCAGCTTCATATCAGTGTACCAAAAGACGCGGATATTGTACTAAGCGATCTGGGCGTGCTGCGAAGGAAATATCCGTACCGGGGTGTGACCATCCATTCGTCCGACGCAAAACTGCAGCGTTTGTTTGACGCGGGGATCAATACGCTTTACAACGCGGCCATCGAAACCCTGGTAGACGGAATGGGACGAGAACGCCAGCAGTACTCCGGCGACGGCTCCCATGCGCTGGTGAGCCTGCGCAACACGATGGGGAACTACGACATCAGCAAACGGTTTCTTTATACATTCGCAGACGGGCTGACTCCCGACGGTTATTTTCTGGACTGCTACCCCGCAATTGACCGGGTCAAACGGGTCGCGTTCAAGCAGATCGGCACAACCGACTGGGGGCCGATTATCGATCACTCCGTGGGTTTTGTGGGAGATTGCAGCAAATACGCGTTGGAGACCGGTGATTTAGATGTGATCCTGGATCTCTTTCCCAAACTGGAAACCTTCCTTCATTTTTTAATGAAGGAAACAGCGGAAAACGGCGGCCTGTTCCCCGCCGAGACGCAGAAGGAATTCTGCGTTTGGATGGATCACGAGGCCTATGAGCGCAAGCGCCACCGCCTTGGGAGCATCAACCTTTACATCTGCGGAATGATGTATGAGCACTGGATTCCCCTGTTAAAAGCCCTGGGAAAAGACCGTGACATTCCAAACTACCAAGCGTATGCCGACGCCCTGAAACAAACGGTCATCGAACAGTTCTGGGATCCTGAGCGGGAAATCTTTGTCGACAACCTCCCCTGGCTGGAGGAAGAGGGCGGCGAAATCAAAGTTTCTGACCGCACCCTGGCTATGGCGATCCTCTATCATCTTTGCCCTGGGGACAACCGCCAAGCCTGCGGAGAATTTTTAGCGCACAGCCCGGCGGTAAAACGCTCGTATCCCTGCAATGCGGTGTGGCGCCAGTGGGCCCTGGCGGATCTGGGATACGCCGATGAAATTGTAAAGGATCTGCGGGATTTGTGGGCCAATATGCCCAGCGTTACCTACAACAACACCTATCAGGAAAACTGGAATGCGCCCACAGATACCACCGAAGAATGGAGCCATATTCCGCAAGCGCCCATCATCGCGCTTTCGAGCGTGTTTGCAGGCGTACATCCCACTTCTCCCGCTTTTCAAACCTTTGAAATGAATCCTCAGTTGTCCGACCTCGGAGATCTGACAACCACGGTTACAACGGTATCCGGCGACATTCTCTTTGAGGCAACCATGAGCGGCAAAGGCTCGTATGCCATCCATGTGGAATATCCCGCCGCAATGTCCGGTGTTTTAAAAACCAGGTCGTGCAACCGGGTTGCAGGCCTTCAGGAGCTGGAACAAAAAGACGGATGGAGCTATTTTGCGCTGCCCAATGTGTGCGAGTATACCATTTGCTACGGCATCTGCTGACAATTCCCCGCCTTGCCCGATGTGAAAAAGGATGGAGCCCTAAAAAGGGCTCCATCCTTTTTACGCGTGGGAAAGAGCCGGCATCCGGATGTTGACGGTTTGAAAGAAAGGATCTTGATCCTTTAAGACACAAACACCTTTTCCATTGACAAGCTGGGTGAAATCCTGTACCATGAAGGCATCAACCACTTCTGGAAAGGGGACGGACTTATGAGCAATATCTGGCACGACATCAGCCCCAAGCGGATTTCACCCATGGATTTTATCTCGGTGATTGAAATCCCCAAGGGCAGCAAGAAAAAATACGAACTGGACAAAGAAACCGGCCTGATTCTTCTGGACCGGATCTTGTATACCTCTACCCACTACCCGGCCAACTATGGTTTTATTCCCCGCACTCTGGGCGACGACGGGGATCCCTTGGATGTGCTTTTGCTCTGCTCCGAATCCCTAGAGCCCCTCACCCTGACCCGGAGCTATCCCATCGGAGTAATCAAAATGCTCGACGGCGGCCGGAACGACGAAAAGATCATCGCCATCCCCTTTAACGACCCCACTTACAACGAATACACCGACATCTCCCAGCTTCCCGAGCACATCTTTGACGAGATGCGGCATTTCTTCACGGTGTACAAGGCCCTGGAGCACAAAGAAACCGCCGTGGACGAAGTAAACGGCCGGGAGGATGCAGTGGCCATCATCCAGGCAGCCATCGACAGCTATGTAGAGGTCTTTTGCAAATAGCACCGCAAAACCCGCTTTGTATGGCGTACCCCTGAACGGAGGAAAAAAGCCCTCAGGCTTTTTCCCTCCGTTTTTGTTTGCCTGAAAGCTCCGGCAACACCACGCACAGCATGGTGATAAAGCAGGCGGCTCCCCCGATAAAGTTGGAGATCGGCTCCGCCACAAACACGCCGTTGACACCCAATCCCCAAAGGTTCGGGAGCAAAAGCGTCAGCGGGACTACAATGATGACCTTGCGAAACAGGGAGAAGAAAATGGCGTTTTTGGATTTTCCCAGAGCCGTGAACACATTTTGGCCTGCAAACTGCAGCGCCATCATAAAAAACCCGAAAAAATATAGCCGGATGGCGCCGATCCCCGTTTGAATCAACTGGGCGTCCCCGGTGAACAGCCGCAGCACAAAGCCCGGGAACAGGCTGACGATCAGCCATGCCACCAACGTGTAAAGCACACAGCCCACTGCTACAAACCGGATGGCTTTTTTCACCCGGCTGTACTCCCCGGCGCCATAGTCAAAGCTCATCACCGGGGCGGCGCCGCTGCTAAACGCCATCACCGGGGTGGTCAACACTTCCCGGATGGTGTTGGCCACCGTCATCACACCCACATAGAGTTCACCGCCCCACCGCTGAAGGCTTGCGTTGCACACCATCTGTACCAGGCCGTTGGTGACCTGCATCACAAAGCTGGACATTCCCAGCGCGGTGATCTTTTTCACCCGGAGAGCTTTGGGGCGCAGGGTGCGTTTTTGCAGCCGCAACAGCGCTTTGTCCGAAGTCAAAAACCGCAGCACCCAGGCGGCGGACAAAAACTGGCTGAACACCGTGGCCAAGGCCGCGCCCTGCACTCCCATGTGAAAGACAAAGATCAGCACGGGATCCAGCACGATGTTGACCACCGCCCCCAACAGGATGGTCATCATCCCAACCCGGCCAAACCCCTGACAGTTGATAAAGCTGTTCATCCCCGTGGCGATCATCACAAACACCGAGCCGCATAAGTAAATGGTCATGTACGGAGCCGCGTAAGGATAGGTGGCGTCGCTGGCCCCAAACAGATACAGGATCGGCTTGTGAAAAATAAGCCCCACAGCGGTGAGCAAGGCCCCAGCGATCATCAGGCAGGTAAAGGAATTGCCCATGATCGCTTCCGCCTCGTCCCGGTTTTCCCGCCCCAGCTCCATGGAGCACAACGGCGCGCCGCCGTTCCCGAACAGACAGGCAAACGCCGCCACAATGGTGATGACCGGGAAGCAAAGCCCCAGCCCAGTCAGTGCCAGGTGGTTTTCCCCGCCCATGTGCCCGATGTAAATGCGGTCCACCACGCTGTACAGAAGATTGATAAGCTGCGCCGCCATCAGCGGCAGCGAAAGCTCCCAGATGTTGCGGGAAACGCTCCCCTCTTTAAAGTCGGTCTGATGCATAGCTCTTTGGTCCTTTCCTGTCCCACCACGTCGAAAAGGGGAGCCGTCCGCTCCCCTTGGATTTGCAACACCTCTGCGGGCTTTCCGCCAAAACCGCAGGATTATTTGTGGTATTTGCCCCCGGCCTGGATCTGAAATGCCCGGTAAATCTGCTCCAGCAGCATCACCCGGGCCAGCTGGTGGGGAAAGGTCATCCGGGACATGGAAAGCTTAAGCTCCCCCTGGCGTTTTACCTGATCGCTGAGCCCGAAGGAGCCGCCAATCACAAAGCACGCACCGCTTTTCCCGCTGATCCCCGCCTGAGAAAGCGTCTTGGCCAGCTGGGGGGAATCCATCTGCTTGCCTTCAATACAAAGGGGAATCAAAAGCCGCCCCGCCGGCACCTTGGCAAGGATCGCCTGCCCCTCTTTTTGAAGCGCTGCTTCAATCTGAGCGGGAGAAGGGCTGTCCGGCAGACGCGCCTCCGGAAGCTCGGTCACCGTAAGCTTTGCAAAGCCCCCGATGCGTTTTTGATACTCTCCGCAGGCGGCGCGCAGATACTCTTCTTTCAGTTTCCCAATACACAGGATATCCACCGCAAACAAAAAAATGCCCCCTTCTGAACAGGCCCTAGCGCACCAGAATCCGTTTTCCGATGGTGGATTTGGGCGCAACATCCAAGGTGTAGTCTTTTTCCAGCAGAATTCCCTCCCCGTGCAGTCGGTTGACGGTGTGGGCCATCGCCACCTGGGGGCGGTTGTTTTCCTCGCTTAAATGCCCCAGTAAAAACTGGGTGGTGCCCTGGGCGATCAGTTTGGAAATCTGTTCGGAACAAGCTTCGTTGGACAGATGTCCCCGCTCCCCGGCGATGCGCTTTTTTAAAAAATAGGGATATCGCCCGGTCTGGAGCATAAACTCATCGTAATTGGATTCCAGCATCACAAAATCGCTGCCAGAAAGGTTTTGTTCCACCTCCTGGGAGACATATCCCAAATCGGTGCAGATGCAGACGGCTTTCCCGTCTGCGGTATGTATCCGGTATGCCGCGCTCTGCGCGCTGTCGTGGGAGGTGGAAAAGCCCCGAACCTCCATATCCGCCGCGCAGATGGCTGCATTTTCCGCAATCCGAAGATCCGCTCCGGAGGGTACCGCGCCCTTCTGAACCAGTTGTTCCATGGTTCCCCGGGTAGCATACACCGGAACTCTCAGCCGCTCGGCGAGCTTATAAAGCCCCTTGATGTGATCGGAGTGTTCGTGGGTCACAAAGATCGCCTGAACCGCCCCTTGAGGGATTCCACCCAAGGTCATGGCCGCCGCAAAGGTCCGGATACCGATTCCCGCGTCGATCAGGATGCCGTGACGCTCGCTGCCCACATAGGTGCAGTTCCCTTTGCTGGAGCTGCACAACGAATAAACCAATGCCATGTTGATGCATGTTCCTTTCCAATCTGTAGCAGACAGATGTTCTTCCCCACGGCCTTTTTCCAATAAAAGAAACCGCGCTTAAATTCTAAGCGCGGCGCAGTCGGCTGGCGAATGCTGTTCCCGGCCGCGGCACAAAGGCCCTTAAATACGAGCTTATGAAAGCGCTGGGGGCTTTCTTAAAGCGCTTTGCGTACCGCTCCGCCAGGAATGGTAATTTTCTTGATATCGGCGCCTAAAGCGCGCAATTTATGGACAATTTCCTCATACCCGCGTTCAATGTGATAGATATCCTCAATCTCGGTGACGCCCTCCGCAGCCAGCGCTGCGATGACCAAAGCGGCGCCCGCCCGCAAATCGGTGGCTTTCACCGGCGCGCCGGTGAGCTTTTCACGGCCTTCCACCACGGCCACCTTGCCGTCCACTGAAATATCCGCTCCCATGCGGCGGAGCTCATCCACATAGCGGAACCGATTGTCCCACACGCCTTCGGTGACAATGGAGGTTCCCTTGGCCAGCGTCAGCACCGCGGTGATCTGAGGCTGCATATCGGTGGGAAAACCGGGGTGCGGCAGGGTTTTCACACTGGTTTTGGTCAGTTCTCCCGGGACGCTCACCCGCAGGCTGTCGTCGAATTCCTCAATCTGCGCGCCGATCTTTTCAAGCTTGGCGCTGATGGATTCCAGGTGCTTGGGAATAATATTTTTAATCAGCACATCCCCTTTTGTGGCCACTGCGGCGGCCATGTAAGTGCCCGCCTCGATCTGGTCGGGGATGATGGAATAGGAAATGCCGTTTAGCTTTTCCACCCCGCGGATTTTGATGACGTCGGTGCCCGCGCCCATAATATCCGCGCCCATGGAGTTTAAAAAGTTCGCCAGGTCCACGATGTGCGGTTCCTTGGCGGCGTTTTCGATGATGGTCAATCCCTCGGCTTTGACTGCCGCTAACATCACATTGATGGTAGCGCCCACCGAAACCACGTCAAAATAAACCTGAGAACCGATCAGGCTGTCCGCATGGACGTCGATCATTCCGTGCTCGATGGCATAGTCCGCCCCCAGCGCTTTAAACCCTTTTAAATGCTGGTCAATGGGACGCACGCCGAAATCGCATCCACCCGGCATAGACACCTTGGCAGTGTGGAACCGCCCCAGCAAGGAACCCAGTAGATAGTAAGAAGCCCGCATGTGCTTTGCCATCTCGTAAGGAACCACAGGCGTTTTAATTCTGCGGGTGTCGATTTCAATGGTCGATTTATTGATGGGCCGAATGGTTGCGCCCATTTCATATAAAATCCGAATAATCATCGAAACATCGCTGATATTCGGGATATTCTCGATTACACAGGGGCCGTCCGCCAAAATGGTCGCCGGAATAATCGCAACTGCTGCATTTTTAGCGCCGCTGATGGTCACTTCCCCTTTGAGTTTTTTGCCACCGCTGATTACAAACTTCTCCAAAGTGACACGCTCCTTTGATTGATAACGTTTATAGTATAGCACATCCCTATGTAAATGGAAAGTAAAAATTTGTTTTGTAACCGTTCTTTCATCGTCCATTGATAGTTTTTACAGCAAACCATCGTTCATACCCGTAAAAAGAAAACGGCAAAAAAATCTTTTTTATTTAAACAGCTGTTTAGCGCTGAGGCGCCTTCCGTTCGTTCATCCCGCTGAAAACAGGTATTGTTCCAGCATAAAACGGCCCCGCCAGTGCTTGGCGGGGCCGTTTATGAAGATTCCAATTATTCGTATTTTTCAATGGTTACAGAAACGATTTTGACTTCTTTGGAAGGCGTTCCGTCCGTATTTCCATACCCGGCAATCTTATTCACCACGTCAATCCCCTCAAACGCCTGGCCGAACACAGTGTGCTGGTTGTCGAGCCAGGGCGTACCGCCTTTTTCCTTATACTTGTCCACGATCTCCTGGGGGAATTTTGCATCGGTCTGACCGGAGTAGTTGGAAAAATCATCGCCAATGGTCTGGGGACCGGCCTGTACCACAAAGAACTGGCTGCCGTTGGTGTTGGGGCCGGAGTTCGCCATGGACAGCGCGCCCTTGTAGTTGCGCACGTAATCGCTGAACTCATCCTCAAAGGGTTCGCCCCAGATGCTCTCGCCGCCCGCACCGGTTCCCTGAGGGTCGCCGCTCTGGATCATGAACTCGGGAATAATCCGGTGAAATTTTAATCCATTGTAATACCCTTTTTTTGCCAGCGATTTAAAGTTCTGCACCGCTTTTGGAGCCACTTCAGGGAACAACCGGAACTTGATGGTTCCCTCGGTCGTTTCCATCACCGCAATTTCATCGCCCTTTGCAGGCAGTTGGAACTGATCGATCTTTGTGCCAGTGAGCGCATCCGCATTGGTGCATCCGCTAAAAGCCGCCAGCGGAAGGATGGCCGCCATCAGCAGGCCCAGTAGTTTCAAAGATTTTTTCATGGTTGTTCTCTTTCCTTTCCCAATTCCGTTTTGTCGTCAAAGATCCGCCGCAAATCAACGGCTTCATTTGAACCGACCAGATGTTTTCAATGTTTTATTCCTCTACCGTTTCAATGGTGACCGATTCCATGGTCACATCATAGGCGGGCCGGTCGCCGGGGCCAACTTTTACTGCTGCGATCTGATCCAGCACATCCAATCCCTCGATCACCTGGCCAAACACCGTGTGCCGGAAGTCCAGCCAAGGGGTTCCGCCCTTTTCCTTATAAAGGGAAATTGCCTCTTCCGGGAAGCCCGCATCCTCCATTTGGCCTAACAGCTGCGCAGGCACCTCTTTTGCCTGCACAATAAAGAACTGGCTGCCGTTGGTATTGGGGCCGGAGTTTGCCATGGACAGCGCGCCACGGAAGTTAAACGCTTCCCGTGAAAACTCGTCCTCAAAGGGTCTGCCCCAAATGCTTTCTCCCCCCATACCGGTTCCCTGGGGATCGCCGCCCTGGATCATAAAACCATCGATCACCCGGTGGAACGTCAATCCGTCGTAGTAGCCGTTTTTCGCATGGGTGGAAAAATTCTCCACCGCCTTGGGCGCCGCCTGCGGCAGCAGCAGAATCTTCATCTGCCCCATATTGGTTTTCATAACTGCGATTAAATCGCCGGGCTGAGGATTTTTAAAATTCAGCATACGCGCTCTCCTTTAATAAAATATAGATGCTCCCGACTCACCGACAGAAAATCAGGAAAACGACTTTTCGTCCATCGTAAGAAATCAGTCCGCACCGTTTTACCCCGGCGGGACAGCAGGAATCAAAGCAGGAAATTCCCGCAAAGCAACTATGTTTCATTATACTCAATGTTTCGCTCGGTTACAATTGTTTTTCCAAATGAATATTTGAATAAATTGTAAAACATCTCTATTTTTGGACAGGAAAAAAGCCGCCCCCACGATTGCAGAAACGGCCTCATACCCCCTATGCACCAAAAAACACTGGAACAAACGTGGTGGACGATAAGGGACTTGAACCCCTGACCCTTTGCACGTCAAGCAAATGCTCTTCCAGCTGAGCTAATCGTCCATGTTGTTCCATGCGTTTTTCAGCGACGAAATATATTATATTACAAAAGTTTTTTAAAATCAATAGTTTTTTTAAGTTTTCGTCATTTTTTTATTTCTTTGTTCATATTATACAACTTTACAATCCTATCTTCTGGCAGTTTAAAAAATAGAATGGAAAAGCGGCTGTTTTTTTGCGGGAGAAACACATAAATTTTCTTGTCTTGCGTTTTCCCTCAAACAGCTTTGCACAGTTCCAAACGGTAAGAAGGCAGAGGGAAGCTTCCCTCTGCCTTCTTACCGTTTTTATAAATCTTTTTTTAGAAAGCCACCAATCACGCACGCCGTTTTCTGCTCAGCGTCAACGCCGTACAAGAGCCGGCTGCCAGCAGAACCAGCAGCGACAAGGCCGAATCACCAGTCTGAGGAGCCTGCGGCTCCTGCTCGCCGACGTTCCCATCCGCTCCCGAATGGTTACTGCCGGTGGCCGGGATCACTGTCTGCTCCCGGGTGATCTCCTGGGTTCCAGCCGCATCTTTAAACAGCTTACCGCACACCGAGCAGCTCCAGTACGCGATGTTGCCCTCCTGAGTCTCAGTTGCCGGCTTTGCCCCGGTTTTCACCAGGACGTGGGTGTGCTCCAGCGGTTCAATGGCGCTTCCCTTTGCAAGGATTTCACCGCAGCCCTTGCAGTAGGTGTCCCCGGTATAGCCCTCCTGCACCTCTGTCGCAGGCTTGGAACCTTTGACTTCGGTTCCGCCGGTATGGTTGGAGGGGTCAAACGCTCCGTACTGGGCTTTGCACGCCGAGCAGACGGCCTTGCTGTGGCAGTCCGCTGTGCCGCCGGAATGCGCCTGCTTGTCAATCTGCCCGCCGCAGCCGGAGCAGGTCTTCCAGTGGGACGTCCCATCAGATTTCCAGCCAGAGCCGTCGGGGGTATGTACGCCGGTGGCCGGGATCACCGTCTGCTCCCGGGTGATCTCCTGTGTTCCCGCCGCATCGCTGAACAGCTTGCCGCACGCCGAGCAGGTCCAGTACGCGATATTGCCCCCCTGAATGCAGGTGGCCTGTTTCGCCTCGGTCTTCACCAGAGAATGGGTATGTGATTCCTGCTCTACCCCAAAGGTCATGGGGGCGCTTTGGGTGACATTGCCCGCTTTGTCGGTCACGGTGACAAACCACTCGTAAGAGCTTCCTGCTTTCAAACCGTCTGCGATCACGCTGGCGCTGCCAGTTCCCACAACCGTCTGTTTTTCGCCTACCGGCTGGTGATCGCCCGCCGCCAGTGTCAGTGCGTTTGTGGTCAGGCTCCGGGTGGAAGTTCCCCCCAGATCCAGCTGGATGGCGAACTCGTCCTTGTTTTTCTGATACAGGTTGCCCCGGTCGCCGGAATAGGTACCCGTTCCATAGGGGGAAACCGTCATTCCGGTCATGGGGGAATCGGTGTTAAAGTAAACCAGGTCGTTTTCTAGGTCGAACTGGATGCTGCGGATGTATTCCTGCCCGCCATAGGAAAGGCCCTGATAGTCCGCCAGCACGTTGTAAGTTTCATGATCGCCGAAATTGCTGTACACCACGTTGGTTCCAGCTACATGCCCGCTCAGCACCAGCTTAACGTTGGCGTGGTTTTTCACCACTTTGTTAAGCATGTCGGTGTTGGAGACTTTATTTAAGTCAATGTAGTTGTGGGTAAAGATGATGACCGAGTGATCCGGGTGCTCCTCGATCACCTTGGCCGCCCAGTCCAAATCCTCGCTGGTCTGCCAGTAGGAAATGCTCATAATCAAAAGCTTTGCGCCGTGTTCTTCCATTACATAATACGCGTCGTCGATGGGCTTTTGGGCATCGATGCCGAACGAGCCGCCCCACATCTCCCCCGCCGACTGCTGCAGGCGGGTTACAGGGAAGAACTGATTGTAACGAATCCGGTTGTTGGTTTCATTGTCGTAGTCATGGTTGCCCCAGGCAATTCCATAGGGGATCTTCGCCTGCTCCAGCAGTCCAAAGGCAGCAGAAGCCGCCTGCCACTGAAACGTCTGGTTTAAATAAGGCCGGTTGACCACATCGCCCACATGAAGCACCATCTTGGTCTTGTTCTGCTTAGCGGTGTCCACAATCCACTGGAACTGATTCGTCATCTTTTCCGGATAGGACTGAGTGTATAGCTGAGAGTCCGGAACCACCACCATGCCAAAGTCAAACTGGCCCTCTTCGGGACGATAGGAGTCGCGCCCTTGGATGTCCTGGGTCATCCCCCTCCAGAAAAGCAGGGTGAGCTTGCCGCCGTTTACAACATTCTTGTTTGGGATGTTCAGGTCGATGGAGACCGATTTTGCGTCCTGATCGTAGGCGGAGCCCACCTCTTTCCAGCTGTTTTCGGCGGTGTTGTACACATAGGCCGTGACTTCCCGCTCGGCAAATCCGTTCCAGACTAGGTGGAAGTTCTTCGCCCTTTGCTGCTGTTCGGTCAGAGTGATCTCATAAATTTGATAGGGGTTTTCTCCCTGACCGGAGGTGGTGCCAAACAGAGTCCCGCTTTGCTTGCCATCAGTAGGCTTGATCCTGTCGGGCAGCCGGTCGGCTGTTGTCCCATACCGGACCACGGTGTTCTGATCGCTTAACCCAATGGCTTGGTTCTGATAAAACTGCACCGAAACTTCCTCGCCCACATCGGAGGTGAATTCCGCTTTGAGCGTAGCGGAATCCCCGGTCACCACGCCGTCCTTGGAGGAGTCCGACAGCACTGGCATATTGGGTGCTTTAGAGTCGGAAAGCTTTAAGGTGACGGAATCCTCCGCCCCATTCGCCTTCAGGGTAATTTTCTGTTCGTTGAGCGCGTCTACCGGCACCAGCACGGAAAACTCTCCGGCGTCGGAACTGCCGCAGTCGATGGTTTTGCCATCCACAGCAGCGATCAGAGTGCAGGCTTTGGTGACCACGCCGCTTACTTTCACCATTCCGGTCTGGGCGGCGTCTCCGTCCACAGGATAGGAAATGTGCAGCACCGTTCCATCCTGGGATTGATCCTCTACACTGCCGCAGGAGACCGCGTCGCCAAAGTAGTTTGCATATCGGAAGGCCTCCCATGCCGGCGTGGTGCGGTAGCCGGTCAACTGGATTTCATCCAGTGTCCCCCGATAAGAGGCTTTGACGCCGTCGGTGTTGGAATACGCGCCGATGGTGGAGGGTGTTTTCGGATCGCTAAGGGTGGTGCGGTATTCCGCAAAGGACTCATACTGTTTTTCTCCGTCCACAAACACCGTCACGGTCATACCGTCATAACTCATGGTGACCAGGTGCGGCTTGCCGTCCTGAGGAAGGGCGAGCTTGGACTCTGTGGTCTGAGCCCGGGTGCTGCTGGATTCATACCACAGCCCCGAATAGCGGGACACCAACTGTTTGTCCGTTTTATTGAGTCCTAAAAACAGGGTGTCGCTGCTGCCGCTTCCGGCAACGTCCTTGGCGAAGAAGGGGGCGTTATCCTCCGGCTGATTTTGCAGGTCCTCGGCCGTTGCCTGGTAAACAGTGCTCACGCTCACCTGATCCAAGCCGCTGCCCACGTCGCCGTAAACAATCTTTGTGTTGTGAAAATAAGAAGTCATGGTGCCGGTTTCCCCGGCTGCGGCAGAAAGTCCGTCTCCTTCCACCGTACCCGTCTGTTTGCCGGTGGAATCCGTCCGCTTTTCCCCGTTTTGGGAATTCTGGCTAAAATGCTCTACCAGTTCATAGTTGTCGTTCCACACCTGGGTGGGATCGTTCTGAGCTGGTTTTCCGCCGTAATACGCCCACAGGTTGACAGCGTCTTTGGCGGGAAGTTCTTCCAGCCTCACCCACACGGCGGTGACCCCGCCGGGATTCCAGCTTTCAATTTCATAGGGGATCGCTAACCCGCTCATGGTGTAGAATTTCAGGGTATCTTGTTTTGTCCCTGCTGGGATACCGGTGAGTTTTAGCAGTACCGGCGCATTGTAAAAGGTCTCGCTTTGGCTGTTGCGCACCGAGATGATCTGGCGCGCCGCTGCCGTATGGTCAAACCAGGGGGAAGCTTTTCCGCCGCCCGACTCCAGTTCCGTAAGCCTCAGCTCCAGTTCTTTGAGCTTATCGTAGTTTGTAACCGCGTTCTTCTGAGCGTCCGTCAGCTCGTTGTACGCCTTGCGGGCCTGAGTGACGGCGGTTTTGTCCGATAAAACCAGTGCGTCTTTGTCCGGCAGAGCTTCAATCTGCTCAATCATGGGCTTGATTTCTTTGTCAATGCCGAACCCCTCCCAGGAGTAGGGCACCGATTGATCTTTAATTTGGTACACCATCGCTTCCAGCTGTCCACCGTCGATGGTGACGCCGGCAAAGTACTGGGCATTTTTTTCGGAGGAATTGTTCTTGATGCCTTGTTCCGAGCGGTCAAACAGCTCCAGATACTCGTCCATATCCACGCCGCTGGGATTTTGTTCCTGGTCATAGTGCTTTACACCAGCCGTGTTGGGAAGGAAATAGATCGTCCCCTCGGGGCTCAGGGCGTATTCAATCCGCTTACCGCCCTTCATCTCCGTGATCTTGGTAGTCTCCACCGGAGAAGCGCACTCCGTCCCGTTCTGGTCGTAGCTGAGCACCTTGGTGCGGGCCAGGATATGATCGTGGCCCTGCAAAACCAGGTCGATGTCCAGCTCGTCGATCAGGGGAACCAACACCTTGCGCATGGCCTTGATATCCTGGTCGTCCAAATGGTTGGCGGTGGTGTACGGCCCCTTATGCAGATTGAGGATCACCCAGTCCGCTCCGTTTTCCCGCGCTTTGGTCACATCCGCCTTCAGCCAGTCTAGCTGGGTCTGAGAAAGATTCTGCACCGCGTCCTCATTGGTGTTTAAGGTCACAAAATGGGCGTTGCTGTAATCGAAGGAATAATAGGTTCCGCCCGCCGTGGGACCGTTGAGCTCCAGGTTAAAATGGTTGACAAAGGCGTTGCCGGTGGCTTCATGATTTCCGGCGGCTGGGGCGATGGTGGTGCTGGTCAGTCCGGCGGCGGAAAAATTCAAAAGGCTTTTCCACATACCCTCGTTGGAGCCGTCGTCCACCACGTCGCCGCCGTGGATGACAAACGCCGCGTCTGGCACAGTTGCCAGCGCTTTTTGCAGTGTGTTGGCTGACACCTGCGCATCCCCGTCGGTATAGGACTGGGTATCCGTCAAGCTGATAAAGGAAAACGCGCCGTTGTCTTTTGCAGTGACAAATGTTCCCGTGCCGCTGAAAATACCGGTCTTTTGATCTCCCACCTGATAATAGTAGGTGGTATCAGGCGTCAAGTTTTCCGCCAAAGCCTGGTACTGCACACTGCCGTATAGTTCCTTCTGGGAAGCGTTTACCACAATCGTCTTGTCAAAGTCCTTGGTTTCGCTGATTTTGACCACCGGCTGCTCCACAGGTGTGCTGGTAAACCAGGTAAACGCCTTCCGGGTTTTGGCGTCGCCGTTAAAGGTCACGGTGATGCGGTCCGGCCGGGTGGAAGAATCCACATATTGAAGCACCGGGTGTTTTTTCGTCTCATCCATCTTCCAGGTATAAGAAAAGTCCCATCCCAGTTCTTCGTAGGTGCTCTGCTTCTGGAGCGCCTCCAGCGGCGTGTTTTGTCCGTTGGGATCGGTGTAGGTGCCGCTGACTGTTTTCCCGTTGATGGCAATGGCTTCGTTGGCCAGATTATCCCGCAGCGTTTTTCCAAAATCGTTGCAGCCGATGATCCGTCCGTAATACCCTTCGGTTTTAGCGTCCGGCTGGTTATAGGCGTAATTGATCGAACCGCCGTAGGCCACATTTCCCTGGATATAGGCGGTGTTGGGATATGCGCAGATCATCGCACCGTCGTTGCCCTGTTGGCTGTTTTTTCCGCTGACCTGCTCGGTGGCGGTCAGGGTGAGGACAGCGTCTGCAAAACAGCGCTGGATGCTGCTGTTGGAGTTGTTGTAGGCCACAATGCCGCCGCCCATAAACTTTCCGGTGAGCTCGCCTTCAAAAGAACAGTCCTGTACCGAACCGCCCTTGTTCTGCGCCACGATTCCCGCGACTTTTTCAAACCCGGGAGCCGACACCTTTCCAGTGACCGCGCAGCTTTGCACCATGCCGCCGCTCTCATTGTCGGCAACCAGTGCGGCCGCGGCGGGACCGGCGGAATTCCCGTTGTCTCCGGTGCAGGAGATTTCTACATCCGCCAGCGTTAGATTGCAGATGGTACCGGTGTTTTTAACAATCATCGCCGCCCGGTAGCCGCCCTTGTTGGCGTCCGGTACTGCGCCGCGAATTTTCAGACCGTGAATGGCATGTCCCATGCCGTCCAGCACCCCATTAAAGGATTCAACCATGGCAATTGGTTCGGTCAGGGTTAAGTCGTTCATCAAACGGAACTGTTTTTCATTGGAATACACGCCGTTTTGCTGGTTTAACTGCTCAATCCAGAACAAAAACTCCGCTTCATTGTTAATTAAAAACGGGTTGCTGGCGCTTCCGTCGCCGGTCAAAGCGGTGACGCCGGTCTCCTCCTTGGGCTTTTTCAGAGCCGGATATCCGGTTTCTGTGTCCATCTCCCAGACCTCGCCAAAATCCCAGCCCAAGTCCTCGTAGGTTTTCTGGGTTTTGAGCTCTGCGTCGGTTTTGTCCAAACCGTGCTGGGAATTGGCGTTGCCGCTCGTCACAGTCTGGTTTTTAATGCGAATATCTACGCCGCCGTAGTTGTTTTCCATCTTACCGCCGTTTCCAGTATAGCCCACAATACGGCCCACATAGCCGTCAATGGCATAGTCCGGGTAAGCTAGGGTAATAACGCCGTCCGCGGCAACACAGTTTTTCACCGTCAGGGCGTTACCAGAACCTGGGTAAGCGACGATCATCGCGGCGTCATTTCCCTGCTGATTCTGCCTGCCGTCGGTTGGATGGTCGCTGGTGGTAACCATATCTCCTTTTGCCAGACAGCGTTCGATGGTTCCCTTCGCATAGCCGGCAATACCGCCCGCCATGTACATTGCTGTCACGTCGCCGGAAAAATAACAGTCGGAAATCGTTTTCTTATCGCCGTTTTTTCCCGCAATTCCCGCCGCCATTTCAAAAGTGGGGGCGTTAACGGTGCCGGTTACCGAACACCGGGTGATCGTACCGTTATTTTCAGCCACCAGGCCGCCGGCGGTGGGGCCTCCCGCAGTGCCGTTGTCCCCCGTACAGGAGAGGGTGATGTTCTTTAACGTCAGGTTTTCCAATGTACCGGTGTTTTTCCGAATAAATCCGGCGCGGTAGGAGCCCTTATTGGTCTCAGGCAGGACGCCTTTCATGACAACTCCCTCAATGCTGTGTCCCTTACCATCCAAAGAGCCGGTAAATTCGTCAATCATGGGAAAATCCTCCGTCATGGAGATATCGCTCCCCAGTTCGTAGGCTTTTCCCACATATGCACCGTCGCCTTTATTCATCTGCTCGGTTATATACAGCAGATCTTCTTGTGTGTCCAAAACATATGGGGATGCAGGGCTTCCATCGCCCTCGATGTTGGATCCGCCTGCGCCTTGCCCCTGAGCGAGCACCGACTGCATCGGCGACAGAACTGTCACCGCCGTCACTGCCAGCGCTAAGACAAAACTTAGACATGCCCGTTTTGCTTTCATGTTGTTACCTCCAATTGACTGGAACTGCTTACTTTTCCTCGTTCATACGAGATTGATTATATCAGCCCTAAAGCTCCGCTTCCATCAAGGAGAGGTAAAGAGGAATCAAAGGATTGGAAAAACATTCTATGCAGTTTTGTAAACTGTTTTTTGCAAGTTGTCGGGCTAACGAATTGAAGCAACCGCCGCATCTTTTTGCACTTCTTTTTCCTGCTAAAAGGATCAATCGCGTACAATATGGTGCGCCATAAAGCTCTATTGTATCTTTTCGGGAGATTGCGATCAGACACAATAAATGAGAAATTGCCAAAGAAGTCGAAAAAGGCCGCAACCCCAGTAAACACCGTAGCTTGCGGCCTTCTAATCTGTAAAGGTAAGATGAAAAATATCTTCTGCCGTTTTCAAGGGAGGCTTTAACGCTCGCAATTGAGTTCGACAAAAGATGCTTTATCATGGGCAAGAGTGCCCCCTGTTTCTAAAATATAATACATAAATTTTTCACAACCATCTTCAGAACAAATCGTTTTTATGTACTTAAATCCGAATTTTTTAGCGATATGTTTACTGCGCAAGTCACCTACTATATGCATGTAAGATAGGCAAGGCGTTATTTCGTGTGCCATATGAATTGTTGCAGCTAAAGCTTCAGACATAATCCCTTTATTCCAGTATTGTTCTAATAATACAATACCTATATTACGACGCTGTTCATTATGCTCCCCATCCTCATTTAGACCGATTGAACCAATAATTTCACCACTGTTTTTTAATATGACAGCATAGTTGTTTTGAGCTGATAATAAATAACGAATTGTATTCTCATCGTATAGACTACAACGGCCAATGTCCGTTTCATTCCAATCTCGTAGTAGTAACCTTTCGGTTTCTAGTGTACGCATAGACGTTCTCCTTTTTTGCACCGATAAAGCAAAGCTACAAATAAATTTAATTCAATTATAACCCATAAACACGAAGAAAGTCGACTGCTTTACAGCAGCCGACTTTCTTCGATAATTTGGTGGAGACGAAGAGGATCGAACTCTCGACCTTACGGATGCGAACCGTACGCTCTCCCAGCTGAGCTACGCCCCCATAGAAACGACGCGCTGTCCTGAAAAGGAAGCCCGTCTAAAAAATGGTAGAGACAGTAGGACTCGAACCTACGACCTCTCGCATGTGAAGCGAGCGCTCTAACCAACTGAGCTATGCCTCCATATTGGTGGACCTGAAGGGATTCGAACCCTCGACTTCCTCAATGCCATTGAGACACGCTCCCAGCTGCGTCACAGGCCCATCTTTTCGCAAGTGCTGAAATTAATTTTACAGCATTTGCGAGCAATTGTCAAGACAATTTTTTTATTTTTCTGATTTTTTTCTTCCACGCAGTAGTAGAAAGAAAAAAGCAACCTTGCGTCCAGCATTAACGGGAGCCGGCAGCCGCCTCACGCTTTTTCAAAAGCCGGATGTCTTTTCCCGCAAACCGCAGGCAGTTATAGCTGGAAAACAACCGGGAAACAATCCGCTGGGAATATTTTTTCTCCATCTCCTGCACCGTCAGATTGGAGTTGATGATGGTCGGCTTTTCGGTGTTCAACCGGGTGTTGATGACATTGTACACGCTGGACACATAAAAATCGGAGTTAAACTCCACCCCCAGGTCGTCCAAAATCAGCAAATCCGCCTGCAACAGCATGGAAAGAGTGTCGTTTTCCTCCTGCGCGCGGCCAAAGTGCTCGCTCTCGACGGCGCGCAAAAAGTCCTGGGTGGAGCCATATAGCACTGTAAACCCCTTATCGATCACCCTCCTGGCGATGGCCAATGACAGATGGGTTTTGCCAAGGCCCGTATTCCCCATGAGCATCAAACTGGGGGAATGATGCGAAAAACGCTCGGCGTAATCCACGCAGTAATCAAAAATCTTTCCCATAATCTCCCGCGGAGAGGCTCCCCCCTCCCCTTGGGCCGGATAATACCGCAGGTCAAAGGTCTCAAAGCTGGACAGCTTCAAAGGGGAGCACTCGTTTAACTTCTGGATGGACAGCTCTTTCATCAACGACTTTAAACACGTACACTTTTCATTGCCCACAAATCCCGTGTCCTTGCAAAGCGGACAAACCGGATGCAGCCCCAGATAGTCCGCCGGATATCCGTTTTCCCGCAAAAGCTCCTCAATGCGGCTCTGCACATACAGGTTGCGCTGCTTTAATTCTTCCAGCTGCTGTTTGACATTCCCCTGCCCTGACAGGATGATTTTCGTTAGCTGGATGCTGGTGCCCGCAAGCTCCCTGCGCAAAGCGGCGATTTGGGGCAGCTTGCCGGCAATTTCCTCCTCCCGGCGGCGGACGGAAAGCTTTGCCTCTTGTGCGCGGGCGGTGACAATCTGCATCGCCTGCGCGTGGATTTCATTGTGGCTTGCCATGTGTTATTCTCCCTTTACATCCGGGATTTCAAATATCCCCATGTCTTCAAACTCGTTGATATCGAATGAGCCGTTGCCGTTGCTGGTAGAAGACTTTTTCCCGTTTTCCTGCCGGGCTTCTTCCGGTGTACGGTATCCTTTTTCGTGCCAGGAGGCCAAAATCTTGTTAATGTACGGAAAGGACAGCGAACCAATTCGGTCCACCGAGATTTCGTACGCCTGACGAATCATATCGGAACCGTATCCGTACTCCCGCACCCACTGCTGGATATATCTCTTCTCATTGGTGGATAAGTTCCGGTTGCGGATGCCAAACAGCGACTTGATCTTATTTTCCGACTGGGCCCGCTGGGTCAGGCTTTGCAGATACGCCTCCGCCGCCTCGTGGGTGCGGATCCCCTCGTCGAACCAGGAGGCCGCCGTTTTTTCGATATAGCGGATGCTCCCCTTGCCGTTCCCTAGGCAGTATTTGACCACCATCAGGATGACGTCCACCGGCATGCCCATCCACTCCCGCAGGGAAACCAACCCCCGCTGCTCGGTGGAGGTCACCGGCCTGCCGTACAGTGCTTCGGCGCTTTGGAGCAAAAAGGCGATTTCCGAGTCCGATTTGACCATCTGGCCGATCTCCGCAGCGGTGAGCTGCGGGGCGGACACTGCGGTTTTTCTCGTCTCTTGTTTGATCGCCGCCGGCGGAACCGCCCCGATTAGCTGGGCGGGCAGAATTTTCTGCTCCACCCAATAGGCCACCGCCGCGTCCACCGCATCCTCCCGCACGCCGGAAATCTTTGCGATCTGCCGGGAGGACACGCTTTCCTCCCGGCAGCGAAGCACCGCCAAAAGCACCTTGACCTCGTCGCCGGACGCGGAGGCAAGGCACCGGTCCACCGCGGCGGCGGGCACGCAGAACACGTTCTGCCACAGGCTTTGATTAAGTGGATACTCCATCCCCGCACCTCCTTTTCCGGCTCGTCCCACTCAAAGAAAGGATTCTCGCACAATTGATACAAAATATTATAGCATACCCCAAACGTTCGCACAATACAAAAACCTTCCATCTACGAAAGAGAACGGGCTGCCTTTCACAGACAAACCAGGAGACGCGCCTGCGCCTCCTGGTTTGTCTTCCTTTATTCCTCTTTTAATACCGTGGCGATTCCCAGATCGTCCAACTGTTCCTTGTCCACCGGGGAGGGGCACATGGTCATCAGCTCGCTGGCGTTCTGCACCTTGGGGAACGCGATCACGTCCCGGATGTTGTCTTTCTCTAGCATCTGCATCACCAGCCGGTCCAGACCAATGCCCATGCCGCCGTGGGGCGGCGCGCCGTACTGGAAGGCGTCCAGCAAAAAGCCGAATTTGGTCTTGGCCTCCTCCTCGCTCAGGCCCAACAGTTTAAACATCCTGCCCTGGAGCTCCGGATCGGTGATCCGGATGGAACCGCTGGACAGCTCCACCCCGTTGAGCACCAAGTCGTAGGCCTTGGCCCGTACGCTGGCCTTGTCGGTCTCCAGATACTCCAGGCACTCGTCCATAGGGGCGGTGAAAGGATGGTGCATGGCCACAAACTGGCCTAAATCCTCATCGTATTCAAAGAACGGGAATTCCACCACCCACAAAAAGTTGTAGCCGGTGCGCTCGATTCCAAGCTTGCCCGCGACCTCCAGCCGCAGCTGGCCCAGCTGGGTGAGCACGTGGCTGTTTTTGGCGTCCGCGATGATCAGCACCACGTCGCCTTCCTCCGCGCCCGCCCGGGATAAAATCGCCTGCATTTCCTCATCGGTCATGAACTTGGAGAACGACGCCTTCATCCCATCGGGAGCCATCCGCACCCAGGCCAAGCCCTTGCCGCCAATGCCTTTGACAAAGTCGGTGAGCTTGTCGATTTCCTTGCGGCTTAAAGCGCTCACGGCGTTTTTCGCGGTAATGCACCGCACGCTGCCGCCCCCCTGCACCGCGCCCGAGAACACCCCGAACCCGCAGTCTTTGACCAGGTCGCTTAAATCGGTAAGCTCCATGCCGAAGCGGGTGTCCGGCTTGTCGGAGCCGTACCGTTCCATGGCCTCCCGGTAGGTCAGCCGGGGCAGCGGCAGGGGAACTTCTACCCTCAGCGCCTCTTTGAACACCCGCTGGATATACCCTTCCCCGATGGCCAAAACGTCCTCCATATCCACAAAGGACATCTCCAGGTCGATCTGGGTGAACTCCGGCTGGCGGTCGGCCCGCAGATCCTCGTCCCTAAAGCACCGGGCGATCTGCATATACCGGTCAAAGCCCGCCACCATGGACAACTGTTTGTACAACTGAGGAGACTGAGGCAGGGCGTAAAAGCTCCCCGGATGGATGCGGCTGGGCACCAAAAAGTCCCTGGCTCCCTCGGGGGTGGAACGGATCAGCATGGGGGTTTCGATCTCCAAAAACCCGTTTTCATCAAAGTAGTCCCGGGTGATCTTGGCGATCTTGTGCCGCATGAAAAGATTCTTTTGCAGCTGGGGCCGGCGAAGGTCCAGATACCGGTATTTTAACCGCAGATCCTCCTTGACGTTGGTGTCGTCCACCACCTCGAAAGGAGGGGTCTGTGCCTTGTTTAAAATGCGAAGCTCCTCCACGAACAGCTCCACCGTTCCGGTGGGGAGATCGGGATTGACGCTCTCCCTGTGGCGCAGGGTGCCCTTAGCAGCCAGTACAAACTCCGACCGACAGCCAAACGCCTTGTGGAACACCTCCCGGTCGGAGGCGTCGTCAAACGCCAACTGGACAATGCCCGTGCGGTCCCGCAGGTCGATAAAGATCAAATTTCCCAAGTCCCGGATCTTTTGTACCCATCCGCAGACCGTTATGCTGTTTCCGATTTCGTTTTCAGACACCTCGCCGCAGTAATGGGTGCGCTTGATGCCCGCCAAAGTTTCCGCCATATTCTACACGTTCCTTTCTGGATGGTTTACGCGGCTTTCCATGTTTTATCTCAAAGGGAAAGCCTTTGGAATTCCAATCAATGCTACTCGCTTATAGGATCCTGCCCCAGCAGGGTTAAAAGCTGCGCGTCCCCAATCTGGTCGGTGAGCGCGCTGGTGGCCCGGGCAAGGCCCGCGTCATACAGCCTTTGGGTGAGCTCGTCGCCCAGAGAGACCTCTGCGCTCTCGCCGGTGTCCATATCCTTGAGGGCCGCTTTGCCGGATTCCAGCTCGGAATCCCCCAGCACCATGGACATCTTCGCGCCGATCTTGTTGGCGTATTTCATCTGCGCCTTGACGCTGCGCTCCATGGTGTCGCACTCCACATAAAAGCCCTCGGATCGCAGCCTTGCGCACAGCTCCCCCGCCTTGATGTTGGCGGCATCTCCGATGCTGGCGATGTAAAGCTCGCAGGGGCGGGGCGCGGGGAGCTCGTTTTCCTGGGCTGCCAGCAGTAGCAGCAGCCGTTCCAGCCCCATGGCAAAGCCGAGGCCCGGGGTTTTCGCGCCGCCCAGTTCTTCCACCAGACCGTCGTACCGGCCGCCGCCGCAGACCGTGCCCTGAGCGCCGATCTGGGAGGTGACGAACTCAAACACCGTCTTGGTGTAGTAGTCGAGTCCCCGCACAATCCGGGGATTGACGGTATAGGCGATCCCCATGCTGTCCAGCCGGGCCTTCACGCCGTCAAAATGCTCTTTGCACTCGTCGCAGATAAAGTCCAGCACCACCGGGGCGTCCTTGGCGATGGCGGAGCACACCGGGCTTTTGCAGTCCAGAATCCGCATGGGATTGGTCTCAAGCCGGGACAGGCAGGTTTCGCACAGCTCGTCCTTGCGGCTTTCGAAGTACTCCTTGAGGGCCTTGTGGTACTTGGGCCGGCACTCGGGACACCCAATAGAGTTAAGCTCCAGCGCCAGATGCTTGACCCCTAACACCGAGAAGATCTCGTTGGCAAGGCCGATGACCTCGGCGTCGGCGGAGGGGCTTTTGCTGCCCAGCATCTCCACGCCGAACTGGTGGAACTCCCGCAAACGGCCGGCCTGCGGCTTTTCATACCGGAAGCAGCTGGTCAGATAACTCACCTTTACAGGGAGCGCGTCGGCCAGCAGGGAGTGCTCCACCGCGGCGCGCACCGCACCCGCGGTTCCCTCGGGCTTTAAGGTGACGCTTCGGTTGCCCTTGTCGGTGAAGGTGTACATCTCCTTCTGGACCACGTCGGTGGTGTCCCCCACCGAGCGGCAAAACAGCTCGGTGTGCTCAAAGGTGGGGGTTCGGATTTCCTTAAATCCGAACAGCGCCGCCGTCTCCATGGTCACCGTCTCCAGAAAACGCCACTGAAAGCTGTCCTTAGGCAGAATATCCTGAGTGCCCCGGGGAGCTTTGGTGAGTATTGCCATCTTTTTCAACATCCTTTCTGATTGTAAAGCCTGAAACATAAAAAATAAAAAAGCTCCCCGTCCCGGTAAGCGCAGTCTTACCAAGGGACGTGAAGCCTGTGTTCACGTGGTGCCACCCTAGTTCCGGCGGAAGCTCCGCCGCTTTTGTTCCCTTTAACGCAGGGGATACGTCCGCGTTTTGCACGGAACGCTCCGAGGCTGTCTTCCGCCCAACCGGTCACCCGGGCCGCTTTCAGCAGGCGCAGCCCTCTCTGTTGGGGGTGGCTGGGTGTACTCTGTCCTCATCACAGCAAACAACGCTATTAAAATCCAGGGTTGACAATGGTGCGCCAGTCCAAATCGCCGCGCTCCAGGCCGAGGATCAAAACCTCCGCCGTGGCGATGTTGGTGGCCAACGGAATGCTGTGCACGTCACACAGCCGAAGCAGATTCATCTCGTTGGGTTCGTGGGGCTTGGGATTCAAGGGATCCCGGAAGAACAACAGCATGTCGATTTCGTTGCAGGCAATCCGCGCCGCAATCTGCTGGTCGCCCCCCTGGGAACCGCTTAAAAAGCGCTGGATGTTCAGGCCTGTTGCCTCTGAAACCAGCTTTCCGGTGGTTCCGGTGGCGCAAATGTTATGTCTGCTCAGAATGCCGCAGTAGGCAATGCAGAACTGTACCATCAGTTCTTTTTTTGAGTCGTGTGCGATAATTGCAATATTCAATGCAACCGACCTCCTTCTTTTTCTTCAAGATGTTCCAAACGTCTTTGAAAACGCCTACTGCACCGCCAAAGGGCGGTACTCACCCATCAGCCGGGCCGCAATGTTGCGAAATGCCGCAGCGGGAAGAGAATCCGGCGGCAAAGGCTTTCCGTTTCCAAAACACAGGGTGATCGCTTCATCGTCGGGAATCACGCCGATCAACGGAAGCCCGACCCCGTCGATCACGTCGTCCAGATCCCGTACCAAGCCCTTTTTCATGCCCTTGTAGCTGGCCCGGTTAATCAGCAGGTGCCGCTTTTCCGGCCCCTCTCCAGACAAAAGGGAAACAAGCCTGCCGCCGTCCCGAATGCAGACGGGATCTGGGGTCGCCACCACCAAAAGCCGGTCCGCCAGCCTTCCGGTCAGCCCCGCGCTTAAGCCTAATCCCGCCGGTAAATCCAGCAGCACAACATCAAAACCTTTTTTTAATCCTGCGCACAGCAGTTCAAGATCCCCAATCTGAAACGCGAGATGATGGGATGCGGGAGCAGCGATCAATGCCAAACGTTCATGCACGCCGCTTACTGTAATCGCCTGTTCCACCTCGCAGCCACCGGATAAAAGATCGCCCAGATCGTATACGATTTCATCCTGGGAGCCCAGCATCAGATCCAATCCCCGCAAGCCGCAGTCCAGCTCGATGATCAGCACGCTGTTTCCAGCCCGTGCCAGCGCAGTGCCGATTCCCACACACATGGAGGATTTTCCAGCTCCGCCTTTTCCGGATGTAACCGCGATTACCTGTGCCATGAATCTCACCACATCGCCGAAGCCTCCAATGAAGGAGAAAACCCGGGCGATTTTCCTTTTGCTGCATGTTTACGCACTCATATTTTTATTGTACCATAATTCGAGTATTTGTCAAAGATTTTTTATGAAAATAATGCTGTCATCCAACTGCTTTTACTCACGTTCCGGTGAGCTTCAATGCGCACCGAGGCCTTTGAGGTGTCTACACACGGTTGCAAATAACAGCGCCCGTCCCCCGGAGCGGCGCAAAGCCGCGCTTTTTTAAGAGGACGGGCGCAGAAATCAATCAAATTTATTCGTAGGGCAAGATCTCCGGAGAGGAAAGAATTCCCACCTGCTGCAGGACGTATTCCTCCGACCAGCCGTCACCGCTGGAACGCCAGCAGCCCGGATGCAGGAACCGGTCGCCGTCGCCCACCATGTGCACCGCTCCGAAGGTGTTCACCCGGTTTCCGAACAGAACAAGGTCCAACGTCTCCGTTTGGGGAACGTCCAGATCGTAGGGTGCAAAGGTCAGCTCGCCCAGCCGGACGCCGTCTTTTTCCACCGCCACCAAGGCTCCCCGATAGTGGGGCAGGTGAATTCTGGCGCCCTTTTCCCCCACCGATACCGGCAGGTGATAGGTGATGTTCCCGCCGTAGAACGGCAGTCCCTGGGGAACGATATCCCCAAAGCTTAGCTCCCGAACAGGCGCGGTAATCACGCCGCGGGCGCCTTCCACACGCACGCCGAAGTCACCCAGCAGATAGCACCACTCCAGACCGATCCGGTTGGCAAAGGGAATCGACACTTCCAGCACGTTGCTCCCCTTGGGGAGAACGCCCAGTTCGATTACACCGATGCACTTGTCGGTGTAGTAGCCGTTGGGCTTCGCGGTGATTTTGTTGCCGTTTAACCGCACCACCGCGGCGTCCGCTTCCTCCAAAGCCAGGGAAACAGGAACGTCGATCTCGCTTTCCACTGCAAACCGCAGATTGGCATGGTGAGTGATCTCCTCCGGCGGAAGGGTCCAGGGCTGGGCAACCTCCCCCACCCGCATGGGGATGTGAAGCTGCTCCCGGAGCTTATTGTCCGCCCGAAGCAGTTCCTCCGCGGGCAGATAGGGATTGTCGTCCAGTGAAAATTCCGCCCGGTCCAGCATCAGCACGTTGGGTTCGCTGAGCGTAACGGGGATCCGGTTGGGAATCCGCAGCGCGGCGCCGGTCTGCCGGCACACCTTGGACGGTGCCGCAGCCTGCGCGGCGGCGGGCGTGAGCTTTAGAAGCAGGCTGTCCTGGTTGTGGAAGATACGCTCCACCTTGGTTTTCCCTTTTTCCCAGACGGCGGAAAGGGGCCTGACCTCGCCGGTCATGGTGTCGTATTCCTCCACCTGATAGGTTCCGTCCAGAATGATCCGCACGCCGTCCCGGCGCACAAAGTCGGGGTTGCCCATGGGGCGGCCGGCGGCCACAAACAGCCACTGGCAGTCGTTGTCCTCCCGAAGCTGATATAGCAGATGCCCCATAAGGCTTCCGCCGAAGTTTTCCAGCCGCACCGTGCGGAAGGGCTCCAGCGCCTCGATGAGGGCCACCCGTTCAAAGGGGATTTGCCGGGCGTTTTCCGCGAGCTTTTTGCCCTCCTCGCTGGGGATCGCGTCTACCAAGGAAGGGGCTTCGCCCATGACAATCACCGTGCCGCCCGCTTTTTCAAAGTCGCGAAGCCGTTCTACTGTGGTGGCGCGCAGGGTTTCGCACCCGGGGACCACCACTACGTCGTAGGCCATTTTACCCACCTGGATGGGATTTCCCGCCTTTTCGCACAGGCTGGGCAGCAGGGATTCGTCGATATAGTCAAAGTCGTAGCCGCCAAACAGCAGCCACTGGGTCACGCCCTGGAACCGTTCGTCCATCTGATCCCGCAGCATTCCCGTCTGGGAGTTGGGGCCCCAGTGGAGCCAGTAGCTCTCGATGGGGTGCACGACGCCCACCCGCACCTTGGCTTTTCCACGGGTCATGGCGGTGTTCACCCGGGCAAAGTGATCCTCCACCTGCTTGTATTCCTTGTACCAGGGGGACTGGTAGTTGATGCTGGCCGGGTAGTCCCGTTTGGCCTCGCCCTTCATGGACACCCAGGACAGGTGAGGCACCCGCAGGGTGACGCCCAAGGCCGCCTGCCAGTCGCCCTGCAATTTGTGCCGTCTGAAGTCGAAGCTCCAGCTGGTGACGCCGTATAGCTCGCTCATCACGCCCTCCCGTCCAAACTGGTGAGAGGCGGACTGGGCCTGTTTGGCGGTGGTGTACTCATAGCTGTCACACAGCATGTCGATGCCGGGGAGCTCAAACCCTCGGTAGGCGCGCATGGCCTCGCCCAGGGCGGCGGTCTGGCTGCGCAGGGTGGGTTCCTCCATCATGTGGCCGGTCAGGGCGATGCCGTGCTCCCGGCACCATGCGCCGATGTTGTCGGCAAACGCCTGGGTAAACCGCTCGGTGATATGGTCGTGGTAGTGATACCGGATGGTGGATACCGCCTTATCCGGTTTTTCCCAGATCAGCTCGGGCAGGTTTGCCAGGATATCCTCCCCATACATGGCTTTGTAGGTATCGGCAAAGTCCTCCGTCCAGGGCAGGATCACATCCCGCTTCTCTTTTGGGAACTCCAGCATGGTCTTGTGGGAAAACTGAGGCTCGTCGGTGAAGATGGTGGGAACCGCCTTGCCGAATTCCTCCCCGATGTGCTTATAATAGTTCTCGTGGGTCACCTCTAAAAAACGGTCCATGGCCGCTTTGTCCAAGGTGTTCACATAGGTCTGGTTGTTGTGCCAGGTGTTGGGCTGCGCCCGCTCCAGATAGGCATACCACAGCTCTCCTTCGGGCTTCTCCGTCCCATCGGTTTTCCGGCAGGAGGCAAGGCAGCCGTTTTCGTCCAGCACCACATCGTATACCGCCAAAAGCTTGCCGTTCTTGGCCCGGGAGGCCCGGGCGCAGGAGTCCGCCTTCGCGGTGATGATTTCATCCTCCTGGTAAGGCTGGGGAGTAAACAGCAGATACTGGGCTCTATACTGCACGTCCTTGGTCACCAGTCCTCCTGCAAAGCCGGAGGGCCACCGGTCCTCGTCGTACAGGTAAACCTGCATATCCTCCTGTTTTGCCTTGTCAAGACAGCCTTTGATGTAGCTCATAAACTCCTCGCTTAAATACGGGGTTTCCAGACCCGTCCGGGGATGAAGATGAGCGCCGCCAAATCCCATTTCCTTTAAGCAGATCAACTGGCGGTCCAGCTCTTTTTGATCGAGCTTGGTGTTCCAGGACCAAAACGGAGCGCCGCGGTATTCCGCCGTAGGGTTTTGAAACAGCGATTTGTCCAATTCGTCGGACTTGTTCTTTTTGTAAAGCATGGATGGATCCTCCTTTGTTTGCACAATCCATTCAGATGGAATACTTTTTCAAGTTTGTTTCATTTTACTTCTTTCCCACCTGGAAAACAATACGTTTGGGCAAATCCAGCCTGTAGAAATTCTCCAGGCTTTTTCAGGCGATTTCACGAAAAATCATGTGAACCTGTGGCAATTTGTGCTATACTGGACAGGTGGAAATTCACAACGGTTCAAGTTCCCTGTTTTTGGGGGTAGGAGGCGCCTATGTTTAAAATCCTGATCGTGGAGGACGACCTGACCATTGCGGAAATTTTAGAACAGCATCTGTCCAAGTGGGGCATGCAGGCGGAGCACGTCACCGACTTTGGCGCGGTGCTGGAGCATTTCGCCCGATTCCAGCCCCAGCTGGTGCTCATGGACATCACCCTGCCCTTTTACAGCGGCTATTATTGGTGCGGGGAAATCCGCAAGCTGTCAAAGGTTCCCATCGTGTTTTTGTCCTCGGCCAGCGACAACATGAACCTGATTATGGCCATCAATATGGGTGGGGACGATTTTATTCCAAAGCCCTTTGACTTGGAAGTGGTCACCGCCAAAGTGCAGGCCATGCTCCGGCGGGCGTACTCCTTTCAGGGGCAGGTTCCCCTATTGGAGCACCGGGGCGCCATTTTAAACCTGGGCGACGCCACGCTGACCTATCAGGGCTGCAAGATCGACCTGACCAAAAACGAGTTTAAAATTCTGCACGTTTTGCTGGAAAACAAGGGAAAGGCCGTGTCCCGGGACGGGATTATGAAGCAGCTGTGGGAAAGCGAAAGCTTTATCGACGACAATACCCTGACCGTCAACGTCACCCGTCTGCGTCGCAAGCTGGAGGAAGCGGGGCTTAGTGACTTTATCCTGACCCAAAAAGGCGTGGGATACCGGGTGGGGGATTAACCGTTCCTTTGCCCAAACATCTTTTTGAAAGGACGGTGGACAATGTGTCCATAAAACCGGAATCTTCCCTTTGGCTTGTGGGGCGGTATTTGAAAGACCGGCTGAAAATTCTGCTGGCTTTCGGGCTGTTTATCCTGCTGTTCTTTTTGGTCTACCTGCTGTACAACCTTCCCTGGGAGGCCGCGCTGTACGGCGCGCTGCTGTGCCTGTGCGCCGGGACGGTGTTCGGGGCATACGACCTGTACCAGTACGTCCAAAAGCACCAGAAGCTGTCCCTTCTGCGGCAGGCGGTGGCCTACGGGCTGGAACAGCTCCCTGAACCCCAGAGCCTGGCGGAGCTTGATTACCGGGAACTGCTGGAACACCTGTATCAGGACAAGACCGCGCTGATCTCCAAGCAGGACCGGCAGTTTTCGGACATGCTCAGCTATTACACCATGTGGGCCCATCAGATCAAAACGCCCATCGCCGCCATGCGGCTTCTGTTGCAGACTGAGTCCCGCTCCTCCGCCGGGCAACTGGAGCAGGAGCTGTTTAAAATCGAACAGTATGTGGAAATGGTGCTCCACTACCTGCGGATGGAAAGCATGTCGGCGGATCTTTTGCTCAAAGAAGTCCCCTTGTACCCCTTAGTCTCCCAGTGTGTGAAAAAATACTCCATCTTGTTTATTCAGAAAAAGATCCGCCTGCAAATGGAGCCGTTTTCCCTCACCGCCCTGACGGACGAAAAATGGCTGTCCTTTGTGATCGAGCAGCTTTTGAGCAACGCCTTAAAATACACCGACGCCGGCGGTTCGGTGGCGGTGTACCCCCATCCGAATAAGCCCCGTGCTCTGGTGATCGAGGACACCGGAATCGGGATCAAAGCCGAGGACATTCCCCGGATCTTCGAGCGGGGCTTTACCGGCTACAACGGGCGCATGGACAAAAAATCCACCGGGATCGGGCTGTTTTTGTGCCGGCAGATCACCTCCCGGCTGGGGCACGACATTGAAATTCAGTCCCAGGTGGGACGCGGCACCCGGGTGACGCTGGATCTAAACCGGGAGGAGCTTTCTCCCGAATAGTACCCTTACAAAACTGTAAGGCGGACAGGGCAAATTGTAAGCCAAAGCGATGGCAGGGACCTTCTTTTTTTTCCTATACTAATAGACAGACAGGCCGCGCAAAGCCGTCCTGTTTAAAATCCCAGCTAAAAAGAAAGGTTGATTCATATGTCTTTGCTGGAAGTACGCAGCGTCAAGAAAGTCTACACCACACGCTTCGGTGGCAATCAGGTGCAGGCGCTGTCCAACGTCTCCTTCTCAGTAGAGGAGGGCGAATATGTGGCCATCATGGGTGAGTCCGGGTCGGGCAAAACCACCCTGCTCAACATTCTGGCCTCTTTGGACAAGCCCACCAGCGGCGAGGTGCTGTTAAACGGAAAAAACATTGTCAACATCCGGGAAAAAGACCTGTCCGCCTTCCGGCGGGAACACCTGGGCTTTGTGTTCCAGGACTTTAACCTGCTGGACACCTTTTCGCTAAAGGACAACATTTTCCTGCCCCTGGTTCTGTCGGGAACGCCCCACCGGGAGATGGAGCAAAGGCTTTCCCCGCTGGCAAAAAAGCTGTCCATTGCGGACATCCTGGAAAAGTACCCCTATGAGGTGTCCGGCGGTCAAAAGCAGCGGGTGGCGGCCGCCCGGGCGCTGATTACAAATCCTCAGCTGGTGCTGGCCGACGAGCCCACCGGCGCTTTGGACTCCAAAGCCAGCGCCCACCTGCTGCGCCTGTTCGAAGAGGTCAACCATGACGGGCAGACCATTCTGATGGTCACCCACAGCATCGGAGCCGCCAGCCACGCCGGACGGGTGCTGTTTATTAAGGACGGCGAGGTGTTCCATCAGATCTACCGGGGCGGGATGTCTGACGACCAGATGTACCAGAGCATTTCCGACGCGCTGACCGTGATTACCACGGGAGGTGAATCCCGATGAGCCGGCTGTTTTATCCCAAGCTCGCGGCGGTGAACCTGCGAAAAAACGCCCGGACCTATTTCCCCTACCTGCTGACCTGTATCTTTTCGGTCGCGGCGTTTTATATCATGGGATCCATCGGGCAGAATCCGGGACTTTCTTCCTTGCGGGGAGCCGACACCGTCTCGATGATGCTGTTTTTCGGCACCATTGTCATCGGTATTTTTTCTCTGATCTTTTTGTTTTACACCAACAGCTTTCTCATCAAGCGCAGAAAAAAAGAGCTGGGCCTTTACAACATCCTGGGAATGGAGAAAAAGCATATCGCCCGGGTGCTCACCTTTGAAATGCTGATTGTGGCGGTGATCAGCCTGACGCTTGGACTTTTGGGCGGGATGCTTCTAAGCAAGCTGCTGTTTCTGCTGCTGTTAAATGTGCTGGGCATTCAAACCAGCATTGCCTTTATGGTTTCGGTCCCCATGATCGTGACCACCATCCTCCTGTTCGGGGGAATCTTTCTGCTGACCCTTTTATCCAACCTTTTGCAGGTAAAGCTTTCCAACCCCATTAACCTGCTAAAAGGCGGGCAGACTGGGGAAAAAGAGCCCCGTTCCTCGATTATCCTGACCATCCTGGGGGTGCTTTCCATGGGCGGCGGGTACTGGATCGCCCTGACGGTCAAGGATCCGGTCACCGCGTTAAGCCTGTTCTTTTTGGCGGTGATCCTAGTGATTATCGGCACCTACTGCCTGTTCACCTCCGGGAGCATTGCGGTCTTAAAGCTTTTGCGGAAAAACAAGCGGTTTTACTACAAACGCAAAAACTTTATTCCGGTGTCCGGTATGATCTACCGGATGAAGCAAAACGCCGTGGGTCTCGCCAACATCTGCATTTTATCCACTATGGTGCTGGTGACGGTCTCCACCACCGTGTCCCTGTTTGTGGGACAGCAGGATATTTTAGATAGCCGGTATCCAAGGGACTATGCCATTTCGGTTACCGACAGCGAAGAAAACCGCCAAAAGGTCGATGAACTCATGCACAAGCACGCCGACGACGCAGGGGTAAACCCTGTGGGCGTGGTGCGCTACCGGTCCTTTAAATTGGCCCTTTATCAGCAGGAAAACTCGTTTTTGACTGATATCCCCTCTGATGCCCAGACAAGCTCCGCACTGCAACACGTGGTGGCCGTCACCTTTGTACCGCTGGAGGATTACAATCAGGTTGCCAACACCTCCCTTGCTTTAAACGACGGCGAGGCAATGGTGTATTCCTCTAACTTGGATTTTAACCTGACCTCCATGACGTTTGGCGGCAAGACGGTGCAGGTTAAAGAAAAACTTACTGCAATGCCCTTCGCCCAGTTCACACCCGAGATGGTTTCTGACAATCTATATGTGGTGGTCAAAGACCTGGACACGGTCAAATCCATTCGGGACGCCCTGGTGGGCAAGCCCGATTACATTCCTCTGTTTACCATTTACAACCGGGATGTGGCCTACAATCTGGAATTCGACCTGAACGGACGGGACAATGCCATCATCGGGTTTGCCCAGTCGCTGGAACAGGATATACGCACCACCTTTAAAGACACCACCCGAAACGTCGACAGCTACCACTTAAAGCAGGATGAATTTAAAAGCCTGTATGGCGGCTTCTTTTTCCTGGGCATCTTTTTAGGCCTGCTGTTTTTGATGGCCACCGTGCTGATTATTTACTACAAACAGATCTCCGAAGGCTATGACGACCACGACCGGTTCGATATTATGCAGAAGGTAGGCATGAGCCGTCAGGAGGTGAAACAGTCCATCCGCCGGCAGATTTTAATGGTGTTCTTCCTTCTGCTGGTCGTGGCGGCGATCCATTTGGCGGCTGCTATGCCGGTGATCTTAAAGCTGCTACTGATGTTCGGGATGACCAAGACCTGGCTGGTCCTGACCTGCGCAGGAGTCACCCTGCTGATGTTTGTTGTTTTCTATCTGCTTATATACTCCCTGACTGCCAAGGCCTACTACCGGCTGGTGCAGCGTTAAAGATATCCCCTATTTATTTTTCTTTGGGAAAAGCAGCCGTTACCCCCGGCTGTTTTTCCGGCGGCATTCCACAGCCGCCGCAATACACACACCACGCAAACAGGCCGCGAAAGCTTTGCTTTCGCGGCCTGTTTGTTTGTACTCAGAAAAAGCGCAGCTGGTTTCCCTCGTATCCCAATTGATAGGAGGCAATGATGTCCGGCATCCGGTAGAGGATCCCCCGCCGGTCGCACTCGGTTCGAAACAGCTTCCAAAGTTCCCCCGCCTGGGGGCTCACACAGCGGTAAGAGTTTCCGAACTGTTCCACGTATCGACGCCGCAGATCCCGGCCGGGGAACAATTCGTCCAACCTGTCAAAATACCAGTCCCGCTGGTTCTGTCGCAGGGTCATGCCGAAGGCGGGGTAGATAAACCGTGCCCCGGCCTCGTGAGCTTTTTCGATCACCCCGAGGATGTTGCCGGGGGTATCCTCCAAAAGCGGGAGCACCGGCATCAGCAGCACACCGGCGTACACCCCCGCGCCGGAAAGCTCCCGGATCGCCTGAAACCGGCGAGAGGACGCCGGCGCGCCGGGCTCAATCACACGGCTGAGCCCATCGTCCACGGTGGTGACGGTGATTTTCACCAGCACCGGGGAGTGTTCCTTGATCTCCCGCAGTACATCGATGTCCCGCAGAACCAGTTCGCTTTTGGTGGCGATGGCCGCCCCGAACCCATAGGCGCTCAAAAGCTCCAGAGCGTGGCGGGTAAGCTGCAAGTCCCGTTCATACGGGTTATAGGGATCGCTCATGGCTCCGGTAGCCACCACGCCCGGCTTTACCTTTCGGCGCAGGTCATCTCGGATGACCTGCAATGCGTTTTTTTTGACCCGCACTCGGTCGAATTCCTCCACGCCGTAGCATTCGCTGCGGCTGTCGCAGTAAATGCATCCATGGCAGCAGCCCCGATAGATGTTCATATTGTAATTCGTGCCAAACCACCCCGTCCCCTTTGTCTTGGTCACGATGGTCTTGGCAGGAACCTGCTCCAGCGGCAGGCCAGCGCTTACCCGCTCCATCACGGCAGCACCTGGGGGAGCAGATGCTTGGTCCGCTTGCCCCGCAGCCGGGCCAGATCTTTTGCACACGCAATGCCAGGGCTCTGCAACTCTAAATCGTATTCCAGGGTGTCCATGCGGAGCTCGTCGCAGGAAATCAAGATAATGTTCGGTTTGTTCATAAAACCCATCCCCTTTTCCCTACCGGTTGGTGCTGTAGTACATGTACAACTGGCACTTGATCATGCCGTTGTACAGCTTGCGCCGTTTGGCCGCTTTGGCTCCAAACAGCGTTTCAAACTTTTCGTCCGGGCTGATGATGTAAAAGCTCTGGCTGGAAAAAAGATCAAACTGCTTTCCCATGGTTTTGTACAGTTCCTGGGCCTCCCGGATTTCCAACAGCCGCTCGCCGTAGGGCGGGTTGCACACCACCACCGCGTTTTCCCGGGTGCAGGAAAAGTCCCGGATATCCGCCTGTTTGACCCGAATGCGGGGCGCAACTCCCGCCTTTTTGGCATTTTCCCGGGTGAGCTCCACCGCCCCTAGGTCGATGTCGGAGGCGTACGCTTCAAACGCCGCGTCCCGGCGGATTCCCGCAAGGCCCCGGGCGCGCTCGTCCTTCCACACCGCCTCCGGCATGCAGTCCCATTTTTCCGCGGCGAACCGGCGGTGAATTCCCGGCGGGATCTGGAACGCCTTGAGCGCGCCCTCGATGGAAAACGTCCCCGAGCCGCAGAAGGGATCCATCAACACGGTGTCCTTTCGCACCCGGGCCAAGTCCAGAATTCCGGCGGCCAGGGTCTCTTTGATGGGAGCCAGGGTGGAGGTTTTCCGGTATCCCCGCTTGTGGAGTCCCGCTCCCGAAGTGTCCAGAAAGATGCAGACCTGATCCTTGCGGATGGAAAACTGGATCTGCCGCACCGGGCCGCTTTCCTCAAACCAGCTGACCCCATAGGTCTGGCGAAGCCGCTCCACCGCCGCCTTTTTGATGATGGACTGGCAGTCGGGGATGCTCATAAGCTTGCTGTTTAACGACCATCCCTTGACTGGGAAGGCGTCCTTCATGCCGATAAACTCCTCCAGCGGCAGGGCCTTGACCCCCTGGAACAGCTCTTCAAAGCTTCTTGCCTCAAAGCTCCCCAACTCGATGAGCACCCGTTCCGCTGTGCGCAGGCAGAGGTTGGCCCTGGCCACCATCTCCCACCCGCCGGAAAAGTTCACCTTCCCGTCCTGAGCCTCCACTTGAAGGCCGCCCATGCGTTTGACCTCCCCGGCCAGCACGCTTTCCAGCCCAAACAGGCAGGGGCACGACAGCCTGAGTTTTTCCACAATTGACCAATCCTTTCCAGTTTAAGCTACTTACATCGCTTAAAAGACACGCATTTTCGTTATATATCGCCACAATTATACAATTTGTAAAATATCTTGCAGTTCTGAAACACAAAACGCCCGGCAGCGAAAACGTTGCCGGGCGCGCTTGAGCCGTCCCTATTACATTTCCGGTTCCAGCACGGCGTACTGGCCGTCTTTACGGCGGTACACCACGTTGATCTCGTTGGTGTCCGCGTTGCGGAACATGAAGAAGGCATGTCCCAGCATTTCCATCTCCAAAATCGCCTCTTCCACATCCATGGGCTTGACGATAAAACGTTTCACCTTGACCACTTTGCTGTCGGTTTCCTCCACGTCGTCCTCGAACCCGACAAAGAGGTCGCCGCCCTGATGCAGGCGTTTTTCCAGCCTGGTTTTGTTTTTGCGGATCTGGCGGATGATCGTGTCCACACAGTCGTCCAGTGCGTCAAACTTGTCCACCGCCATGGACTCCGCCCGGAAAATCAGGCTGTTGTATTTGACCGTAAGCTCCATCACGACTTTGTCTTTTAAAGAGGAAACCTTGATGGTCGCCGTGGCATCGTCAAAAAACCGGTCGAGCTTTTGCAGCTTTTTGGCCGCCTTTTCCTGAAACGCTTCGTTGAGAGTGATTTTTTTGGTTTGGAATACCGTCGTCATGATACAAGCCTCCTATCGCGGCTTGCGCCGCGTTTCGTTCACAGGATTGTAATAAATAGATAAGAACCCTGTGGGATTATTGTATCACATTTGTGCATAAAATACAAGCTTCCTACAAAATTTTTGAGGCGTGCCGGGTCACATGACAGCCAATGTTCACCGCCGCCGGCAGCCCGGCGATATGGGTGGCAAACGTCTCAATGTTTACCGCCAGGGCGGTCACAGTGCCTCCGAAGCCCTGGGGTCCGATACCCAGGCGGTTGACTTCATCCAGCATTCGCTGTTCCATCTCCCGGTAAAACGGGTCTGGGTGGCGGCGCTCCACATCCCGGCAGAGGGCTTTTTTGGCCAAATAGGCGCAAAGCTCAAAATCGCCGCCCAGTCCCACGCCCACTACGATGGGCGGGCAGGGATTGCTCCCCGCCCGGCTGACGGTGTCCACCACGAATTGGATGACGTCCTCCGCTCCGGCAGCGGGAGTGAACATCCGCATAGCGCTCATATTCTCGCTGCCAAACCCCTTGGGCGCAACTGTTACCGACACCTTATCCCCTGGAACAATCCGGGTGTGGATCACCGCCGGAGTGTTGTCCCCGGTGTTCACTCGCCGCAGAGGGTCTTTCACAATGGAAAGGCGTAAAAGCCCGTCCACATAGCCCCGGCGCACCCCCTCGTTGACCGCATCCTCCAGGGGAGCGCCGGTCAGGTGCACATCCTGTCCCAGTTCCAAAAACACCACCGCCATGCCGGTGTCCTGGCAGATGGGGACGTTAAGCTCTTTGGCCGCGTCCAGATTGGCGCACAAATCGTGGAACACGCTTTTCCCAAGCTCGGACTGCTCGCTGTCCGCCCCTTCCCGCACCAGCCGGTCCATGGAGCAGGGAAGCACTTTATTTGCCTTGATACACAGTTCCCGAACCGCGTCGGTGATCCGTGAGGTATCCAGCTCACGCATGAGGATTCCCTCCCACTTCGTTTTTATAAATCTTCCCGTCGATCATCACCAGGCAGGGGGAGCTGTACACGCTCAAGGGATCCCCCTGAAACACCGTGAGATCGGCCTGCTTTCCGGCCTTTAAGGAGCCCACCAGATGATCGATTCCGCAGATCTTCGCCGGGTTGATGGTGATCGCCCGCAGGGCCTGTTGGTAGTCCATTCCCGCCGCCACGGCGATACCCGCGCTCAAGGCCAGATACTGGATGGGGATCACCGGGTGGTCGGTACAGATGGCCACCGGCAACCCCGCCCGGTTCAGCGCGCCGGCGTTTTTGGTGGTCAGATGGCGCAGCTCCGGCTTGGAACGGTCGCACAAAATCGGCCCGGCGATCACCGGGGCGTTTTCTTCTTTCAGGATGTCCGCCACCTGATATCCTTCGGTGCCGTGCACCAGCACGTAGTCCAGCTGGAACTCCTTGGCCAGCCGGATGGCGGTAAACATGTCGTCGGTGCGGTGGGCGTGAAAAAACGCCTTTTGCTCCCGTCTGAGCACCGGCAGCAGCGCTTCGCACTTGATGTCGTATTCCGGCTCGTCGTAATCGTCATCCGAAGCCGCCAGCTCCTTGTCCTTTTGGTAACGGCGGGCCTTGTTGAGCTGTTCCCGGATCAGGGCGGCGGTGGCCATGCGGGTCACCGGCATCTGGCTTTTGCCGTGATAACACATTTTGGGGTTTTCTCCCAGGGCAAACTTCATTCCGGCGTTTGGGCTTATCACCATGTCGTCGATCCGCCGGCCTGCGGTTTTCATGGCGATCCACTCTCCCGCGATGGGGTTGGCGCTCCCCGGCCCGGTGAGCACAGTGGTCACGCCGGCGGCGACGGCTTCCTCAAAGCAATGGTCGGTGGGATTGACCGCGTCCAACGCCCGAAGCTGGGGCGTGGTGGGATCGGTGTCCTCGTTGCCGTCATCCCCTTCGTCCCCCAGCCCGTCCTCCCACATGCCCAGATGGCTGTGGGCGTCGATAAAACCTGGATACACTGTTTTTCCTGTGAGGTCAAAAACCTCCTCCCCGGCCTCGGGGCCGGAAAAAGCCTCCATGGGTCCCAGATGGTCAATCCGGCCGTCTTTTACCCTCAGATATCCGTTTGGGATATCCGGTCCTTCCATTGTCTTTAACACAGCATTGATAAACAGCATGGATGTCCTCCAAAAATATTCCTTGTTTCTTTCTATTTAAGCACACTGGAAAAAAAATCGCAATCTTTTTTTGCAAAACCTCTTTACAAATTTGGAAGTATATGGTAATATCATTCTTGCAACTCCCTTCATTATCCTTTCACTTTCATCTTTGATATTCGTTTATCTGATTTTGCCGTCCTGCTTGCAGGGCGGTCTTTTTTTATTGCGGCGGCAATTGCTCTTTAAACCCGAACAATCCCCCGGAATTCGTTCCGGGGGATTGTTCGGGTTTCTTTTTCTAAATGTTTTGCTTTATGCTCTTGTTATTCTGCCGGCTCCTTATACGTCCATCCAATTTGGACCGCGTGAAGGTTGGGCTCTAAAAGCTGCTGTTTGGACAAAGGCACGCAGCGCCCCAGCGCCGCTTGCAGAGATCCCAGGCCAAACGCGCCGGTAACCTGGGCGGCGTAGCCCAGCATAATGATGTTGGCAAGTCCCGGCAGGTCGTTTTGCTCCGCAAGCTCGGTGGCAGGGATGGCGTAGGCCGTCACATCCGGACGAAGGCAATCCTCCTTGATTAAAGATGAGTTCATCACCACAACCCCACCGGGAACCACCTTTTCCACAAACGCGTGGAAGGACGGCTGGTTCATTACCACCAAGAGATTTGGCTCGAACACAATCGGGCAGCTGATCGCCGCTTTGGAGACGCAGACCGAACAGTTGGCGGTGCCGCCCCGCATCTCCGGCCCGTAGGAGGGAAGCCAGGTGACGTTTTTTTCTTCCGCCATGCCGGCATAGGCGGCGGCCTTTCCGGCAAACAGGATCCCCTGTCCCCCAAAGCCCGCCAGCAATAGCTGAATGGGATCGTTGCACATACCGTTATCCCCTCCTTACAAGTCCATCGGATTATCCGTCAAAACCGGGAATACCCCGGTTTCGGTCACGTCTTTAAACACACCTAAAGGGTACTGCCGGGTCATATGGGTCTGAAGCCACTCCATGCTCTCGCTGGGGCTGATCCCCCAGTTGGTAGGACAGGTGGACAATACCTCCACAATGGAAAAGCCCTTGCCCTCCATCTGGCAGGTAAACGCCTTTTTGATCGCCCGCTTTGCCTTTTGGATGTCGGGGATGTCCCCAGAAGACACCCGCTCGGCATAGGCCACCCCGTCCAGGGTGGCCAGCATCTCCATCACCCGGATGGGGAACCCGTCGGTGAGCACATTCCGGGCGTTGGGGGTGGTTTGGGTCACCTGCCCCGGCAGGGTGGTGGGCGCCATCTGTCCGCCGGTCATGCCGTAGATGGCGTTGTTGATAAAAATCACGGTGATGTTTTCGCCCCGGGTAGCAGCGTGCACGGTCTCCGCCGTGCCAATGGCGGCAAGATCCCCGTCCCCCTGATAGGTGAACACCACGCTGTCCCGTCCCAGGGTGCGCTTGACCCCGGTTGCCACAGCGGGAGCACGTCCGTGAGGCGCCTGCACCATATCGCAGTTAAAATACTCATAGGCCATCACCGAACACCCCACCGAGGCGATCCCCACGGTGCGGTCCAGCACGCCCAGCTCCTCCAAAACCTCGCCCACCAGCCGGTGGACGATGCCGTGAGTGCAGCCCGGACAGTAGTGGGTCTGCACGTCGGTGAGCCCTGCTGTCTTTTTAAAAATCGTATTCATCGGTCTGCTCCTTTCCCAGATGGGTCTTTGGCCAGGGCACGCACCCGCTCCAACACCTCGTTGGGACGGGGGATCATACCGCCGGTGCGCCCGTAAAAATGCACGGGAGCACGTCCGTTTACCGCCAGACGCACATCCTCCACCATCTGGCCCATGCTCATCTCCACCGCCAGGAAGCACCGGGCGGAAAGCCTCGACAGGGGCTCATAGGGATAGGGCCACAGCGTGACCGGGCGGAACAGCCCCGCTTTAATCCCCTCTTTTCGGGCTTCGTCCACCACCGATTTGGCGATCCGGGCGGTGGTGCCGTAGGCCACCAGCACAATCTGGGCGTCGCCGGTGCGGTATGCCTCGTATTCGCAGAGCTCCTGTTTAATCGCTTCATAGCGGTCAAACCGCTCCAGCACCGACGCCTCCAGCACCGGCGCTTTGAGCATCAGGGAGTTTAAAATGTTGTTGGGACGTTTTCCCCCATTGCCCACAGCGGCCCAGGGCTTTTCCGGCAGGGCGCCGGGATCGGCGGGCTTGTCGGGGAACGCCACCGGCTCCATCATCTGGCCCAGACTCCCGTCCATTAAGAACATGGCGGGCACCCGGTATTGATCGGCCAGATCGAAGGCTCGGGGAACCAAGTCCGCGATCTCCTGCACGCTGGAGGGGGCGAACACCATCACGTGAAAATCCCCGTGGCCCAGCGCCCGAGTGGCCTGCCAATAATCCGCCTGGGAGGGCTGAATCCCTCCCAGACCTGGCCCGCCCCGCTGGACATTGACGATCAGGCAGGGAATATCCATCCCCGCGATATAAGAAATCCCCTCGGTCATCAGGCTCAGGCCCGGCGAGGAAGTGGAGGTCATGGCCCGTCCGCCTGCCGCGCCCGCGCCCAATACCATATTAATAGCGGCGACTTCCGACTCCGCCTGCAGATACACCCCGCCCGCCTTGGGCATCTGCCGGGACATATAGGCGGCGATCTCGGTCTGCGGGGTGATGGGGTATCCAAAGTACTGACGGCATCCGGCGAAAATCGCCGCCTGAGCCAGCACCTCGTTCCCCTTCATTAAAATCGGTTCCATAAAAATCCGTCCTTTTCGATTTTTTCAGGCGGCCAGCGTTGGTCAAAACTGCTCCGCCGGACTGCCGTATACTTCTTTGCAGTCACGATTTCTTTTGAATGGTGAACACACAGTCGGGACAGATGGTCGCGCACCGCTTACAACCTAAGCACTTGTCCATATCGGTTATTCTGACCGGGTTGTAACCTTTTCTATTCAGACGCTTTTTGTCGATCTGCAAAATTTGAACCGGGCATTTGCCTACGCACAGACCACAACTTTTACACCGTTCGGAATCAATGATTATTTTTGGCATATTCTACCTGCTTTCGATGGGACATCTCCGGGAGATGAAATCACACTGGAATCATAGGATATCCTATTTAACCATGGATTCATGAAGAAAATAGAAGGAAATCATAAGCATTTTGTGAATTTAACGGTTCTCGTTTGGGCGTTGTGTCCGATTGAGCCAACCATTTGTTTGGTTATGACAAAATCATCCCAAGATGTGAAAAACGATCGTAAGGATTCCACGTTTTCCTTTTTGGGAGCTCAATCGCCCTATCTGTCGTTTTCCGGCGCCTAAGGAAATTAATGAAGGCATTTTTTCGATTCTGTGAAAAGGAAAGAAGCTCGGATGTTTACAGATCAAACTGGAATTGTTATAATGGAAACTGTTGCAAAAGAACGATTCCGTTTATCCAAACAGAAAGACGGTCAAAGGAGAAGCCCTTCAGTGAAAAAAGACGCACGGTTTTACGGAAAACTGTTTCTCTCCACGTTTACCCTCAGCGCATTTACCTTTGGCGGTGGATATGTGATGATCCCGCTGATGCAGCGCAAATTTGTGGATCAGTACGGCTGGCTTGAAAAAGAAGAGATGCTGGATATTGCCGCCATCGCTCAATCCTCTCCAGGAGCCATCGCGGTCAACGCCTCCATTCTGATCGGCTACCGCCTGGCGGGGCTGCCTGGCGCGCTGCTGACGATTTTGGGCACCGTGCTGCCTCCTCTGCTTCTTTTGTCGGTGCTGTCGTATTTTTACATCGCGTTTCAAAACTCTGGCGCGGTGCGGGCGGCGCTGTGGGGCATGCAGGTGGCGGTAGGCGCGCTGATTGCCGATGTGGTGCTCTCCATGGGGATGGAGATTTTCCGAAGAAAAATCATCCTCCCCATCCTGGTGATGCTATTGTCGTTTGCCGCCGTATGCGTGTTCGGCGTCAATGTGATGCTCATCATCCTAATCTGCGGAGCCATCGGGGCGCTGACCGCTCTATATCAGCAGCGAAAGGGCGGAGAGAGCCGATGACCTATCTGCAGCTTTTGTGGAGCTTTCTCCAGATCGGCCTGTTCAGTTTCGGGGGCGGCTACGCTTCGGTTCCCCTGATCCAGTCCCAGGTGGTGGATCTGTACCACTGGATGGACAAAACCGAGTTTGTGGACATCATCACCATCTCCCAGATGACGCCGGGGCCGGTGGCCATCAACTGCGCCACCTTTGTGGGCATCCGGGTAGGAGGCATTCCCGGGGCGCTGGTGGCCACTCTGGGCTGTGTGCTCCCCTCCTGTGTCATTGTGCTCATCTTGGCGTGGATTTATAAAAAATACCGGAACCTGCCCATCATCCAGGGGATTCTGGGAGGGCTGCGGCCCGCCATCGTGGCGCTGATCGCCTCGGCGGGGGTGTCAATTTTACAGACCTCGTTTTACCCGGTCACCAAAGGCGCGTTTTCCCTTGAAAACATCGACTGGCTGGCCATCCTGTTTTTCGCACTGTGCTTTTTTGTCCTGCGCAAGGTAAAATGCAATCCCATCTTGATCATGCTGGGGGCGGGAGGAGTTTCCCTGATCCTGTATTTCATCTTAAACGCCTGCGGGATGGCGTTCCCCTTTGTCTGACCTCCTGACGTCCGAAGTTGAAACCGCGGTTTTATCTTTCAAGGAATGGTGATGAATATGGCGATTTTTTCCGCGCTGATTAAGCCGGCCTCCTCGCTGTGCGACCTGCGGTGCCGCTACTGCTTTTACGCGAATGTCAGCGACCTGCGCCAGGTCAAATCCTACGGGATCATGTCCCGGGAGACGGCGCACACCCTGATCGATCGGGCGTATGCGGCCAGTGGGAACTCCGGTCAGGTCCACTTTGCCTTTCAGGGCGGAGAACCCACCCTGGCGGGCTTTGATTTTTTTGAGGATTTTACCGCATACGCCCGGGAACAAAAACCCGCCGGCGTCTCCCTGCACTATTCCATCCAGACCAACGGCATCCACCTGAACGATCACTGGTGCGGACTGTTTGCACAAAACGGCTTCCTGGTGGGGCTTTCCCTGGACGGGGAAGAGTCCCTCCATGACCTAAACCGGGTGGACGCCAAGGGAGCCGGCACTGCCGGACAGGTGCTTAAGGCTGCATGCACCCTCAAACGCCACGGGGTGGATTTTAACATTCTGTCGGTGATTACCGCCCAGGCGGCCAAACGTCCCCGGCAGCTGTTCCGCTTTTTTAAGGGACACGGCTTTGATTTTGTGCAGTTTATCCCCTGTCTGGCCCCTCTGGACCATCCGGGGGAGCAAGCGCCTTATTCGCTGTCCCCCAGGCTGTACGCCTCGTTTTTAAAAGAGCTGTTTTCCCTCTGGCTTCAGGAGATCCAAAACGGCTATTACATGAGCATCCGGCTGTTTGACAACCTGACCCGGATGGCGGCCGGGCTCCCTCCCGAGATGTGCGGCATGCTGGGCTTCTGCCAGCCTCAGTTCGTGATTGAGGCCGACGGCGGGGTATATCCCTGCGACTTTTACGTGCTGGACGAGTTCCGGGCAGGGAGCATTCTGGAACGGCCTTTTGACGAACTGGCGAAAGCGCCGCCGATGAAGGAATTTCTCGCCCGTTCTGGGGAAAAACAAAATCCCATGTGCGCCACCTGCCGGGTGCGCACCCTGTGCGGAGGCGGCTGCTTTCGCTACCGGGATTTTTATTTTTCCCAGCCGGGTTACTGCCCCTATCAGGATTTCCTCACCTCCGCCCTGCCCGGATTGCGGCAGGCGGCCTCCCTCGCATTTCAATAATGTAAATTACATAAAGGAGACGTTTTTATGAGTAAGCATCCCAATTTGGTCTACGTCTTTGCAGATCAGCTGCGGCTTTCCTCCTGCGGATACAGCGGGGACCAAAAGGCCAAGACCCCCAACATCGACCGTTTGGCCGCCGAAAGCGTGGATCTGTGTAACGCGGTGTCCGGCCATCCGGTATGCGCTCCCTACCGCGCTACCCTGTTCACCGGAAAATACACCACCTCCACCGGCATGGTGATCAACGAAATCCGGATGAACCCCGATCACCGTTGCATTGCCCACGAGCTTCATGACGGCGGGTACGAAACCGCTTACATCGGCAAGTGGCATTTGTACGCCAACGAGTGGGGCAACCATGAAGACTCCAAAAACTCCTACATCCCCGCAGGGCCGGACCGGCTGGGGTTTGACGACTTTTTCGCGGCGTACAATTTTCACCACGAATACTATAAGCCCCATGCCTATTATCACCTCAACTCCCCCGAAAAAATCTTTTTTGACAAATACGAGCCCGACGGACAGACTGATCTTGCCATCGAGCAGTTGGAACGGCTGTCCAAAGGGGAAAAGCCCTTCGCCCTGTTCCTGTCTCTGGGCACGCCTCACGACCCTTGGGTGCCGGAAAATGTTCCGCCGGAGTATCTGGAAAAATTTAAGGACGTGGAGTTTTCCCTCCCTCCCAACTATCTGCCGGATAACGATCCCCACGCGGACGACTGGGCGAAGCTAAGTGAAAAAGAGCGCGCCGAACTCACCGAGTGGATTCGGGTTTATTACGCCATGACTGCCAATCTGGACGACAACATCGGCCGTCTGATGCAGGCGGTGGACGATCTTGACCTGCGGGAAAACACCATCTTTGTGTTCACCTCCGACCACGGGGAGCTGTTCGGCGCTCACGGACGCCGGGCCAAAAACATTTTTTATGAAGAAGCGGTTCGGGTGCCCTTTTTGATCCGCTGGCCGGGCCATATCCAGCCGGGAACCAAGTGCGACGCCTGTGTAAACACCGTGGATCTGATGCCCACCTTGCTGTCTATGCTGGATCTCCCCTGTCCCAAGGAAGTGGAAGGCATGGATGTCAGCGGCCCAATTTTAGGCAAAGGCGGGCAAGAACCCGACGGCGCGCTGATGATGGGAACCGGCGCCACCGCCGACTGGCGGGACGGGAACGAGTGGCGGGCGTTTCGCACCAAGCAATACACCTACGCCATCTTCCGCTCCGACCGGCAGGAGCTTTTATTCGATAACCTTTCCGACCCCTATCAAATGCACAATCTGGCGGACGATCCGTCCTACCAAAACGTGCTGGAAGAGCTACAATCCAGGATGAAGGCGCATATGGACTTGGTCAACGACCATTTTGACGCCTGCACCTATTACCGGGACCACTGGACCCGGGACCGGCTGATTCTCAAGACCGCCACTTTACACACGGATTTAAAACTCGATTAGACACAGTAAATATCCACCCGCATAGCTGGCGGCTTTATTTGCAGTTTCAACTCGTATGTGTTAAACTTTTAAAGCAAATCCCCCTTGCCAAATCGCAAGGGGGATTTATATATTGGGGAAGAATAGACTGTAAAAAAAATCATTCGTACATCGCTGAAAAACCGTTCTGTATTGTTCGGCAGGTGGAGGTATGTTTCGTAATTCGGCGGCAAAAACCGCCGCTAGAGGCTTGTATGCCGAAACGGTGTTGAGCGTTTATTTTTCCCGGTCAACAAGCAGGTTGCAAAGGCACATGACGGCTGCAAACAGGATCCCGGCGACCGGCCATACAATCCAGGTCGTTTTCCAAGCGTTCGTCCAAAAGCTAAAGCCGAGATATATGGCGGCTGTGGACAGCCAATAGATCGTCGAGACGGTTTCTTTGATCCGGCTTGTTCTTTTTTTTCGCAAAGAAAATTCGCCTTGTTTTAAAAGCTTCTGCATGCTTGCCCATCGGACGCCTGAAAGGATAAAAACTGCTGCTCCAACTCCCGCAAGAAGCATAGTAACGGCAAGCATCATCACTGTAAAAAATTCCTTTCCTGAAAATGCACCTATAAACAGCGGGATCGGAGAAAGAACGCAGATGCAAGCGCCAATGACATTGCACTTCTGATAAATGTTTCTGTATGCCTTTTGTTTTTCTTTTACCATTTCTGCCACACCGTATTCTGTTTCAAACGGCTCGTCCTCAATAAAATCGAACGGTGCGTTTTTGAAACCGCAAAAAATGAATATGGCAACGGCAATCGCAACAAGAACGAACAGCGCCGTCAAGCCGACCCCTCCCGCAACATGTTCAGGTATAGCATAAGCGGTCACTTCGGCTGCCGCACTCAAAAGTAAAAGCGGTATGACCGCAATCACGCACAGAAAAGTTGCGATGGCAATTCGCATAGACGCCGATTTTCTCCACTCCAAAAAAGCATTTGCCTGTGCAAGAGTCATTCGTTTTACCGACATGTTGGTTCCATCGGAATGTCCCTCGTCCTCCATTTCGTCCTTGAGCAGATAATCGGTTGTCACACCGAAAAGACTGCTTAACATTAAAATCTTTTCAAGATCCGGTGTCGTTTGAGCTCCTTCCCATTTGGATACCGCCTGACGGGATACCTGCATTTTTTCAGCGAGTTCTTCCTGCGACCAGCCGTTTTGTTTTCTTAACCGAATGATCTTATCCGCTAGAATCATAATTGTTTTCCTCCGTTTGACGACGCCGGCGGCTGACTGCCATCTGCTATATACAAAAAATATCCTTTTTTACGGTTGCACGCCACCAAACAGCGGCTTGCAATCTGTCAACCATCCGTTGCGAACCATCATAATCCGGCCTGTTTAAACAAAAATCCGGCATCCTACAGAAAAAAGGGAGACCGCTTTTTAAAGCGTCTCCCTTTCAAAGGCTTTATGTCCAGTATTCCCGCAGGCGGAAATCCACGTCCAGTTCCTCCGCGATTTCCCGGCACAGGTCCACCCGCTCGGGAGGGATCACGTCTACCACCGACAGGATCACCTCCGGCACCGCGTGACGGCAGTCCCCGGCGAATTTTAAGATTGCTTCAAAGGAGGCTTCTCCGAATGTTGGATGACAAAGTTCCACATACTCTTGAGCCGTGGGCGCGTTCAGGCTGATGGAAACCGTGTCCGCCAGCCCTTTTAACAGATGGGCCGTGGGCTTTTGATGGATCAGATCGGCCAGGCCGTTTGTGTTGATCCGGATGGGGAGCTCCGTATGTTCCCGCAGAAAACGGCAGACCCCCAGCAGGACCTCCAGCCGCTCCATGGGCTCGCCGTAGCCGCAGAACACCGCCTCGTCAAACCTAGACAGGTCGTATTTGTCAAACGCCGCAACCGCCTCCTCCAGCGAGGGTTCGTGGTCCAGCCACAGGCTGTCCGCGTCGCCCACTCCATCCCCGTGGGTACGCACGCAGAAGTCGCACCGGCAGGGGCAGCGGTTGGTCAGGTTGATATACAGAGTTTTTCCGATGGTATATAAAATATGTTGCGCTTTTTTCATGGGAATGCCCCTTGCTTTCTATGGAATAAAGGTTTACACGTTCGACTCAATGCCGAACAGCCGCAAAGTGTTGGCCCGGGCGGCGTCCACCAGCTCTTGGGCGGAAACGCCCTTGAGTCCGGCAATGGCCTGAGCGGTCCATGCGATCATATCCGAAGTGCACCGCTTGCCCCGGTGGGGAACCGGCGCCATGTACGGGCAGTCGGTTTCCAAAAGCAGGCGCTCCATGGGAACCACTTTAGCTGCCTCCAAAATTTTCCGGGCGTTTTTAAAGGTCACCACCCCGGTAAATCCAATGTGCCAGCCCTGACGCACAAGCTCCTTCGCCGTTTCGGCGGAGCCGGAAAAACAGTGCACCACGCCCCGGGCGGTGTGCCGGGAGAGAATGTCCAACGTGTCCTTGGTGGCGTCCCGGGTGTGGATAATCACGGGCTTGCAAAGCTTCTCCGCCAGGGAGAGCTGGGCTTCAAAGTACGCCTTTTGACGGTCCTTTGGGCACAGGTCCCGGAAGTAGTCCAGGCCGATCTCCCCCACCGCCACGCAGCGGGGATCGTTTGCCAGCTCACGGATCACGTCCAGATCGCCATTGGCAGCCTCCCCTGCGTCGTAAGGGTGGATCCCCGCACTGTACCAGAAAAAGCCCGGGTATTGTTCGCACAACTGTCTGGCCTTTTGAGAGGCCGCCGCGTTGTAGCCCACGTTGACCGCGCCGCACACCCCGTTTTGGCGGAGCATCTCCACCACCTGGGGAAGATCGGCATCAAAGTCTTCGTCGTTGTAGTGGGAATGGGAATCAAATATCCCAGTGAGTGCCATGAACCTTCCTCTTTTCCTACCGGATTTTACTGCCCGCCGGGATGGAATCGTCCGCAAACAGCACCTTCACGTCGCCGTCCGGGCAGTCGGCGGCCAGAATCATCCCTTCGCTGAGCACGCCCCGAAGCTTCGCGGGCTTTAAGTTTGCCACGATGACCACTTTTTTGCCCACCAGATCCTCCGGCGCATACCACTTGGCGATGCCGGACACCACCTGACGGCCGTTGTCCCCATCTTCCAGCTGTAACCGCAAAAGCTTGTCGGATTTTTCCACCTTCTCACAGGCGGTGATCTGCGCCACCTTGAGAGACACCTTGGCAAAGTCCTCTATTCCGATGACTGCCACGCCTTGCGGGGTCTGTTCCTTTTTCGGTTCCGGCTTGGGAGCGTTTTTCTCGATCCTCTCGTTGATCTGCGCCATCTTTTTGGCCTCGTCAATCCGGGCGAACAGCGGCTCAGGCGCGCCCACTTTGGTTCCCGCTTCGGTGGCTCCAAAGCGTTCCAGGCTGTCAAGGCTCTGGGTCGCGGCGTTTACCTGCTCCAGGATCTTCCCGGAGGTCTCCGGCAGGGCGGGCGCCAGCAGTACGCCCAAAAAGCGAATGCTCTCCGCCAGATTGTACAGCACGGTTTTTAAACGCTCTTTTCCGCTTTCGTCCTTCGCCAGGACCCAGGGAGCGGTTTCGTCGATATACTTGTTGCTCCGCCGGGCCAGGTTCATCACCGCGTCCAGCGCGTCGGCGGTTTTATACTGCTCCATACAGGAGGAAAACGCCTTGGCGGAGGCAAGCGCGCAGGCGGACAGCTCCCCGTCCAGGGGATCGCAGGCGGCAGGCGCGGGAATGACCCCGTCAAAATACTTATGGATCATCGCCACCGTGCGGTTGACCAGATTCCCCAGGGTGTTGGCAAGGTCCGAATTGTACCGGGCGATGATGTTTTCGTAGGTGATGGTGCCGTCCTGGGCGTAGGGCATTTCGCTGAGCAGGTAGTACCGCATGGCATCCACGCCGAACAACTCCACCAGATCGTCGGCATACATAACGTTGCCCTTGGATTTGCTCATCTTGTCCTGCCCGGACAACAGCCACGGATGGCCGAAAATCTGTTTGGGCAGAGGCAGATCCAACGCCATGAGCATAATGGGCCAGTAAATCGTGTGGAACCGCAAAATGTCCTTGCCGATCACGTGGAGCTCGGCCGGCCAGTATTTTTGGAACTGCTCGCTGGAACCATCGGGGTCATAGCCCAGGGCGGTGATGTAGTTGGAAAGCGCGTCAATCCAGACGTACACCACGTGTTTGGGATCAAAATCCACCGGCACCCCCCAGGTAAAGGAGGTTCTGGACACGCACAGATCCTGAAGCCCGGGTTTTAAAAAGTTATTGACCATCTCTTTTTTGCGGGACTCGGGCACGATAAAGTCAGGATGCTCGTCCATATACTGCATCAGGCGGTCCTGATACTTGCTTATTTTAAAGAAATACGCTTCCTCCTTGGTCTTTTCCACCGGGCGTCCGCAGTCAGGGCAGCATCCGTCCACCAGCTGAGACTCGGTGAAAAACGACTCGCAGGGCACGCAGTACAGCCCTTCGTATTCGCCTTTGTAAATATCGCCCTGATCGTACAGCTTTTTAAAAATTTTCTGGACGACTTTTTCATGGGCTTCATCGGTGGTGCGGATAAACTTATTGTATGAGGAGCCCATCAAATCCCAGATGGAACGGATTTCTCCCGCAATTTTGTCCACGTGCTGTTTCGGAGTGATCCCGGTTTCTTTGGCGATCTCTTCAATCTTTTGACCGTGCTCATCGGTCCCGGTGAGGAAAAACACATCGCGCCCGGCCATTCGCTGATACCGCGCAATCGCGTCGGTGAGAACCACCTCATAGGTATTGCCGATATGCGGCTTTTTGGAGGTGTAGGTAATCGCGGTCGTCACATAAAATTTTTCGCTCATTTGTCTTCCTCTTTTCCCTTCGTTCAAATTACCACTGGTATAAATATTATTCTACCGTGAAGTGAAGCAAAATGGTAGAATTGGCCATACTGGCGGGAGTGAGCAACGCGAACGGATCGCCATGGCCATCTATAAGGTATAATAGTTATTATACCAAATCTCCGCAAAAATGAAAAGGCCCATTTGCAGAAGGCTTCACCTTGTATGCACAGACGCACTTTTGCTCTTGACAGGAGCAAAACCGTCGCCCATAATAAAAATGTGGAGCGCTTCCAAAACAAAAAAACAGGAGGGCTGAACAATGGAACAGGAATTTTACGCCGCTGCGCAAAATTTCGTGGATTCCCGCTGTGAACACTGCCTGCTGGCCTATCGGCGAAGAAACGAGGACTATCGCTGTCAGCTGGCACGATTGACGGATTTAAGCGCACAAATCGAACACATGCTGCAAGAACCACCGGCCGGCTATGATCGGGAGGCTTTAAAAACGCGGATACTGGAGTATATGGACCTTGCCAACAGCCTGGCGTTCACAGAATGCGCGGCTTGTTACCGCCAGGGGTATCAGGATGCTCAGCTGCACAATCAAACCCTTAAAACAACATAAACAAGAACCCTCCCGGGACGCTTTGTTCCGGGAGGGTTCTTGTTTTATCAAGGACAAGCAAATCATAACCGCTCGGGATCACTTTGCGGCGTTTACAATGGAAACAGGGCCGATCAACCCGGAGGGTGGGAATGCCAGGTAGCGGGAAAAGCCGTCCCGTTCCCGATAAGCGGGGGAGTTGACCACGTCGATCACCAGGTCGTTTTCTCCCTGCCCTACCGCCTCGGTGATGTCAAACCGATAGGGGGCCTGTATCCGCACCCCGCAAGGAATGCCGTTTACGGACACCTGCGCAGTCTCCCCAACCGTTCCCAAGTCGAGGAACACCCTGCCCTCTGCCTTGTCCAACGTGAATACGGTTTCATACCGGGCGGTTCCGCAAAAACGGGGATTTCCCTGGGGCGAGGTCAGGTTGAAGGGAGCCGCATCCTCCCGATAGGGAACAAACTCTTTCTCCCCCGCGTTTTGCAGCGAGATGGAAAAGCGCAGATGAAGCGGCGTGCGCTCCCCTTCAGGTACGGCCATCCAGGCGGGGAGCTCGGATACGTCTCCCGCCGTCTGGCCAAACGCCACGATACAGGCGTTGCCGCCCTCCAGGTACAGGGGGAGCCAACCGTCAGGCGCTTCCCCTTGGGACACGGTGTTGTCAAAGGCATCGTAGAATACGCACGCCCCTGCGTTCGGAAGGTGTACGCTGGTGTTGACAGCCCGGCTGGCGTTCTGGTTGTAGAACATGTACAGATCGCTCCCCTCCCGCTTGACGTGGTAAAACCGCAGGTCGGGGCAGGAATCTTTCACGGCCAGCTCAAACAGGCCTTCCTCCCGCAGACGGGCGGGGAGTTCGGACAGCGGAACCGTACAAAACAGGGGATCAAAGCACCGGATGTCCCGGTGCTCGGAGGAATCCGCGCATAACCCGTCTATAAACCAAACCCGCAGGCCCTGTTTTGCCAGCCTTGCCATTGCCTCGACCAGCCGGTAGGGGAGCAGTTCGCTATAAGGGACGATCAGCGCGCCAAAGGCCTCCCCACCTATGCACAGCTGGCCGTCTTTGACCAGGGTGTCCTCTTTGTATAAAAGGTCCTCGTGGACGATGTCAAAGTCGATCTGCGCCCGGGTCAGTGCCTTGCAGGGCTTTTGGAATAGCATGTAGTCCCCGCCGGCCCATTCCGCCTCAGCGTTGTATAGCACCGCGGCGCTGGCCTGATGGGTTCCGCCGGACAGCACATGGCTCACCCGCTGCATGTACTGCATCAGCCGTCCAAACAGTTGGTGCTGGGGGTTTTTTCCCTTGTAGTAGAAGTACGGCGGGCAGTCGGAATCAGGATATTTCGGCGTGAACGCGTGGGGAACAAAGTAGTTGATTCCGTTTACCAGCATGTGGTCCGCCATGCGCTTCATCATAGGCAGGCCCTCCGCCCAGCCGAACGCCCCGAAGATTTCGCACATGGACCGGCCCCGTTTAAGCGGTTGCAAATGCCCGTGGGAGGCCGCCATCTTAGCCAGGGTGTAGGTGAAAAACTCCGGATCCACCCTTCCGCCCGCGATGCAGCTGGTGTGAGGGACCTCGCTCAGGCCCGGTACCAGCTGGTTGAGCACGATGTCGATGCCGCCCATGTCCTGGCCGTCCAGAGCCCGGAAATAGTGTCCCGCGCCGTACCCGGTGCGCATGTGGGCGTTCATATCCTCGATCACGTGCCCGATGTACAGCACGTTGTGCTCCCGGCACCAATCCCCTAACATCCAGCAAAAATTTTCGCTGTACAGCTTGGTGATGGTCTCCATGTACGCCTGCCGCAGAGGAGCGGTGATCACCCCGCAGTCGTACCACAGGGCGGGCAGCATGGCCAAAACCTTTTGTTCGCTGACGCCCATTTCCTTTGCCATCAGGCCGGTGAGCTCCGCTTTCCAGGGAAACACAAGACCTGGCGTGCCCACCTTGGAATCATAGTGCCCCATGTCGTTGGCAAAGCAGGGCTCGTCCGAGAAAAAGCCCGCGAAGGTGTTCCCGAAATACTCGGCAAAGTGCTCATAATGAGGCTCGTACACCGCTTGGAGCATCAGCTGGCAGGACTCTTTGGACAGCATGTCGATGTACTCCCGGTAACAATCCGGGGACGCGTCGGTGTCAATGACAAAAAACACACGCCACACCCCTTCGGGGATGTCCCAGTACAGCAAGCCGTCCTGGACGTGATCGGTCAGGTCGATGGGGTCCCCAAAAACGCCCTCCGGGCACCGGCGGTAGGCGTACACGCCCAGCAGGTTTTCCCGGCCGGGATCGTACCGGTCATAGGCCGCCACCGCCCCCTGCACCATCGGGCCCAGCACGTCCACGCAGGTCTCCCGAACGCCCCGTTTGCGAAGCTCAGGATGTTCTACCATCTTGCCGTTGGCGTATCCGGTGGGAAACTGCTTATCGTCCAGCAGCCACACCTTCATGCCCCGCTTTTTCGCCTCTTTTAGGATAAAGCCCATGTCCTCCCACCACTGGTCCTCGCAAAACTGCTGGTGAATTCGGCTTTCCACACAGAATTCCCGCACATGGCATCGCTGCATGGCCTCAATTTCCTCCAGCAGTGTGTCGTGATCCTCCCCGTGCTGCCAAAAAAACGGCAGGATATAGCTGCCTTCCTTTTGCTCTAAACACTCCTGAATCCGTCGGTCCATTTTCGATTCCTCCCCGCCGGTTCCCCGGCTGCGTCAAATTAACCTGATTGTACCACATGCCGCTCCCTGTGTAAATGCGAGCCCCCAGATAAATTTTCAGCGGGAAATTGGTAACTTTTACTCAACTTTCATGGTCGCCGTTGGCAATCTTCCTCAAGGGTGGCGCCTGCCTCTTGCAGCACCCTGCGGCTCCAGCCGAAAAGAAAGCGACCGGCTTGTTCACACTCCTTCTCGGACGCGGGCAGATCCCCCATGCTCAGTTCAAGAACCGCCCGGTCGTCTGTGTCCAGCGCCGCGCACAGCTCCGCCTTGGTGCGGCGGTATACGCCAGTGCGCAGATATTCCCGAGCCGACAGGACGAAAAAAGCGGTTTTACAAATCCCGGGCAGTGCCTCGGGAAGGCCGCCGAACACCAGACCGTGGCACAGCCCGTGGTACATCGCGCCCGCGCCCGCCTGCACTGCCCGGATGATCTCCTCCCCGGTGATGAAGGGGAGCACAAAGTCCATGCTACCGTAAAGGGGAATGGTGTCGTGGTAAAATCCCCAAAGCTCCCATCGGGGCCAGGCGGCCAGTTCCCCTTTGTCGGAGACAAAGCCGCAGGCCAGGTGGGAGTCCGGCATGGAGCGGACAATGCCCCGATAGGTTTGTAGATCGTCCGGTTCCAGGATATCCAGAATAACCACCGCGTCGATGTCGCTGTCCGGACGCTCCTCCCCCCTGGCCCGGCTGCCCTGCAAACCGGCGAATGTCAGGCGTTGCCCAAAGGCCTCCAACAGTTTTTTGATGAGGGCCCGCATCCATTGTTTGGAAAAATCGTTCATGCTGCATCCTCCTTTTTTCGGCGCGGCCAAAGCCGCTGTTTGTTTGACTGCACGCAAAAAGCACCCTTTGCAGAAAGCGAAGGGTGCTTTTTATTTGTCTGCCAGGGACAAATATTCCAACATGCCGGGGCTTTTAAAAAAGTCGCCGCAAGCGATCCAACGCTTGCGGCGACATGGAGCGGGTTACGAGGCTCGAACTCGCTACCTCCACCTTGGCAAGGTGGCGCTCTACCAGATGAGCTAAACCCGCAGATATGGTGCCTCCGGACGGAATCGAACCATCGACACGAGGATTTTCAGTCCTCTGCTCTACCGACTGAGCTACAGAGGCAAACCAAAGCTTGTCCGGCGGACAAAGAAAAATCCACAGATAAAAAGTGAGCGATTGCGCTCACTTTTTACAGGGATGTTGGCGACCCGGATCGGGTTCGAACCGACGACCTCTAGCGTGACAGGCTAGCGTTCTAACCAACTGAACTACCGGGCCATGATATTTG